>NZ_JAGEKG010000007.1:0-281489 GCF_049887755.1 Methylobacterium sp. NFXW15 | reverse complement strand
GCTGAGCGCACGGTCGAAGGGCTGTGGACGGCCATCGGCCGGCTCATCGACACCATCACGCCAGACGAATGCGCCAACTTCTTCGCCGCCGCGGGATATGAGCCAGATTAAACCGAAAACGCTCTAGTGGGCTCCACGTCCACAGTCGGGTCGATTTCGATCTCGAGATGAGATGCAGCGATCGGCGCCCGTAAGCTCACGCTCACGAACCGTGCCCCAACAGGTGAGCGGCTTAATCCGTATCCGACCGAGTTGAGCCGCCCCCGTCGATAGATTTTCAGCCGTCTTTGCGAGCGTCGGCGAAGCAATTCGGGGAGGCGCACTGTTCTGAAGCGTCCCGTTGCCCTGGATTGCTTCGCCAACGCTCGCAAAGACGGAGGCGCGTGAGCCAACTTGGTCGAAGATGGCTTCAGGAACGTTCGCGCGAGCGGCGTCCGCGACGGACGCGCCTCCGGCGTGGTGGTGCGCCCTCGGCGAAGCGGCCGTGACGGAATTAAGCCCCGGCATCGGCGAGCGTGCCAATTAGCCCCGCCACAGGCCAGACCACATCCTTCACGGCTAGGCGCTGAGACCAGCCAACCACATCGATAGAGACATGGAAGGCGCATGCCGCACCGTGCAGCAAACACGACGCCGCAAGGACATGCGGCCATCGCCCCGCCGCTGCAGCGGCTGCCAAATACGATGTGAGGGGCGGCCGCCGCACGAGCGGGCAATATACGTCGGACCGATGCTTTTAATCCTCAGCCCGGGCGCTAGCTTGCTTGGAGGCAAGCGGACATAGTCAGTGGAACGATCACCTCTCGCAACGGAAACCAAGGCGTCGATGGACGAGCGGCTCGAGGGTGTGATCCGGGCTGCGGAAGAGGCGGTCCTCACGCCCCTCGCCGACTTTCCGCGCATCGACCTTCGTTCAGGCGTGGAGCCGTGGGACAAGCGTCGCACGGCCGGGAAAGTCCTTCGAACGGAAATCCCGCACGCGGCCCACGCGCCCCTCGCCAATGCCTCCGACCGCCCGGACCCGGTGGCACTCATCGAGGCGGCCCACGAGGGGCGGCAAGCCCATCTCATCCCCCTGCGTGTCGCCCGCATGGCCTCCTCGCCCTTCGCCTTCCTCCGCGGGGCCGCGCAGGTCATGGCTTGGGACCTTGCCCAGGGCCCTCGAACCGCCATCGACGTGGTGATGAACGGGGATGCGCATATCTCGAATTTCGGCCTCTTCGGCTCACCGCAGGGAGACGTGGTGCTGGACCTCAACGACTTCGATGAGGTCACGGTGGGGCCGTGGGAATGGGACCTCAAGCGCCTCTGCGCCAGCATCGAGGTCGCCGCACGGGACGCCGACTTGCCCACCGCGGAACGCAGGGACGCGGTCCTGAGCGCGGCAGCGGGCTATCAACTCACGATGGACGACCTTGCGCCTCGCGGATCGCTCGATGTCTGGCAGCGCGCGTCGCGGGCTGACCACCTCGACTTTGCCGGGGTGGAGATCGATGCGCGCTCTCAAGCCGTCGTCGCGAAGGCCGTCGAGAAGGCGCGGCGGAAGAACAACAGAAGCTTGCTCGATCGGGTCGGCGAACGCCGGATCGACGGGGGCTGGCGCTTCAAGGAGGAGCCGCCGATCCTCCTGCGCGTCGATGACGCCACACGCGAGGCGGTCACCACCGGCCTGGAGCGCTATGCCGAGACCCTGCCGCGTGAACGGCGTTTCATGCTCAGCCGCTATCAGGTGGTCGATGTCGCCCACCGCGTCGTCGGCGTCGGCAGTGTCGGAACGCGGGCCTACGTCGCGCTATTGTGCGGCAACTCGGATCAGGATGCACTCTTCCTCCAGGTCAAGGAAGCGGTGCGCCCGGCCCACGCGCCCTACCTGCGCGGCATGCCCGAGCCCTATGCCAGCCACGAGGGAGAGCGGGTCATCTACGGCCAGCGTCTCCTTCAGGCGGTGGGAGATCCTCTGCTGGGTTGGACCAAGATCGACGGACGGCCGTTTTACGTGCGGCAGATGAAGAACATGAAGGGTGAAATTCCGATCTCCCGCATGACCGGCCAATCCTTGCTCTATTTCTCACACGCTTATGGAGCGCTCCTGGCCAAGGCCCATGCCAGAACCGGCGATGCGGCAGCGATCGCGGGATACTGCGGGCACGAAGGCCGCATCGATCTCCGCGAGGCTCTCGCCGATTGGGCCGCCGCCTACGGCGATCGGAATTCGAAAGACTTCGAGACCTTCCGGTCGGCCATCGCGTCAGGCAGGATCGAAGCCGCGGACGATCCGCATCTCTAGCGCGGCTTGGGTGACTGTGGTTCCGCTGAACCGTCGTCAGGCCGCCCGAACCGTAGAGAGGAAGCGCGCGACTTCCGACGTCAGGTGTTCGGACTGACGCGAGAGTTCGGACGCCGCCCCCAGCACTTGGCTCGCCGCGGCTCCGGTTTCCTCCGCTGCCCCGGCGACACCGGCAATGTTACTGGTCACCTCGCCCGTCCCCGCTGCCGCCTGGGCGATGTTCCGCACGATCTCCTGCGTCGCCGCGCCTTGCTGCTCGACCGACGCGGCAATCGAGATGGCTACGGCGTTGATCTCGCGGATGCGTCCCGTAATCCCACCGATCGAGGCGACGGCTTGTCCGGTCGAGGCCTGGATTTGCAGGATCTGCCCGGAGATCTCGTTCGTCGCCTTCGCGGTCTGTTCGGCCAGGGCCTTCACCTCGGTCGCGACGACGGCAAAACCCTTCCCCGCCGCCCCGGCCCGCGCCGCCTCGATCGTCGCATTCAGCGCGAGAAGGTTCGTTTGCCCCGCGATCGTGGAGATCAGGCCAACGACGTCGCCGATGCGGGCGACAGCGGCGCTGAGTTCGTGGACCAGGGCGCCCGCCTGATCGGCTTCGGACACCGCCTGCCGGGCGAGGTCGGCCGAGCCGTCGACCTGTCGGCCGATTTCCTGCACCGATGAGCCAAGCTCCTCGGCCGCGGCCGCGATGGTGTTGACGGTAGAAGCGGCTTCCTCGGCGGCGGCGGCCACCGTGGAGGATTGCGCGGCGGTCTCCGCTGCAGTGCTGCTCATCGAACCAGCAGTCGCCTGGAGCTCCGTGGCCGAGGACGACACCATGCCGATGACGCCGCCGACCGCCGCCTCGAACCCATCGGCCATCTCACGCATGGCGCGCTTGCGCTGCTCCTCGGCGCTGGCGCGGGCCAGCGCCGTCTCTTCTTCGAGTTGACGCGTGCGGATGAGATTCTGCCGGAACACCTGAACGGTCTCGGACATGGCGCCGATCTCGTCGCCGCGACCGGTGTAGGGAATGTCCGAGCGGGTATCGCCGCCCGCGAGCGTGCGCATCGACGCCGTCATGCGCTCGATCGGGCGGGACACACCCAGGAAGCTGAACGCCATCGCCCCGGCAGCGATGCAGATGGCCAAGCCCAGCATCATCAGGATGCTGCGCTCGGCCGAGGCCTGCTCGGACCGCGTGGCGGCGTCCGCCTGTTTACCGGCGGCAATGTTGATATCGACGATCGCATTCGCTGCGGCGGAAACGGCGAGGTAATTCGCGTTCATCGGCCCGCGGAAGAACGCCATCGCTTCTTCGTATTTCTCGGGCGGGAAAGACCGCAGCCGTTCACCATCCGCGCGCAGTACATCGAGCTTCGTCTTCAACGCATCATAGGCTTTCTGCTCCTCCGGCGAGGCGACGAGCGGAGCATAGGCAGTCACCTTCTTATCGCGCTCGGCCGAGAACTCCGTGATCTTGTCTCCGCTCTGCTTTTTGCCCGCCTCATTCTCGGCGGTCATGTAGCGGAATTGCCAAAGACGCGTCCGCAAGATCAATGCGTTGATCCCGTGGGCCTCCGAAATCGAGGGGATCGTGTTGTCTAGAAGATGATCGGTAGCCAGTGAGATATTGCCAATTTTCCAGTAGGCTATGGCGCCCTGCAAAATTGATACAAGCAACATCGAACAAAAGAGTAGTCCGAGCGCGGACCTAATTTTTAAAGAAAATTTACGCATGGTCCCGCTCCAAGATAGTCCGGAGAGGGAACACCAGTGATCTTAAAGGACGATAAAATTCGTGGTTAAAGGCTGGATCGTGTCACTGGGGTCAGGCGCAGTGACAATCCTTTGCTGAGCGATCGCGAGTCCGGCAAGGTCTGAGCTGATGGTGCTGAAGACCGAATGACTCGGTCAGGCGAGCGGGATGGTCAGCGACGCCGCCATTCCCTCGGGCCGATAATCCAACACGACCTCCCCCCCGAGTTCCCGTGCCAGCCCGTCTTGGATCAGGCGAGTGCCGAACCCCCTCCGCTCCGGCGGCATCACGGGCGGCCCATTGCCTTCGGTCCAGGTCAGGACAAGCCTTCGGAATAGTCCGCACTGCTCGACGCGCCATGCCAGGGTAAGAGTTCCGTCGGGCACGGAGAGGGCGCCGTGCTTGACAGCATTGGTGGCCAGTTCGTGTATGATGAGACTGATCGGGACGGCTTGAGCAGCCTGCAACGCGACGGACGGCCCGCCGAGGCTTAGTCGCTCATCGAGGCTGAAGGCATCGAGTTCGGCGGTGAGCAGTTCAGGCAGATTTGCGCCATTCCAGCTGGCGCGAAGCAAGATCTCGTTGGTTCGAGCCAGGGTTGTCAGCCGCGCGAGGATCCGTGACTTGTAGGCGGTGACGTCGTCTCCCGCCCGGTCGCTCAGACGCATGATCGCCTGCACCGTGGCGAACAGGTTCTTCACGCGGTGGTTGAGTTCGCCCATCATCAGGTGAAGCCGCTCTTCCGCCTGCTTCAGGCCCGTGATCTCGCGCGAAATCGCGAGCAAGCGTTCCGGGCGTCCGTCGGCGGACAACACGGGCGTCACGCACACGTCCCACCATTTCGGCGTGCCTCTCATGGTCGGGCAGAAGGCGACGAACCTCTCCCGCGAACCGCATTTGGCAGCAGCGATGGCGCGCTCGATATCCGAGCGAGCTGCCTCGGGCCAGAATTCGACCCAAGGCCCACCGCGTACCCTATCGAGTTCATCGATCTCCATGGCGCAAAGGCCGAGACCATTGATGAACTGGATCCGTCCTTCCAGGTCGAGAACCTTGATGCAATCGGAGCTGCTTTCGACCACGCTGCGGGTGAAACTCTCGCCCACCTGCAGAAGGTGCTCCGCCTCTTTGCGTGCTGTGCAGTCCTTGATGCTCGATAGGAAGTAAGACGGCCTTCCCTGTTCGTTACGCACGAGGGAGACCGCGAGATACGCCCAGATGATGCGGCCATCCTTGCGGATGTAGCGCTTCTCCAGATCGTAGTGAGGAATGCGGCCCGCGATCAGGTCTCGCACCTGCGCCGTGTCGGCCGCCACGTCGTCGGGGTGCGTGATCTCCTGAAAGGTCTTGCCGATCAGTTCGCTGCGATCGTACCCCACGATCCCGCAGAACTGATCGTTGACCGCGCTGAAGCGGCAACCGAGCGTCACGTCGGCGATGCCGATCGGCGCCCGTTCGAACAGCGTGCGGAACCGCGCTTCGCTCGCCGCGAGGGCTTCCTCGACGCCCTTGCGGTCGGTGATGTCGGTATGCGTGCCAACGGCTCTCAAGGGCCGGTCGCTGGAATCCCGCTCCACGATCTTGCCGCGTGTCAGAACCCAGATCCAGCGGCGGTCCTTATGCCAGAGCCTGTGCTCGGCTTGGTAGAAGGGACTGGCACCCCGGCGGTGTTCGTCCAAGGCGGCCAGAACGGCGTCCTTGTCCTCTGGATGGACGAGGCGTTCCCAGGAGGAAAAATGCTCCTTGAGCTCTCCGGAGCGGTAGCCGAGCATGTCGAGCCATCGCTGGCTGAACCAGACGGTCCCGCTGACGATATCCCAATCCCAGATACCGTCATTGGCGCCCTCCAGCGCGAAGGCGAGCCGTGACTTTTCCGCGTTGAGACGCGCCTCGCGCTCCCGAAGGTTGGCCGAAGCCGCGTCGAGGGCATCGCCGATCTGTCGAAGCTCATCGAAGAGTCCCGATGGACGGATGACCGCTTCGCCCCGCCCCAATGCAGCCGTGGCCGACCGGAACTGATCGAGCGGCCTCTTGAGGATGTCGGCCAGCATGAATGTCAGGACCGCAGCGACGAGAGACAGGGGAATGCCCCGCGCCAGCACGTCGCGTCTGAGATCGGCGGCCGGGGCGAGAGCCACCGACTGGTCCTGCCGCACCAAAACCGACCACCCGAGCCCATGGAAGCCGCGATAGCCCCGCGTCGGTAGCATCGCGGAAAGGAAGGTGTGCCCGTCCTGACGGAGGATACTTTGGGCAGCGCCGTTCGCCGGTGGCAAAACCGATCCGGACAGGGGCTTGCCTAACTCGCCGAGAGGGCCAAGGAGCACGGTTCCGTCGCGAGACAGGATCATCACCTCCGCATCGGCAAGCTCGGGTTGAAGGGAGGAGCGAAGGCTTTCCTCGATCGTCGAGGCCCATTTCGCAGAGAAATGCACGCCCAGGACGCCGACGGTCTGACCCGCTGCGTCCTTCACGGGCGTGGCGAGATCGAGCAGGCGTAGGGCTTCCTTCCGTTGGCCTCCACGTGCTTCCGCAAGGAGACGGCCTTCGTGCATATCTCCGGCGTACGAGGTCTTGGACCCCTCGGCGAACCAGGATCGATCGCTGACATCCCGGCCGACCAGAAGTCCTTGGGTCGCCGCGCGTACGATGCCCCTCCGATCCGCATAGCCGACCCAGACGAAATCGTTGTGGCTGGCGAGCGTGCGATCGAGGACCGTCATGCGTTCCTGATCGGATCCGTCGATCAATTTCGAGGCGTCCAGGGCTGCGGTCACTTCGAGATCGCGCCACCGATCATACAACCCCCGGTCGAGGGTGGCTGCGACAAGCGTCGCGTGACGGACAAGCGAAATGCCTATCTGCCGCGACATCCGAACCCGCTCGGTCTCGCCGATGATTCCGGCCAGAGCGAGGGTCGCTGCCAAGCCTATCGCCAGAACGGCGAGGGCCAGCGTTTGCCGCATCGGCAGAGCGAGCTTCGCGCGCGCTCCCCCGGAATTCCAGGCCTGGATCGACTTCACGACCGCCCCACTGCTTCAGCGAGCCAACCGACTGACGAAGCGGAGAGGGTGGGACATCACACCGTATGGGCCACGTCGCACTCACGCTTCTGCAGCAACGTCTACGCGAGTTGATAAGATTTTCAAACATTTTTAGAGAAGGTATAAAGCGCCCCTCTTCTAATTCCTATCATTCAAAGCCTGTTGAGCTTGCAACAGCCCCAAACTGATCAGATTTATATCATTTGCAATAAAGGTACATCTTGTAGTCACGTCTAGATCCGTATGCGTCCAAGTTGAGCCGGCCCCGTCGACGGATTCCCGGCCGTCATTGCGAGCGCAGCGAAGCAATCCAGGGGGGCGCACCGTTCTGAAGCGTCCCGCTGCCCTGGATTGCTTCGCTACCGCTCGCAAAGACGGAGGCACGTGAGCCAACTTGATCAAAGACGGCGCTAGCCCTGCGTTTTGCATCCCGGAAATAAGGCGTCGCTTGTATCGGGAGCGATCACGTGGCTGCTGAGCTCCGTCGATCGAGCGACACCGAGATCGCCCAGATCGCAAGGCCGCCGAGCGCCAGGGCCACGCCAACCCATCCGGTTGCGGGGAGGCCGAAACCGGCGGCGAGCGCCATGCCCGCGAGCCAGGGGCCGAGGGCGTTGGCCACGTTGAAGGCCGAATGATTGAGCGCGGCAGCAAGGGTCTGCGCATCTTCCGCGACGTCCATGAGGCGCGTCTGCAGGATGGTCGCGAGCCCGCAACCGCAGCCAATGAGGAACACCGTCGGCGTCAGCGTCCACAGGTTGGCCGACGCGAAGGGATAGAGCGCGAGGGTCGCCGCGCTCCACACAAGGGTCGCTCCGGCAGCGGGCATCTGGGCACGGTCGGCCGCCCAGGCGCAGACGAGATTGCCGATGGTCATGCCGAGCCCGAACACGGCCAGGACGGCCGGGATGGCCGCGGGAGACGCGTGGGTCACTTCCAGCAACGTGGAGGCGAGGTAGGTGTAGACCGAGAACAGTCCGCCGAAGCCGATCGCCCCGGTGGCCAGGGTCAGCCAGACCTGTCCGCGTTTTAGGGCCCCGAGTTCGCGCAGGGGGCTCGCCCCCTCCGCCGGTTCTCCAAGCGGCGCATGAACGCGCACGAGGACGGCGGTGAGCAGTGCGAGCAAAGCCACGAGGCCGAAGCTCCAGCGCCACCCCACGAATTGGCCGATGCCGTTGGCGAGCGGCACCCCCACGACCGTGGCGATGGTCAATCCCAGAAGCACGCGCGAGACGGCCTGCGAGCGCCGCTCCCGCGGAACGAGCGAGGCTGCCACCAAAGCGGCGACCCCGAAATAGGCGCCGTGGGGCACGCCCGCGAGAAAGCGGAAAGCCAGCATCCACCCGTAGGTCGGCGCCAGGGCCGAGAGGCCATTGCCGACCGCGAACAGGCACATGAGGCCGATAAGGAGCGTCCGCCGAGCGACCTTCGCCGCCAGCACTGCGATCACCGGCGCACCGACGACGACCCCCAGCGCATAGGCGCTGATCACATGCCCGGCGGTCGGTGCATCGAGGCCGAGATCGGGCGCGAAGTCCGGTAGCAGGCTCATCGCTGCGAACTCTGTGGTGCCGATGGCGAATCCGCCCATGGCGAGGGCCAGGAGCACCAAAGTTGGGTTGCTCCCGGGCGCGGCCTTCGACGGCGCAGCCGTTGCCGCAACCTCCGCGTCGAGCGGGGTCGTGTTGGGAAGGTCGACAAGGGTCATCAAGCAGCTCTGGACGTTCAGTGCCGGTCACCGTGCGGTGTCTCAGCCTTCATAGCGAAGGCGCGGCGCTTGTTTCGGCAGAGCTGACCCGCGTTTGCGAGGGGGCTGATCCGGACCGCGACTCAACGTGACGGCTTCGCGAGAACGTGAAAGCCGTCCCGGAGCGCTATCGCGATCGATGAAAGTTGTCCCACGTCGGCGATGGGCCGACAGGGAGGAGTCGATCATGCGTCATGCCATCAGCATTGTCATCGCTCTCACGGCCTGCGCACTCACTGCGGAAACCACCCTCGCAGCCACCACTCCCGATCTGAAGAGCGAGGGGCCTACTCAGCCCGCTAAACTCCAGGACGGGCAATATACCGATAAGAATGGCGATCCGACTTACCACATCACCAATGGCGGCAAGACAGTCGATTGGTACACGATGTCAGGTTACGTCCGGTACAATTCCAACTGCATTGTTTGCCATGGGCCGGATGGCATGGGCTCGACCTACGCGCCATCCCTCGTCGATGCCCTCAAGGGAATGGACTACGCGCATTTCGCCGGCATCGTCGTGGGCGGCAAGAAGGACGTGAACGCCTCACAGGAACTAGTCATGCCCGCTTTCGGCGATAACCGGAACGTCATGTGCTACATGCCTGACATCTACACCTACCTGCGAGCCCGGTCCGATGGCGCGCTCGGCCGCAACCGGCCATCCGACCACGAGCCCAAGCCCGCCGCCTTCACCAAGGCGGAGGATGCCTGCATGAAATGAAGCGGCGACCCCGCCGAGGGGATCGACGGGGCAGAGGGCGCATTACAGCGTTTTAATCGTTCGGACATGCGACCAACAGTCTCCAGATCAATTATCTGAACACGGAATGAATTTGGCCGAAACAAAACGACGCCTTTCATCCCGCAGATATAATGGAGATAGGAAGATGTCTTATCGGAAATCCATGACTGCGGCTCTCGTTCTGACCACTGCGCTTTGTGGCA
The DNA here is from genome assembly GCF_049887755.1 of Methylobacterium sp. NFXW15. NCBI lineage: Bacteria > Pseudomonadati > Pseudomonadota > Alphaproteobacteria > Hyphomicrobiales > Methylobacteriaceae > Methylobacterium > Methylobacterium sp. NFXW15. The sequence continues at coordinate 271,722 of NZ_JAGEKG010000007.1, read as the reverse complement.
CCGCTTTCGGCGCAGAGCAGATGACGCAGCACCAGACCAACTCTTCGCAGACCGCCATCGATCGGGATGTCGGCAAGCTTTCGAAGGACGGCGCGCAGGGCTTCCGGGATCTCCAGATGACCCGGCTCGCCATCTTCGAGGCCAATCCGGCCCAGGCCAAGGATATGATCGCCAAAGCGCAGGCCGCCTTCTCCAAGGTGAAGACGGACGAAACGGTGTTCACAAAAGCGGAAGCCGACTTGAAGACCCCCGCCGACCTCGCGAACAAGACAAAGCCTCAGGCGGCCACCACCGATGCCAAGCCGACATCCAAGGAACAGGTCGCGTGGGTGCCTGTCGATGCACAGCTGACCCTGGGTGACGACTTCGTTGCCACGCCCGCGAAGGCATCGGCAGTCACCGAGGCGAATTCCAAACTCGCTCACGGCGACCAGAAGGGGGCTCTGGAAAAGTTGAAGCTCGCCCATGTCGACGTCAATTTCACGATGGCCGTCCTGCCGCTTAACAGGACGGTCGCGGATATCGACCAGGCATCCTCGCTGATCGGGCAGGGCAAGTATTATGAGGCGAACGCGGTCCTGAAGTCGGCGCAGGACGGAATGCGCTTTGATGTGATCGACGCGGTGGCCGTCCCGCAAGCCACGGCTTCGACGACCGGAACCGCGCCTGCGCAGACGACCGGCAGCACGACGAGCGCTAAACCCGCCAAGTGATCAGGGGCCATGGTGCTGGCGCGCGGACTCGATGCGCCAGCCCATCAGGATCCTGCGAGATGTGAATAGGAAGCGTGATGGCCGGAGGCTGCCCCTCCGGCCGATGCCGCCACAGTCGCCGCGATCCAATCCCCCTCGCTCGTTCCGGTGAGCTGACAGTCGCGCGCCAGCGCTCGTTCCTGTCTACGCCAGAGCCAGAGCCGAAGCTTGTGGACCCACCGAACCATGAGCTGCCTCCCCGGTGTCGTCGCCGAGTGTGCCGTTTGTCTCCGGCTCGCGCAACGCTCCGACCCGGACGGAAGCTCGGGCAGAACCAGACAAGCTTTAATCCCAGCCGCCGGGTGTGCGGAAGCACGCTGCTCCGGAAAGATTGCCCCTATATTGGGATCACGCAAGAGGGAATAGGCCGAAACATTCGGACTGTATTGCGTAAGGAGTATGCAAAGACCATGAAGACCCGCATCGCCGCCGTCGTCACCGCTCTCGTCCTTGGCGCCGCTCCGATCTCGTCCGCCATGGCCACTGATCGTTCCGCCTGGACGGGGCTCACCCCTTACGACGTCGAGACCACCGGCTCGCTTTCTGGCCCCTTCGGCGCAGGCTTCGACCGGAATCCCGCGACCTGCCCGATGAGTTCGGCTGCCGAAGGCAACGCCAATCAGCAGAACTTCCCCGTGAAGCAATACGGCCAAACCAGCGGCGGCAACCGCTGCTAAGCCGAGAGGAAGACAATCATGCTGAAGTTCTTTTCATACGCCATGGCGACTGTCTTCGCCGGAAGCCTCGTCATGACCGCCATCGGTTCGGCGGGAGTTCTGATCGGCCTATAACGACCTGATGACAGTGTCGGTCTCCGACACGGTCGTAGCGGCGAGGCGCGAGCCTCGCCGTTTTCATTGATGGACCCCTGTTCGTAGAATTGACGACGCGATCGGCTTGCATTCTGCAGCGTAAGCTTGGCAGGCGACGCGTTCTCCCCCCCTTTCGATCCACCGCACCGGCCCGAACCGGGGTTTGCCGTCGACGGACACGCCACCGGAGCGGGAATTCGTATCCCGCGTAACCTCGGACGTTGCCCCATCTTGGCTCCCTGTTTATCGACGCCAGCGAAGAGGGGACCATGGACGCCGAGATCGAACGGCTCAGGCAGCGCGAGCGGGAGCTCGAGGCGCGCATCGCGACGCTGGAAGCCGAGCGGGCGAGCGGCCTGCGGCGTCCGGAGGCCGGGCAACACACCTCAGCCGCATCGCCGGACCTTCTATTCACGGCAGCGGAGAAAACCCGCATGCCGCAGATCATCACCGACCCCAACCTGCCGGACAACCCGATCGTCTTCGCGAACCGAGCGTTCCAGGCCTTGTGCGGCTACGACGCGTCGGAATTGCTGGGCCGCAATTGCCGTTTCCTGCAGGGGCCCGGCACCGACCCGGCCGACGTGGCGAAAGTCCGTGATGCCGTCGCCGGGCGACGCGACGTCGTTGTCGAGCTCGTGAACTATCATCGCGACGGCACGCCGTTTCGCAATGAATTATACATAAGCCCGGTCTTCGACGCACAGGGCGCCCTTCGCTACTTCTTCGCGAGCCAGCTCGACGTCACCCGCTTCCGCACTGCCGAGGGCGTCTTGGCCGAGAGCGAGTCCCGCTACCGCGCCCTGTTCGATGCCGTCGATAGCGGCTTCTGTATCGTCGAGTTGCGCTTCGACGCCGTGGGGCGGGCAGTGGATTACCGCTTCATCGAGGTGAACCCGGCCTTCGCGACGCAGTCCGGCCTCACGAACGTTGCCGGGAAATGGGTGAGCGACGTGGTGCCCAAGCTCGAACCCTTCTGGCTCGAGACCTATGGGGATGTGGCGCGAACGGGGACTCCGATCCGCTTCGAGAGCGGCGCCATCTCGATGGGTCGCTGGTTTGATGTGCATGCCCTGCGGGTCGGCGAGCCCGAGTTGCACCGGGTCGCCATCCTGTTCAACGACATCACGGATCGCCGCCGGCTGGAACGGCACCTCGAAGACGCGGCCCAGCAACGTACCGACGAACGGGACATGGTGTGGCGGGCGAGCCGCGACCTTTTCGTGGTGTGCGGTCTCGATGGTTATTTTCGAAAGGCCAACGCGGCCTGGACGGAGATGCTGGGCTGGTCTCTCGACGAGGTCATCGGCCAGCGTTTCGATGCCCTGGTGCATCCGGAGGATCGCGGCACGGCCGCGCAAGCTTTCGAAACAATCAGTGTGGGCGAAGCCGTCGACGATGTCGACGTGCGGCTTCTCGCGAAGGACGGGTCCTATCGCTGGATGTCGTGGAACGGCTTTCCGACCGGCGATCATTTCTACGCGGCGGGGCGCGACATCACCGAGCGCAGGGCGCTGGAAGAGCAACTCCGCCAATCGCAGAAGCTGGAAGCCGTCGGCCAACTGACGGGCGGCGTGGCGCATGACTTCAACAACCTGCTGACCGTCATCAAATCCTCGACCGATTTGCTGAAGCGGCCGGGCCTCGCGGAGGAACGTCGCCAACGCTATGTCGGGGCGATCTCCGACACGGTCGAGAGGGCGGCCAAGCTCACGGGCCAGTTGCTCGCCTTCGCCCGCCGACAGGCCCTTCGGCCCGAGACCTTCGCGGTGGATCGTGCGGTGGCGTCGGTGGCCGACATGGTGCGCACGCTGACCGGCGCACGGGTGAACATCACCCTCGATCTCCCCGGCGAAGAACAGCCCAATCTGCATGTGAATGCCGATCCGAGCCAGTTCGATACGGCGCTCGTCAATCTCGTCGTAAACGCGCGCGATGCCATGTCTGGGGAGGGGAACCTCCGTATCCGCCTCTATCGGGCGATGAGCATTCCCGCCGTGAGGGCGCATCCGCGGCAGCGCGGCGATTTCGTTGCGGTCGCGATCTCGGACACGGGCGCGGGCATCCCGCCCGAGAATCTGGAACGCATCTTCGAGCCGTTTTTCACTACGAAGGGTGTGGGTCAGGGCACGGGTCTGGGTCTCAGCCAAGTTTTCGGCTTCGCCAAGCAATCGGGCGGCGAAATCATCGTGGAGAGCGAGGTCGGGAAGGGCACGACGTTCACCCTGTTCCTTCCTCGCGTCAGCGATGCGGAGGTGAGCGATCCCACATCAGAACCCGAGCCGCTGGCTGAGGGGCACGGCACCTGCGTTCTGGTGGTTGAAGACAATCTCGACGTCGGCGCCTTCGCCGAGCAGGCGCTCAGCGAACTCGGCTACTCCACCGTGTGGGCAACGGATGCGGGCAAAGCCCTTGCCGAGCTGGAACGGGTGCCCTTCCGCTTCGAGGTCGTATTCTCGGATGTGGTGATGCCGGGCATGAACGGCGTGGAACTGGCGGACGAGATCCGGCGTCGGAGGCCAGAACTCCCGGTGGTCCTCACCTCCGGTTACAGCGACGTGCTGGCAGCCCATGGCACGCACGGTTTCGACCTGCTGCGCAAACCTTATTCGGTCGCGGATCTGTCGCGTATCCTCCGGCGCGCCGTGCAGGATGCGAAAGCGCGGGCCACGCAGCGGGGTTCGTAGAATTCGGCCGATACGCATCGTCGCGCATCGGCCGGAAAACGATTAGCCTTCCTTGAATCCGTATTCCGGTGTGTCCTCGTCGTTGCCGTAATACTTGTACGGCAGGAACTTACCGGACATGCTGAGCTTGACGCGATCGCCCTTGTTATTGGCTTCGCGGGCCATCTCCATGTTGAAATCGATGGCCGACATGATACCGTCCCCGAACTCTTCCTGGATCAGCTCCTTGAAGGTCGTTCCGTAGACCATCACCAATTCGTAGAACCGATAGATCAGCGGATCGGTCGGCGGCATGGACGGGATCGAACCGCGATAGGGCGGCTCGTTGATCATGCGCTCCTCCGCTTTGGTCAGGCCGAACAGTTCAGCGGCACGCTTGGCCTGTGCCTTGGGCAGCTTCATCTGACCCATGCAAGCGGCGGTGATCAGGAACGGCGACAGACCGCCGATCTCCTCATGGATGTACTTCCAGCTCCAGCCCTTCTCGCGCTTGATGTCGAGAAGCTTCTCGGTGAGGTCTTCGCGCTTCATCGGCCTTCCTTCAGAAAACGCCCGGTCTGCCGGGGCAGGACGCCTGAGGAGCCGCAATCGGCGTGCCAGAACTTATCCGACAATAAACACGATATCTCACAACAAGTTAACCTTGCGACACTTGGTAACGACATTTCGTAGAAGACGAGATATCGTAGCCACATGACGATATCTCGTAACCGGCCAGTGGGCGATCTCGGCGTCGTATTCGAGGAGGCTCCGGAACCGATGCTTGTCATAGACCCGGCCGAGAACCGGATTCTGGCCGCGAACCCGACCGCCGCGCGGATACTCGGCATCCCCCGAGATGACTTGTGTGGATCCCGCCCGAGCGATCTTTTTCCAGGCCAGCTCGCCGCGCTCACCGTCTTCACGCAGGCCGCCCTAGCCAAGGGGCGATGGTGGACGCAGGCCCTCGTCCCCCGGCACGCGGAAGGCAAGACCTTGCGAGTCGAGACGGAGGGGTACCGGCTATCCGGCTCATCCCAGCGCCTCCTCTTGACGCTCATCGATCTCGAGGAAAGGCAGCGGCGGCAGGTCGATGGCGAGGCCGATGCCTATATGCGCGCGGGCCTCCCAGAGTGGCAGCGCATGGAGCGAATCTTCCGCGATATCGAGCGCGGCAACCAGTTGATTCTGCGCGCGGCCGGGGAGGGCATCTACGGGGTGAACGCCGAAGGGATCACCACTTTCGTCAACCCAGCCGCGGAACGCATGCTCGGCTGGAAGGCAAGCGACTTGGTCGGCAAGGACATGCACGCCAGCGTCCACCACACCCATGCGGATGGATCGCATTACCCGCATCGCCACTGCCCGATCTACGCGGCCTTCCGCGATGGGGTGGTCCACAAGGTGGATGACGAGGTCTTCTGGCGCGCCGACGGCACGGCCTTTCCGGTGGAGTACACATCGACGCCGATCCGCGACCGGGGCCAATTGCTCGGGGCGGTGATCGTGTTCCGCGATATCAGCCAGCGCCGCGAGGACGAGGCGAAGCTGAGGAGCGCACTCGCCGAGGTCGGCCTCCTGCGCGAGCGGCTCGAACAAGAGAACGCCTATCTCAAGGAAGAAATCCGGGCCGCCCGGCACCACGAGGGCATCATCGGCGCCTCACCGGCGACGGAAGCGACCTTGCGCCAGGTCGATCTCGTCGCAGGCACGGACGCGACGGTGCTGATCACCGGTGAATCCGGCACCGGCAAGGAGTTGATCGCGCGGGCGATCCATGAGGCGAGCCGACGGAGCGGCCGTCCGCTGATCCGCGTGAATTGCGCCGCCATTCCGCGCGACCTGTTCGAGAGCGAGTTTTTCGGCCACGCCAAGGGCGCCTTCACCGGCGCCATCCGCGATCGGATCGGGCGGTTCGAACTGGCCGACGGCGGCACGCTGTTCCTCGATGAAGTCGGGGAGATCCCCGTCGATCTCCAGAGCAAGCTCCTGCGCGTGCTTCAAGAGCGCGTCTTCGAGCGCATCGGCGAGGCGAAGACGCGGGCAGTCGATGTCCGCTTGGTGACAGCCACCAATCGCGACCTCGGCGCGGAGGTCCGCCGCGGGCGCTTCCGTGAAGATCTGTACTTTCGCCTCAACGTGTTCCCGATTCAGGTCCGCCCCTTGCGCGAGAGACCGGAGGACATCGCGCCCATCGCCCAGCATTTCCTGCAGGCTGCCGCGCGTCGGCTCCGGGTGCCGGAGCCACGCCTGACCGAGGGCGATGTCCGCCGTCTGTGCCGCTATCCCTGGCCGGGAAACGTCCGCGAGTTGGAGAATGCCATCGAGCGGGCGGTGATCCTTTCGACGCGGGGCCGCCTTCGTCTCGATCTGCCGGAGACGGAAACCGGGCTACGGACAGGGCCGGTCGCGACGGGCGTTGCACCCGCCGCGCGTCCGCCGAACGAGAACGAGCGGCGCGCCCGCGACCGGGCGGAGATCGAGGCGGCCTTGGCACTGACCGGTGGCCGCGTGTTCGGGCCGGGCGGCGCGGCGGAACTCCTGGGCGTGAAGCCGACGACGCTCGCATCCCGGATCAAAGCTCACGGCATCGTCCGCTCCTGAGCGACGAACCGGGTGATCCCGCGCACGGAAGTGTGATCGCGGGACGCAAAGCGACTCGTCATTCGGGGCGAACAGACTTAGTTCGTTGAGACGAGCGGAGTCCGGGCAGCGAGTCGCCCCAGAGGCAAAGCCTCCGCGTGTCTCACGCGGTGGTCCCCTGGCGGTGAATCCGTGCGGCTGCGCGAGCGCGTTCCAGCCCCGTGTCCATGCCGCCAGAATTTCTCCTCGTCACGGCTGCGATCCTGCCCTTCCTGGGCAGCATCGCTGCAATCTGTCTGCCGAGCGAGGCGCGTAGCGCGGCAGCTGGCGTCGCGGGTTTCGTCACGCTGGCGGGCCTCGCCTGCATCGTGCTGTTGTATCCGCTGGCCACGGGTCCTGAGCCCGTCACCTTCGCCCTCGACTGGCTCCCGAGTCTCGGCGTGCGCCTCGTCCTTCGCCTCGATGGCTTGGCCTGGATCTTTTCGGTGCTGGTCCTCGGGATCGGCGCGCTCGTCGTGCTCTACGCGCAATATTACATGGCCAAGGCCGATCCGGTGCCTCGGCTGTTCTGCTACCTGCTCGCCTTCGTCGGGGCGATGCTTGGGATCGTGCTGTCAGGCAACCTGATTCAGCTGGTCGTCTTCTGGGAATTGACGAGCGTCGTTTCCTTCTTGCTGATCGGCTATTGGTCCGACAATGCCGCCGCTCGCGATGGTGCGCGAATGGCGGTGACGATCACGGCGGCGGGCGGTTTGTGCCTGCTCGTCGGCATGGTGATGCTCGGTCAGATCGCGGGCAGCTACGAGCTCGATGCGGTTCTGGCGGCGGGGGAGGCGATCCACGCGAGCCCGCTCTACGTGCCGACCCTCGTGCTGATCCTGCTCGGGGCGCTGACGAAATCGGCGCAATTCCCGTTTCACATCTGGCTGCCGCGCGCCATGGCGGCGCCGACGCCGATCAGCGCCTACCTGCATTCCGCGACGATGGTGAAGGCGGGCATCTTCCTGATGATCCGCCTCTGGCCCGTCCTGTCGGGCACGGAGAGCTGGTACTGGATCGTCGGCTCTGCAGGCATGATCACGATGCTGGTCGGGGCATGGAGCGCGATCTTCCAGCACGACCTAAAGGGGCTGCTCGCCTATTCGACCATCAGCCATCTCGGGTTGATCACCCTGTTGCTCGGCCTCGATTCACCGCTGGCGGTCGTGGCCGCGATCTTCCACACGGTAAACCACGCGACCTTCAAGGCGTCGCTCTTCATGGCCGCCGGGATCATCGACCACGAGACCGGCACACGGGACATGCGGCGCCTCAGCGGTCTGTGGCGGGCCATGCCCTACACCGGTACCCTCGCAATCATAGCAGCGGCGGCAATGGCGGGCGTTCCCCTGTTGAACGGCTTCCTGTCGAAGGAAATGTTCCTGGCGGAGGCGGTCGACAACACGGGTGACCATGCCCTCAACCTCGCGCTCCCCGTCCTCGCGACCGTGGCGAGCGCCTTTACGGTGCTCTACTCCCTGCGCTTCATCCGGCAGACCTTCTTCGGCCCGCCGCCGCATGATCTGCCCCATGTCCCACACGAGCCGGTGCGCTGGATGCGCATTCCGATCGAGGCGCTCGTGTTGGCCTGCATCGCCATCGGTCTCGTGCCCAACCTCACGATCGGCCCCGTACTGGCGGGAGCGGCGAGGGCGGTGCTCGGCGACCGGACCCCTGACTACGATCTCGCGATCTGGCACGGCTTCAACGCGCCGCTGGCGATGAGCGTGCTGGCGCTTGCGGGAGGTGCCGCCCTTTACGTGGCGTTCGGCAGGCGGATCAACGCCAATCCCCGTGGCGGCCCGTGGCTTCCGGACCGGCTCGATGGCGGCTGGCTCTTCGAACAGACGATGACGCGCATCGTCCTCGGCGCCCGCTGGCTCGAGGGGCGGCTCGGATCGGAGCGCCTTCAGCCGCAATTGCGGATCCTGTTTCTCGCGGCACTGCTCGGCGCGGCCGTCACCGGGCTCAACCGCGGCCTGAATCTTTTCGAGAAGGGCAAACTGACGGAGTTCGACCCCGCTTTCGGCTTGCTTTGGCTGGTCGGCGCCGCCTCCGCCATCGGCGCGGCCGAGCGGGCGAAGTACCATCGACTGTCGGCGGTGATCCTGCTCGGCGGAGCCGGGCTCACGAGCGCCGTGAGCTTCCTCTGGCTGTCGGCGCCTGATCTCGCGGTGACACAGATCCTGATTGAGATCGTCACCACGGTTTTGCTGCTGCTCGGGCTTCGCTGGCTACCGAAGCGCGACGAGGCCATCCCGACACCTGCTTCCGAGCGGGCGCAGGCGCGCCGCCGCCGTTCGATCGATCTCTGCATCGCGCTCGGCGTCGGGATCGGGCTTGCGGGACTGTCTTATGCGGTGATGACCCGGCCCCCGGTCGAGGGCATCAGCCGGTGGTTCGTGGAGGAAGCCTACCCGCAGGCGGGCGGGCGCAACGTCGTCAACGTCCTGCTCGTGGATTTCCGCGCCTTCGACACGTTGGGCGAGATCTGCGTGCTCGGCGTGGTCGGGCTTACGGTCTTCGCGCTTCTGCGACGGTTCCGGCCCGCTCCCGACAGCCAGGAACGTCCGGCCCAGCAGATCCGGCACGATGCCTATGATCGCGACCAAGAGGGGCGCGAGCCGGGCCAGACCGCTGCGGATGCCCTGCTGGTACCACGCGTCGTCATCACGTGGCTGTTCCCCTTCGTCGTGCTGCTGGCCCTGCACTTGTTCCTGCGCGGGCACGATCTTCCCGGCGGCGGCTTCGCGGCGGGCATCACGCTCACCATCGCCTTCATGCTGCAATACATGGCGCGCGGTGCCGAATGGGTGGAGGAGCGTCTGCGCCTCCAGCCGATCTCGTGGATCGGCGTCGGGCTTCTGGTGTCGGTGCTGGCCGGGGCCATGTCGTGGTTGTTCTCGCATCCTTTTCTCACAGCGGCCTTCGCCTATTGGGAGGTGCCGATCATCGGAAAGGTGCCGCTCGCCTCCGCGCTCATCTTCGACCTGGGGATCATGATCCTCGTGGTCGGCGCGAGCGTGCTGATGCTCGTCGCCCTGGCGCACCAATCCCGGCGGAGGACCCGCGCCGCTGAAGCGGAGGCGGAACGCGCCGAGCGCGAGGCCGAGGGGAAGATCGCCTGATGGAACTCGTCCTGTCCCTGGGCATCGGAGTCCTCGCTGCCGCGGGCGTCTGGCTGATCTTGCGTCCGCGCACCTTTCAGGTGGTCCTCGGCCTGTCGCTCCTGAGCTACGCGGTGAACCTCTTCATCTTCGCCATGGGGCGACTCACCGTCGGTGCGCCGCCTGTCCTCAATGCAGCGCCCAACGTCGTGTCCGTCGATGATCCGGTGCCCCAGGCCCTGGTCCTGACCGCCGTCGTCATCAGCTTCGCTCTCACCGCCCTGTTCCTCGTGGTGCTGCTGGCCGCACGCGGCGTCACCGGCTGCGATCACGTCGACGGGCGCGAGCCGCATGAGGCCGAACCCCATGCCGGGAACCCGCATCCATGAACCCGGTCCCGACGAACCTCGCCATCGACAGCGTCTGGAGCGACCACATCGTCGTGCTTCCGATCGTGCTGCCCATCGTCGTGGCGGGCGCGATGTTCCTGATCGATGAACGCCGCCGCACCCTGAAGGCGGCCCTGTCCGTCGCCACCGTTCTGGCGCTCGTGGGCATCGCGTTTTTCCTGGTCGGTTGGGTGATGGAGGCGCCGCGCGTCTATCGCCTCGGCAATTGGGCGGCGCCCTACGGCATCGTGCTGGTGGCGGACCGGCTCTCTGCAATGATGCTGGCCCTCTCCAGCGTGCTGGGACTCTGCGCCCTGGTCTTCTCCTTCGCCCGGTGGGGCAGGGCCGGACCCCGCTTCCACGGCCTGTTCCTGCTGCTGCTGATGGGCGTGAACGGCGCCTTCCTGACGGGCGATCTGTTCAACCTCTTCGTATTCTTCGAGGTGATGCTCGCAGCCTCCTACGGGCTCGTGCTCCACGGCTCGGGTGAGACGCGGATCCGCGCGGGGCTTGGCTATATCGCCGTGAACCTCGTGGCGTCGCTGTTCTTCCTCGTCGGCGTCAGCATGATCTACGGGACGATGGGGACGCTCAACATGGCAGACCTCGCCCGTCGGCTCGCCGGTGCAGGCTCCGATGCGGGCGACCTCGCCCTGTTCGAGATCGGCAGCGCGATCCTCGGCCTCGCGTTCCTCATCAAGTGCAGCGCGTGGCCGCTGGGATTCTGGCTCCCGACGACCTATGCCGCCGCGAGCGCGCCAGCCGCCGCCATTCTCGCCATCCTCAGCAAGGTCGGCGTGTATGTGGTGGTACGGCTGAGCCTGCTCGTCTTCGGCGAGGGGCTGTCGCAAGGCTTCGGGCAGGCCTGCCTGTTCGGCGCTGGGCTCGCGACCATCGCTTTCGGCACGATCGGCCTCGTCGCGGCTCGCGATCTCACTCGCGCCGCAGGCTACGCGGTGATGGTCTCGTCCGGCACGATCCTGGCGGCTCTCGGAACGGGCAGCGACGCCGCGCTGGCCGGGGCGCTCTACTACCTGTTTGGCTCCACACTTGCGGCCGGGGCACTCTTCCTTCTGGCCGAGGTGCTTCAGCGCGGGCGAGATCCGGAAGATCGAGCCGTTCCCGTCTTCGCGGACGAGTACAGCGATCCCTTCGATGACGAGGATGCCGTCGAGATCGGACGGGTGATCCCAGCGGGCGTCGCGATCCTTGGCGTCGGCTTCCTCCTCTGCACGCTGATGCTGGCCGGTGTTCCGCCGTTGGCTGGCTTCGTGGGCAAGCTCGCGATCTTCGTCGGGCTGTCGGCCGGGACGCCCTCGGCGACGGGCTGGTGGCTCATCGCGGCCCTCACGCTGTCGAGTCTCGGCACGCTGATCCCGCTGGTGCGGCTCGGCATCCAGAACCTTTGGATCGAGCATGACGCCGAACCGCCGAAGCTGACGCGGTCCGAGTTCGCGGCGATCTCGGGGCTGATGGTGACGTGCCTCGCCCTGTCCCTCTGGGGTGGTTCGGCGCTGGCCTATGCGGATGCCACGGTCGGCTGGCTGACGCAGCCACAGGATTACGTTCGCGCCGTGCTGGGCGACCAGGGGAGGCCTGCCACGTGAGCCGGATCCTGCCCCATCCATTCCTGTCCGTTGCCCTCGTCATCACGTGGCTGCTTCTGAATGAGCCGCCGACCCCCGGTAGCCTGATCCTAGCGCTCGCCGTCGGCCTCCTGGTGCCCTTCGTCATGCGCGTCATCGAAGCGCGTCCCGTCCGCGTGCGCGCGCCGGGTGTCGCGGTGAAACTCCTTGGCGTGTTCCTGATCGACATGGTGCGCTCGAATATCGATGTCGCCCGGATCATCCTGGGTTTGAGACGCGGCGAGCGGCGAACCGGCTTCGTGGCGATCCCCCTCGATCTACGCGAGCCCTTCGCCCTCGCGATCCTGTCGATCATCCTGACGGCTACGCCCGGCACCCTCTGGGTGCAGTACGATTCCGATACGCGCCGACTGCTCCTCCACGTCCTCGACTTCACGGGTAGCGAGGAATGGATACGCCGGGTCAAGGACCGCTACGAACGGCCGCTGAGGGAGATCTTCGAATGAGCGCCGCAACGGTTCTCGATTGGGGGCTCGGCCTCGCGCAGGCGATGCTCGTTCTCGCCATGGCCTTCGCTGCGTGGCGGATGCTGCGCGGGCCGCGTGCGCAGGACCGGGTGCTCGGGCTCGATACGTTCTATCTGAACGGCATGCTGGCCATCGTCGTTCACGGGATGCGGACCGGGAGCGGTCTGTATTTCGAGGCCGCCTTCATCATCGGCATGCTTGGCTTCACCGCCTCGGTGGCGCTCGCCAAGTTCCTGATGCAGGGCGAGGTCATCCGATGACCCCGGCAAACGTACCCCTCTGGGCGGCCTACCTCGTCGTCCTGTTGGCGCTGGCGGGGGCAGGGCTCTCGCTGACCGGGGCCTTCGGGCTCATCCGGCTCAAGAGCTTCTACGAGCGGGTCCATGCGCCGACGCTGGGCGCGACGCTCGGTATGGCCCTCATCATGGCCTCTTCGGTTCTGCTCCTGTCGATGACTGAGGGTCATCTGGTGATACAGGAGATGCTGATCGGCGTGTTCCTCACGGTGACGACACCGGTCACACTCATCCTGCTCGCGCGAGCCGCCGCCCATCGGGACCGGCATGAGAACAACCCGGACGCCCCGCCAAAGATGTAAACGCCTCAGCAACCGTTGCAGATACTGTCGAGAACGGAATCCAGTCGCTCCTGCCGCTCGGTGCGTGAGTTCGGGTCGATACTGGGTGCGGCGTTGCGGCCGGGCGGAACGGTCTGGCCCACGGATGACCGATAGGGCGCGTTGACCGTGGTCTCAGGGCCACCGCCCGTTCCGGTATAGCCAGCGGCCATGCCCACCGCTGGGCTGGCGATGACGCCGACCAACGCGAGGGCGACGTAACGGGCGAAGCTTCCAGAACGCTGCATCGTGAAACCCTCCGCGCTGGCTCGTGAGTCGGGATAAAAAAGGGCTGGGCGCGGCCCCCTCGCCGCGCCCGGAAGCGGCCTCAGCAGCCGTATCCGCCCGAGGTCTGACCGTACTGCTTCACCGGACGGGTCTGCTGATTGGCATTACCCTCGGACGCCGAACTCATCGGGCAGGCGTCATAGAAGGGCGTATCGTGCACGCCGAGTGGGGCGGTGAGCGGAGCATCGTAGGGCGCGAAACCGGTATAGCGAGCGCCGTAATCATAGGCCGAAGCCGTCGAGATCGAGGCGGCGCCCATGACGAGGGCGGTAACGACAGCGGCAATACGGGTCTTCATCGTCATCTCTGCCCCTTTAGACTGCGCTCGAACCGTCGATGCGCTGGATGTCTGAACAACAGCAGCACTGTTCTGACGTTCCTGATCGCTTGTGCTCTCGCGCACATCTGAGATTTTGCTGACTTCAGGCCTATATGGGAGATAATGAGCAGTGGAATTTTGCATTCAGGATGCGGATCTTATCAGCGGGGGTGGGCCATCGCGGCCATCCGCTGAACGGTCTCGCCATCGCCGATCGTGCCGCCGCGATGGATCTCGGCTTCGGGATCGATGACGAAGGCGATGACCAGTGACTCTTGGCTTGCGCGGATCGTGGCGGCCTCGCCGGATGAACACAGACCGGTCTCGCCCTCGCCGAAGCGTGTTCCCTCGGCCTCGATGCCACCTTCGAACACGAAGAAGTAGGTGTCGCACCGGAACTCCTTTGGCAGGGCGACCTCTTCGCCGGCTTTCAGGCGGATGTCGTGGCAGGTCACGCGGTTGCGGACACGAAAGGGAGCGACGCTGCCGGGCGGCCCGAAGAGGAGGCGCCACGTCCCATCCTCATAGGCAGGGAGGGGACCGAACTGGATGCCGGGCTCGAGGTCCGGCGCGTGCGGGCGCACGAAGATCTGGAGCATCCGCAGGGGTGGATCGCTCTCGAGAACCCGCTCCTCATGCTGGAAGCCCCGTCCAGCGTTCATCACCATGAGATGGCCCGCGTCCACGACGAGATGCTCGCCGTTCGGATCGTCGTGGCGCATGCAGCCTGCCGGGACCCAGGAAATGATCTCGTCCTGGACATGCTCATGAAGCTTGATGTGCGTGCCCGGCGCCAGGAAGGATTCCATGATGGCCGCCAGGGGTCCGAGGCCGTGATCGGCGTGGCCCGGCTTGAGATGGCCGGGCAGATAGGCCCTGGCGATGAAGCCACCGCTCTCGATGGCATTCTCGGTAACCCGCGCCGCCTTTTCGATCATCGGAAACACTCCCAGCGTGAACTTCGCCAGGGGCAGAACGTGCGCGGCCTCGGCCGGTGCCCTCCTTCGCAGGGCTCTGCGTTACGAAGGCGGCATGACCGCCGAGAGAGTCTTGTGGGCGCTCTCGCCGTTCCGGATGCCCTCCCATCCGAGCCAACCGGTATAGAGGCCGACCAACACGATAAGGGCGGATGAGGCGTAGGGCGCCCGCCGGGCGAAGGTGCCGAAGCCCGACCAGCGCGTGGCGACATGCTTGACGCTGAGCGCCGCCAGCACGCCCGCGGATACCATGGTCAGGGCGAGCCCGATGCTGAAGCACAGGACCAGCGCGAAGCCGAGGCTGAACTGCTTCAGTTGAATACAGAGCAGCAGAACGGTGATCGCGGCGGGGCAGGGGATCAGGCCCCCCGTCAGGCCGAACATCACGATCTCGCCCGTTGTGACGCTGCGCCCCGAGAAGCGCCGCCGGATGTCGTCGGCATGGGCGCGGGCGTGGGCATCGTCCTCGTCGCCGAGATCGAGATGCGCGTGATCGTGCGCGTGATCATCGTCATGGTGATGGTGATGATGATGATGATCGTGGTGGTGATGATGCTGCTCGCGCCAAGTTTGCCATGCCATCCAGGCGGCGATGGATACGATCAGGACGGCGGAGGCCAATTGAAAATACGGCTCGGCACCTTCGCCGAGCGACTGACCGAAATACTGGCCGGCCAACGCGATCACCCACACGACGGCCGTGTGTGAGAGCGTCGCGGCGAGCCCGAGCAGGACCGCCTGGGTCACGGTGCCCCGAACGGCGATGATGAAGGCGGCCATCATCGTCTTGGAATGGCCGGGCTCCAGCCCGTGCAACACGCCGAGCAGGATCGCGGTCGGCACGAACAGCCACGCATGCGCGGTGCCCTGCTGAAGCAGTTCGGGCAGCGAGGTCATCACGGATTCCCCATCATTTCAGATAGGTCCGCACGACATCGATGAGATCGGCCGCACCCTTGGCTCGCTCGGCATCCGGCTCGCTGTCCGGGTTCACGACGTGGTGACGGATGTGATCTTCCATCAGTTCGGCGGTCAGCCCGTTGATCGCCCCGCGCATGGAAGCGACCAGCATCAGCACGTCCGCGCAGCCGAGTTCGGCCTCAAGCGCCCTCTCGACCGCCTCCGCCTGACCCTTGATCCGGCGAACACGCGCCAGGAGCTTGGTCTTTTCCTTGATCGTGTGCGCCATCGGGGGGGGGGCTTTCAGGAAAGCGAAGATGTATAGGGGGGTACCCTATCTCGTGTCGAGAGCCATGCCCAAAGACAATCCCTGCGTTTCCGTCTGCGAGTTCGACGGCAGGACCGGCTGGTGTGTCGCCTGCGGTCGCACGATCCCGGAGGCGCGGGCATGGCGGAAGATGACGCCGTTCCGGCGCACTGCCCTCACTCGGGAGCTGCCGCGGCGAATCGAGCAGCTGAAACGAAAGCCTGCGAAGGGTTGAGACGCGGCTACCGCTCGCCCTTGTGACGCGCGGTCAGGCCGCCATGGTTGAGGCGGCGAAGCGAGACCTGAAGCCGTGCCTGGGCTGCCTTCACCTCGTTGAGTGCCCGATGGGTGTAGTGGATATGCGCCTCGGCCGCCTCTGCCGCCCGATCTGCATCACCGGCCATCACGCTCTCGTAGATCTCGCGATGTTGTGCCCTTAACTGGTCGCGGGTCTCGGGACGCTCGAACAGCGTCTCACGATTCTCGATCACGCCCTGACGGAGCATGCCCGACAGCGCACGCATCGTGTGCAGCACCACGAGGTTGTGGCTCGCCTCGTAGACCGCGATGTGCAGGTCGACATCCGCCTCCGCCTCCTCGCGGTGGATACCCTCCTCATGGGCGCGGTCGATGCGCTCCATGCAGGCGGTCAGCCTGTCGCGATCCACGGCGTTGGCTCTCAGGGCGGCGAGGCGCGCCGCCATCCGCTCGGTCGTAGCGCGAAATTCGAGGTAATCGTCCACCACCTCGGCGTGCGAGGCGATCAGGGCGATGAGCGGGTCCGAGATTTCCCGCCCAAGAGGAGCCACCGAGCGGCCCGCCGGCGTCGAGACGATGAGCCCGTCATCCTCCAGGATCTTGATGCCCTGCCGCAGGGTCGGACGGGATACGTTCAACTGCTGGGCGAGGTCGCGCTCCGGCGCCAGCAAGTCGCCGGGGCTCAACGTCCCTTCCGCAATCAGATCCTTGAGATGACGCGCCGTGCTTTCGGCGACGCTCGCACCCTTGATCGGGTCCTGCTCCATCATCCGCCCCCGCCCCCGGACGCTGCCCGGAGATGCCCATTCGCATACAACGGACAATTGATATTTCCAATTGACGAGTTTGGTCAAACCATTTTACCAGGCGTTCGGCGCCGGTCCAAGTCGGCGACCAATTTCAAGATCCCGACAGGGGAAGTCGCCTCGATACCTACGCGAACGCTGGAATACGGCGCGGAGGGGCGAGGACGTGGCACAGGGAGAGCCGCCGCCGTGACGTGGAACCAAGTATACGATCCGTTATCGAACGCCTTCGGGTCGACGGCACTCGCGGCCTTGCCGATCGTGGTCCTTCTCGGAGGCATCGGCCTCCTGCACATGAAGGCGCACACAGCGGCGCTGCTCGGCCTCGTCACCGCGCTGTTGGTGGCAGTGATCGGCTTCGGCATGCCCGCGCAGATGGCGGGCGCAACGGCCGCCTACGGCGCAGCCTTCGGCCTGCTGCCGATCGGCTGGATCATTCTGAACGTCATCTTCCTCTATCGGCTGACCGAGCAGACCGGGCAGTTCGACATCCTGCGGGACTCGATCGCGGGCATTACTCCGGACCGGCGCCTGCAGCTCCTGTTCATCGCCTTTTCCTTCGGCGCCTTCTTCGAGGGTGCGGCGGGATTCGGCACGCCGGTCGCGGTCACCGCCGCGATGTTGATGGGCCTCGGCTTCACGCCGCTCGCCGCCGCCGGCCTTTCGCTCATCGCCAACACCGCGCCGGTGGCGTACGGCGCGCTCGGCGCCCCGGTCATCGCACTTTCGGCCGTCACCGGGCTCGACCTTATCGAGCTCTCGGCCATGATCGGCCGTCAGTTGCCGTTCTTCTCCGTCATCGTGCCGTTCTGGCTGATTTGGGCCTTCGCCGGGCGCAAGGGCATGTGGGAAGTGTGGCCCGCGCTGCTCGTGGCCGGCGTGTCCTTCGCGGTGCCGCAGTATCTCGTGTCGAACTTCCATGGCCCGTGGCTCGTGGACGTCATCGCGGCTATCTGCTCCATGGCGGCGCTGGCCGGTTTCCTTCGCTTCTGGAAGCCCGCCCGCATCTGGACCTCCACCGATACCGACGCCCCGGCCGCCGGTCCGGCGCCCGTCGTCGCGCCCGTCGCTGCGGGCCGCACCCACAGTGCCGGAGCGGTGTTTCGCGCTTGGCTTCCGTGGCTGATTCTGTCGGTCTTCGTCTTCGCCTGGGGTACGCCGCAATTCCGCGCGTGGCTCGACTCGGTGTACATTTACAACCTGAACGTCCCGTACCTGCACAACCTCGTCTTCAAGGTGCCGCCGGTCGTCGCCAAGGCTCATGCCGAGGCTGCGGTCTACAAGTTCAATATTCTCTCGGCCACGGGCTCGGGCATCCTGTTGTCGGCCATCGTGGGTGGGCTGATCCTCGGCTTCAATCCACTCAAGCTGATCAAGGAATATTTCCGGACGGCCTATATCGTCCGGTATTCATTGATCACCATCTCGGCGATGTTGGCGCTGGGCTACGTCACCCGCTACTCGGGCACCGACGCGACCCTCGGCCTCGCCTTTGCGCAGACCGGTTGGATCTACCCGTTCTTCGGCGCGATGCTCGGCTGGCTCGGCGTGGCGCTGACCGGATCGGATACGGCGTCGAACGTGCTGTTCGGCGGACTGCAGAAGATCACGGCGGAGCAGCTCGGCCTGTCGCCGGTTCTCATGGCGGCCTCGAACTCATCGGGCGGCGTGATGGGCAAGATGATCGACGCCCAGTCCATCGTCGTCGCATCCACCGCGACTCAGTGGTACGGCGGCGAGTCGAAGATCCTGCGCTACGTGTTCTTCCACTCGATCGCGCTGGCCTGCCTCGTCGGCCTGCTGGTGATGCTCCAGGCCTACGTGCCGCCCTTCACCTCCCTGGTGCCGCCGACGGTCGTCCCGGCCGTGGTGCACTGATCCAGAACCGAGGGGGCGCTTCAAGCGCCCCCTTTCCCGTCCCAAGCGATCGCCAGCGCCTGCGGAGTTGATGTGATGCGCCTTTCGCAATGCCATTCGTTTCACGATTTCCGCCGCATGGCGAAAAGCCGTCTTCCGGGGCCGATCTTCGATTACATCGATGGCGCCGCCGACGATGAAGTCACCTATCGGCGCAACACCTCGTCCTTCGACTCGTGCAGCCTCGTCCCGAACGTCCTGCGCGGTGTCGGCGATGTGGACATGTCGGTGACGGTGATGGGCCAGAAGCTGGCCATGCCGGTCTATTGCTCGCCGACTGCCCTTCAGCGCCTGTTCCATCATCAGGGCGAGCGCGCCGTGGCGGCGGCGGCGGGCAAGTTCGGCACGATGTTCGGCGTGTCGTCACTGGGGACGGTCAGCCTGGAGGAGGCGCGGCGTATCAGCGGCGGCCCGCAGGTCTACCAGTTCTATTTCCACAAGGATCGCGGCCTCAACCGCGAGATGATGGCCCGCGCCAAGCAGGCTGGCATCCAAGTCATGATGCTGACCGTCGACAGCATCACGGGCGGCAACCGCGAGCGCGACAAGCGCACCGGCTTCTCAATTCCCTTCCGGCTGACGCTGGGCGGCATGTTCCAGTTCGCCATCAAACCGGCCTGGGCGCTCAATTATTTGACGCATGAGAGCTTCAAGCTGCCCCAGCTCGACAATCATGTCGACATGGGGGGCGGATCCCTGTCGATCAGCCGCTACTTCACCGAGATGTTAGACCCTGCCCTGTCTTGGGACGATGTCGGCGCCATGGTGCAGGAATGGGGCGGGCAGTTCTGCCTCAAGGGCGTGATGTCGGTGGAGGATGCCAAGCACGCCGCCGACATCGGCTGCACCGGCATCGTGCTGTCGAACCACGGCGGGCGCCAGCTCGACGGCTCGACCACCGGCTTCGACATGCTGGCGGACATCGTGGATGCGGTGGGCGACCGGATCGATGTCATCATGGATGGCGGCGTCCAACGCGGCACCCATGTGCTCAAGGCCTTGTCCCTCGGGGCGAAGGCGGTCGGCCTCGGTCGCTACTACCTGTTCCCCCTCGCGGCGGCCGGGCAGCCGGGCGTCGAGCGCGCCCTTGAACTGATGCGCAACGAGATCGAGCGGGACATGAAGCTCATGGGCTGCCACTCGATCAAGGATCTCAGCCGCAGCAACCTGCGTCTCGTCTGAGGTCGAGCCGGAGGGTGAGGGTGTCGCCATCCTCGCCCATCGGCACGAATCCGACGCTGCGATAGAGCGTGAGCGCAGGCGCCCGGCGATCGACCTGTAGCGTCATCGCCTCGGCGCACCGCCTCGCATGGGCGATGGCATCCGCGACGAGGTGACGGCCGATGCCCTGTCGGGCAGCCTCGGGCAGCACGCTCACATTGCTCACGAAGGCATCGCCCCCGTCAGAGCAGTAGATTGCGACCAGCCCCACCAGCCGGTCCCCTTGCCATGCTTCGAAACGCTCGGCACGACGGGCGAGCTTGTCGGCGTAGGTGGGGATCGCGACGCGTTCGTTGAGGGGCGGTATGAAGCTCTTCGAGCAGGCTTCGAGATGGTAGGCGATCGCATCCGCGTCCGACAGGTTGCGACTGAAGCGCAAACCGGCGGCGCTCATGCGGCTTCTGGCAGCGAGGGCTGGCCTGCAGGTGCCGCTTCGTCGGCCGTGAGAAGGTCGTAGTCAGGAAGACGAGCGCGGGTGCCGTCCCGGCCGTTGAACATCAGCACGTCGATGATCGACAGCCAGGGCACGAACGGCTTGTCGAATTGCCGGTAGTCTTGCGGCCGGGCCTTGAGGAAGCGCAGCGCGATCCCGCCTGCGGCAAAAGCCTCGGGATCATAGAGCGCAGTGCCGCCGATCGGGTTCACATACGTCGTAGCCGAAAGCCTCGTGCAGAGGTCGATGACACGATCCTGCCGACGCAGTTCGGTACGGCCCTCCAGGGCCGAGGCGGTAAGGATCGGCGTCTCGATGCGGAGATGCGCACAGGTCCGCGTAAGGCCCTCGCGAAGGTGCAGGAAAAGGGTGTCGGCGCGGTGGTGCAGCACCGTCTCGATCAGGGGCATGGTCTCGGCAAGAAAGGGAGCCCGGCGATAGGCCTGAGCGATCTGTGCGCAGAGCTTGGACGGGGTGAACTCCGCCGCAACCTGCCGCTCGCCGATATCGAGGTCATCCGCTCCGCGAGCGATGGGTAGGGTGAAGGTGATCGGCTCGCCATCCCGCAGGAAGCGGTTACGATTGATCCAGCCCTTCTTCGTATACTTCACCGTATCGTAGATCACGAAGCAATCGACCGCCGCGATCAGCTGGAAATAGCCGATATACGGAAACAGATAGGGCTGCATGATCCCGACGCGCATGGCGGAGTCAGACGCTCAAGGGGTCGGCGATGCGGGCGATGATCCGCGCGACCACCTCGGGTTCGAGGTCGGGGTAGATCGGCAAGCAGAGAATCCGGTCGGCGGCACTGGCGGCCACCGGCAACCCGGCGCGATCCGCGCTCGGCAGGCCCGCATACATCGAGTGGTCCGAGATCAGCGGATGGAAGTAGCGGCGGGTATGCACGCCTTCCCGCTTCAAGATTTCCCACAGCGCGTCGCGGGCGACCGGATAATCGGGCCCGACGAGAATGGGGAAATACGAATAGTTCGCCCGCACCTCGCCCGCGGGATCGAGGCAGGCGATGCCTGGAATGCCCGCGAGGCCCGCACGATAGGTGGCATCGACGGCGCCCCGCCGGTCGATGCAGCCATCGATGTAGCGAAGTTGCAGCAGGCCGAGGGCAGCGTTGAACTCGCTCATCTTCCCATTCAGGCCAACTTCGATGACCGTCGTTTCGCCATCGTGGCCGAAGTTCTTGAGCTTATCGATCTGCACTTTGCGCGCCGCATCGGGGCAGATGATCGCGCCGCCCTCGAAGGTGTTGAACACCTTCGTCGCATGGAAACTCAGCACCGAAAGGTCACCGTGGCGCAAAATAGATCCGCCCGCATCGCGCACACCGAAGGCATGCGCCGCGTCGTACACGACCACTAGCCCATGCCGCTCCGCAACCTCGGCAATGCCCGCGACATCGCACGGATGGCCGTAGCAATGCACCGGAAGGATCGCTCGGGTGCGGGGCGTCACGGCCCGCTCGACCGCAGCCGGATCGAGATTGAGATGGATCGGATCGATATCGGCGAAGACCGGCGTGAGCCCACTCCACATCAACGCGTGTGACGTCGCGACGAAGGAGTAGGGGGTGGTGATGACTTCGCCCGAGGACAGGCCCATCGCCCGTAGCGCCATGATGAGGGCGGTGGTGGCGTTGTTGAAGACGGCCACGTGCGGCACGCCTAGATACTCGGCGAGACGCAGTTCGAACTCGTGATGGCAAGGGCCGCAATTGGTGAGAACCTTGCGGTCCCAGATCTCCCGCAGCATCGGCTCGAATTCGGCGTAGGGCGGGAGAAACGGCTTCGTGACGTAGACCGGGCCCGTCGGAGGCGGCGAAAAGGGTTCGCGCAAAACGGCCGGGTCGCGGGCGGCGGCGGCAAGCCGCTCGGCCAGGGCGTCGTCGAGAAGCGGGGAGGGCGCGGCCACCCCCTCGCGATGACCTTTCCGGCGCGGAGCCTTGGTTGACGGCTCCTTCGACTGCCTCACCTTTGCGCGCATAGTTCACCTGCCGCCCAGCGGGTCCACATGGCCCTGAACGCCTTCCCGACCTCGTTGGCGAGGCGGGCATGATCGGTGAGGGGGCTGGCGAGCATCCGCTCGCGCAGCCCACGGCGCATCTCGGTGAGGCGCGCGCAGTCCGTGGCGAGGGCCACGGCCATCTCGACATAGGCGTCCTGCGTGGTCGCGATCAGCTCATCGAGCCCTACTGCGGAGAGAATGACCGCGCCGGACCTCTCTGGGGCGGTGAGGCCGCGCAGTGTCACGAGGGGCACGCCCATGCTGATCGTGTCGCAACTCGTCGTGCCACCGTTATAGGGGAACGGATCGAGAGCGATATCGACGTTGTAGTAGAGTTCGAAGTAGCCGCTCGTCACGCGCGGCTGAAGGATCAGGCGGTCGAGGGCGATACCCGCGCGGCTCAGGCGCTCATCGATCTGCTGACGAACCTCGGGCGTGTCGGCATCGCCCACCACCATGAACAGCCGAGACTCCGGCACGGCGGCCAGGATGCGGCTCCAGACGCCGAGCGCGATGTCGCTCACCTTCTCGAAGCGGTTCAGCACGCCGAAGGTGATGTAGCCGTTATCCTCGCAGGGCGGACGCTCGCGTGCGGGCGGCTGATCGTCGGCGAGCCGGTAAGTCGCCGAGACGCGAGGCAGGCGCCACAAAGTCTCGGTGTGAAGGGCGTCGCCCTCCTCACCATCCTGAACCGTGTCGGTCAGGCGATAATCGATCGCGGTCAGGCCCGTCGTGGCCGGATGCCCCATCCAGGTCACCTGGATCGGCGCGGGCTTGCGGGCGAAGACGAGGAGCCGGTGCAAGGCGCTGTGGCCGGAAAGATCGACGAGGATGTCGATCGTATCAGCCTCGATCTTATTCGCCGCCGCATCGTCCGAGAGGCCGGAAATGTTGGACCACTGGTCGAAGTGGTTCCGAAGCCGGAGCGACAGACCATCCTCCGCCGCCCGTGTCATGTAGGCGTGCGTCTCGAACTGGGTCCGGTCGAACTCTTCGAGGAAGGGTTCGAGGAAGCGAGCCACCGCATGGGCGCAGAGATCGCCGGAGACGAACCCGATCTTGAGCCTACGGTTGGGGTCGCGGTCACGGATGAAGGGGCGCTTGCGCAGCAGCGGTTCCGCAAAGCGAAGACCGAAGGCTTTAGCGTCGGCAAAGTAGTCCTCGGCCGGGATGTCGCCCGCGTAGAGCTTGGAGAAGAGCCGGTTCGAATGGGCATCGATATCGCGCGGGGTGATCGCGATGGCACGATCCATCGCCGCGATGGCCTCGTGCAGCCGTCCGAGGCTCTTCAGGATCTGCCCGCGATTAACGTGGGCGCCTCCGCAATTCGGATCCAACTCCACGGCCTTGTCGGCGTGGCGCATCGCATCCGCGTAACGGGACTGGCGGTGAAAATAGCCCGCCATATTCGAATGGCCGACGGCATTGTCGGGGTCGAGTTCGAGGGATTTCTCGAGCGCCGAACGGGCGCCGTCCTCATTGTTCATCAAGGTGAGCAGGGCGCCGAGCCCCGCGAAATAAAGCGCGCGATCGGGCGTGCGGTAGATGGCGATACTCATCAGATCGAAGGCCAGTTGCAGCCGGTTCGTCCGGGCCGCAACAGCGCCTGCGAGGAAAGTAGCATCGGGATGGGTGTCATCGAGGGCGATGGCGAGATCGAGGTAAGTCTCGGACGTCGCGAAATCCTGCACGTCGTAACAGGCTCGGCCATAGGCAACGGCTCGGTCCACCAGCACGGCGACGGCCTTCGCCGAGGCGGTGTCGAGGCCTGCGGCGCGGAACCGCTCCGCGAGAGCCTTCGCCTCGGCAATCCGGTGGCTCTCGAGGAGCGCACCGATGAGCGCGAGCCAATGCGCGGGATTCGATTGCGAGCCCTTGAGTGCGGCAGCAAAATGGGGGATCGCCGCCGTAGGACCTTCCGCGCGGCTGACGAGCAGTCCGAGTTCGTAGCGCGCCCCGGCATTGTCGGGGGCGATGTCGAGGACGCGGCCGATATTCCGGCGCGCCTTATCCAGACGCCCGGCCTCGCGATGCGCTACGGCTTTAGAAAGGAAACGCTCGGCGGCCCCCGGTGCCCGGTCCCGACCGGCCAGTCCGCCGCCATGTTCGAGCATGTGTCGCCCCTCCCACTGTCCAGAGGGTGCGGGCGCCTTCCTAAAACACCGTTAAGATTTTCGACGCGCGAAGCTCTACTGCATAGGCAGCGGCATCGCTTCCACGGCAACTTCATTGACGCCGCGCTGAGCGAGGCTGTCGCGCAGCGGGCCGGTCAGGCAGGTTCCGGCGGTGAAGGCGGCGAGGACGCCGTGCGGCTCCGTCCGTGCCCCCGGCCCGAGCAACTGTACCACCCGCCGGGCAATGGCGGGTGCCGGATCGATCCAACTCACGGGCCAGGGGGCGAGGGCCCGCAGGCGCGGAAGCAACAGGGGGTAATGTGTGCAGGAGAGGCACACGACATCCGTCCGTCGCCCATCCTCGGTGGTGACGAAGCAGGACGCGACCTCGGCGGCCAGGGTCGCGTCATCGACCGGGCTGCCCGCCATCTCGGCCTCCGCGAAGGTCGCGAGATTGCGCGATCCGACCAGCGTCACGGAGCATGACGAGGCGTAGGTGGCGATCAGGTCGCGTGTGTAGGAGCGGGCCACCGTGCCGGGTGTCGCCAACAAGGTGATGAGACCCGACCGCGTGGTGGCAGCGGCAGGCTTGATCGGCGGCACGACACCGACGAATGGCGTCGAGAAGCGCTGGCGCAGGGCAGGCAGCACGAGGGTGGATGCCGTGTTGCAGGCGATGACCACGAGATCGGGCCGGTGCGCCGCGATGAGCTGGCCCATCACATCGAGCACGCGTGCGACCAGGGCGGCTTCCGACAGGCGGCCATAGGGGAAGGCGGCATCGTCGGCCGCGTAGACATACCGGGCATCGGGACGGGCCCGGCGCACCGCTTCGAGCACGGTGAGACCACCGAGGCCGGAATCGAACAGCAGGATCGTCGGCTCCGGTGCCGAGACAACCGGGGCGAAGGACAGACCGGCGCCAGCCATCAGGTCGATCCGCATCGCAACGCTCACCTCTCCCCTCTGAACGGATAACGAGCTTCCCGGGGGTTGGTTAAGGCCGCCTCAAAGCGGCAACAGAAAGGCTCGCTATCCCATCAATCCACCGGACACCGGAACGGCTCCAACGAGCGTGGCTGTACACAATCGACGCGTGCCGGTTGCTGCGCCTGCGCCGAAGACTATCTGCCTCGCAACGCCTCAGGGCGAGAAAACTCTCCTTCGGGTTCCGGCCGAGAGGGAAGGATCTGCATGGCTGCCACCGCCGCACTCTCCACGGACGACAGGCAGGACGCACCGCGCCCGGCCTTTCCGCCCCCGCCCGTCACGGCGAGGCCGATCGACCGGCAGGCTTGGATCGACGCTTATCGCGTCGTGCGCGCGGAGACGGAGCGCCGGGCCGCGCCGCTCTCCCCCGAGGATCAGCAGATCCAGTCGATGGAGGATGCGAGCCCGACCAAGTGGCACCGGGCGCATGTGACGTGGTTCTTCGAGCAGTTCCTGCTCGCAGAGCATCTGCCCGGCTACGCGATCCACGATCCGCGCCTGCATTACCTGTTCAATTCGTATTACGTCGCCGCCGGCCCGCGCCAGCCGCGCACGCAACGCGGGCTCATCACCCGGCCGACCTGCGCGGAGGTGGCGACCTATCGCGCCCATGTCGACCGCGCCGTCGAAGCCCTGCTCGGGCAGGCCTCCGAAAAGGCGCTGGCGGACATCCTCCCGATCCTTGAGATCGGTCTGTTCCACGAACAACAGCACCAAGAGCTGCTCTGGACCGATATTCTGCACGCCTTCGCGCAGAACCCGCTCGATCCTGTCTACGACGAGGGTTGGCGCTTCCCGGCGGCTTCGACGGAGGTGGGGAGCGTGACGCTCGACAAGGCCATCACCGCCATCGGCCACGAGGGCGAGGGCTTCTCCTACGACAATGAATCGCCGCGTCACGACAGCCTGATCCTGCCGGTACGAATCGACCGGGCGCTGGTGCGCAACCGCGACTGGCTCGCCTTCATGGAAGATGGTGGCTATGGGCGGCAGGACCTGTGGCTGAACGACGGGTGGTACGCCGCTCAGGGACAGGGTTGGGAGGCTCCGGGCTACTGGCGGCGGCATGACGGGCAATGGCTGCAGGCGAGCCTCGCCGGGCCGAAGCCGGTCGATCCCGACGCGCCCGTCACCCATGTGAGCTACTACGAGGCCGACGCCTATGCCCGCTGGGCGGGCCGGGTCCTTCCGACAGAGTTCGAGTGGGAAGTAGCCGCCCGCAACGGCGACCTGCCCGATGCCTATGGCCTGGTCTGGCAATGGACCCGTAGCGCGTACCTCGCCTATCCCGGCTACCGGCCTCTGCCGGGCGCTCTGGGTGAGTACAACGGCAAGTTCATGTCGAACCAATTCGTGTTGCGCGGCTCGTCGGTGGCGACCCCGGAGGGCCACGCGCGCTCGACCTATCGCAACTTCTTCTACCCCCATCAGCGTTGGCAATTCACCGGGCTGCGTCTGGCCGAGCCGCTGTCCTGAAGGATGCGCCGCCCGACGCGGCGACGCATCGCTTTCCTGTTCGAAGACCGGAGTCCGCCGTGACCGTCAACCCGACCTTCCCCGAGGCCGTCGCGGCCGATCCGATCTTCCTCGCGGATGTCCGCGCGGGCCTGTCGAAGCCACTTAAGACGCTGTCGCCGAAGTACTTCTACGATGCAGCGGGCTCGGAGCTGTTCGAGCAGATCACGGCCCTGCCGGAATACTACCCGACGCGAACCGAGGTCGGCATCCTCGATGCACGTGGGCCCGAGATCGCAAACGTCCTGCCGAAGCAAGCCGCCTTGGTGGAGTTCGGCAGCGGCTCGACCGCCAAGCTCCGGCGGCTACTGCGCCATCTTCCCGACCTCGCCGCCTATGTGCCCGTGGACGTCTCCGGCGAGTTCCTGGCTGATCAAGCCAAGACACTTCGACACGATTTCCCCGATCTCGCCGTCGAGCCGGTGGTCGCGGATTTCACGAAGCCTTTCCCCCTGCCCGAGACGACCGGGATGGCGCCGCGTGCCGGCTTCTTCCCCGGCTCGACCGTCGGCAACTTCGAACCGGCCGAAGCAGAAGCCCTGCTCGACAGCTTCGGCGAGATCCTCGGTCCCGATGCGCTGTTGATCCTCGGTGTTGACTTGGTGAAGGACAAGGACCGCCTGGAAGCAGCCTATGACGACGCCGCCGGTGTCACGGCAGCGTTCAATATGAACCTCTTGAAGCGGATCAATCACGAACTCGGTGGAGATTTCGATCTCGACGCCTTCGAGCATCGCGCAGTGTTCAACACGCAGGCCTCGCGGATCGAGATGCACCTCGTCTCGCGCAAGGACCAAACCGTACGCATCGGCGGTGACAGCTTCGCATTCCGCCAGGGCGAAACGATCCATACCGAGAACAGCTACAAATACACGCTCGAAACCTTCCGCGCCCTGGCCGCCCGCGCGGGTTGGCAGACAGTCACTGCCTGGACCGACGCGGACGCCCTGTTCAGTGTCCACGTCCTGCGCCGGGACTGAATTCAGGCCGGAAGCCGCTTGAGCAAGACTTTTGCGGCGCGCTCTCCATCCAGGGTCGCGCCGCCCACCGTCATGGCCCTCGGCCCAGCGAGGGCCTCGCCCGCGAGATAGATGCGTTCGCCGATCGGCGCCTGAAGGGCGTCGCGCGCGTCCCCATGGCCGGGCAGGGCGATGGAGTAGGATCCGCGAGCGAACGGATCCGTCCACCACCCCGCAAGCCGACCACCCGTCACTGCGCCGCTCGCCTGTGCTCCCAGCAAGACGGCAAGTCGCTCGGTTGCGAGCGAAACCGCTGCAGCTTCGCCCGCGCGACACAGATCGCGCGCCATGTCGCCGCCGAGATTGGCGATGGCGACGGGATGCCCGAATGGGCCCATCTCCAGGTAGATCGTCGGTCCGTCTCGCACGACGGAGACGGCGTCGCCGATGGCCTTAGGATCGACCTTGGCCCGGTCGAGCCGCAGAGCAACCTTGGTGTAGGCCCCCATTGTCAGGCCACTGAGCGCCCCCTGCGTGGGAGAGGGCAGGGCGGGCGTGAAAACGAGTGCGCCACTCTTCAAGACGCCGACCGGCACAGTGACAATGGCCGCTGCCGCGTCGAGGATGCCGCCTTGGAGGTGCAGGCGTACGCCCGGGCCCGACCAATCGATACGCTGAACCGCAGAATTCAGCCGCACCGGAAGATGCGCGTAATGGTGGACCATGAGGTCGCCATAGCCGTCGACCCAGAGGTCGCTTCCAGACCAGAGCCGGTCGTAGTCCATAGCTGATACCCGAGCGGGATCCTCGCCGAGGGACAATCGGCTGAGGCCCGACACGGCCGCTTGGACCTCCGGGGCAGCGAGGCGAACCTCATCGGCGAGGGACGCGTCCTCGCCTTTCGGCGCGATCAGCGAATCGAGCCCGGTGAAGCCCGCCCGTCGCCGCTTGCGTTCCTCTTCCGTCGCGGGCCGACCGTCGATGAAGAGATTGCGCGCCCAGCCCTCCTGATCGCTGAGCCTTACGCCCCTCTCGCGCGCGATCGCGGACCAGGGATTGCGTTCGGCCCAGTGAATGTACTGGGCCCCGGCATCGAACGCCGCCTCCGGGCCGAGGGAGTGATCGGTATGGGCACGCCCGCCGATGCGGTTCCGAGCTTCCAAGAGGACGAACGGATGACCCGCCCGGCGGAACGTTTCGGCCGCCGCAAGACCCGCTGCCCCGGCGCCGACAATGGCAACCGGGCCGGACGCAGCCCTGGCCGGAAATGGCATGGCAGTGAAGAGACCAGCGGCGAGGGCCGCGCGGCGCGTTAACATGGTCCCGGCTCCCGCCTCAGCGGCAGCGCCGGGCCAAGCGCGTCAGTGCCGCTTCTCCATCATCGCCTTGACCTGCATGAGCTGGTCCCAGACCTGACCCGGCGACGTTCCCATGAATTCAAAACCGGCGGTGATGCACCAGTAGATGCCGAAGCAGATCAACGGCACGAGCACCCACGCGAGCATTTCCTCGCCGCGACGACGACGGCGCCGCCGGATGCGGCGCATTTCGCGGCCGGACGGCTTCTGCTTCGGAGCAGGGGCCGTCTGCGTCAAGGAGGTAAGGGGGCCTTCCCGCAGGTCTTCAGTCATCGGGCGCCTCCTCCCCGCGGCGCGATTGCGTCGCGGGGGTCATAGACTGGCTCATCGCCGACCGGAAGCCCAAGCCCCGGTCGGCAATTCATCAGGCCCGAACCAGAGGCACTTTAGGCACGGTCTTTACCCCGCCCCCGGAGCCACCACCGCCCTTGTCGTTCTTGGGCGTCTTCTTCCGCGTCACCGAACGGGGCTTGGCGCGCTTGCGCTTCGTCGCGTTGGCGACATCCGCCTCAGGCTTCGGCATGGCCGGACCCGCCGGGAACTCGAAGGCCAGCGAATCCTTCGCACCGGCCTTCGCTTCGGCATCCTCCGGCTTGCGGACCACGACGCGCACTGCGCCGCCGTCCTTCAGCTTTCCGAACAGCACTTCGTCGGCGAGCGGTGTCTTGATCGTGGACTGGATCAGGCGAGCCATGGGCCGTGCGCCCATCGCATCGTCGTAGCCGTGCTCCACCAGCCAATCGCGTGCCTCGTCCGACAGCTCGATGGTGACGTTGCGGTCGGCGAGCTGCGCTTCGAGCTGAAGCACGAACTTGTCCACCACCTTGGCCACGACCTCCTTCGGCAGGTGGCCGAAAGAGATGATCGCATCGAGACGGTTCCGGAATTCCGGCGCGAAGAGCCGGTTAATCGCCTCCACGTCGTCACCCGAGCGCTTGTTCTGCGTGAAGCCGTAGGCCGACTTCGCGAGATCGGACGCGCCTGCATTCGACGTCATGATGATGATGACGTTACGGAAATCGACCTGCTTGCCGTTGTGATCGGTCAGCTTCCCGTGGTCCATCACCTGCAGCAGGATGTTGAACAGGTCCGGGTGGGCCTTCTCGATCTCATCGAGCAGCAGCACGCAATGCGGGTGCTGGTCGATGCCGTCGGTCAGCAGGCCGCCCTGATCGAACCCGACATAGCCGGGGGGCGCACCGATCAAGCGCGAGACGGTGTGCCGCTCCATGTATTCCGACATGTCGAAGCGCAGCATCTCGACGCCGAGCGAAGCCGCAAGTTGCTTGGCCGCCTCGGTCTTGCCGACACCGGTCGGACCCGCGAACAGGTACGAACCGATCGGCTTATCCGGATCACGCAGGCCCGCGCGGGCCAGCTTGATCGCCGAAGTAAGGGCTTCGATCGCGCCGGTCTGACCGTAGACCACGCGCTTCAAGCTCTCGGTCAGGTTCTGGAGAACCACCGCGTCGTCCTTCGAGACGGTCTTCGGCGGGATGCGGGCCATCGTGGCGATGGTCGCCTCGATCTCCTTCACGCCGATGGTCCGCTTGCGGCGAGCCTCCGGCACGAGCATCTGCGAAGCGCCCGTCTCGTCGATCACGTCGATCGCCTTATCCGGCAGCTTGCGGTCGTTGATGTAGCGGGCCGACAGCTCCACCGCCGCCTTCACGGCATCGGTCGTGTACTTGAGCTTGTGGAACTCCTCGAAATACGGGCGCAGGCCCTTCACGATCTCGATCGCGTCCGGGATCGACGGCTCGTTGACGTCGATCTTCTGGAAGCGGCGCACCAGGGCGCGGTCCTTCTCGAAGTACTGGCGGTACTCCTTGTAGGTGGTCGAGCCGATGCAGCGCAGCGTCCCCGAAGCGAGGGCGGGCTTCAGCAGGTTCGAGGCATCCATGGCGCCGCCCGAGGTCGCACCGGCGCCGATCACCGTGTGGATCTCGTCGATGAACATGATGGCGTTCGGGTGCGCCTCGATCTCCTTCATCACCTGCTTGAGGCGCTCTTCGAAGTCGCCCCGATAGCGGGTGCCCGCGAGCAACGTGCCCATGTCGAGGGAGAACACGGTCGCTTCGGCCAGAACCTCCGGCACCTCGTGCTGGATGATCTTGCGGGCAAGTCCCTCGGCGATTGCCGTCTTGCCGACGCCGGGGTCGCCCACCAGCAGCGGGTTGTTCTTCTGGCGGCGGCAGAGCACCTGGATCGTCCGCTCCACCTCGGCGTGGCGGCCGATCAGCGGGTCGATCTTACCCTCGCGGGCCTTCTTGTTGAGGTTGACGCAGTAGGCGTCGAGCGCATCGCCCTTCTTCTTCGTGCCGCGCGCCTCTCCGTCGTCGCTCGGACGCTCGGCCGGTCCCTCGTCCTCGGCGCCACGCACCGGCTTCGCGTCGCTGGCGCCGGGGCGCTTGGCGATACCGTGGCTGATGTAGTTCACCGCGTCGTAGCGGGTCATGTCCTGCTCCTGCAGGAAGTAGGCGGCATGGCTCTCGCGCTCGGCGAAGATCGCCACGAGTACGTTCGCGCCGGTCACTTCCTCGCGTCCGGAGGATTGGACGTGGATCACCGCCCGCTGGATCACCCGCTGGAAGCCCGCCGTGGGCTTCGCATCCTGCCGCCCGTCGCCGGTCAGGTTGGAGAGTTCGGTGTCGACATATTCGACGAGGCTGCGGCGCAGCGTGTCGATTTCGACATTGCAGGCCCGCATCACCGCGGCCGCATCCTGATCATCGACCAGGGCTAACAGGAGATGTTCGAGCGTCGCGTATTCGTGGCGGCGCTCTCCTGCCAGGGCGAGCGCCCGGTGAAGGGCTTGTTCTAGGCTGCGTGAGAAGCTTGGCAAAGCGGGCCTCTGTCCTTCGTGCCTACCGCGAGCGGCGCCTATTTCTTTTCCATAACGCACTGGAGAGGATGTTGGTGCTTGCGGGCAAAGTCCATGACCTGCGTCACCTTGGTCTCCGCGACCTCATAGGTGAACACCCCGCACTCACCGACGCCGTTCTGATGAACGTGCATCATGATCCGGTACGCGTCCTCGTGGCTCTTGTTGAAGAACCGCTCGACCACCAGCACCACGAATTCCATCGGGGTGTAGTCGTCGTTGAGCAGCAGCACACGGTAAAGGCTGGGCCGCTTCGTGCGCGGCTTGGTGCGGGTGATGATGGCGGTGTTCGAGCGGTCATCGCCCCCCGGCTCCCTTGAACCCGTGGCAGTGATCGCGAACGCCGTCCGCACTGGCTCCGTTCCCATATTTGGAACGCGTATCATATCCGTCGAACCGATCCCTTGAGGCTGGGCAGACCGTCCCCCGAAGCTGTCATGCGATCGGTGGAATCGGCGCTGTCCGACCGAACCTTCGTCGCTCCCCCCGCAATCTACAGACGGTGAGCCGACTTCGCCAGACGCCTGCGCGCTCGTGTCCGAACTTAGAACCGCCCGAGGCGATGGGCAGCTCGGAGCGGTGCGGAGACACACGAAGGCTGACGAGTAAAACCTCACGGTTCGCGCCGACGCCCGGCAGGCGAAAGGGTGAGGAATTGCGGCATCGGGCGGCCTCATTCGTCAGGCCGCCCCACGACTGCAGGGGCATGCGTGGATCGAACGGCGAAGGAGTGTGTGCGTCGCCTCCGCGAGCGTCAAGCGCCGATCAGGCCTGAGAGAAAAGCGTTCAATGTCAATCCGGTTAACCCGCCCGTAACCGCTCAACCTCATGGTTTCATCGATGTGGACGCACCGCGCCGACGGGCGTCCTTGCGAGGGGCGGAGGCCGGTGCGGAGCCGGCACGGTGAGGGCGTTCGGGCGCATGCGTATCGTTGGAGTTCCCCGCCTTACGGCGCGTGCAGTCCCGTCTGCACTGGTGGCCGTAGCGGTCATGAGCGCTTTCGTAACCCCCGCCGACGCGCGGCGAGGCCGCCATGGCAAGCATGCCGCCCATCACAGACATGTGTCCGGTGGCGGCTACAACCCGCCCTACGCGGCGATGGTCGTCGATGCCAAGACCGGCAAGACCCTCCACGCGGTGAACGAGGATGCGCTGCGCCATCCGGCCTCGATCACCAAGGTCATGACGCTCTACATGCTGTTCGAACAGATGGAGCGCGGCAAGTTCGCCCTCGATTCCGAATTGACGATCTCGGCCCACGCCGCCGCCCAGGCGCCCTCGAAGCTCGGCATCCGCCCCGGCCAGACGATTACCGTCGAGGACGCGATCAAGTCGATCGTGACGAAGTCCGCCAACGACGTCGCCTGCGCCATCGGTGAGAACATCGCCGGGTCCGAGGAGCGCTTTGCGGAGATGATGACGGCCAAGGCCCGTGCGCTCGGCATGAGCCGCACCCACTACGCCAACGCGTCCGGCCTGCCGGACCCCGAGCAGCTCACCACCGCCCGCGACCTGACGATCCTCGCCCGGGCGATTCAAGACCGCTTCCCGCGCTACTACCGCTATTTCCAGACCCGCTCTTTCGCCTTCCGTGGCCGGGTGATCGGCAACCACAACCGCCTGCTCGGCAATGTCGAAGGCGTGGACGGCATCAAGACCGGCTACACCCGCGATTCCGGCTTCAACCTGATGACGGCGGCGAAGTCCGACGGGCACCAGATCGTCGCCATCGTCCTCGGCGGCCGGTCCGGTGCCAGCCGTGACCAGATCATGGCCAACCTCGTGCGCAGCAACCTGCCGCGTGCTTATGCCGGTGCTCGGACCGCCGCGCCCGTGACCGAGGTGGCGAGCGCCCGCCCGGCGGTCGTGGCCGATGCGGTCTCGCGGACCCGCACGCAGGTCGCCTCGGCGGAAGAGGACGACGTGGAGACGACGAACTCCACCGGCGAACCTTTGGACATCTCCCCCGCCCGCACGACAACGCCTGGAAGCAGCCACCGCTCCGGCCTTCAGGCCCTGCCGAAGGCGGCTCAGGCCTATGCTGAGCAGGCCGTGCAGCCTTCCTTCCCGAGCAGCGGCAAGATCTCGGCCCGCGTCGGCTCGAACGAGCGCGATGAGCCGCCGAAGCCCCTGTCCGGCCCGAAGATGACGCCGACTGCCTGGGTGATTCAGCTCGGCGCGATGGACGACGAGGAGAAGGCGCGTTCGATGCTGTCGCAGGCTCGCGCGAAGGTCGGCGGCAGCCTGTCGAAAGCCGCCCCCTACACCGTGAAGGTCGAGCATGGCGGCGCCACGCTCTACCGCGCCCGCTTCTCCGGCTTCTCCGAGCAGGAGACGGCACAGGACGCTTGCCTCGCCCTGAAGCGCAGCGGCTTCAGCTGCTTCGCAACCCGCAGCTAGTTTCTCTGCGGAAACGCCCTTTCAAGACATTTCGCTTACCATCCTGACATCGCACCCGGCCGAAACCGCCGGGTGCCCCGCACACGGCGGCTTCTCGTACGGAGCCGCCGATCATCGACGCAACCTGGCAACGCGCGTGGAGTTCAGCGATGTCGGTTCAGCAAACGATCCCGGGCCGCGTTGAGCTGCGCCGCCCCCTCGGCACTTCCCCCCTGGTCGGGGTGGGCGCGCTTCATCAGCGTCCGGTGGGCCGTCCGGATCTGCTCAGTGGTCGCCCCGCTCTCAAGCCCCAGGATCTGGTACGCCTCCTCCTGCGCCATCGCCCCTGGCTTCGCCGCACCGCGCGCCCACGCGTCTCGATCGCGCTCAGCGTCTACACGCCATCCGGGCGCCCGGCGGTCGAGATAAGCCTCTAGGACGACTGCGCCCTCCGGGTCCTCCGAACGGCAGAGGGCGAGCAATCCCGTAAGCGCGGGTAAGCCGAGGCCGTCGAGTGGAGCCCCTTTGAGAGGTCCCGCCCGCACCCGGCCTGCCGCGAAGCTGCCATCCGCCAAAATCGCCACGGCGATGAGGCGCGTGCGCACGCGCCGCGCTGCGCCGACACCGCCCCCCATCAGGCTGCGCAGGCGTCGACCCATGCCCTGCGGTCCCTCAAGGCTCCACAGACCGCCAATCCCGAGCAGTGCGGCTAACGGCAGGTTGCCGTGCAGGAGAAGGAACCCGGCCGCAGCCAAGGCGGCCCATCCGGCGAGGCGGTGACGGGGGAAGGCTGCGAAGACGGCCTTGAGGCCGCGCGGTTTCTTCGAAAGCCACCACAGACCGAAACAGGCGAGCAAACCAAGGAGAAGGAGCATCAGCGGTTCATGCCGTATTCGGCGCTGACCCGGCCACCGATCCGGACGGACAGGCCGTTGCCGAGATCACGGAAGCCGTCGGCCTTCGGCTTCCGGTTGGGCGTGGCGGGGCAGGGCGGCGTACCCGGCAGGCGAACGCCCTCCGGCAAATCCTCCGCGCAGAAACGCGGGCGCGGCTCCGGCTCGGCCGAAAGAACAGAGGCGGGAATCAGCAGCGTGAGCGCGAAGAGGGAAAGCCGCTTCATTGCCGGTTCTCCGCCACATCCGTCGTTCCGACGCGGACCTGCCGCAGGCGGCCGTCGCGCAGAATCCCGAGCTCGATCGTCGCGCCGATGCCGGCCTCGGCGATCGCGGCGGTCAGGTCGGCAAGGCGATGGACCTCACGGCTGCCCGCCGAGACGATGATGTCTCCAACCGTCCCGGTCTGCGCATCGACACCGCGGATGCCGGCCTGCGCAGCGGGCGAGCCGCGGAGCACCCGCAGCACCACCACGCCGTCGATCCCAAGGCGCGCGGCGGTAGCCTCTTGCCCGGCGATGATGCCGATGCCGGGATTGCGCACCCGGCCCGCCTTGATCAGTTCCGGCACGACCCGGTTCACCACATCGACGGGGATCGCGAAACCGATGCCCGCGCTGGCGCCCGAGGGCGAGACGATGGCGGTGTTCACCCCGATCAGCCGCCCGGCAGAATCGAGCAGAGGCCCGCCGGAATTGCCGGGATTGATCGCCGCATCCGTCTGGATCACGCCCGAGACCTCTCGCCCCTCGCTCGTCGGCATGCGGCGGCGCACGGCGCTGATCACGCCCGTGGTCAGGGTATGATCGAGCCCGAACGGATTGCCGATGGCGAAGGTCGATTGGCCGACCTTGAGATCCGCTGACGTCCCGATGGCGAGCGGCGGGGGCAGCCGCAGACTGCGCCCGAGTTGCAGCACCGCGAGGTCATAGGACGGCGCCATGCCGATCAGGGTGGCGGGCACGACTTCGCCGGAACTCAGCCGGACGGAGACTGAGCCGCCCGATTGCGCTGCCGCCTGCACCACGTGGGTGTTGGTGACGATGTGACCCGCACCGTCCCAGACGAAGCCCGTGCCGGTCTGCGTGCCGCCGTTGCCACTCTCGCCCTCGCTCTCGTTGTCGATATCCAGCAAGCCGCGATCTTGCGCCGCAGCCTGGGCGAAGACGTGGACGACGGACGGACTTGCCCGCTCGAACAGGGCGATCGTCGACTTCTCATTGTCGGCGAGATCGCCCCTCGCGGCGACGATGCGCGGTGTGCTGGCAGAGTACAGAAGCGGCGTAACGTAGGGCTGCACCACGGCAAGCCCCAGGAACAGCAGAACCAGCGCGAGCACGAGGCGTCGGGTGCGGTCCGGCACGGGGCTCTCCGGGACGATGGACTAGGGAACGGGGGCTTAGCGGGGCCTTAAGTGCGCGTTCAGGTTCGAAGCGTCAACAAGTCCCCATGCGCTGGGGTGGTCGGCAACAGCCGGAGTGACCATGTCAGGCTCACTAACGGAATGGTCATTTTTCGAGTCGAACAATCATCATAAGTGCAGCTCAGTGATCGAGCGTCGAATTCCAGTCGCGGCCGACTAAAGCCGCCACATCTCTGCCGCGAAGGCGGGGGCGACCGGAATTAGGGCGAGAACAGATCTCAAAGCTGCCGCACAGAAGCTTGTATTGGACGCCACCCTTCTAACGCTGACCCCTCTGGGTTTGCGGGGGATGGCGTGTGACCCGAAGACCGCGTTTCTCGAAGGAAGAGTACGAAGCCATGGAAACCGAAGCTCTCGAACGCCCGGCCGATCTGACCATCTGGCGTACGGCTCCCGCGAGCGCCCCGCTGGCGCAGCCCGAGCGGTACGGCACCCTGCGCGAGGCGATCGCCGCCGCTGCGGGCGCTCTGACCGACCCGGCCAAGCAGCCCTGGATCATCACCGAAGAGGGCGAGATCCTCTCCCCGAACTGGATCCGCACCTACCTGAACTGAACTTCGGGGATTGCGGGGACGGCGAAGCCGCCCAACCCGCCCCCTCCGGGCTATTCCGCGGCGTCCTGCTGCCGGAAGCCCTCGATCCCCCGGTGGTCGGGGTTGATCGCATGCAGCGCACGCCGCGCCGCTTCGAGCGGATGCTCGGATTCGATCCTCACAGCGGAAAGGTCCGGGCTCTTGTAGACCGTGACGATGGTGTCCATCACCTCCGTCAGGGTCGTACGCTTGTCCTCGGGCGCGGCGATCAGCAATTGCAGGCCCCAGGCACGGTACAGATCGACCAGCGCCTGAGAGTTGCGTACGTCGAGCTTCGAGAAAGCCTCGTCCAGCAGGCAGAGGCCGAGTCCCGGATGCTCGGCGCCCGGCCGGTCACCAGGGTAATAAGCGCTGGCCAAAGAGGCCGCGATGGCGACGTAGAACGGCGCCTGCGCCTCGCCGCCGGATCCGCGGAGGGCCCTGGCCGACATGGTGGTGCGGTTGCCCGCCTTATCCTTCATGCCGATCTCGTAGACGAAGTAGTTGCGGTAGTCGGCAAGCCGATTCGCATCCTCCTCGCCCGCGATGAGCGCGGTGATCTCGGCGAGCGCCGAAGCCATCGGCCCCTCCACCTCTCCCGTCAGGAGCGCTTGCGCCGCCTCCGGCGAACGCGCCGCCTCGACGGCCAGCGCATGGACGGCCGCATAACGCCGGTCGACCGCCGCCTCGAACGCATAGGTCTGACCGGTGAAGGACCGGGCCGACAGGCGTTCGTTGAGAGCTGCGAGCCTCGTATGCACACGCTCGAACCGGTCTGCGAGCCGGGCCAGCAGATCCTCCGTCATCAGGCGGCGCATCTCGGCTTCGGCCCGAGCCGCCTGATCGCGGTAGCGGCGCAGCTCGTGGCCCTCGACCGCCTCGTATTCCCGCCGCACCCAGGCGAAGCCTTCGATGGCCGGTACGTCACCGGCCCGGAGCGGATTTTCGATCCGCCATGTGGCGCAAGCTTCGGCCAATTCTCGCTCGGCCACCCGGCCATGGGAGCGGGCCGCGTCGGCCGCTTCCCGGGCGCGGTTGCGTTCCGACGCAGCGAGCGCGCCGGCGTTCTTGGGATCGAGCCCCGCGAGTGCCTTGCGCGCCGATACGACGACGGCCGGATCGAACACCTCCATCCGCGCGACGCGCACCCGCGCCGCATCGCCGCCGACGCAATTACGCAGCGCGCCCCGCCGTGCGGCGAAAGCCGCGCGGGCCGCCTCGCGCATGGTGCCGACCCGCGCGGTGAGGGCGGCCTCTTCGGCGAGCAGCCGGTCGAGCTTGGGTTCGAGATCCTCAGACAATTCGCGCAGATAGGCGACCCGCTCAGAATTTAGGGCGGCTATCTCCGCGTCGAGCCCACCCGTGTCGCGCTTCACGATCTCGGCGCGCTCGGTTTGCAAGGAGCGGCGGCGGCCTTCGATGCCGTCGAGCTCGCCGCGCAAGACATCGATGTCGTCGAGTCCGCGTTCGATCCGCGCGCGGATACCTGCGGCGGTGCGCGCGGCTTCGCGCAAAACCGCCGCCTCGCCGCGCAAACGCCGTGCCTCGGCGGTGGCGTTTTCGTGGACGCGGCGGCTCTCCGGCGTCGGACCGCGATGGCCGCGCGTCATCATCAGATCGACGCCGCGGGTCACCGAATAGGCCATGCCTGCGGTCGTGCGTCCGCTCGGCGCCACGGCGCGCGACAGCCGGGCAAGCTCGGCATCGTTGCGGGCAAGGTCGTAGCCGCCGATCCGCACACCGAGGAAGGCGCGGGCATGGGGATCGCTCGTCTCGATGAGCGACATGGCGCCGTCATCGTCATGGCGCGCCCGCTGCCGTGCCGTATCGGTCGTCTTCACGAGGATACAGCGGTAAAAGCGGTCGCGCCCTGCTTGCAGCACGGCGAAGGCGTCTTCCAACCGATCCGGATCGACGATCAACGCCTCGCGGGCGCGACCGAGCAGCGCCTCGATCGCCGGTCCCCAGGTCGGGTCCGTGATTTCGGCGCGCTCACAGATCGCGACGGCCTCGATGCCCTTGCGCTCCAACTCGGCGCGGAAGGCCAGGGTGTCGGAAGAAAGTCGCGCGCCCGTGCTTCCGCCGACGCGAGGCGCAGTCCGCTCGGCCTCGGCCTCGGCGCTACGTGCCTTCAGGGCGGCATCTTCCGCCGCGCGTTCCAGCGCTTCGTCGAAGGGTGCGAGACGGGCGAGGCCCTCGACCAACCCCGCCAGAGGACCGTCGGCGCGCAGGATCTCGTCCGGGGGTGTCTCCTTGCGCAGGCTCGCCCGCGCACAGGACTCCGCGAGCCTTGCCGCCTGCGGTGCGACCGGCCGCAGCACCGGCGCTACCGATTGCAGCCTCGCCATCTGCCCGACGAGGGAAACGAGGTCGGCCACGCGGGCCGCGAATTCCTTGCGGTCGCGCTCCAGCATCGACAGGCCGAGATCGGCGGCGGTGAGGCGCTCACCCATGGCCTGCCCGGCCTTCAGCGCCTTCTTCTCGGCGATCTCCCGATCGATGTCGCGCACGAAGCCGCGGCTGTCCGTGACGCGCTCCCGGGCGAGGCGCATCTCGTCGGCACCCTCGCGCAGTTTGCTGCGCACGGCGGTGAGGTCGAGGGTGCGGCGGCGCAGTTCCGCCACCGCCGCGCGCAACTCATGCTCTGCCGAGGCGATGACGGCCTCACCCCACGCCTCATACCGGTCGCGAAGGCGCTTGAGGCGCACCAGCCGCGCCTCCAATTCGCCGAGCGTGTCGAGCAGCGACTTCCACGTCGCGATGGACTGGCGCACCCGGTCGACATTCAACGGTTCGGGATCGAGCACGAAGGCGCGGACAAAGGCGCTGGTGTCGAAAATCGGCTTGAACGCCACGGCGTTGGCGAAGCTGCGCAGGAAGTGGCGCGGCTCCGGCGGGGGCGCGCCCTCACGCAGGGAGGCGAGGAGGTCGGCCGTGAACCGCTCGCCGGAGGTGCGGTACTCGGTGAAGCTCTCGGCCTGGGCCTTCAGGTCGGCCGCAATCACCGTCCAGGGCGCTGTATAGGTGCCCGCCTCATTGGATCGCGCATAATCCGCGATGGCGAACCGGTGACCGACCGCAATGAAGCGCGACAGCACCGTCTCCTTCGCCTCGTCCGCCCGCGCCGCCAGGGCGAGGCCCGCCGTGACGACCCGGCCCGAGGACGGGTTCTCGAAGGTAAGGGCGAGAATCGTCTCGCAGGCCTCCCGCGTCGGACGCCCGCCCTCGGCCGGGTCGCTGATCCAGCCCAGGCAATAGTCGCGCACCGTCCGTGCGCTGCGGCCCGAGGCCGAGGCGTTGAGGGCGAGGCGGCTCGCGTTGTTGCCCGCAAGCACGGTGCCCACGGCATCGAAGATGGTCGACTTCCCGGCTCCGGTCGGCCCGACGAGGGCCGCCGCGCCCCGGATCCTGATCTGCTCGCGGCGAATCAGGTACCAGTTGGAAATCGAGATGTCGGTCAGAAGGTACAAGGGATGCAATCCGCCCGCCGGCTTGGGGAGCCGGACCAGTTGGCCGGAGTCGAGCCCAGACGCAAGGGATGGCATTCGGGGGAACCACTCGACGATTTATGTCTGCGAGGCTTGGAGAAGCCCGTTGTCAGCAGGGGCTGGAGGGCACTTCAGCCCCGTGCATCCGCCCAGGAGCGCAAGCGCTCCATCCAGGCCTCGGACGCGATCACCGTCAGGCCGGGCAGAAGGGCCAGCGGCGTGACGCGCTCGATGCGGTCGCGCTCGCCGAGCTTCAGGCCACCGCGCCGGGCGAAGAGGCGCAGGATCTCCCCCAGGCGCCCCTCGTCCGGCGGATCGTTGCGGGCGGCGGTGCGGATCTTCTCGACGATCTCGTCCGTCGTACACTCCACGATGCCATCGGTCCCGACGCGGGCATCGCGCAAGCCCTCCTCGTAGAGGAGCCGAAGGGCGAGCAGCACCAGCGTCTCGTCCTTGCGAAGGCGCTCCCCCGCGATGTCGTAGCGGGGGGCGTCCGCTGCCGGGCTGAGCGAGACCATCTGGTCACGATGAGCCACGGTCAGGGCATAGCCGAGGCAGGCGAAGTAGTCGGTGAAGAACGGTGCGTAGTGCCGCGCGAGTTCGTAGGCCCGTCCGATTCCCGGCGTGTCGGCATAGACGACTTGCGCCTTCAGCATCACCTGAAGGGCCCGGATCAGTTCCTCCGCATCGGGTGCGCGGGAGCCGGGGGGAGGGGGTTCGTCGCCGTCGATGATGGCGCGGAAGGGCTCAAGCACGGGTCACCCCCCTGGCGCGACGCTCGACCACGAAGTCGGGGCAATCGAGCCAGCCATTGGCGAGGCGTTCGGTCAGATGCGTCACCGCGTAGGCGTCGGCAAGCTGGCCTTCGAACAGCAGGTCGATCTCGCGCAGGCGCTGGAACACCACGAAGTCATCGACATCGGTAA
This sequence comes from Methylobacterium sp. NFXW15, assembly GCF_049887755.1. Taxonomy (NCBI): domain Bacteria; kingdom Pseudomonadati; phylum Pseudomonadota; class Alphaproteobacteria; order Hyphomicrobiales; family Methylobacteriaceae; genus Methylobacterium; species Methylobacterium sp. NFXW15. The sequence goes on along the minus strand of NZ_JAGEKG010000007.1, from coordinate 229,695 downwards.
TGGCGATGCTCGAACCGCGTAGGGGTTTCCCGCGCGCGAGCTTCGCCTCAACGAAATCCCGCATGCGTTCGGGCGTCACCGTCACCCGGCGGCGGAAATCGGCCTTGGCCGCCGCGAAGGCATCGACCGCCGGATCGATGTCGAGATCGGGCAATGCTTCGATGAAGATCTCCGAGCGACGAGCGCGGGGTGTTTGCAGATGGGCCTCCCCGAGGGGCGGACGCAGAAGCGACAGGTCGGCGGGGACATCCGGAGCCTCGTCAACCTCGCCGACCGCCTGAAGCAGGGCAGCGATGCGCTCGACGGTGCCGGGGTCGGGCGCCTCCGAATAGCGCAGGGTCGCGCCGATCCGGCGTTCGAGACGCACCACCACCGCATCGACCGCATCGAGATGACCGTCGACGCCCTCGAACACGGCGAGAATCTGGGCGAGATCGGCTCGCACCATCCGTTCGCCAGCCACGAGGTCGGGCGCGCGGCCTTCTCGCTCGGCTCCCTCGGCGAGGGCGCGGATGCCGAGGGCGTCGCCCAGGGCACGATGAGCGAGACGCACGACGCTCGCGCGGAAGCGGAACGGATTGAAGCGGGTATGGAGCGTCCGGTAATCGCGGATGAGGTGGCGCTCGACGAATTCCTCGAAGAACAGCCGGAACGAGGCGGCCCGGTCGGGCTCGCGGAGGATCCGCTCCTCGACCTTGCGCATGCCCGCCGCGAGACCCCGCACGTGCGAGAGAAAGCCATCTGCAGCGCGGGCGGCGTTGGCGAGCGATTCCGAGCGGTTGGCCGGATCGGCCAGGGCCGATTCCAAGCCGCCTAGGACATCGAGCACGGCGCCTCCGTAGGAGCGAGTCTCGCCCCGTTCCAGCCGCGAGAGCTCTTCGAGAAGGAGCCGCGCCTCCGGGTCGAACTCGACCACGGGCACGTAGCGTTCCCGGCGCTCGATCAGCCAGCCGGAATCGAGGAGGCGGCGATAGGGGATGGCCCGGCGCTCGACTGGGTCCGGCGGCACCGGTTCGTCGCCATGGACGTCCGGCTCGCTCCATCCGGCGGCGAAATCGCCGATCTCGGCCAGAAGTTCGGCCTTCCGGACCGGCTCGGCACCGAGCACCCTTCGGTGCAGATGAAGAAGCAGAGCCGCGTTGAACGCGCGGCTCGGCGAGGCCAGGGGCCTGAAGAGATCATCGGACAGCTGCGCGAACAGCATCGAAACTGGGAACCTACGCTCGCGCAGCCATCGGACTCACACCTTGTCGCTTACTTCGCGCCGAGAAGCTCGACGTCGAAGATCAGCGTGGAGTTCGGGGGAATGACACCGCCCGCACCACGGGCGCCGTAGCCCAGCTCCGGCGGGATGATCAGGGTGCGCTTGCCACCCGTCTTCATGGTCATCACGCCCTGGTCCCAACCCTGGATCACCTGGCCAGCGCCGATGGTGAAAGAGAAGGGCTGGTTGCGGTCGCGCGACGAGTCGAACTTCTTGCCCTTCTTGCCGCCCTCATCGAGCCAGCCCGTGTACTGAACGGTGACCTGCTGGCCAGCCTTCGGAGAGGGGCCGGTGCCGACCACCTCATCCTGGTACTTGAGCCCGGTGGGCGTGGTGACGGTTTCAGCGGCGTTAGCAGATGCGGTCATGGCGATCAGTGCGGCTCCGGCGATGAGGGACAGACGGGGCATGCAATCTCCCTGAGCCGGTTTCGAAGCACCGGCCTTCGGGGGCTTCTAGTGCCGGGGGATAGCGCGAGGCAATGCGGCCCGCGCATTCGTCGGCGTGCGGGTGTCGTTTACGTTCTGGGGATAACTCTTCGGTAAGGAATCCCTTCAGCCACCGTTCAACCGGCGGCAGGCAGCTTGGCCGTGCGCTCTTGACCGAGGGCGTTCGCACCGGATCACCGCCGCCATGCTCGCCTACCGGGCCTTTCCTGCCCTCGTCTCGACCGGCGCCACGCCGGAGCGGCAGCGGCCCCCAATCCTCGCGAGCATCGGCCCGGCGCTCGACACGGCTTTCGGCTTGGAGCACCCGGTGCTGTTTCCGGATGAGATCGCCGCCCTGGTCGTCAGGCTGACGGAAGCCCTCGACGCGCTGTCCACAGAGGACACTTTCGCCTTCCTCGAAGCGGCTTAGACCACGCAACTCGTCATTGCTTCGCACTCCCTCGCAGTGACGATTTGAGATCAAACGGCGGCTATCAGCTCCGCGAACCGCGCCACCAACCGACGCGCCACCTCGTCCTTGGCGGCGCGCGGCCAGGATTCGACGCCGCCATCACGGCCGATCAGATGCACCGTGTTCTCGGTGCCCCCCATCACCCCGCCCTCGGCGGAGACATCGTTGGCGACGATGAGGTCACATCCCTTCCGGGCGATCTTGGCGCGGGCGTGATCGAGCACGGAATCGGTCTCGGCCGCGAAGCCGACGACAAGACCGGGCCGCCCCTCGCCCCGTCTCGCGATGGTCGCGAGGATATCTGGGTTTTCCGCGAGCGCGAGAGGCGCGGGACCGGCCCCATCCTTCTTGATCTTCTTGGCGGACGCCTCGACCTCCGGGCGCCAATCGGCCACGGCAGCAGCGAAGATGGCGATGTCGGCGGGGAGCGCCGCCTCGACGGCAGATAGCATCTCGCGCGCGGTCTCGACATGGATCACGTCCACCCCCGCCGGATCGGCGAGGGAGACCGGACCGGAGACCAGCGTGACCGCCGCCCCGGCCTGCGCCGCCGCCGCCGCGATGGCGTGGCCCTGTCGGCCCGAAGAGCGATTGGCGATGTAGCGAACCGGATCGATCGGCTCATGCGTCGGCCCCGACGTGACGAGCACCCGTCGTCCGGCCAGCGGCTTCGCTTCCTGCGGGCCGGGGCGCCCGGCGAGAAAGCCGAGACCCGGCTTTTCGCCCGAGGCCTCGTTCAGCAGGGTCACGAGCGCGTCCGCGATCTCGGTCGGCTCCGCCATCCGGCCCGGCCCCGATTCCGGTTCGGCCATCGGCCCGGCATTCGGCCCGACGACGCGCACGCCATCACCCTTGAGGGTCGCGAGGTTCCGCTGTGTCGCCGGATGCGCCCACATCTTCACGTTCATCGCCGGGGCGATGAGGATCGGCAGGGTCGTCGCCAGCAGGATCGTACAGGCGAGGTCCGGGGCATGGCCGTTGGCCATGCGCGCCATCAGGTCGGCGGTGGCGGGGGCGACGACCACCGCATCCGCCTGCCGGGCGAGCTTGATATGGCCGATCTCGGCTTCGTTCGCCCGGTCGAACAGATCCGTATGTGCCCGCTCCCCCGCCAGGGCGGCGGCGGCAAGCGGTGTCACGAATTCCTGAGCGCCCGCCGTCAGCACCGGGCACACGCTCGCCCCGCGCTCGCGCAGGCGGCGAATGAGATCGAGAGACTTGTAGGCCGCGATTCCTCCACCGATGACGAGGAGGATGCGGCGGCGGGCGAGGGGCAGGCTCATCGGGAAAGCCTCTGCGCGTCCGCGTGCCAGCGTCAAGCGAGGCGGATCAGGCCGCCACCATCACCCGCGACGATTTCAACCCGCCGAAACGCCTGTCGCGCTGGGCGAAATCGGCCACGGCGAGGGCAAGGTCCTCCTCACCGAATTCCGGCCACATCCGGTCGGTGAAATGCAGTTCGGCGTAGGCTGCCTCCCAGAGCAGGAAGTCGGACAGGCGCTTCTCCCCGCCCGTGCGGATCAGCAGATCGACCTCGACCGGGGAGCCATGCATCTCACCCGCGACCATGGCGCCGAAGGACTCCCGGGTCGCCTCGCCGCCTTCGAGCCGCCGCGCAGCTTCGATGATGGCGTCGCGTGCGGAGTAATCGACGCAGATCCGCAGGTGCAGCCGGCGGCCCTCCGCCGTCGCGGCCTCGGCGGCGGCGATGGCCTCGGGAATGCCCGCAGGCAGACGGTCACGGCGGCCGACCACGCTGAGACGCGTGCCCGAACGCGCAAGGCGCTGGGTCTCGTTGCGGAGGTAAGTGCGCAGCAGTCGCATCAGCCCGCCGACCTCATCGGCCGGGCGCTGCCAGTTATCGGCGGAGAAGGCGTAGAGCGTCAGCGTGCCGATCCCGAGATCGGGACAGGCCTCCGCCGTCCGGCGGATGGCTTCGACGCCGCGCCGATGGCCCGCGAGACGGGGAAGCCCACGACCCGCCGCCCAGCGGCCATTGCCATCCATGATGATGGCGGCGTGCAGGGCGCGGGGCTCCGCTTCGCTTTGCATCGTAAAGTCTCCGGACGTGTCGGCGTTGGCAGAGTGCATCGGATGCCGGTTAATGGTTGCTGAGCGGTCGGGCGGTGTCAGGCCGGTTTCGTGACCGGTTTGAGGCCGCCGTTACGTCCTGTATCGGACGCGCGCTCGGCGGCTCTCGCCGCGTCGCGCACGACCTGCTCCAGAACGGCGAGGTAGCCCAGAAATCGCTCGCGACCACTATGGGTCAGGCGACAGATCGTTTGAGGGCGGTTCTGTGAGACGCCCTTTTCGAGATTCACGAAGTCCGCCTCGCTCAACACCGAAAGGTGTCGGCTGAGGTTACCGTCCGTGAGCCCGCACATGCGCTTCAAGTCGGGGAAGGGCAGGCCCTTGGGGTGGGCGGCGAGCGAGGTCAGCACGCTGAGGCGCGCCTTCTCGTGAATGATGCGGTCGAGACCATCATACGAGAAACGGCCCGTCGCGCGGTCAGCGATCGCCATCGCCACCCCCGCCCGTGCGTTGGACGACGATCGCCAGCGCCACTTGGCCTATCACGAAGGGCAGGCCCATCGTCCAGGGCGACAACGTGTGATCGGCCGCCGAGATGGCGATCACCAACAGCCCGGCTACGAGATACCACGCGCCGATGGCCTGCACGGCCCGCGGCAGAATCCGCGCCGAGGCGAAGAGGCCGAGCCCCACCAGCACCTGCCACAACCCCGGCAGGAGCCAGATCTGGTCCGGGGCGAAGCGGGCGATGACGAGGCCGAGGCAGGCCCCGGCGCCAGCCGATGGAAGGAAGACCTCGATGGCATTCAGTACCATCGCGTCGGCAAGGCCAGCATGGAGACGGCGGGTCCGCCTCAGGGCCTCGACGCCGATCAACGCGAAGGCGCTGAGGGCGGCGGCGACCCAGATCGCGAAGAACAGCCCGACGTGGTTGGCAGGATTGCCGAGCCAGAGGGCTTGTCCGGCCGCTGTCGTGAGGGCAACGCCACCCGTGGCAGCCAAGGTCGCGGAACCCAGGCCGCGAAAAGTCGTATCGCGGGCGATCTGGGTCCGAATCGCCACGATATCGGCCAGGGCCTTGTCGAGGTCCTGCACCTGCCGCCCCCTTCGCGTAGCAAATCTTGGGAAATGAAGTATCGCGCAGCCCGCCTGGTCGCAAGCGGTGGCGAAAACCGGAATTCGGGAATCACGTCGGGGATCGCCCCCGATGCGGTGCGAACGAGCACGCAGCGTCTTTCTCCGGGCCGCCCGGGAGCCCATATTACCCCCATGCCGACGCCGAAAAAGCCCCGCGCCGCTGCCGCTTCCAAGGCGGACAAGCCCGTCCTGCAACCGCTCGACAGCCATCTGGCCGAGCTGCTGAACCCGGCCCTCAACCGCACCCGGCCAAAATCGCCGGATCAGGGCGGCGCGAGGCCCGGCAAGCCGCCCGCGCGCAAGAAAGGCGGAGGGGGCTTCGCAGAAGCGCCACAGGCCGGCTTCACCGTGGGCGATGCCGCCGAGATCGACCCCAAGCTGGCACAGGCCCTCGGCCTCGCCGGGCCGGAGGACGGCCCCATGCCCGCGGGCACATCGGATCCAGAGCCCGTCGTCGATGGCGGGGCCTCAGCCACGGTCACCGCTCTGGAGCGGCTCCTCACGGAGGGCAACCCACTCTTCAAGAACGGCGAGACCTGGACCCCGCACCGGCCGGAGCGTCCGGCGAAGTCGGAGGGCGGCGTCAAGTTCGTCCTGAAATCGGAGTTCTCTCCGGCAGGGGACCAGCCGACCGCCATCGCCACGCTGGTGCAGGGCGTGAAGGAGCATGAACGTGATCAGGTGCTGCTCGGCGTCACCGGCTCGGGCAAAACCTTCACCATGGCCAAGATCATCGAGGAGACGCAGCGTCCGGCGCTGATCCTCGCGCCTAACAAGACACTCGCGGCGCAGCTCTACGGGGAGTTCAAGGCGTTCTTCCCCGACAACGCGGTCGAGTATTTCGTATCGTACTACGATTACTATCAGCCGGAAGCCTATGTTCCGCGCTCCGACACGTTCATCGAGAAGGAATCCTCGATCAACGAGCAGATCGACCGGATGCGCCACTCGGCGACCCGCGCGCTGCTGGAACGGGACGACGTGATCATCGTCGCATCGGTCTCGTGCATCTACGGTATCGGCTCGGTCGAGACCTACACGGCCATGTCCTTCACCGTCTCGCTCGGCGAGCGGATCGAGCAGCGCCAGCTGGTCGCCGATCTCGTGGCGCTTCAATACAAGCGCATCCAGTCCGATTTCGCCCGCGGCACGTTCCGGGTGCGCGGCGACGTGATTGAACTGTGGCCCGCCCACTTGGAGGATCGTGGGTGGCGGATCGGTCTGTTCGGTGACGAGATCGAATCCATCGTCGAGTTCGACCCGCTGACGGGGAAGAAGATCAGCGACCTCAAGTTCGTGAAGGTCTACGCGAACTCGCACTACGTGACGCCCCGCCCGACACTGCAACAGGCCATCAAGGGCATCAAGAACGAGCTGAATGGCCGGATCGAGGAGCTGACCCGCATGGGGCGGCTGATCGAGGCGCAGCGCATCGACCAGCGTTGTACCTTCGATATCGAGATGATCGAGGCGACCGGCTCCTGCAACGGCATCGAGAACTATTCGCGATACCTCACCGGCCGGAAACCCGGAGAGCCGCCGCCGACCCTGTTCGAGTACCTGCCCGACAATGCCATCGTCTTCACCGACGAGAGCCACGTGACCGTGCCGCAGATCGGCGGCATGTACCGGGGCGACTTCCGGCGAAAGGCGACGCTGGCCGAATACGGATTCCGCCTGCCCTCCTGCCTCGACAACCGCCCGCTACGGTTCGAGGAATGGGATGCGATGCGTCCGCAATCGGTCCACGTGTCGGCGACGCCCGGCAAGTGGGAGATGGAGCAGACCGGCGGCGTCTTCGCCGAGCAGGTCATCCGCCCGACCGGCCTCGTCGATCCGGTGATCGAGATCCGTCCCGCCCGCAGCCAAGTGGACGATCTGCTCGGTGAAGTGAAGGCCGTCGCGCAGGCTGGCTACCGCACCCTGGTCACGACCCTGACCAAGCGCATGGCCGAGGATCTGACCGAGTATCTGCACGAGAACAGCGTGCGGGTCCGCTACATGCATTCGGACATCGACACACTGGAGCGGATCGAGATCATCCGCGACCTGCGCCTTGGCGCCTTCGACGTGCTGATCGGCATCAACCTGCTGCGCGAGGGCCTCGACATCCCGGAATGTGCGCTCGTCGCCATCCTGGATGCGGACAAGGAGGGCTTCCTGCGCTCGGAAACGTCGCTGGTGCAGACCATCGGCCGCGCGGCCCGTAACGCGGATGCCCGCTGTATCCTTTACGCGGACTCGATCACCGGCTCCATGGAACGGGCCATGGCGGAAACCGAGCGCCGCCGCACGAAGCAGCTCGCCTATAACGAAGAGCACGGCATCACGCCGCAGAGCGTGAAGCGCGGCATCGCCGACATCCTCAACAGCGTCTACGAGCGCGACCACGTTCAGGTCGATACCGGTCTCGCCAAGGACGCCGTCACGGTCGGCCACAACCTCAAGGCCGTGCTCGCGGATCTCGAGAAGCGGATGCGCGCGGCGGCGGCGGACCTCGACTTCGAGGAGGCGGCGCGCCTTCGCGACGAACTCAAGCGCCTTCAGGCGACGGAACTGCTCGTGTCCGACGATCCCATGGCCCGCCAGGGCGATGTCGAGCGGGAAGCGGGCCGCTATGGCAGCAAGGGACCACGCGGCGGGAGCCGCATCAGCAAGCCTGACCTCGACAATATGGGACCGGGCACGGACCGGGAATTGCCCGTCGGCGCGCCCGTTTGGCAGGAACGGCCGAAGGCACGCTCCACGCAGGGGCTCGGCGGCCAGCGCCCGAAATACAAGGGCGGTGGCGGACGAAAGCGCGGCTGACGCTTCCCGGCTTCTTTCGCCATCCTATCTCCCGGCCGCAATCCTCTCGCAGGCAATCCTCCAGAGCATGACCGATCCGAAGCCCGAACTCGATTCCGAAACGTTGGCCTTCGCAGGGAGGGTCTTCCAGTTCGCGCGGATGGGGCACGCCGAGGAACTCGCCGAGCTGTTCGCCCAAGGGCTGCCGGCCAACCTGCGCAACGATAAGGGCGATAGCCTTCTGATGCTGGCCGCCTATAACGGACAGGCCGATGCGACGCGGGTGATCCTCAAAGCCGGGGGCGATCCTGAACTCGCCAACGACCGGGGCCAGACGCCGCTGGCCGGAGCGGCGTTCAAGGGCGACACGGAGATCGCGAAGCTGCTCCTGGCCCATGGCGCGCAGGTGAACGGCATCGGCGACGGAACCCGCACCGCGCTGATGACGGCGGCGATGTTCGATCGAACGGAGATGGTCGATCTCCTTCTCGCCCACGGCGCCGACCCGGACTTGCGCGACGCCTCCGGCAAGAGCGCAGCCGACATGGCCCGCGCCATGGGTGCGCAGGCGACGCCGGAGCAATTGGACAAGGCTCCGCGCAAGGGCGTCTGAGCCCGCTTCAACGCAGAAAAGACAGTGAGGGGAACGCCGTGCCTAAGGTGATCAGACTGTCGGGCGTGCTGTTCGCCCTCGCCTTGCCCGCCCAGGCGGGGGAATCGGATTGGCCCGCCTTCGGTCACGATTCGAGCAACCGCAACTATTCGGAACTGACGCAGATTGACCGAGGCAACGTCGCGCGCCTGCGCCCTGCCTGGATGTTCCAAACCGGCGTCACCGGATACTTCCAGGCGCAGCCCGTGGTGGCCGATGGCGTGCTCTATCTCTCGACCACGCAGAACAATGTCGCCGCGCTCGATGCCAAGTCGGGCAAGGTGCTGTGGACCTATCTGCATAAGCCGCGCACCGACAAGATCTTCGGGCCACCCTCGAACCGGGGCGTCGCCGTGTCGGGGGGCCTCGTTTATCAGGCGACCATGGATGGGCGCGTCATCGCTCTCGATGCCAAGACCGGCAAGGTGGTCTGGGACCACGAGGCCGTCCGCCCGGAGGAGGGCGAGACTGAAACAGCCTCGGGCCTCACGGACAAGCTGGGCGGCAAGCCGGTTCAGGGATCGAGCCGCCTCGGCTTCAAGATGCCGCCCTTGGTCGCCGAAGGTCTGGTGATCGTCGGCGTGACAGGGGCGGGCTACGGCTTGCATGTCGAGGATGCGTCCGGCGGGCTCGATGGCGGCGCGGTCGTCGGCATCGAAGGTGGATATGGCCGCCGGGGCTGGCTCGCCGCTTACGATGCCAAGACCGGCGAGGAGCGCTGGCGTTGGTACGTCACGCCGTCGGAGGGTTGGGAAGGCGGTTTCGTCGACAAGACCGCCGATGGCGTTCCCCTCCACCGGGACATCGCCGCTGAAAAAGCGGCTGCCGCGGCGAACCGCGATGCGTGGCGTGTCGGCGGCGGCTCCCTCTGGATGACGCCCGCCTACGATCCGGCCCTCGGCCTGCTGTTCCTCGGCACGGGCAATCCGGCTCCGCAGAATTTCGGCCTGACCCGGCCCGGCGACAATCTCTACACGATGTGCCTCGTCGCCCTCGACGTCCACACGGGCCAGTTGCGCTGGTATTTCCAGCAAGTGCCGCACGACGAATGGGGCTACGACGTCGCGGCGCCGCCCTTCCTGCTCGACGGCCCGAACGGGACCAAGGCCGTGGCGTCCGCGAGCAAGACGGGCTGGATCTACGTTCACGACCGCCAGAGTGGGGCGCTGCTTTCACGGTCTGAACCGCTCATCAAACAGAAGAACCTGTTCGTCCCGCCGAGCCCCGAAGGCACGGTCGTGTCGCCGGGGCCGCTCGGAGCGGTTTCATGGCCGCCCACGGCCTATGATGGGCATCTTGCCTTCGTGCAGGTTCGCCATGCCGCGACCACCTATACGGTGAATGCCGTGCCCGCCGGGCCGGGCCGCCCCGAGATTCGCTACACGGAGACCGGCGTCGCAAAGGGCGAGCCCTCCTTCAGCACGTTGACCGCCGTCGACCTGAACGGCGGCGGCAAGATCGCATGGTCCGCGCGCTCCGAGAGCCGCCTCTCGGGCGGAACGCTCGCCACGGCGGGCGGCCTCGTCTTCTCCGGCGAGGAGGACGGGCATCTCGACGCGCACGACGCTGCGACGGGCAAGATCCTGTGGCGCTTCCAATGCGGCGCGGGCATCAGCGGCCCGGCCATGACCTACGCGATCGACGGACGACAATACGTGGCGGTTGCAGCAGGCGGCTCGTCCTTCACACAATCCTCCGGCTTCGGCACCGGAGATTCCCTCGTCGTCTTCGCCGTCCCGGATTGACGGCCTCTTGCTGCATCGCAAAAGCTCGGCCTTTCAGCCGAGCGGAGCGGGACATGGACGAGGTCGTGAACGAGGAGAGCCCGCATCAACCGACGGATCGCGGGCCGCCGGTCATCCGCACCATCGCCATGCCCGGCGACACCAACCCGGCCGGAGATATCTTCGGCGGCTGGCTGATGGCGCAGATGGATCTCGCGGCGGGCAACGTCGCTGCACGCCGCTCCCGCGGTCGATGCGCCACGATCGCGGTCGATGCGATCACGTTCCATCACCCCGTCTTCGTGGGCGACGAAGTGAGCATCTACGCGTGGCTGCTGAAGGTCGGCCGGTCTTCCCTGCGGATCCAGGTGGAGGTCTGGCGCCGGGAGCGGGCGAGCGAGGCGACCATGAAGGTCACCGAGGCAACCTTCACCTTCGTGGCGATCGGCGACGACCGCCGCCCGCGCCCGGTGCCTCATCCGACCTGAGCCGCTCAGGCCCCAACCCGTGAGACGGGCATCGGCCGACCGGCGACCGGACGCGCCCCACGCATGATCCGGCGGCGCATCGGCTCTTCCACCAACAGATGGACCAGGGTCGCGGCCACAAGGCTCGCGGCGCTGTTCACGGCAATGCCGATCCAGGGATGAGCCGCGAGCGTGCCATGCAGCACGACCTTATCGGCGGTGTTGAGGAAGGCGAAGACCGGGATGTGCAGCAGGTAGAGCGCGAAGGAGATCTTACCGAGGAAGATCAACGGCGCCGAGCAGAGCGGCCCCCGCCGGAAAGCGGCGCAGGCGAGGATGAGTGGCGCCCAGGCGAGCATGGTGAGCCCGTTGTGCATAACCGGCTCGGGCACGAAGCGGGCGAAAGTCACGATCAATGCACCGAAGCCGATGGCGGCGACGATCAGGAGCGGCGTGGAGAGCGGCGCGCTCCGCCATGCCACGAAGAGCAGCAGTCCCGCCAGGAATTCCGGGAGGTGCAGCAGCGGGAAGTACTTGACGAATTCGGCGATCAGGACAGGCCGGATCCCGCCTTCCTCCGGCGAGATCAGCGAGACGCCGCCACTCGATGCTTGCCAGACCAGCGTCGCCAGAGCGACGACCGCCGCCCAGAAGGCGAATGTGACGAGGGCGATCTGCTTCGGGTTTCGTAGCACCAGCGGCAGGAGGATCGGGAACAGCGCGTAGAAGAACAGTTCGACCGAGACCGACCAGCTCGGGCAATCGAGCGAGCAGGCCGCGCCCGGCACCCAGGCATGAATTCCGAGAGGTGCCAGGATCGCGCCTGAGGCCATCAGGGCTTTGAGCGGCATGGGCTGCTTCGTGACCCAGGCGAGGAACCACGGGACGTGGATCATCAGGGCCAGCAGGAAGACCGGGTATACCCGCGCGAAACGGGCGCGATAGAACAGCGACCGCGCCGAGGGCTGCGAGAGGTCCGCATCCCGGTAATTATAGGCGAGGATGAAGCCCGACAGCAGAAAGAAGAAGGTGACGCCCGAATAGCCGAGCGAGACGAAACTCGTCTCACCTACCTGCGGAAAATAATAGGGCGTATAGTGGAACGCCACGACATAAGCCGCCGCGAAGAAACGCAGAGAGGTGAGCGCGGGAAGCGCCTCAACTTTGGGATGAGCGTTGACGGCGGGCGTCGAGCGCGTATCGAGCATGACGAAATCGTCCGAATGGCGTTCGGGAGTGAACCAAATCGCTCACTTCTCCCGGCACTTGGCGGACCCTACCAAGCCATCCCTGCTATTTTATCGAAAAAGAACGAGTCGATGCACTCGGCAACAGTTATCGACAATTAGGGCTACCGGATCGTCGCTCAGGCGATGACCGGGCGGACCGTGAGCATTCGCAGCCCCGCGATGGACATGACGATCATGCCGAAGGCTGGCGTATTGGGATTGAAGAGGATCGTCTCCAGCGAGGCCGACAGAAGCACCAATTGCCACAGGCGCAGGAACAGCTCGGCCGAAGGATCGGGCGCACCCTGTGGCAGGCGGTAGAGGAAGTCCCGCGTCGGCATGACGATGAAGACGAGCAACGTCAGCACGAAGCCTGGAAGGCCCATGGCGACGGCCGCGTCGAGGAAGGAATTATGCGCCTGGGTCGCCATCTGCACCCAATTCGAATCGGGGTTCACGACCGAGGCGTAGACCGTCCGCTCCGTCATCCAGAACGCGCCGAACCCGAAGCCGGTCAATGGCTTCTGGACGATGTTGTCGATGGCGAAGGCCCAGATCTCGTTGCGCGCCGTGAAGGTCGCATCGGGCAGCACCACGTCGAGCACCGCGCGCACGGGCGGCAGCACGATGGAGCCGATGGTGATCGTCATCAGCAGCAGAACCGGCCCGACCAGCAACATCAGGCGCAGGAAGCGCGAGCGGAGAACGCCGCAGAGCCAGGAGATGCCGAGCACCATCACGAGCGTGATCATCGGCGTCTTCGAGCCGCTGCCGATCAGGAAGATTCCCGCGCCGACCACCATGATCCAACCGAGCAGGGCGCTGCGCACCGAGGCGATGAACAGGCCGAGGATGACGAGGATCGTCATCGCCATGCCCGCCTCGTTCTTGTGCGAGAAGATCCCCCGCCAGAGGCCGTCATGGCCGATCTCACCGGTGAGATCAAAATGCGAATGGATGGTCAGGCCCGGCACGAGGAGCAGGCCGAGATAGCTCGACGCCAAGACAGTGAGCCCCGCCATGGCGAAGGCGTCGGCCAGTTGCCGCGCCGAGCGCGCCACCACCAGCAGGCTCACCGAGAGGAAGCCCGCGATGACGTAGAGGGCGAGGCGGCGCAGGGAGAGGGCCGGGTCGCCGGAAATGAGCGACGTCACCAGCAACCACCCGCCAAAGGCCAGGACGGATTTCGTCGCCAGCGGGCGTAGCCGTTCCACGCCCAAATGCCAGACCAGGGGGATGCCGACGAGGATCATCGACAGGAACAGGAGCTGCGTGGCGAGACTGCCGCCTTCCACCTCACCGATCGGAGTGGGTGTCGCGAGGTCCGTGAACCACGTGTGGTTGAGGAGCGCGACGACCACGAAGGTCATGTAAGCGAGGCGGACGACATCCGGCAGATCGCGAGCCGGGCGTTTTACGGCCGACTCGCTGTTCGGAAAGACGGTCTCGGTCACCGTGCGCACAGGTCAGACTCGCCACTGTCGGCCCGAACCCGTTCAGCTGGACCCACGCGATCTTATCGCACGGGCTAATAGGCAAATGCTAACGGCACCGCGAAGATGCCGATAAACTCTCGTTAGGGTTGAAGCTTTGCCGGTGTGACCGGCCCCGTCATCGTATACTGCGTCCGGCCCGCTGCCTGACGCATCAGGAACGATGACATCTCGGCCAATTCCGGAGCCTTCGAACGGAAGGTCACGGACAGGGCGAGCAGCGTGTCCTTGTGATCGAGGCCGCGATAGACTTTCTCCTGCACCGGGACGTTGGCGGCGCGCAGGCGCGCGGCCAGGGCGGCCGTGTGGCGGGGGCGAACGGTCGTGTCTTTATCGCCTGTGGCGAGGAAGGTCGGCGGCGAAAGGGGGCCGGCGAGGTTGACCGGCTGCGTACCCGGCAAGTCCTTTGTCTGACCGAAGACGTTGACGGTCGTATCGGTGTCGAGCGGCAGGAAGTCGTAGGGACCGGACAGACCCGCGACGGCACGGATCACCTTGGGATCGACGCCGACCGCTTCGAGATAGCGCGTATCAAAGCCGAGCATCACCGCGTTGTAGGCGCCCGCCGAGTGCCCGGCGAGGACGATACGGCGTGGATCGCCGCCGAACTCGGCGATGTTGTCGCGCACCCAGGCGATGGCGGCGGCCCCATCCTTCAGGAATTCGGGGAAGCGCACCTGCGGATAGAGCCGATAATCCGGCAGCACCGTCACGAAGCCCTGGGCAGCGAGGGCGTGACCGACAAAGGCGTAATCGTCCTTCGAGCCGCTATCCCAGGACCCGCCATAGAAGAAGACGAGAACCGGCGCGTTTTCCGCAGCGGTCGCCGGAACGTAGACATCGAGCTTGTTGCGGTTGTTCTGGCCGAACACCCGGTCCCGCGCCGCGAGCCGCCCGCCGGAGTCGCGGGGCCCGAGCGCGTCGAACAGAGAAAGGGGCGAGGCATTGGAGATGCCGAGGGCGGCGAGCCCGAGGCAGATGAGACTGGCGAAGGCGGTGAAGAGGCGTGTCATATCCCGTCCGGTCGTGCCGCGCCCCGCCATCAGTCCCCCGCCTCGGGGCGGATTGATGACGCAGACGTGGCGTTAAAAGAAAATTTCAGGTTCTGAGAACGATGCAGGCCCCGCCCGCCTGCCGGATCTTGCCGCACAGGCCATCGGCGGCTTGGCGCGTCTCAGCTGGAATGCGGATGCGATAGAAGGCGCGCGTGCCCCGGTTGCGCAGGCGTGTGCCGATGATCATGGGTCGCACCTCACCGATGACCTTCGCATAAGTCGTGCGAGTCCGGGCGAAACTCTGGAGCGCCAGCGCCTTCGAGAAATTGCCCGCAAGCTGGATGCCCCAGGGCGCGGCCGGGCCCTCCGAGCCGCCGAGCGCGAAGCGATCGCCTCGGTTCGGCAACCGCAGCGCGGCGGTGACCTGGAGGCAGGTCTGTGGCTTCTCCGGCTCGGCCTTCCCCTCCGGCGCGCCACCCTCGGGATACTCGACGCCCTTCGCGGGCGCCTGCCAGTCCTCCGGCGCGCGGCCGGTGATGGCCAGAACGTAAGCGCGAGTCTCGGCGGGCAAGCCGCCGCTGCCGGCAAGCCAGTTCGATACCCGCGTCGGCCCGCCATTATAGGCGGCCGCAGCGAGCCCGAGATTGCCGAACTGTCGCTTCAGGTCGGAAAGCAGATGCGCCGCGTGAGGAATGGCCTGTTCGGGGTCGAACGGATCGAGAAGCCCGCGCTCCTTGGCCGTACCCGGCATGAACTGCGCCACGCCCTGCGCCCCCGCCGGGCTCACGACCCCGACGCGAAAGCTCGACTCCCGCCAAATCAGGCGGGTCAGGAAGGCAACCGGGAGATTCCTGGACTTGGCCGAGTCGTCGATCAGGCGGCACAAAGCCTGTTCGACCGTCTCCGTCGCGCCATCGGAAGGTGCAGCGAGGGCGCGTCCCGCGAGGCCGGTGAGGATGACGAGCGCCAGGATCAGGCGAAGGGACGGCGACACGAGGCGGGGCAGGGGAATCGGGCTCTCCGATGGCGCCCCGTATCGATCCAATCGTGGGCGGGATCGCAAGTAGCGCCTGCCACGCCTGCTTCAATGCAGTTCGGGCCGCTGCCCCTGTGACGCGGGGGCTTCCGCGCTATAAGGCCAGCATGCCGGATCCGCAGTCCACGCTCCTGTCCGTCGAGAACCTGTCCGTCACCTTCCGCTCGCGGGACGGGGATACGGTCGCCGTCGATGACGTCTCCTTCGCCATTGCCCGTGGTGAAACACTGGCGCTCGTGGGGGAGTCCGGCTCCGGCAAATCGGTCTCGGCCTTGGCGATCCTTCGCCTCCTCGACAGCGCCGCGGCGCAAAAGGGGCGCATCCTGTTCAACGGGCGCGACCTCGCGAGCCTGCCCGAGCGGGACATGCGCGAGGTGCGCGGCGCCGACATCACCATGGTCTTCCAAGAGCCCATGACATCGCTGAACCCGCTCCATACGATCGAGCGGCAGATCGGAGAGGTGCTGGCGCTTCACCGGAACCTCTCGCGAAAGGCAGCGCGGGCGCGGATTCTCGAGTTGCTCGAACTCGTCGGCCTGCGCGATGCCGAGCGGCGGATGGGCGCCTATCCGCACGAGCTTTCCGGCGGACAGCGCCAGCGTGTGATGATTGCCATGGCGCTCGCCTGCGAGCCCGAATTGCTCGTCGCGGACGAGCCGACCACCGCCCTCGACGTCACCGTCCAAGCGCAGATCCTCGCGCTGCTGGCTGATCTTCAGAAGCGGCTCGGCATGGCGATGCTATTCATCACCCACGATCTCGGCATCGTGCAGCGGATCGCCGACCGGGTCTGCGTGATGCTGAAAGGCCGCATCGTCGAAGCGGGCGAGACGGCCTCGGTCTTCCGCGACCCGCAACACGACTATACGCGGCGCCTCATCGCCTCGGAGCCGAAGGGTCGGGCGAACCCTGTGCCCCCCGCCGCGCCGACGCTGGTGGAGGCCGGGCCTCTCAAGGTGTGGTTCCCGATCAAGACCGGACTGTTCCGGCAAGCCGGGGGCTACGTGAAGGCCGTCGATGGCGTCTCGGTGAAGGTCAGGGCCGGCGAGACAGTCGGCGTCGTCGGCGAATCCGGGTCGGGCAAGACGACCCTCGGCCTCGCCATCCTACGGCTCACCGCCTCCGACGGGCCGATCGTCTTCATGGGCCAGCGGATCGACGGATACTCGATCAGCCAGATGCGGCCCCTCCGCCGGGACATGCAGGTGGTCTTCCAAGATCCTTACGGGTCGCTCTCGCCGCGCATGTCGGTGGCCGACATCGTGTCGGAAGGGCTCGTGGTGCAGGGCGCCGTACGCAACCGGGCCGAGCGGCGCTCGGTCGTGGCGAAGGCGCTCCACGATGTCGGGCTCGATCCCGCGACGATGGACCGTTACCCGCACGAATTCTCCGGTGGCCAGCGTCAGCGCATCGCCATTGCCCGCGCCATCGTGCTGGGCCCGAAATTCATCGTGCTCGATGAACCGACCTCCGCCCTCGACCGCTCGGTACAGGCGCAAATCGTGACGCTGCTGCGCGATCTGCAACGCGAACGCGGCCTCGCCTACCTCTTCATCAGCCATGATCTGAAGGTGGTGCGCGCCTTGGCGAACCATGTCGTTGTCATGCAGAACGGGCACGTGGTCGAGGAGGGCGCGGCCGAGACGATCTTCGCCAACCCGCGCACCGAATACACGCAGACGCTGTTCAAGGCGGCCTTCGCCCTCGACAGCGACGAGCCGACCGAGCTGGAGCCCGCCTGAGCCGTGGCCCGCGCGCTTCTCATCGTGCTGGATTCGGTCGGAATCGGCGGCGCCCCGGATGCCGCCGCCTATGGCGATTCCGGATCTGACACGCTCGGCCATATCGCCGTCGCCTGCGCCGAGGGGCGAGGCGACCGGGCGGGCCTGCGCGCGGGCCCGCTGCGGCTCCCGAACCTCACGGCCCTCGGGATCGGTCTCGCGGCGCAAGGCGCGACAGGCACGGTACCCCCGGGACTCGTACCGGCAGGCGAACTCAGCGCTCTCTACGGCCATGCCATCGAGACGGCAGCGGGCAAGGATACGCCCTCCGGTCATTGGGAGATCGCGGGGCTGGCCCTGCCGGAGCCCTGGGGGACCTTTCCCGATACGCGCCCTGCATTCCCGCCGGAACTGATCGAAGCGTTGATCGCGCAGGGCGGCCTGCCCGGCATCCTGGGTGATCGCCATGCCAACGGCGTCGGCATCATCGACGACCTCGGACTTGAGCATATGCGGACCGGCAAGCCGATCTGCTACACCTCGGCTGACAGCGTGTTCCAGATCGCCGCGCATGAGGAGAGCTTCGGCCTCGACCGGCTCTACGAGCTCTGCCGCACGGCGCGGACGCTGTGCGATCCGTACCGGATCTGCCGCGTCATTGCGCGACCCTTCACCGGCTCGCCCGAGGGCGGCTTCCGCCGCACCGCGAACCGCAAGGACTACGCCGTGACGCCCCCCGGGCCGACCCTGCTCGACCGGGCCGAGGCGGCAGGCCGCGCCGTGGTGAGTGTGGGCAAGATCGGAGATATCTTCGCCCACCGGGCCACCGGCCACGAGGTCAAACCCGGCGGCAATGCCGCCTGCCTCGATGCCGGGCTGACCGCCCTGCGCGATCTACCCGATGGCGGGCTGGTCTTCGTCAACCTCGTGGATTTCGACACCGAGCACGGTCACCGCCGGGACGTGCCGGGCTACGCCGCCGAACTCGAAGCCTTCGACGCGCGGGTGCCCGCGATCCATGCCGCCCTGCAGCCGGGCGACATGACGATCATCACCGCCGACCACGGCAATGATCCGACGTGGACGGGCACGGACCACACCCGTGAGCAGGTTCCGGTCCTCGCCTTCGGGCCCAGCCTCGCCACCGGCCCGATCGGACGACGTGATAGCTTCTCGGACATTGCCGCGTCCCTCGCGCGGCATCTCGGCCTGCCGGGCATCGGCATGGGCACGCCCTTCCTCTAGGAGCCTTTGCATGTGGGACGACGACAAGCCGCGCAAAACGCCGTCGCACGAGATCGGCCAGCCGCTCGACACCCTGTCGCTGTCCGACCTCGACGAGCGGATTGCCCTGTTGCGCGCGGAAATTGCGCGGATCGAGGCCGCCCGTGCCGCCAAGGAGGCGGCCCAATCCTCCGCCGATGCCTTCTTCAAGCGCGGCTAAGATGGATCGCGACACGACCCTCGCGGCCCTGCGCCGGGGCCAACTCGCGGGGGCGAGGGCCATCCGCCTACCGGATGGCCTGACCGAGTTCCCCCCTGAACTCTTCGGCCTCGCCGATACGCTGGAACTGCTCGACCTCGGGCGCGGCACCTACGCCCTGCCCGACGATATCGGCCGCTTCCACGCGCTGACAGTGCTGTTCTGCTCGGGGACACCCTTCGCCCGGCTACCGCCCGCGTTGGGGGATTGCCCGAGCTTGAGCCAAGTTGGCTTTCGGGGCTGCGGCATCAGCGAGGTGCCTGCGGAATCGCTGCCGCCGAGGCTGCGTTGGCTGACCCTCACGGACAACCGCATCGCGCATCTGCCGGATGCGCTCGGGCATCGGCCGCTCCTTCAGAAGCTGATGCTGTCCGGCAATGAACTGACGCGACTTCCTGAGGCCTTGGGGGAAGCTGGCAAACTCGAGCTCATTCGCTTCGCCAGCAACCGCATCGAGCTCCTGCCGTCCTGGCTCGGCGAGATGCCCTCGCTGGCCTGGATCTCCTATTCCGGCAATCCGGCAGAACCCGAGGGGCCATCCAAAGCTGCGCCGCTTGTACCGTGGTCGGACCTCACCCCCGGGCCGCTCTTGGGAGAGGGCAGTTCCGGCCTTGTCTATCGGGCCGGTTGGCATCGTGGCGGCGATGTCGCCCTCAAGCTGTTCAAGGGCGCCATAGGCAGTGACGGTCTTCCCGAACGTGAGATGGCGGCCTGCCTCGCTGCGGGCGATCACCCCGCCCTGATCGGGGCACTCGGCCGCCTTACGAACCACCCGGACGGCACGCCCGGCCTCGTCCTGCGTCTTGTTCCGGCGGACTGGCCGGTGCTGGCAGGGCCACCGAGCCTGGCGACTTGCAGCCGCGACGTCTACGAGCCCGACCTGCGCCTCTCGTCAGACGCCGCGCGGCGCCTTGCCCGCGACATTGCCTCGGCCCTGGCGCATCTGCACGAGCGGCGGCTGATGCATGGCGACCTTTACGGCCACAACATCCTGTGGGACGGACGAAGCGGCGCGGCCGCTCTCGGAGACTTCGGCGCGGCCTCACTCCTGCCGGAAGGTGCGGTGGGGCGTACCTTGGCTCGAGTCGAGACCCGGGCGTTCGGTATCCTGCTCGGTGAACTTCTGGATCTCGCCTTGGACGCTTCCGAAGATCTGCGTGATCTGGCGCGACACTGTACAGATCCCGATCTGCCTTCTCGCCCGGGCATGAGGGACGTCGCCGCCGCCTTGCGTTGAAGTATCGAAACGATGATACGCAGAGTTGCAAAAGCAATCGACTGCAATCTCTGCCGCCATGGCATCGCGCAGGCGAGAAAATCTGCTAACAGCAGATCGTCTTCGCAATTGTCATGCTGGATTCGATGAGATGGCCAGGGTCAAACCAAGCTCGCGACTTGACCCTCCCTATCTTCGGCGTGTGTGGCTCGACCGGAATCGCGTTTTGGCGACCGAGGAATATCCGTTCTGTCTGCCACTGTTCCGAGATCCCGAGTTCGAATTGACCTTCGAACGACCGTTGGCAATTTTCACCGGTGAGAACGGTGTCGGTAAATCGACTTTGCTCGAAGGGATTGCCGGGCTCGCTGGCTTCGACGAGGCAGGTGGTGGCAAGGGCTACCGCGCCGTCGATCACAGCCGGGCAATCGAAGCCATGGGGTCCCGCTTGAGCGATGGGCTCAGGGCGAGTTGGCTTCCCAAGATCACGGACGGATGGTTCTTTCGATCCGAGAGCTTCTTTTCGGTCGCCCGCTATCTCGACGCGGCCGCAACGGAGGTGGGAGCGGCTCCTCCGGATTTCTTGTCCCATTCACATGGAGAGGGGTTTTTGCGCTTCTTCGAGGAGCGCTGCCAGCGGCGTGGCCTCTTCATATTCGATGAGCCCGAAGCCGCGCTGTCGCCTTCCCGCCAGATCGACTTTCTCAAGATCGTCCTGCGGATGATCGAGCAGGGCAAGGCTCAGGTCATCATGGCGACCCACTCACCGCTCTTGATGGCCTGTCCAGGGGCTCAGCTCATGGCAGTCGGAAAATACAGCGTGTCGCCGACAAGCCTCGGCGAGATCGGGCATTTCCGACTTCTGCGGGAGTTCTACAGCGACCCGGACTGTTTCATGCAGGCGATGCTGTCGGAATAGCGAGCCTTATCGTGCCGCGCCGGGATCGATGGCTGGAAGCTCGCCCGGCGGAAGAGCGGGCGCACCCACCTGTGCTTGGGCAGAACCGCCGTTTCCACGAGCGCGGTTGGCCAGAGCCACCGTCAGACGCTCAGCCGCCTCGGGCGACATCACGGCCAGGATCTCCGCCATCTTACGCGGGTTCATCGCCACCACGAGGGGCACGAGCACGTCGTGGCCGAGGCGATCGAAGACCCGCGCGGCGTCCTTCGGCTTCATCGTCTCGTACATGGTCACGATGCTCTTGAGGCCCTGCTTCTCGGCATCCTCCTTCGCCTTCGCGGCAGCATCGACCTTATCCTCGGCCTTCTTCAAGTCGCCGATGCCGGTCTCGATCTTCTTCTCCGCGTCATCGAGCATCTTCTCTCGCAGGTCGAGTTCATCGCTGCGCTGCTTGAGAACGTTGCTCCGGGCGCCGAGCTTTTCCAGAAGAGCCTTCTCGCTCGGAGACATCGGCTCCTGGGCCGCAGGCTGCGCATTGGGCGGATCCGCCGGAGGGGCGGACTTCTTGTCCTCTTTTTTCGGTTCGACAGAACCCGTCGTCTCGGGGTCCGGGATCTCGTAGCCGGTGCGCGCCTTGGCGATGGCGCGGGCGAAACCCGGCAGGCTCGTCTCGGGGACACTGGCCTGCGACAGCGTCAGCATCTTCAGCACCAGCAGCGCCGCCGCCGACAGGGCCACGGCGTCGATCAGGCGCAGCTTGAACGGGCGCGCGACCTTCTCGCGCGAGCGGTTCAGGGCCATCTGCGCCTGCTGCTTCAAGGTCGCGGCAGGCTTCGCCGCCGCCTTTGTGGCAGGCGTGGCAGCCTTGAGCGGCGCCTTGACGGCGGGCGCCGCGTCCTTGGTCGGCACGCTGCGGCGAGACATCAGGCGGCCCGGGCGCGAACGCGGGCCAGGGCCCGCTCGGTCATGGCGAGCGCAGCGGCGGCGGCGGCGCCCAGGCGCTCGCCATTCGGTCCTTCGGTGACGGCGGGAGCGGGCTTCGACGTCGGCTCGGGCCGCGGCTCGACGGGGCGTGGTGCGGCGGGGGCCGTGCGTGCGCCCGTGACGATCGCCGCGATGCGCGAGAGCACGGCTTCGCCCGCCTCGACACCACCTGCGAGGGTCGTGCTGCAGGTTTGAGCTGACTGGATCCGGTCCGCGAGGGTACGGTCGCACTCATCGAGGGCGCTGCGCAGGCCCGTGATGGCGCGCTCGGCATTATGGGTCGCCACCATGAGGTCGCCGATGGTGGAACGGAGCGCGGCCTCGTCGCCCTTGAGTTGGCCGATGCGCTTCGACAGGCGCAGCGAGGTGATGATCGTCGCCGTCAGCAGGACGGCGACGAGCAGGTCGGCGAAGAGGGTGACGAAGAGACTCATGTCGGCCTACCCGTCCGTGCGGCTGTTCATAGAGGCCTCGTAGGCCTGGAGCGTAGTGCGCGAGCGCCGCAGCGGGCGCGTCACCTGCACCGCGATGTTGCCGTCGACCTTGCCGATCCGCCCCTGCGTCAAGGCCCAGTCGCCGCAGCGCACGGTCACGAGATCGGACGGCTTGGCATCGAACATCAGCGTGTCGCCGACCCGCAGCCGCATCACGCGCTTCAGCGGCAGCATCATCTCGTGCAGCACCGCTTCCATGGTGACGTCCGCCTGCCAGATCTCGGTGGCGAGGTGGCCCTCCCACACCTGATCGCGGCCGAGCTTCTCACCCATGAAGCT
Organism: Methylobacterium sp. NFXW15; assembly: GCF_049887755.1. Classification (NCBI taxonomy): domain Bacteria; kingdom Pseudomonadati; phylum Pseudomonadota; class Alphaproteobacteria; order Hyphomicrobiales; family Methylobacteriaceae; genus Methylobacterium; species Methylobacterium sp. NFXW15. Next base: position 206,902 of record NZ_JAGEKG010000007.1, on the reverse strand, counting down.
CTGCGTGAGCAGTTCACGGATCGGCTCGATCGTGGCGTAAGGAAACAGGATCTGCATCCGGCCGCCGCGCCCGTCGACGTCGAGGCGCAGGCCGATGAGGATCGCCGCGTTGCCGGGCCGGGTGATGGTGGCGAAGCGCGGGTTGGTCTCGATCCGGTCGATCTGGAAGTTCACCGGCGAGAGCGGCTGGAAGGACAGTTGCAGGTCCGCGAGGATGATCTCCACGAGCCGCCGCACCAACGTCATCTCGATGGCCGTGAAGGGCCGTCCGTCGAGTCGGCTCGACGAGCCACCGCGCTTGCCGCCGAGCAGCAGATCGAAGGTTGCGTAAGCAAGGTTCGTATCGACCGTGACGAGGCCGGAATTCTCCCACGGATCGGCCTTGAACACCCCGAGCAGGGTCGGCAGCGGAATGGCATTCACGTAATCGCCGAACCGCACTGAGGTGATGTTGTCGAGGGTGACTTCGACGTTATCCTGGAACAGGTTGCGCAGGGACGTCGACAGCAACCGGATCATCCGGTCGAAGACGATTTCCAGCATCGGCAGACGTTCGTACTGAACGACGCCCGAATCGACGATGGCGCGCACGCCCCCGGCCCCGGAGGCCGAGAGTTCGCGCATGGAGAAGCCCAGGACGCCGTCGATCTCGTCCTGATTGAGGATGCGGTCGTTGCCGGCGAGTTCGGGGAGGTTGTCGCTCTCCCCGTCCTCGATCATCGTCGCCCATTCGGCGGCGACGTCGCTGGCGTTGCGGGTGGTGCCCTGTTCGGCGAGGGCCGCGCCCCATTCCTCGGCGAGCGACGCGTCGCCGCCCTCGGAGCTCTGCTCGAGCAGGGCCGCCGACCAATCGTCCTCCTCGACCTGATCCTCCGGTTCCATCAGCGCCTCACTGGATGATCAGATCCTTGAACAGCACCGCATCGACCTTGGCCGGGTAGACGGCGACGTTCACGCGCTTCAGCAATTCCTCGCGCAGCCGGTACAAACCGGCAGAGCCCGACAGATCGGTGGGGCGGACTTCGCGCATGTAGACCTGCAACGTGTCCTCGATGCGCGGAGCGAGGAGCTTCACGTCCTCTTCCAGCTTCGAATCCTTCACCTCCAAGGACACACGGAACTTGGCGAATTTGCCCTTGTCCTGACCGGCATCGGGACTGAGGTTGATGATCATCTCGCGCAGATCGACGAAGGCGATCGCCTTCTTCGGGGCCGCTGCGTTGCCATGGCCACCGCCGCCATGGGCCGATGCAGCGGCCTCGCTGCCCTCGGCCTTGGCTTCGTCGCCTTGGCCGCGCTTCATCATGAAGAAGGCCCCGCCGCCCCCGCCCAGCAGGAGGACGGCCGCGGCAGCGCCGATGATGATGAGCTTCTTCTTGCTCTTCGGGGCGGCGTCGGCGCCGCCTTCGCCCTGGTCGGCGCCCGCCTTTTTGGGCTTCTTGGCCATGGGGCCGTCACTCGCGGAGCTGGTGAATTGAACTTCCCAAAAGGTATCGGCAGATGCGGTTAACGCTCCGTTAAGGAGGCAAATTCTGCCGGGTCGGGTTTGCCGCCAGCACTGATGATCAGGGGCGGCTGACACAGCACATGCTGAACAAGTGCTTGGCGACAATTATCAAATTGTTCTGGCCCGAACTGGCACGCGGGATGCTGACTGTCCTGGCAACCCCGGCCGTTCGTGGGCCCCAGAGTTCCCCATGCAGAATGCCCTCTTCGTCGGCGTGTCGAGTCAGGTCGCTCTCCAGCGCGAACTCGACGTGATCGCCAACAACATGGCGAACGTCTCGACCAACGGCTTCAAGAGCCGCAACAGCCGTTTCCAGGAATACCTGATGCCGGTGGCGCAGGCGGACAGCTTCACCCCGCCCGACCGGCGCATTTCCTACGTGATCGACCAGGGCACGACATTGAACCTCGACCAGGGCCCGGTCGAGCAGACCGGCAACCCCCTCGACATCGCGGTGAAGGGCAATGCCTTCATCGCCGTGCAGGCGCCCAATGGCGGCGGCGAGCGCTACACCCGTAACGGCGCTCTCACGGTCAATGCCCAGGGCCAGTTGGTGACGAGCGACGGCTACCCCGTTGCGGGCGATGGCGGGCCCATCGCCGTCAATCCGCAGGAGACCGGTCTCTCGATCGGCCCGGACGGCACGGTCTCGACCAATCTCGGCATCCGCGGCCGGATCAAGCTCGTGACCTTCGCTAATCCCGGTGCCCTCGTGAACGAAGGGGCGAACCTCTATTCCTCGCCGAGCCCGGCCCGGCCCGCAGGCATCGAGGGCCGCGTCGAATCCGGTGCGCTCGAACGTTCGAATGTGCGCCCCGTCCTCGAGATGACCCGGCTGATGGACGTGAATCGCTCCTACGCGATGGTCACGAGCATGATCTCGCGCATGGATGAGCTTCGCGGCTCGGCCATCTCCAAACTCGCCAACGTGGCCTGAGGTAGCATCCGATGCGCGCGCTCTACTCTGCCGCCACCGGCATGGCGGCCCAGGAACTGAACGTCCAGGTCATCTCGAACAACATCGCGAACCTTCGCACCACCGGCTACAAGCGCCAGCAGGTTCACTTCCAGGATCTGCTCTACCAAAACCTGCGCCGGGCCGGTTCCTCCACCTCGGAGCAGAACACGCAGCTTCCGGCGGGCCTCGCCCTCGGTTCGGGCGTGAAGACGACCTCGACCGCCCGCGTCATGTCGCAGGGTACGCTGACCTCGACGGAGAAGGATTACGACGTCGCCATTCGTGGCGAGGGCTTCTTCCGCGTCACGCTGCCGGACGGGCGCACCGCCTACAGCCGGGATGGCTCATTCGACCTCTCGGCCTCCGGCCAGCTGGTCACCCGCGACGGCTACCTCGTCGACCCGGCGATCACGGTGCCGAACACGGCGACGTCGGTGACGATCAGCGCCACGGGCGCCGTGCAGGCGACCCTGCCGGGCCAGACTGCGCCACAGGCCCTGGGCCAGTTCCAGCTCTCGCGCTTCGTCAACAAGGTCGGCCTGGAATCCATCGGCGACAACTTGTTCGTCGAGACTGCCGCCTCCGGCCCGGCCATCAGCGGCCTGCCCGGCGCCGAGGGCTTCGGCAACCTTCAACAGAGCTATCTCGAAGAGGCGAACGTCAACGCCGTCACCGAGATCTCGTCCCTGATCGCCGCTCAGCGCGCCTACGAGATGAACTCGAAGGTCGTGACCGCCGCCGATCAGATGCTCTCCACCACGTCCCAGATGTTCCGCGGCTGATGGCCGGCACGGGATCGATCGCCATGACCACAACAACCGACTTCGCCCCTTACGCCAGCGACGAGAGCCTGTCGGAACTCGTCCTCAACCCGATCATGCAGCCGCGCCGCCCGCGCGTCGCGCGGCCCTGCCGGGGCATGATCCTGCGCGCTGCCCTGGCGCTCGTCGTCTTCGTGATCCTCGGCGCGGTCGCAATGCCCGCCATGGCCGAAACCGCGACGCCCCGCCTGCGCGGCGACGTGACGGCCCGGCACGACATCCTGACGCTCGGCGATCTCGTGGAGAACGTGCCGCCGACGCTCGCCGCCCGACCGCTCTTTCGCGCGCCCAACCTCGGCTCGACGGGCACCATCCAGTCCCGCCGCATCGCGGAGGCCGCCGCCGCCCTCGGTCTCGGCCCGGTCGAGACCGGCGGCCGTATCCAGATCGCCGTGCAGCGCGCCGCCCGCCGGATCGGCCCCGCCGAGATCGAGGTGGCGCTCAAGCGCGGCCTGGAGACGACCTACGGCCTCGACACCGACATGACCACGATCCGCCTCGACGGCGAGGCGCCGACGATGCTCGCTCCGGTCGATCTGGCGGGCCAGGTGAGCGCCATCGACCTCGTCTACGACGCTCGCACCCACCGGGTCTCGGCGCTGGTGAGCCTCGGTGACCGTCAAGCGTCGCTGCGTGTGTCGGGCGTCGTGGTCGAGATGCGGGATGTGGCCGTGCTGACCCGCGCGCTCTCGCGCGGCGAGCCGGTCCGCGAAGGCGACCTCGCCCTGGAGAAGCGTCCGCGCGACAGCATCAGCCAGGATACCCAATCGTCCCTCACCGCGGCGATCGGCGAGGTCGCCCAGCGCGGTCTGCCCGCTGGCTACGTCCTGCGGGAAGGCGATACCGCCAAGCCCGACCTCGTGGCGCGGGGAGAGACGGTGACCATCGTCTATTCCACCCCCGGCATCAGCCTTTCGATGCGCGGCGTCGCGAACGACAGCGGCCGGATGGGCGCCGTCGTGAACGTGGTTAACGTTGCGTCAAAGAAGGTGCTGCAAGCTACGGTCATCGGCCCCGGCCGCGTCTCTGTCGGACCCGGCGGCGGCCCGCAGCTTCAGGCCAGTGCCGCCACGACAGCCCTGCGCTGATTGCCCGTTTCGCGTCGAGGAGTTCCGCCGATGCGCCTGATCGTCCGTCTCACCACCGTGGCGCTGCCGCTGGCGCTCGGCGCCTGCAACACGGCCGACCGCCTCTCCAACATCGGCGCCACTCCGGCCCTTTCGGCCATCCAGGATCCGACGGCTCAGCCCGGCTACAAACCGGTGCGGATGCCGATGCCTGACGTGCAGCCCGTCTCCTACGCCCCGAACTCCCTGTGGCGCACGGGCTCCCGGGCCTTTTTCAAGGATCAGCGCGCGGCCAAGGTCGGCGACGTCCTGACCGTCAACGTCATCGTGACGGACAAGGCCAACATCAGCAACGAGACCAAGCGGTCCCGCGCCAACACGGAGAGCTTCGGCCTGCCGAATGCCGTCGGGCTGGAAAACACCACGGCCGGCAAGGCGGCGGGCGTCGGCGGCAGCGCGCTCCTCAGCGCGACCTCCGCCACCGCCAACGACGGCGCGGGCTCAGTCCAGCGTGCGGAGCAGGTCACCACCAACGTGGCGGCGGTCGTCACCCAGGTGCTGCCGAACGGCAACCTGGTGGTCGAGGGCAAGCAGGAGATCCGCATCAACTTCGAGGTGCGCGAGCTGATCGTGGCGGGCGTGGTGCGGCCGGAGGACATTGCGGCCGACAACACCATCGATTCCACCAAGATCGCCGAGGCCCGCATCGCATATGGCGGACGTGGCCAGATCACCGACGTGCAGCAACCGCGCTACGGACAGCAACTCGTCGACATCCTTCTGCCGTTCTAGGACTGAGCCTCAGAACAGGGCGACCAGCGCGACCCCCGCGATCATCAGGACGGCGCCCGCCATCCGCCAAATGCTCGCCGGGTGGACGGGAAACCCGACCCATCCAAAGTGATCGAGGGCAATGGAGCAGACCACGCCCACGGTCACGATGATGCCGAGGAAGGACGCCGCCCCGATGGAGGCGGATGCGTAGAGCTGGGCGAGGATCAGCAGCACGCTGAAGAACCCGCCGAACCACGCCCACCAAGGTACGGCGGACAGCTGTTGGCCAGTCGGCACTTCGAGCTTTCCGAGGGCCAAGCCCCCGACGAGCAACAGGCTGCTACTGATGAGCAGCGTAATGAGACCTGCCGTGATCGGCAGGCCGAGCGACTTCGAGAGAGTCGCGTTCTGTCCGGGCTGGATCGCGTTCGCGATGCCGGCCAGGATCGTCAGGCCATAGAGGAAGATCATGTCCAGCAAGCGCGGCGGCGAGCCGCCAAGCTCCGGACGGATATCGATGCGCGGGGTTCTGCCGCACCCGGTGCCGTAGCTTTGACGTAAGGCCGAAGAGGACTCGGCATTCCGTCCTCCAACGCTCTCTCACCGTCGCCGTCCTCGTGAGGCGCCCGCCTCAGCGGACCTCGAAGGAGACCTCCAGAGGACGCTACGATCCCTGGAACCTTCCTTCGAGGCTGCTCCGCAGCACCTCAGGATGAGGGGGGGGGATGACGGGAGAAATGGTTCTGTGGCCAGCCGCTCAGGCCGGGTCTTCCGGCTCCGGCCCGCGTGTAGCGTCGAGACCGCTGCCGGTGCCGGGGAGGGGACCTGTCTTCACCGGGGCTCCGGTGCGAGCCGATTCATAGATCGCCTCCATCAGAATCTGGTCCTGCAGCCCCTCCTCACCGGGCGTCCGGGGCCGGACGTTCTCCTGGATGCAGCGGGAGAAATGATCGATCTCCAGAGCAAACTGGTTCTTGTGCGAGAGGATTTTCTCGTCGCGCGCCTCGCTCTTTCCTTCGGCGCGGCCGACGAACAGCCTCTGTCCGCGATAGGCGAAGGCGTTCTGCAGATCGAAGGCGCCCGCCGAGGTGTGGATACTCAACGCCCGCGACTCGTGCACGCCGTAGCTCGTCATGCATTGCGCAATGACGCCGGAGGGGAAGCGGAGGGTGAAGCTCACCGTCTCCTCGACCTCCTTGAATTTCGGATCGTCGGGCGGTGAATGCACGGTGGCCTGAACCGAATCCGGCTCCTCACCGAGCAGCGCCCGCGTCCCGTTGAGACAATAAAGCCCGATATCGGGGAGGGCGCCGCCGCCAGCCAGCGCCTTCTTGAGCCGCCATTGTTCGGGCAGACCCGTGGTTTGCCCATTGAACGCCTGGATCAGACGCGCCTTGCCGAGGCTCCCGCCGCGAACGGCCTTCACCAATGCACGGTTGTACGGCTCGTATTGGCAGCGATAGGCGATCATCAGCTTCACGCCCGCCTTGGCGCAGGCGTCGATCATGTCCCGGCATTCCTGCGAGGCGACCGCCATCGGCTTCTCGCACAGCACGTTCTTGCCGACGCCCGCCGCCGCCAGGACGTTCTCCCGGTGAACCGCGTTCGGCGTCACGATGTAGACCGCCTGCACCTCGGAATTCTGCTTGAGCCTGTCCCAATCGCCGTAGCCGTAGACGGCCTCGTCGGCCACTCCGTACTGGCGAGCGACGAGGCGAGCCTTGTCGGGGCTTCCCGACATCAGCGCGACGAGGCGCGAACGTTTGGTCTCGCCGAAGGCCGGAAGGATCTCGTCGAGGCTGAGGCGACCCAGGCCGACGATGCAATAGCCGACACGCTGGGACGGGGGCTGGGGCGCCGGACTGGGTGCGGGGGCCGGATCACCGGCTCCGCGCCAATTCGGAAACAGCACGCGATTGCCCTGCACGGCACCGGTATCGGCTGGCACGGCCGGGCCGGGTGTAGCCGCATCGGCGCTGCGAGCGCCGCCGAAGGCCGCGCCGGCAAGCGCACCTCCCACGGCAAGAAGGCTACGCCGGGAAAAGCGATCGTCGTCTGCCATGGGGCTCCGCTCGTCGAATTCGGGCTTGAGGAACCCCGCCCCCAAAGTGGGGGTTCCGAACCGCCACGGATGCCCTCAGTGCAGCGAGCCCTTCGGCGGCGTCAAAGACGCCTTCTCGGGCTCCCCATCCACCGTCTTTCGCTGGGACAGGGTGGGGACGGCTTCGATCGCTTCGAAATGCAGTCCTACCGCGTCACCGTCGCGCCAGACGATCCGGGCCTCACGGCATTCGCCACGGATCGGCACGCGAAGGATCACTCGCTCGGGCAGGATCGATCCCTCCGCGATCCTGATCCGCGCGCCGGTCAACGACACGTTGCGAATCGTGCAGGCGATTTCCGGCAGGAAGGCTGCCGTCTCGAGGAGGCCACCGAGGAGAACCCGGCGGCGTTCGACATCTCTGCGCTCTTTCAAAGCCGATCCTCACAACTCCGTGAGCATCGGTAACGTATCATTCACTATTTTGCTGCCGTCCCATTTGACCGTTCTCAGGTCATGCTTAATGCGAGGGCGGCCCAGTCGGCGGATCATTAACCTCGACCTCGCCGCGTTGCTGCAATTGCAGGGCAACGAACCAGCAGAGCGACGCCCAGGCCGCGCCGACGCACCATCCGGCGACGACGTCACTCGGCCAGTGAACGCCGAGATAGATCCGGCTGATCCCGACCAGCAGCGTGATCCCGACGCCAAGCACGAGCACCAGGGCTTTCACCCTACGATTGCGATCGACGCGAGCCAGCAGGATCGCGAGTGTCAGATATGCGATGGCCGACATCATCGCGTGGCCGCTGGGGAAGCTCGCGGTGAAGACCTCCATGCCGTGCGGCACCAGATCCGGCCGTGGCCGGTGGTAGAAAAGCTTGAGCACCGTCGAGACCAACTCGCCGCTGCCGACTGCGGCGAGGACGTAGAGGCCGATCCGGCGCCGGTTCGTCAGGACGAGATAGGCGGACACGGCACAGGTGACGAACACCACCGTGAATATGCTGCCGAGGCCGGTGATGTCCCGCATGGTCTCTTCGAGCCAGGGGGGCCCGATCGGGTCCGACAGATCGGCGGGATTGCGCAAGGCGAGCAGAATGCGCCGATCGAGCGCCTCGGTGGAGCCCTCGCCGACCTCATGCGCCAGGGCGAAGAAGCCATAGCCGAGTGTGCTCAGGCAGAGCAGGGCGACGAGCGGTCCCACCTCGTTGAGGCGAAGCCAGAACCAGACGGCCGTCGCCCGTCCGGTGATCGGATTATGCGTCACCGCTCTCGGGACTCTCATGGCACCCATCTCCCACCGAGCATCAGGCATGATCCCCGAACGGGATACGCGCCACCCGGCCCCAAGGGCCGCCGAGATAGCGCCACAGCAATAGCGCCGGGGTAGTGAAGCGGAACGGTTCGAAGCCCGCCTGAAGGCTCTCGTGCAACGCACGGGCGACCTGCGGCGCGACCTTGTTCTGCACGGTCACGTGGGGACGCCAGCCCTGCCGGTCCTGCGCGGTCAGATCGGCGATGAATTCTTTCGCGAGCCTTCCACGAAACATCGCCAACGGCTCCGACTCGAGCACGTAGGCGACGCCGCGGCCAATAAACCGAAGGCCCGTCACCGCCACGTCCGGCGGCGGCAGGGTACGGGCGAGGGCGGTGATCGTCTCCAGCACCGCGCGCTCCCTGTCGCCGGGGAGATGGTGGAACAGCGTGGCATGGGCCGGGATGTGGTTCAGCGCCTCCGGGAAATGACGGCGGCGCTCGCCATCGAATCGGGCAAAGGTCACCTCATCGAAGGCGAGGGTCAGGATCAGGGGGGGCGGCTCTTGCATCAGTGGCGAGATGGCGCCGTCCGGGCCAAGGTCCAGCCTAGGCGTTCCGCGCGAGGGCGGCTAAGGCTCCCGCGATGGCCGAAACGGACAAGTCCCCTGTGCATCAAGGCCGCGACGGCTGGCTCTTCCTCATCGGCGGCAGCAACCGCGTCATGGATCGCTATCGCGGACCGCTGGCGCAATGGTGGCTCCTCCGGCGCTGGGCGCGCCTGATCGCCGCCCGCGCGTCGCGCGCCGAGCGGCTCGGCATCCGGTACCTGCACGTGATCGTGCCGGAAAAGCTGTCGGTCTACGATCATCTCACCGACGGGCTGCGCTACGTGCCCGGCCATTCGTCGGCCCGGCAGCTGGCGAAGCGTCTCGGGCGCAGCGCGGCCTATCTCGACCTGCTCGCACCCCTTCGCGCGGAACGCGATGGGGCCTCACCGCTCTATCTACGCACCGATTCCCATTGGTCCCTCGAAGGGTGCCTCGTCGCCTACCGCGCCATCATGCGGGCGTTGAGCGCGACGCCGCCCGCCGACATCGCCACCCGCCCGAGGGTGCGCGAGCCGGTGGTGATGGATCTCGGCGAGAAGCTGCCTGACCCGCCGCTCGAGGATGTCGAGCGTATGGCGATCCTGCGGGAGGCGAAACGGGTCAAAACCGGCGCGCTGCTCGCCGCCTATGAGGCGAGAGGACGTGCGGCCGAGCTGCATACCGGCGCGCATGTCGTCTATCGCAACGAGGCGGAAACGGCAGATCCGCGATGCCTCGTCCTCTTCGGCGACAGCTCGGCACATTTCGCGCCGTTCCTGCTCACGGGCTTCCTCGCCGAGAGCTTTCGCGAGGTCCACTTCGTGTGGTCCTCAAGCCTCGATTGGTCCTACATCGAGGCGGTGAAGCCTGACATCCTGCTCTATGAACTCGCGGAGCGGTTTCTCGCTCGCGTCCCGGACGATCGGTACGACATCGACACCGCCGCCCGCCGGGCCATGCCGGATCAGTAAAGCGAGGGATCGATCATCGCGAAGTCGCTCGATTGGTGATCGAGGAGCATCGAGGCCGGGGCCAGGGACGCGCCGATCAAGAGGAAGAGGATCGTTGCGAAGCAGGCCAGCGTGGCGGTGACGACGTCCGCATGCCGCCGCAGCGCATGGATCGCGATGCAGCCGAACGTGAAGACTGCTGCTTCCGCCACGGGTACAAGCGCGAGGGTCATCGCGGTTCTCCTCTTCCATCATCGTTTGACGCGAAGCCGATGCCGCATCCGCCTCTCAAACCCTGTCTGCCGCGCTTTGTTGCACTGCAACAGAGGCTGACGTGCAGGCCAGACCTGCGCCGGGCGGATCGTGCGCCCGTGTCTCGACGGAACTGTCGCCAAGCCTAGATCAAGGGAAAGAATTCGAATCCCCACGGGAGGTTCACGCAACACCATGAAGGCTTCATCTCGCATCGCTTGCATCTGCTCGGCCGTCGCCGCCCTCGGCGTCCAGGGCGCTTCAGCACAGACTGCACTCAAGCTCGAAGGAGCTTGCGAGTCGCTGGTGGTGGCCGGCAAGGATGTGAGCGCGCAATGCGGTCCCGTCCTGACCAACGGCGTGGCGCGCAATCGAACGACCTTCGACTTCGCGACCAAGGACGGGCAGGTCATTAGCTTTTCCGGGAACGGTGCTCAGCAGGAAGCGACGGAGGAGACCGACCCGCTCCAGCCGATCAACGTGGTGTCGGAGAGCAAGGCCGGGAGCGATGTCGGCGCGCCGGTTCTCGCCATCGGCGCCTGCCGTTTCTCGACGCCGGAGCCTGGTCGCACCTCGATCGCGTGCGAGGCCAAGACTGCCGATGGAAAGATCTATTCGGGCACCTTCGTCACCGCCGCGAAAGCAGCCCACGCGGCGCCTACCCGCTGATTTTGGGGGCAACCGGGCGTGGACAACCGCGAAGCATCCGCGCAGCGGGCTGGTCATGTCCCCCTTCGAGCCCCATCTAGCAGGCTTCACGGGAAAAGTTCCGAAGCCAGATCGATGCTCAACGACACCAGCGCCGGGGGCGCTTCCGGCGACCTCGTCAGGGATACAACGACGGCCTCCTTCCGGCAGGACGTCATCGCCGAATCCATGAACCGCCCGGTCCTCGTGGACTTCTGGGCGCCGTGGTGCGGGCCGTGCAAGCAACTGACCCCCGTGCTGGAAAAGGCCGTCAACGCCGCCGCCGGTAAGGTCGTGCTGGCGAAGATGAACATCGACGAGCATCCCTCCATCGCGGGTCAGCTCGGCATCCAGTCGATCCCGGCGGTCATCGCCTTCGACAAGGGTCGCCCCGTCGATGGCTTCATGGGCGCGGTGCCCGAGAGCCAAATCAAGGAATTCATCGAGCGGCTCGCGGGTCCGGGCGGCCCGTCGCCGATCGAGGCGGCGTTGGAAGAGGCGGCCTCTCTCGTCGAGGCCGGAGAGCTGGCGGGTGCCTCCGAGATCTATGCGGCCGTGCTGGAGCAGGAGCCCGACAACGTCACTGCGCTGGCAGGCTTCGCCAAGCTGCAGCTGGACGCGGGCGAGATCGAGAACGCCAAGCGTGTCCTCGCCATGGTGCCGGAAGAGAAGGCGAACGATCCCGCCCTGGCCGGCATTCGCGCCGCGCTGGAACTTGCGGAACAGGCTGCCTCGCTCGGTGATCTCGCTGGACTACAGAAGGCGATCGACGCCAATCCCGACGCTCATCAGGCCCGCTTCGATCTGGCTCTCGGCCTCGCGGCCCGTAATCAGCGCGAGCAGGCGGTCGATCACCTGATCGAACTCCACAAACGCGACAAGACGTGGAACGAGGACGCCGCGCGCAAGCAGCTTCTTCAGTTCTTCGAGGCTTGGGGCGTCATGGATCCCGACACGATCCGCGGCCGACGCAAGCTTTCGGCCCTGCTGTTTTCGTAGCGCATCGGCCCCATCCCGGACCACAGAGGCGCGTCCGGGAGCCGGGGTGGGTGATCGCGCCAGAGGAGGTGCGATGAGCACGCATTCCGGCTTCCATCGTCCGGCGGATTGCCCCGCCGTGATCCCGATCTTTCCCTTGCCCGGCGCGCTACTGCTGCCGAGGGGACAGATGCCGCTCAACATCTTCGAGCCGCGCTATCTCAAGATGGTGGACGACGCCCTGCGCGGTGATCGTCTGATCGGCATGATCCAACCAGACCCGGATGGCGCTGCTTCGGCGCATCCGAAGCTGTTCCGTGTCGGTTGCGCCGGGCGCATCACCCAATATGCCGAAACGGGCGACGGACGGTATCTGATCTCGCTCACCGGCCTCAGCCGGTTCCGGGTCGAGAGCGAAGTCGCCTCGCCCGAAGTCTATCGCCAGTGCCAAGTGAGCTACGACGAGTTCGCGGTGGACTTCCAGGCCCGCGCGGGTGAGGAACAGGTCGACCGGGCGGGCGTCCTCAAGGCCCTGCGCGACTTCGTCGAGTCGAACGAACTGAAGGTCGACTGGGCGGGGATCGACGAGGCTCCGAACGAAGCCCTCGTGAACGCGCTGTGCATGATGAGCCCGTTCGGGATCCGCGAGAAGCAGGCGATGCTCGAAGCGGCGGACCTCAAGACCCGTGCCGAGATCCTGATCGCGGTCACGCAGATGGAACTGTTGCGGGGCTCAGGCCCCGAACCGACGATGCAATAGGACGAAGCCCGTCATGGCCAACGATCTCACCGCCCCCGTCGAGGCGACCCGCGTGGACCCCAAGCTCTTGGAGATCCTCGTCTGCCCGCTGACCAAGGGCACCCTGGAATACGATTCCGCCAAGCAGGAATTGATCAGCCGCTCGGCCAAGCTCGCCTATCCGATCCGCGACGGCATTCCGATCATGCTGCCGGAAGAGGCGCGCCCTCTGCACGATTGATCATCGGAGAAGCTCGGCTTTATTGCCGAGCTTTCGCGCGGTTACGAAATAATACATATTTGTCAGCGCGCAGCCATATTGTTGCCGCGCACGATGGTTTATGGTGGCTCATCCCGCAACGAAGCTGACGACTGGGCGCTGAACCGCGCCAAGGCGTCGCTGTATTTGCCGAGAGCCACTGAGTCGATGAGCTTTACCGTCCCAACCCTTTTCGCCGTCGCCGCCATCACCGCCGGTGCCGTTGCTGCACCCGCAGTGGCAGGTCCGGAGCGGCACAACGGCACATGGGCGGTCGAGCTCGTAACCGAGAGCGGTCTCTGCAACGCGCGCTACAGTTACAGCGTCGCCATCCGCGACGGTGAGGTTCGGCCCCTTTCGGGCGGTGCCCGGGTCAGCGGTAAGGTTTCCCCGGACGGCACGGTGGGGATCACCGTTGCCGGAGCGGGCGGCTCGGGCACCGGAACCGGGCGCCTCAGCGGCACGCAGGGATCGGGCACCTGGGCCGTATCCTCCCTCTGCTCCGGCCATTGGACGGCCCGGCGCGGTGACACGCGCACCGCCCAGGCCGAGTAAGCCGGTTCAGGCCGCAGCGGCGAGCCAGGAACGGGCCTCGGACAGCCGCTCACGCTCGAACACCTTGATCTTGTAGGGCGAGACGAAGGCGAAGGTCTCGGCCATCATCTTGAGCCAAGGCGCATCCGTCACCAGGGCGACGTGGCTGACGCCCTTCATCATCGAAATGCCGAAGCGCGGGTCCTTGAAGAACGCCGCCGGCTCCATGCCCTGGAAGCTGCGGATATCCTCCAGAAGCTTGAGGCGGTCGCCCTTGTCGAGGTCGGCCTTCATCGCGGCGATGGCCGCGTTCATCTCCTCGTCGGAGATCTTTCCGTCGACCACGATCTCGGCCACGTTCGAGTCCGGCGTCTTGGTGTAGGTCAGCACTGCTCGCTCCTCGTGCACGGCCTCGCAGCCGGAGCGCCCTGTCTCCTACAAAAAGCTCTGCGGGTCGACATCGATCGTAACCTTAACGTTGCCGCGCGGCTTCGGGGCGCGGGCGAGCCATTCGCGCAGGTAGGCCTGCATGTCGATGTTGCGCTCGGTCTTCACGAGCAGCCGGAACCGGTGCCGCCCCCTGATCAGCGCCAGCGGCGCCTCGGCGGGGCCGAGCACCATGATGCCCGGGGGCGGGTCCGCCTCACGGGCCAGCGCCTGCCCATGCGCTTCCGCCGCCGCCTTGTCCGTCCCCGAGACGATCAGCGCCGCCAGACGACCGAAGGGCGGCAGGCCCGCTGCCTCGCGGGCAGCAATCTCCTCCGCATAGAACCGTTCGGCATCGCCCGAGAGCAGAGCGGCGATCACCGGATGCTCGGGCTGGTAGGTCTGGACCAGGGCCCGGCCCGGCTTCTCCCCGCGTCCCGCGCGGCCCGTGACCTGCTGGAGCAATTGGAACGTACGCTCGGCAGCGCGCGGATCGCCGGATGTCAGTCCGATATCGGCATCGAGGACGCCGACCAGCGTCAGGCCGGGGAAGTTGTGCCCCTTGGCTACGAGTTGCGTGCCGACGACGAGGTCGCATTCTCCCGCCGCCACGGCATCGAGTTCCTGCCGTAGCCGCTCGGCCCCGCCGGGGAAGTCGCTCGACAGCACGATGATGCGCTTGTCCGGGAATAGCGCGGTCGCCTCCTCGGCGATCCGCTCGACGCCGGGCCCACAGGGGGTCAAATGGTCGAAGGCACCGCAATTCGTGCAGGCCTCGGGCCGCCGCTCGGTGTAGCCACATTGGTGGCAGACCAACGCCCGGCGAAACCGGTGCTCCACCAGCCAAGTCGAGCAGTTGCGGCACTGGTAGCGATGGCCGCAGGCGCGGCAGAGGGTCAGCGGCGCATATCCCCGCCGGTTGAGGAAGAGCAGAGCCTGTTCGCCGCGTTCCAGCGTGTGCTTCACCGCGTTCACCAGGGGCGGGCTGATGAAGCTGCCCTTTTCAGGCGGGTCGCGCCTCATATCGATGGCGGCGATATCGGGCAGGCGCCGCCCGCCAAAGCGTTCCGGCAGGATGAGGTGGTCGTAGCGTCCCCGCGCCGCGTTCACGCGGCTCTCGATGGAAGGCGTCGCGGAGGCGAGCAGAACGGGACAGCCTTCGAGACGTCCGCGGACCACCGCCATGTCGCGTGCATGATAATGAACGCCGTCTTCCTGCTTGTAGGCGGTCTCGTGCTCTTCATCGACCACGATGAGGCCAAGCTGCGCGAAGGGCAGGAACAGGGCTGAGCGCGCGCCGACCACCACCTTCGCTTCGCCTGATGCGACCGCCGCGCGCAACCGCTCCCGCCGTCGTCCGCCGATACCGGAATGCCATGCCGCCGGGCGAACGCCGAAACGCTCGGCGAACCGGTCGAGAAATTGCGCGGTCAGCGCGATCTCCGGCATCAGGATCAGAGCCTGCTTGCCCCCTCGGACGCAGGCCGCCACAGCCTCGAAATAGACCTCGGTCTTGCCTGAACCGGTCACGCCTTCGAGCAGGACGGGCTTCACCGCACCAGCCCGCGCACTCTCGTCGAAGGCCGCTTCCAAGGCCGCCACGGCGTCCGCCTGCGCCTCGGAGAGTGGCGTCCGGGGATGGTCCGGATCAGGAACCGGTGCCACCGGCTCGGGGGCGATCGCAATGGCGTCGAGGGCCCCGTCGTCGATCAAACCGTCGACCACGGAGAGCGAGACGCCCGCTTCCTTGGCCAGGGCGCTTTTGCCGCGCGATTCACCGTCGGCGGCAATGGCGAGCACCTTACTCCGCGCCGCCGTCGCGCGGGTCGGGGGCTTGCCGGAGATCTTCACGGCGACGCGGGCGATCTCGGCACCCGCCGCCTCATCGGGCAGGCGCAACACCATGGCCAGTGCCGAGCCCTTGGGCGCGAGGGTATAGCGGGCGATCCAATCGACGAGGCCGCGCAGTGTCCCGCCGAGGCGAGGCACATCGATCACACCCGTCACCGGCCGCAGGTTCGAGCCGCCGACACTCTCGGCCACGCTCCAGACGACGCCGACCGTTTCGCGCGGCCCCAGCGGGATCTGCACCACGTCCCCCGCCTCGACAGAGAGGCCGTGCGGGACGACGTAGCTGTAAGGCGTGTCGATCGCGAGGGGGATCAGAATTTCGGCGACGGTCGGCATGTTCTATCTTTGTACCAGAACACACCGGAAAAAGCGCTACGTGCCGCGCCTACCGCCCGGCCGATCAGGAATGGCGGCGTACGGCGTACCGGTAACGCCGACCATCCTCGTCAAGCAATTCGCTGTCCGAGCTCTCCCGCCAGACGATCTCATCTCCGGGACCGGCCGCATCGGTGAGCACGGTACCGCGGACGATATCGAGAGACAGCCCGGCGCCGTAGCTCACTGCGGTCGCGTCATCAATGGCGGCGGCGATGTCGCCGCCATCGGGAAGGCAAGCGAAAAGGACGCCGTCGGCGATGGCAAGGGTGTAGGTCTGCATGCAGCGTCTCCACCAGGTGGGCAGGCGGCTCGGAAGGGAGCGAACCTAAGATTCGAAGCTGTCCAGAGAAGTGCGTTCTCGGAAATGCTGCGTTGCAGCAATCAGCTCAATCTTCACAAACATCTTCCGGCCCGCTTCGCACGAGCGGAATGACACCTGACACGCGCGATGGTGCCTTCACACTCCCGTGAGCGGAGCCGTCCCTCGTACGTCTGGCGGGGAAACGACCACCGTCGCGGGCACCTCCGCTTCGTCGGCGAAAGCGGCGATCACGTCCGGGGCCAGCGCCGTGCCGTCGCCATTCGGGGCTGGAACGAGGCGCACCGTTTCGGCGCGGGGAGGCGGCGCTTGGCTCACCGAATGCTCCTCGGCCACGGCTCGTGCAGCCTGTTGCGTGATAAGCCCCAAACCGGCCGCGTGCTGGGCGATGGCAATGCTGTCGGCGGCAAGGACGAGGCTCGATCCCGTCGCCGCCACGGCTCCCGCCAGGCGCACCACCTCTTCGGTCCTCGCGGCATCGCGCGAGACGTTGCGGATATAGACCGCCTTCACCCGCCCCGGATGGTCGGCCACGATCTGCGCGTACACTTCCGGGTCGTGCTGCCCGCTATCGCCGATCAGGATGAAGGGACGGTCCCGGTAGAGGTCAAGCATGTGGCGAATGAGGGCTTGCTTGTGGTCCTCGGCCTTCCGGGGGAGGGGATGAGTCCACGACAGCCCCCATTCCCGCAGGAACAGAACCGGCCCGGCCGGGATGTCGTGACTACGGAAGAACTCCGTGAGCATGTCGTAGAGGCCCCAGGGCGCCCGCGAGACATACAGCATCGGGTTGCCATCGCTCCCGCTCGCGCCGCCGTGCAGGCCCCGGTAGAGCGAGGCCACCCCAGGAAAGGCGACGCGGCTTTCGGCGTCCTCCACGAACAGTCGCCACAGCATCTTCAGCTTGTTGGCGACGCCCGTGCGCATCACCGTGTCGTCGATGTCGCTGACGACGACGAAACCGCATCCCACGGTCGGGATGTACACCTCCGCCTTGGCCGGAATCGGCGGATCGGCCTCCATCAGCAGATCCACCTCATGCCAAGCGCCATCGATGGCCGGCAGGTATTGCGGGCGCAAGTGCAAGCGAAAATAGCCGTCGCGGTCCGTCACGGCCTCGCACTCGGTGCCGCCGAAGCGGGCAAGGATCCTGGCTCCCGCCACTGTGCGGCGGGAGATGCGGCGCCGCACGTCCCGCCATTGGGCGCGCCAGGATTCCGGATCCTCGCCCGGAATGCCGGGCGATTGCCGGAAGACGCGGCCGATCAGGAAGATCTCGTCCGCCGAGCCGTAGCCACGATAGGGCTCGACCACGAGGCCGCCACGCCCCTGCGCCCGCCGCACCGGGCGGGCGACGACGCGCAAAGCCTTCCGCGCGGCCCGGCGGGTGCGGCTTTCCATGGTTCTCAGGCCGTCATGCTTGGGGGAGTTCGGGGGTGAGGCCGAGCGCGTCGAGCCCTTCTTCCAGCAGGTCGCCAGCATCGGGCGTGCCGAGCAATTCCTTGATCGCTCCCTCGCCGACGGCTTCGCGCTCGCGGGCGAACTTCACGGCGGCGTCCCATTCCTCGGGCTCCATGTCACCGCGGCCGACATAGAGAAGGGCCAGAAGCTCGGCGCGGGAATCGTCATCGAGGCCCGCGATCATGCTCCGCACCTCGGATTCGGTGGCATCGTCCGTGCCGGACACGAGGACGTCGGTCGAGCCGTCATCAATGGGGTTCGAGCCGGAATCCGGATCGGTGGCGCCCTCCTTCACCTCGATCGCACGCAGGCGGATGACGATGTCGGCGACGGTATCGGCGGCGATATCCATGAGGGTCTCCCGAAGACGCATGTGAACCGGGCCGATCACGGCCCCATGAGCCGCACAACGGGCGAGGCGCGCGGCGGTTCGCTCGGACACGTCCGGCGTGATCGGGAGGAGGCAAAGTGCGGGGTCCACAACCGTGAGCGGAACGAAGCCGCGCCTCTGGAGCTTGCATGTCGCCGATGACGACCGCAGCTTCCGCCCGACCCGTGACCCGCCACCGCTGGACGCCCGTCTGGGCGCTGGGATCGGCCGTGATTCTATCGGGGTGGCTCGCCGCTCCGGCGCAGGCGCGGCCGACCTATGACGGCAGCGCGCCGACCTGCTTTCTCACCGGCGGTGGCAGCCTGGAAATCTGCCGCGACGGCAGCGAGGCCGAAGGCGTCCTCGCCGCGCCGCCCGCCTGCTCCTTCGTAAGCGGCGTGCAATTGCTTCGGCTTCAGAAGACACCCGTAGACGGGCCGATCGAGTTCGTCTTTCAGGGCGAGAGCCCGCTTGGCAAGACACGGCGGGGCGAGGAATGCCCCGAACGGATGGCCACGGACGACCGCGATGGCGGCGCGCTGCACACCGGCCGCAGCCCGGAGCAACTCGCGACCATCCTGCCGCCCTCGCAGAGTCGCTTCGGCGTGACGCTGCCGGAAAAGGACAAGCAGACGAAGCGTCGCCGACGCGGGCGTGATCGTGACGGCGATGAGCCGCCAGTGCAGGCTCGCGAGGGTATCGGCCCGCGCGACCCGATTGCGGTAGCGGGACGGGATTGGGCGGGAGAGGAATACTCTTACGTCTTCCTGCTGGGTCAGGAGGCCCCCGTCACCGAGGCCGCGGCCGAGACGAGTGAGGACAGGCCCCGACGCAGGCGCGGGCGCCGTCCGCGTGATTGGTCCGAGCCCGCGACCCCGGTTTCCCTCCGCCGTGTCCAGATCGAAGCGCGCACCCTCGATTTCGCAAATTTCGAGATCCGTACTCGCGACGAGAGTGGGAACCTCGCCTGGGTGCCTGTGAACCAGGAGAAGGACAGGAAGCGCCGTTCGGCCCTGGAGCCGGCCGTCGTGCTGGATGAAGAGGGCAAGCCCGTCCGCTCGGCCTGCGCGGCCATGCCGTTCGAGACCCAGGGTCTCGTGGGCTCGATCAGCATCGTCGAAAAAACCTATCACTACTTCTACACGGATGTGCTGCCGGAAGATTGCAACCTGCCACCCGAAAAGCGCCGGATGGGTCTGTTCCTGCGCACGGCCACCGACCTTGCCGTTGACAAGGTGTGGTCGCGCCCGCGCCGTCTCGGCGATGCTCTTCCACCGAACAGCCTCGTGCGTGTCGCGCGCGCCAAGAGCGCTTCGCGTTGGGCCGTCTCCTACACCTGCAACCGACCCGCCAACGCGCCGGGCGGCCCGGTGGCCGATATTTGCCTGCAATACACGGCCGATCTCGACCCGGCCGGGATCGGTGCATTGATGCTCTATTCGGATCCCGTCGAGGCCGGGCGTTCCACCGCTTATCTCGGCCTCCGCTCCGGCGGAAACGGGGCAGGGCGCTTCGATCGCTCCGCGCATTTCTGGATGACCGACGCCCACGGCAATCTCGATCTGCCCGCGACCTATGCGGGCAAGTCCGGCCTCGTGACCTGGGTCGATCGCCTCGCCCCCGGCGCGGGTGGCTCGACGGGATCGAAGGTCTACGGGCGGCCGGTCTACTGGGCGACGTGGACGGTGCGGCGCACGGCGGACCGCTGATCGCGCGGGGAAAGTTTTACGCGAGCAGCACCCCGCATGCATCCGGCATCGCGGGGGCGTATATGGCTCCCGCAGCGCCGAGGGGCGGCGCGTCAGATCGGCCCGATGGACACTGGTACAGACCTCTGGTTCGCCGCGAGCATCGTGGTGATCTCGCTCGTCCTCTCAGCGTTCTTCGCGGGAGCGGAGACCGCCTTCACCGCTGCCTCCCGGGCGCGAATGCATGCTCTGGAACAGGGCGGCGATCCCCGTGCCAGCATCGTGAACCGCATCATCGCGATCCGCGAGCGGTTCATCGGTGCGATGCTGATCGGCTACAACATCGTGGCCATCGGCGCCTCGGCCTTCACGACGAGCGTGCTGACTGCGATCTTCGGCAAAAGCGGCGTGATCTACGCCACGGTCGGGATGTCGGTGCTCGTCATCGTTTTCGCCGAGGTACTGCCGAAGACCCTCGCCATCTCGAACCCCGATAAGATCGCGTTGCTGATCGCGAGGCCGGTGGCCTTCGCGGTGGCGCTGATGGGGCCGCCCGCGCTCGCCATCGAGCAGCTCGTCCGCCTGATGCTCAAGCCGTTCGGCGTCACCATCGGCGAGCACCAATCGATCCTGACGGCGGCTGAGGAGATCCGCGGGCAGGTGGCGCTGCTTCACCGCGAGGGCGGTGTCGAGCGCGCCGAGCGCGACATGCTCGGCGGCCTGCTCGACCTGTCGAACCTTTCCGTCTCGGACGTGATGGTCCACCGCACCAAAATGCGCGCCATCGATGCCGACATGCCCTCAGAGGACATCGTCCGGGCGGTTCTGGCCTCTCCCTATACCCGCATGCCCCTGTGGCGCGGCACGCCGGAGAACATCGTCGGCGTGCTTCATGCCAAGGACCTGCTCCGCGCGCTCGACGCAGCGGGCGGCGACGCCTCCGGCTTGAAGGTCGAGGAGCTGGCCTTGGAAACGTGGTTCGTGCCCGGCACAACGACCTTGCGCGCGCAACTCAAGGCGTTCCTCTCGAAGAAGACCCACTTCGCTCTCGTCGTCGACGAGTACGGCGAGGTGATGGGCCTGGTGACCCTCGAAGACATCCTGGAGGAGATCGTCGGCGATATCGCGGACGAGCACGACGTGACCGTCTCCGGAGTTCGCCTTCAGGTCGATGGCTCGGTGAACGTCGATGGCGGGGTGCCGATCCGCGATCTCAACCGCGCCATGGACTGGCACCTGCCCGACGACGAGGCCACGACCATCGCGGGCCTCGTCATCCACGAGGCGCGGACGATCCCCGACCAGGGCACCGCCTTCAATTTCCATGGTTTCCGGTTTCAGGTGCTTCGCAAGGCGAAGAACCGGATCACGACATTGAAGATCACGCCCCTTACCGGGGCTAATCCTACCATCCCGCAACTCGAGCACCGCGAAGCCGATCTCTGATATCGGAGCTTGGCTGCCGTCTCATCGCCGCGTGGCAACTACCAGCGCGGACGGTGCCCGTGATCGATCCGCTGCATCGCTGCGTTCCGGTAGCTTTCCGGGCTCAAAGGCTTTCCCGTCGGGTCGATCACCGTGACCTCGGTATGCCCGGATTCAAGCCACGACAGCGCAAGTACGATGGCGCTGGCAGCGACCTTGCGCGTCTGCTGCACGTAACCTTCCCCGCTCTTCGCGGAGACGACGAAATGGCCGGGGTGGGAATCAGAGTGAGCCATAGCCTGAGTTGATAACGCTCGCCGGCAGCGCGCATTGATCTATATTGGCTTAACCTGTGTAATTCGTACACCTTCACGCACATTGTCAGGCTGAGCCGTAAGGACCGCAGCCTTACGGCAAAAGAAAAGGGGCCGCCTTTCGGCGACCCCCTTCCTCATCCGATCGAAGGGTGCAGGACTTAGAAGTCCATGCCGCCCATGCCGCCGCCCGGCATCGCCGGAGCAGGGCTGTCCTTCTTCGGCGCGTCGGCGACCATGGCCTCCGTCGTCACCAGCAGGCCGGCCACCGAGGCGGCGTCCTGAAGGGCGGTGCGGACGACCTTGGCCGGGTCCACGATACCGGCCTGGATCATGTCGACGTACTCTTCGGTCTGGGCGTTGAAGCCGAAGGTCTCGGAGTCCGTCTTGTCGGAGATCTTGCCGACCACGATCGAGCCCTCGACGCCCGCGTTCTGGGCGATCTGGCGGATCGGGGCCTCAAGGGCCTTGAGGACGATCTTGATGCCGGCCTGGACGTCCGGGATGTCGGACTTCAGCTCGGAAACCGCCTTCTTGGCGCGGAGCAGGGCGGTGCCGCCGCCGGGAACGATGCCCTCTTCCACCGCAGCGCGGGTGGCGTTGAGCGCGTCGTCGACGCGGTCCTTCTTCTCCTTCACCTCGACCTCGGTCGCGCCGCCGACGCGGATCACCGCGACGCCGCCCGCGAGCTTGGCCAGCCGCTCCTGGAGCTTCTCACGGTCGTAATCCGAGGTGGTCTCCTCGATCTGCGCCTTGATCTGCGAGATACGGCCCTCGATGTCCGACTTCTCGCCGATACCGTCGATGATCGTGGTGTTCTCCTTCTCGATGCGGACGCGCTTGGCGCGGCCGAGCATCGGGAGCGACACGTTCTCGAGCTTGATGCCGAGGTCCTCGGCGATCATCTGGCCCTTGGTCAGGATCGCGATATCCTCGAGCATCGCCTTGCGGCGATCGCCGAAACCCGGAGCCTTGACGGCAGCGACCTTCAGGCCGCCGCGGAGCTTGTTCACGACGAGCGTGGCGAGCGCCTCACCCTCGATGTCCTCGGCGATGATCAGGAGCGGCTTGCCGGTCTGAACGACGGCCTCGAGCACCGGCAGCATGGCCTGGAGCGACGAGAGCTTCTTCTCGTGGATCAGGATGTAGGGATCCTCGAGCTCGGCAACCATCTTCTCCGCGTTCGTGATGAAGTACGGGGAGAGGTAGCCGCGGTCGAACTGCATGCCCTCGACGACGTCCAGCTCGGTCTCGGCGGTCTTGGCCTCCTCGACGGTGATGACGCCCTCGTTGCCCACCTTCTGCATGGCGTGGGCGATCATCTCGCCGATCTCCTTGTCGCCATTGGCGGAGATCGTGCCCACCTGGGCGACCTCATCGGAGGTCGAGACCTTCTTGGCGCGGGCGGTGATGTCCTTCACCGCGGCGGCGGTGGCGAGGTCGATGCCGCGCTTCAGGTCCATCGGGTTGATGCCGGCGGCCACGTACTTGGCGCCTTCGCGAACGATGGCCTGGGCCAGCACGGTCGCGGTGGTGGTGCCGTCACCGGCGATGTCGTTGGTCTTCGAGGCCACTTCGCGCACCATCTGGGCGCCCATGTTCTCGAAACGGTCGGCGAGCTCGATCTCCTTGGCGACCGTCACACCGTCCTTGGTGATGCGCGGGGCGCCGAAGCTCTTCTCGATCACGACGTTGCGGCCCTTCGGGCCGAGCGTCACCTTGACGGCATCCGCGAGGATGTCGACGCCGCGAAGCATCTTGTCGCGGGCGTCGGCGGAGAAACGAACGTCTTTCGCTGCCATGTCCTAGCTCTTTCGGTTCGAGGATGGCCCCGAGGCCTGAAGCGGCCTCAAAGGGGCTTAAAAAGCCTGTGCGGTCGAAGGCCGACGATCAGAGGGCGACGACGCCCATGATGTCCGACTCCTTCATGATGAGGAGATCCTCACCGTCGATCTTGACCTCGGTGCCGGACCACTTGCCGAACAGCACGCGGTCGCCGGCCTTCACGTCGAGGGGGTTGACCCGGCCGTTCTCGTCGCGGGCACCCGCGCCGACGGCGATCACCTCGCCCTCCTGGGGCTTCTCCTTGGCGGAGTCGGGGATGATGATCCCGCCCTTGGTCTTCTCTTCGCTCTCGATGCGGCGGACGACCACACGGTCGTGCAGCGGACGGAACTTCATGAGCTGCCCTCTTGCTTCAGGTCTGGAGATGGCGTTGATGCGGCCCGGCGGGTCGCCTCGACCCCATAGTTAGCACCTTTGTTAGCACTCTCATTCGACGAGTGCCAACGCGACGGCGAGATAGCCATCGCCTTGTTCCAAGTCAAGATGGTCGCACCCGGCTGCGCCGCGAGGCGGCTTCCGCCTGCCAGGATATCAAGCCCGACATGCTGAACTATCACGGGCCGGTCTGGATCGATCTGGTCGATCCCACGGCGGAGGAGGTGGCACGCGTCGAGGAGGCGACCGGCCTTCGAATCCCGACCCGCGAGGCGCTGTCCGAGGTCGAATCGTCGAGCCGCCTCCGGCGGCTCAAGGGCGGATTGTCGCTGTCGACGCCGATGATCACGTTCGAGCAGGCGGATTCCCAATTGAAGCCTCTCGGCTTCCTGCTCACGAGCAATCACCTCGTCACCGTCCGCTTCCACGATCTACGGGCCTACAGCTCTGCAGCCGAGCGCCTGAAGGAGGACGGCGAGGGCGGCGATCCGGCGGAGACTTTCGTGGTCCTGCTGGAGGAATTGGTCGACAGTCTTGCGGACGCCTTGGAGGAGATGGCCGCCGATCTCGATGCCCTGTCGAGCCGCATCTTCGATTTCGACGTCCGCGCCCGCTCGTCGCGACGTCAGGACGAGCCGCCGCCGCGTCGCCGCGACCTTGCGCTGCGGCGGATCCTGAGGGCCATCAGCCGTCGGGGAAAGGTGCTGGGCAAGGTGCGCGCGAGTCTGCTCGGCCTCGAACGGATCGTACCGTTCGTCGCGAGCGCCTGCGATGGCCTCGAATTATCCGATGACGGGCGGTTCGACACGATCCGCAAGGATATCGAGTCCCTGGACGAGTTCGAGACGCGGCTTGCGGAGAACGTTCAGTTCCTGCTCGACGCGGCGCTCGGCCTCATCAACATCGAGCAGAACAACGTCTTCCGGGTTCTGACGGTCGTGTCGGTTGTGGGCGTGCCCCCGACGCTGATCGCGTCCATGTACGGCATGAACTTCAAGCACATGCCTGAACTCGAATGGACTTACGGGTATCCCTACGCGCTCGGGCTGATCGTGCTGAGCGCGCTGATCCCGATCGTCTATTTTCGCATCAAGGGCTGGTTCTGACCCGGGGCAGGGCGACCGCCCGCTCGATGGGCATCGGCCTTCCCAACAGGTAGCCCTGCACGCGTGTGATCCCGATAGCGCCGATCACCGCCAGTTCCTCCTCGGTCTCGACACCCTCGGCCACCACTTCGCATCCGATGCGGCGACCGTAGAGGGTCAGCGCTTCGGCGAGCGCCCGGCGGGCGGTATCCTCGTTCAAGCCCCGGATCAGCGATCGGTCGAGCTTGATGAATTCCGGGTTGAGGTCGAGGATGTGCCGGAAGGTCGAATGGCCCGCGCCGACGTCGTCGATGGCGAGTCGAAGGCCCCGTGCGCGAAGGGGCGCGAGCGCCTGCCGCAGGGTCTCGTAGTGATCCACCACCGCATGTTCCGTCAGTTCGACCACCACCCGGTGAACGGGAACGCCCTCCAAGGTGCGGGCGAAATGCTCGCTCAGGATCGCCTCATACGACAGGTTGATCGTGAGCTTGAGTGCCTCGTCGAGCTGGCACAGTGCCGAAAGAGCCTTTCGTGCGGCAAGGAATTCGAGTTCGAGACCAAGACCAACCTCGGCCGCCTCGACGAACCACGCATCGACCTGCCGCTGCGGATTCTTCGGAAAGCGCGAAAGGGATTCGAACCCCGTCAGGTGCCCATCTGCCACGCGATAGAGAGGCTGGAACACCATCTCGATCGCCTCGTCCTCGATGATGCGAGCAATTTCGATTCGACGGGAGGCGACCGCGTGGGCCGCACTCCGCTCCTTTTCGAGGACGGCTTCAACGACCTCCGCACACATCTTCAGGACATTGAGGTCGCGAGCGCCGAGGCGCCTATTGGGAGCGGCGCTGAAGCAACAGATCGTGCCGTAGGGTGTCCCATCCGGATGACGAAGGGGCACGCTGAGATGTGCCCCAACAGGAAATGCCTTCGTCGCCGAGAGCGCCGCTGCCGTCCGATTGGTTTGGGCATTCGACAGTAAGCCGGGCAAAGTTCCTTCCGCCACGTGGTGACAGAAGGTCGTCTCCAGGGGGTCGGAGTTGCCTACGACAATTCCACTTTGTCCCGCCGCACTGTCCGTGAAGCGAAAGACACGATTGCCGCGAGTGAACTCGGATATGAAACCGACATCCATCGCGAGATAGCGGCGCACCGCACCCAGAATACTCTGGATCTGCTCTGCGCCCGCACCTGCCACGGTGTCGACAAAGGTCGGCAGCACGCTCAAGTCCCAGCGATCCCCCGACGAGCTTGGTTCCCTACGCGCCCAACAACTATCCCATGACCGTCAATATAGTCATAACAGCTGTCAGCCGCTCTACTGTATGCTTTTATGCAAAGCCGCGAGAAACGTAATCAAAGCTGCTTCTCACTGCTCGACGTTAAAGATCGGGGCAGGGCCACGCCCAGCCCCGGATACATCGCCTCTGCACAGAATTGCAAAGAAGAAAAACTCTTGCGCGCGGTTTAATCTCGGGCGAGCTGCGCCCGGCCGATGGCAAAGACGCGGCCGTCCCCGAGGAGATAGGCGGTGAAGCCCTTCGGGAAGGCGGTGTCGAACGCCTTGTCACGAACATTGAGGCCGCCCGCGAAGGCGCCGAGGGCGGGCATGATCAGGCGGCTGCCATCGGTGACGAAGCATCGCCGCCGGACGGCGCGCCCACGCATCGCAACCTTGCCGCAGGGATGGAGGTGCCCCGCGATCTCGCCCGGCGCGGCGGTCTCGCTGGGTTCGTGACGCAGGACGAGGTTGCCGAGGGTCAACGCCTCGGCATAGCGCCCGCCGACGCCCTCCTGAACCGCCGCATCGTGGTTGCCCGCGATCCACACCCAGTCGCGACCCTCCTGAAGGGCAGCGATCATCGCCCGGTCGCCGGGCTCCATCCTTTCGGGTCCACGGGCGTCGTGGAAGGAATCGCCGAGTGCTACGACGCGCGCCGGATCATGCCGGGCGATGGCCTCGTGGAGGCACGCGAGAGTCTCGCGTGTGTCGTAGGGCGGCAGGAACTGGCCTGATCGGGATGCGAAGGACGAACCCTTCTCCAGGTGAAGATCGGAGACGATCAGCGTCCGGTGGGCTTCGAGCCACAGGCCTCCGCACAAATCCAGCGTGAGCACTTCTCCGGCGAGGGTGATCGTCGGGTGTTTCTGGGTCTTCTCGAGTCGGAGTCCGGCCGCCACCAGGGCATCCTCTAACGCATCGGGGGAGGGCGAACCGTCGTGCGGGCCTCGGCTCAAGCCAGGGCCTCCTGAAGAAGCTCTGCCTCCGCTTCGGCCAGAATCTCGTCCGCCCCCTCGCCGTAGACCCGCTCGCGTCCGATCTCCAGCATCACGGAGACGGATAACGGCGACACCCGGTCGAGGGCGCGATGGATGATTCGCCCCTGGATGCGCTCTAGCATCATGCCGAGGCGTCGAACGTCGAGGAGTCCGGTTGCCGCATCCTGCCGCGCGGCGGCGAGCAACAGGTGGTCGGGCTCGTGCTTCCGCAGCACGTCGAAGATCAGGTCGGTCGAAATCGTCACCTGCCGCCCGGTCTTCTTCTGCCCCGGATGGTGGCGCTCGATCAGCCCGGCGATCACCGCACACTGGCGGAAGGTCCGCTTCATCATGGCCGATTCATCGAGCCACGCTTCGAGGTCGTCGCCGAGCATGTCCTCTCCGAACAATTCGGCGATGAAGTCGGGGTCGAAGGCCGCGCGCTCGGACACGTCGCGGGTCGTCCAGATGGCGATACCGTAATCGTTGGCCGCGAAGCCCAGGGGCCGCAGACCCGCCCGCTCCAGACGTCGCGTGAGAAGCATCCCCAGCGTCTGGTGCGCGAGCCGTCCCTCGAATGGAAAGGCGGTGAGGTAGTGTCGCTTGCCGCGCGGGAAGGTTTCGACGAGCAGGTCGCGCTCTCCCGGCAGGACAGAGCGGCGGCGCTGCTGGAGCAGGTAATCACCGATCTGCTTGGGCAGCCGGTCCCATTCGAACGGGTCGGCGATCAGCGCCCGCACCCGCGCCGCAAGAAAGGTCGAGAGCGGGAATTTCGAACCGGCATAGGACGGGATCGCCGGATCGGTGCCCGGCGGCGCGCGCGTGACGAGGGCTTCATCCTCGGCCAGCCCCTCGAAGCGCAGGGTCTCACCCGCGAACAGGAAGGTGTCGCCCACGGTCAGCGTATCCGCGAATTCGTCCTCGATCTCACCGAGCACCCGCCCGGTCTTCGGCAGCACCGTGCCGGGCTTGTTCCGCAGGCTGCGGCCGAGGCGGACCTTCACGCGGGCCGCCTCGACGATGGTGCCGACATTCATGCGGTAGGCTTGAGCGGTCCGTGCATCCCGCACCCGCCACAGCCCGTCCGGCCCGCGCAGGATCTTGGCGAACCGCTCGTAGGCGCGCAGCGCGTAGCCGCCGGTCGCCACGTAGTCGATGACCTGCTCGAATCGCTCCCAGGGGAGCCAGGAATAGGGGGCCGCGGAGACGATCTCGTCATAGAGGTCGTTCGGATCGAAGGCGTCGGCGCAGGCCATGCCGAGGACGTGCTGGGCCAGAACGTCGAGGGCCCCCTCTCGGGCATCGGGCGTGTCCTGTGCCGCCTCCTCGACCGCGTCGAGGGCCGCTTGGCATTCCAGCATCTCGAAGCGGTTGCCGGGCACGAGATAGGCCTTGGACGGCTCGTCCATCCGGTGGTTGGCTCGGCCGATCCGCTGCATGATCCGGCTCGCTCCCTTCGGCGCGCCGACATTCACGACGAGATCGACATCGCCCCAGTCGATGCCGAGATCGAGGGTCGCGGTGCAGACGATGGCCCGCAGCCCCCCCGATGCCATGGCCGCTTCGACCCGCCGCCTCTGCGCGGCATCGAGGGAGCCGTGATGGATGGCGATGGGCAGCGTGTCCTCGTTGAGGCGCCACAGTTCCTGGAACGTGTATTCGGCTTGGAGCCGCGTGTTGACGAAGACCAGCGTCGTCCGGTGCTCCTTGATGAGGTCGTAGATCGCCTCCATCGAGTGCCATGCGGTGTGGCCGGAGATCGGCAGCGACCGGCCGAGGTCGAGCATGTGCAGATCGGCCCGCGCTCCGCCCGCCACGACCACGAGGTCGGCCATCGCCGGAGCATCGGCCTTTTGGGGCACGAGGTAACGGCGCAACTCGTCCGGCTCGCGAACCGTCGCGGACAAACCGATCGAGACGAGATCGGGACTGAGCTTGTGCAGCCGGGCCAGGGCCAGAGACAGGAGGTCGCCGCGCTTCGACGTGACGAGGGCGTGCAACTCATCGAGCACCACGCAGCGGAGGTTGGCGAAAAGGTCGGCTGCCTCGCGGTGAGCGATCAGCAGCGACAACTGTTCCGGCGTGGTCAGAAGGATGTCGGGTGGTCGGCTGATCTGCCGGGTCCGCTTGTGGGAGGGGGTGTCGCCCGTGCGGGTCTCGACGCGGATCGGCAGATCCATCCCGGCAATGGGCGATTCGAGGTTGCGGGCGATGTCGACGGCGAGCGCCTTGAGGGGCGACACGTAAAGCGTGTGCAGGCCGGCTTTCTTGCCCTTCGCGGTATCACGCCCGGCGAGCGAGACGAGGCTCGGGAGGAAACCCGCCAGGGTCTTCCCGGCTCCGGTTGGGGCGACGAGCAAGGCCGAGCGCCCGCCCCGCACGAGGCGGAGAAGGTCGAGCTGGTGGCTGCGGGGCTCCCAGCCCCGCGCGGCGAACCACGCCCGGAAGACGGGAGGTAGGTCGTCCGCCGCGCCGCTCAGGCGAGGGCCATGAGGAAGCGGTCGATCAATTCCAGGGCGCGCTCGCTCATGGCGCCCGGATAGCGCACGAAGACGTGGCATCCGCCCGGATAGACTGCCGTGTGCCCCCCATTTCCGGCTGCCGCCCAGCGCGACGACATGTAGAGCGTGTCGTCGAGCAGCGGATCGCAGGTGCCGACCGTGAACAGTGCGGGCGGCAGGCCCTTTAGGTCTGCGTAGATCGGCGACACGTCGGGACGGCGACGGTCGATGCCCTCCCGCACATAGCCGTCGGCGAAACGCGTCAGATCCTCGGTGTTCACCACGAGCCGTTCCGCACCCCAGTTGCGCACAGAGGGGGTAAGGCCGAGATCGAAGAAGCCCGCATTCAGGTTCGCACCCCGGAAGGCGCGGCCGAGCCCGTGCCGATCGCGCAAGCGGAGCATCACCATCACGGCGAGATGAGCGCCGACCGATTCGCCACCGATGGTCAGAGCGTTGACGCCGAGTTCGGCCCGGCCCTTCCCCGCGAGCCAGAGGGCGGCGGCCTCGCAATCGACGAGGGCGGCGGGGTAGGGGTGCTCGGGGGCCAGCCGGTATTCCACCGACAGGGTGATGAAGCCACAGGTATCGGCCACCCGTTCGAGCCACGGATCCTGCTCGTCGGCCGAGCCCCAGATCCAGCCGCCGCGGTGAATGTGAAGATAGGCACCTCGCAGCTTCGTGCCCGGCTTCGGGCGGATGCAGCGGAGACGCAGCGGGCCTTCGGGTCCGTCGATCGTCAGCCATTCGGCACGTGCACTGCGCGGCATGGCCGGGGAGGCCTGGGTCCCGGCCCTGCGGCGGGCCCGTACCTCTTCGATCGGCAGCGTCCAGGGGTCGGGCTGCGCGGCATGGGCCGCGACGATCTCGGCATTGAGCCGTTTCGTCTCGGGATCGATCGTCGCCGGGTCGAACAGGGCGTGGTCGATCATTCTCTCGTCTCTGTCGGGCGGCGAGGTCCGGGCAGCCTGCCCTGCATCTTGGCGCGCGCCCTTCTGCTTGCCATCTGGGGCGTTGCGGGGAAATCCGCCATGGACGCGGATGTCGCCGCCTTTCGCGCCACTGTGGTGCAGCGGCCACGGTTATGCCCGCTTCAGCGGTGATGCAAAGGCGCCAGAGCGAGAGAGACGATGTTGCTCGACCAAGACCGCCGCAATCCGGGCGCCCGGCCCGGTGAGCCGCCCCATGCTGCCTACCGAACCGGAATGGCCCCCTCCGCCATACGGCGCTTCCTGGGCGGCTCGCCCATGGGCGTGTTCCTGCGCCTCCTGTTCCTGTCGGTGCTCGTCGGCGCCTTCATGTCGATGCTCGGCGTCACGCCCGGCCTGCTGTTCTGGCGGGTGGTCGATTCGGTGCAGGACCTGATCTACCTCGCCCGGACACAGCTGAATGACGTGGCGGGATGGGTGATCGCGGGCGCAATCATCGTCGTGCCGCTCTGGCTGCTCTCACGGCTCTTCGCGGTTTCCCGCTGAAGACGCCGGGTAGCCGTGCGTTAGCGCACGGACGAAGCATCACGCGTGGCGGGAGGGCTGAGGCTCGATCCGCCCGCGGGATCACATCGTGACCATCTCAGCCGCCGCCCCCATCAGCCATCGCCGCGTGCTGACGCTCGCGTTGCCGATGACGCTGGCCAACGTGACGACACCGTTGCTCGGTTTCGTCGGAGCGGCGGTGATCGGGCGCCTGGGCGATGCCGCCCTGCTCGGCGCCATTTCACTCGGTGCCGTCATCTTCGATGCGATCTTCTGGTCGTTCGGCTCCCTGCGGATGGCGACGGCGGGCCTGACAGCGCAGGCGGTGGGCGCGGGCGACCGCGCCGAGATCGACCGCAGCCTCGCGCGTGCCCTCACGGCCGGGGCATTGGCGGGCGTCGCCATCGCCCTGCTGCAATGGCCCATCGGGCTGGCGGCCTTCGCGGTCAGCGGGGCGAGCCCGGCGGTGGTCGCGGCCCTCTCGAGCTACTTCCACATCCGAATCCTTTCCGCACCCTTCGTGCTCGCGAATTACGCGTTGCTCGGCTCGGTGCTCGGCCGGGGTCGGACGGATCTCGGCCTCGTGCTTCAGGTCGCGATCAACCTCATCAACATCGCGCTCACGCTGGCTCTGGTCCTCGTGGCCGATCTCGGCATCGCGGGCGCCGCCTTAGCGGCCCTGGGCGCGGAGGCAGCGGGCCTCGTGCTTGGGCTTTTCGTCGTCACGCGGCTCGGTTCACATCCGTTCCGGGTGCCTCTTGCAGAAATTCGCGACGCGGCGGCCCTACGCAGAACGCTCAGCGTCAATGTCGACGTCATCCTACGGACGCTCGCGATCATCGCCGCCATCGTCGCGTTCTCGGCCCTCGGCGCCCGTCAGGGCGACGTGATCCTGGCGGCCAATGCCGTCCTGTGGAATCTCTTCATGATCGCCGGGTTCTTCCTCGACGGCTTCGCCACGGCGGCAGAGACCCTCTGCGGTCAGGCCGTTGGCGCGCGGGACGAGGCCCGTTTCCGGGCGGCGGCCTCGCTCAGCCTGCGCTGGTGCCTCGGCTTCGGTCTGGCCGTAAGCCTTCTGGCCCTGGCGGGCGGGCCAGCCTTCATCGATTTCGTGACGACGAACGGGACCGTGCGAGACGCGGCGCGGGCCTTCCTGCCGCTCGCAGCCCTCGCGCCCGTCGCGGCGGCCGCAGCCTTCGCCTATGACGGCATCTATATCGGCGCGACCTGGACGCGGGCGATGCGCAACCTGATGCTGATCGCGCTGGCAGCGTTCGGCTTGGCCATCGCCGCGACGCAAAGCGTCGGGCTCGGCAATCCGGGTCTCTGGATTTCGTTCGTGATCTTCCTCGCCGCGCGGGGCGTCGGACAGGCAATCGCCTATCCGAATCTCGCCCGCCGGACCTTCCGCACGGCCTGAGTCCGCTTCAGCGCGGATCCTTCCACGAAGTCGCCGATGCCGATGCGACCGGGGCCGCGCGCGGGATCGTCGCCTCGGCCCGGCGCTGCGGCGCCCGCCGCGCGGTGACGACGCGGCGATTGCGGCGGACATGGCGACGACCGCCACGCTCCGTCGAATTTCCGATGACGCCCCCGATCACCGCCCCGGCGACCGCCCCGATGGGCCCGCCGACCAACGCGCCCGCAACGGCGCCTGAGCCGACCCCGAGGGTCGTGCGGCTTTGCGCCGAAGCCGCCTGCGGCAGGGCAAGGGCGGCGGCGAGCGCCAGGATCGGGAGAGTCCGTCTCATCAAAAGGTCCAAGATTGCACTGCGTTCGCCGGGGCTTAGATTCTGCGACCGTGACGAAACCACGGCCGTGAATGGCTCCCGCGCCGGTGTCAAACCTTTCGCGTCCTCAATATCGGATGCGAAACACTGATGGCCTGGTTGGCTCCCTGGTCTAGTGTGCGCCGCAACGCGACCACACCGGCCCGAGTATCACGGGGCCGGGCGATGGAGCGATGAACGGACAAAGGCGGCCGACGGCCGCGAGGGAAGGATCTCGACCGATGGCCACGCTGACCGATCTCCGCCTGCGCCGCAGCGTGCTGTACATGCCGGGCTCGAACCAGCGCGCCCTGGAGAAGGCGAAATCCCTGCCGTGCGACAGCATCATCCTCGACCTGGAGGATGCGGTCGGGCCGGAGGAAAAGGATACCGCCCGCGAGCAGGTCTGCGCAGCGGTGAAGAGCGGTGGCTACGGTGAGCGTGAGCTCGTCATCCGCGTCAATGCGCCCCAGACGCCCTGGGGCGAGGCGGACCTGCATGCCGCCATCGAGGCCAAGCCCGATGCGATCCTGATGCCGAAGGTGTCTTCCCCAGCCGTTCTGGAGAGCATCGCCGACCGCCTCGAATCCCTGGACGCGCCGGAAAGCATCAATGTCTGGGCGATGATCGAGACGCCGGCCTCGATCCTCAACATCTACGAGATCGCCAAGGCCAAGCGCGATCGCCGTAACCGGCTGACGTGCCTTGTCCTGGGCACCAACGACTTGTCCAAGGACACCTGGGCCAAGATCGTCCCCGGCCGCGCTCCCATGTTGCCCTGGATGATGACCGCGCTGGCCGCCGCCCGCTCGGAGGGGCTAACCATCCTCGACGGCGTGTTCAACGACATCTCAGACGTTGAGGGTTGCCGCGAGGAGTGTCGCCAAGCGCGTGACCTCGGCTTCGATGGCAAGACGCTGATCCACCCCAACCAGCTCGAGCCCGCCAACACCTCCTTCGCCCCCACGGAGGAGGAAGTGCGCCGGGCCAAGATGGTGATCGAGGCGTTCGAGAAGCCGGAATACGCCAAGCGCGGTGCCATCAAGCTCGAAGGACGCCTTTACGAGCGCCAGCACCTCGCCATGAACCGCCGCGCCGTAAACTGGTCCGAGGCGATCCAGGCGAAGGGGTACTAGCCCTCCGCCAAGGCTCGCGCGTCGCGGCCGACGTAGGCCGCGACGGAGCTTCCACCCTCGGCGCGAACCCGCTCGGCAAGGCCGCGCTTGATCCGCCCGACAAGGCCCGGTCCCTCGTAGACCAGCGCCGAGTAGAGCTGCACGAGGCTCGCCCCCGCTCGGATCTTGGTCCAGGATGCTTCGGCCGAATCGACGCCGCCGACGCCGACCAGAGGGATCGACGCGCCGACGCGCAGGTAGGTCTGCGCCAGCATCCGTGTGGCGGGGACGAAAAGAGGCTTGCCGGACAGGCCGCCCGTCTCCTTTGCGAGCGACGCCTCCCGCAATGTGGCGGGACGGTCGATCGTGGTGTTCGAGACGACGAGGGCCTGCACGCCCCGGCGCAGGGCGGTCGCGCAGATCGCGTCGAGGGCGTCGAGGGCCATGTCGGGCGCGATCTTCAGGAGGATCGCGGCGTTGCTCCGTGCCTCGTCGCGGGCAGCCACGACGCGGGCCAAAAGCTCATCGAGGAAGGCCTCGCCCTGCAGGTCGCGGAGACCGGGCGTGTTGGGCGAGGACACGTTGACCGTGACGAAGGCCACATGCGGCACCAGGGCCGCCGTGCAGGCGGCATAATCGGCGAGCCGGTCGACCGATTCCTTGTTCGCCCCGATATTCACCCCAACGATGCCCGGCCGGTCGGCCCGTCGCGCCAAGCGAGAGGCCACGACGGAGAGCCCTTCGCTGTTCAAGCCGAAGCGATTGATCACCGCCCGATCGGCGGGGAGCCGGAACACGCGAGGCTTCGGATTGCCCGGCTGCGGCCGGGGCACGACCCCCCCGACCTCCACGAAGCCGAAGCCGAGACCGAGCAAGGCATCGGGCACCCGTGCGCCTTTGTCGAACCCGGCGGCGAGGCCGATCGGATTGGGGAATCGCCGTCCGATCACATCGACGGCGAGGCACGGATCGTCAGCGGGCGGCGTGGCGGCGGGCAGGGCCGCAAGGGCGCGGATCGTCAGGTCGTGGGCACGCTCGGCATCGAGCCGGTGCAGCAGGGGCCGCACCAGGGGAAAGGCCGCATCGATCATGGCGGAAGGATTCCCTCCGGGAAGCTGTGGCGGCCATCGGGGCCGAGGGGCATCTCCTCGACCGACACCACGGCCGAGAGCGGCAAGTCGCCATAAAGATGCGGGAACAGGTCTCCGCCCCGCGAGGCTTCGAAGCGAAGCGAAGAGCCGAGTCGGTCCGCATCGACGGCGACGAGGAGTAAGTCGTCCTGTCCCGCGAAGTGTCGTGCGGCGGTCTCGGCCACCTGGGCGGCGGTGGAGAAGTGGATGAACCCGTCCGCGAGGTCGACGGGCGCCCCCGTGAAGCGGCCCCGGCCCTCGGCTTCGCGCCAAAGCGCGCGCGGGCAAATCTTGTAAATGAGCGACATGCTTATGGTCCCGGCGGGCGTCGGATAGAGGCCGCATCATCCTGCTGCAACAGGTGCGAACGCGGATGCCAGTCTTTCCGAACGGTCACTTGGGTCTCGATTGCAATTGGCGGACGGTAGTTCTAGTTTCCTAGATGTAGGCTGCTCGTCTCAAACCAAGCCGACTCTCGGGTCGTGTCCGGTGCGGATCCCTGCGGCCAGGGTCTCTGGACCGGTCTGACCAGACTCGGCGGGTCGCATGCTGTCGCACGAACAGATTTGGAACGCCATCGATCGCCTCGCCGAGCGGCATGGCTATTCGGCCTCGGGGCTTGCGCGCAAGGCCGGGCTCGATGCCACGAGTTTCAACCGCTCCAAGCGCGTCGGCGCCGATGGGCGCAAGCGGTGGCCCTCCACGGAATCGATCTCGAAGGTGTTGGCCGCGACGGGCGCGAGCCTGGACGAATTTCTGCGCCTGATCGAGGCCCGCGCCGTCCCGGCCCGGACCATGGTCCCGCTGATCGGCCTTACCCAGGCGGGATCGGGCCGCGTCTTCACCGACGACGGCATGCCGACCGGCGGCCCCGGCTGGGAGGAAATCGAGTTTCCCGATCTCGGCGAGGAGCGGGCCTTTGCCCTCGAAGTGCAGGGCGATTCGATGATGCCGCTGTTCCGTGACGGCGACGTGCTCATCGTGTCCCCCACGGCAAGCGTGCGCAAGGGCGATCGCGTGGTCGCCCGTCTTCATGGCGGCGAGGTGCTGGCGAAAGAATTGCGGCGGCGTACGGCGCGGACCGTGGAACTCGCCTCGCTGAACCCCGAGCACGAGGACCGTGTGCTCAACATCGGCGAGATCGCGTGGATGGCCCGCGTCATGTGGGTCCGGCAGTAGGCTCTCGCTCCCTCGACCGGGGCGGCGGCTGCCGCTATCGCTTTCCTCAGACACGGACGGTTTGGCGAAGGCGGGAATGGCGCAGCCCGACACGGATCTCGACGCGGCTGCCCGCGCGGTGCTGAACGCCCTGCCGACCCCGAGCCTTATCCTCGGTGCGGACGGCACGATCCTGTGGACGAACGCGGCCTTCGACGCTCTGACCGGTCATGCCGGAGCTGCGCTGACCGGCAAGGGGCTCGATGCCTTGAGCTGCCCTGGGCTGTCCGGGGCCGATCCGAACCAGGACGCTCCACAGGAATTTCTCGCCCGGCGAGCGGACGGCGCGACCTTCTGGGCCAACCTGACCCTCGCACCGTCCCCTGGGTCTGACTGGCGGATCGGACAGATCCTCGATGTGACGGCCCGGCGCGAGGCGGAATCGGCCCTCGCCCTGTCCCGGCAGCGCGAGGCACTGGGGCTTCTCACCAACAGCGTCGCGCACGAATTCAACAACTTCCTGCAGATCCTGATCGGCTACATCGACGGGCTGAAGCGACGCCTCGGCGACCGGCCCGAGCCGTTCATCCAGCGGGCGATCTCGCGCTCCGCCGACGCGACCGAGCGCGCCGCGATCCTCACCCGGCAGCTTCTGGCCTATTCCCGACGCATCGCACCGGATGTCCGCCCCGTCGATCTCGACGCGCTCATGGCCGATCTCGGCGGGCAGCTATCGGGGGATCTGCCGCCGGGGATCCGGCTGGCGGTGATGCCGACACCGGGCCTACCGCGCGCCATCACCAACCCGACCCAGATCGAGTTCGCCCTTCGCCAACTCGTCGCCAATTCCTGCGAGGCCATGCCGGGCGGCGGGACGCTGACCCTGTCCACCTTCCGCATTGAGCCCGGCGACCGGTCGCTTCAGAACCCCGGCGCGGGTGCGGTGGGGATCGTCGTAGCCGATACCGGGCACGGCATGTCGCCGGAAATGCTGGCGCGAGCGCTCGCACCGTTCCAGACCAGCCGAGAGGCGGGCCGAGGTGCGGGCCTCGCCATCGTCCATGGATTGATGAAGCGCCAGAACGGCACGATGTCCCTCGACAGCGAGCCCGGCGGCGGCACACGCGTCCGTCTGGTGCTGCCCGCAGCGCCCGATCGCGTGCTTCACTGACGCGGCGCACTGCGCAGATGCGGAAGTGGCGGACTAAAATCTTCGCCCAACCGTTACCACCTTATCGTCGGCGGCTTTCGCCGCCGGTTCGTCTTCAGAGGCGTTTCATGTCCGTTACTTCTTCGCGCGGCCGGCGCAGGGCGGCCCTTCTGGCGCTCGCCGCAGCGCTGACCGTCGCGGCCCCGATCGTCGAGGCTCGTCCCGGCGGCGGCGGATCCATGGGTTCGCGCGGCTCTCGCACCTACACCGCTCCCTCGGCCACACCGACCGCACCGGGCGGTGCGACGACAATGCAGCGCAGTCAGACCGCCCCCTCGCCGGGCATGAACAACCCCGGCATGGCCAATCCCGGCATGCAGGCTGCCCGTCCGCGCTTCGGCGGCGGCTTCTTCGCGGGCCTGCTCGGCGCGGGCCTGCTCGGGGCCCTGCTCGGCGGCGGCTTCTTCGGTGGTCTCGGCGGCATCGCCTCTATGCTCGGCCTGCTGCTTCAGGTCGGCCTGCTGATCGGTGTCGTGATGCTGGCGATGCGGTTCTTCCGCCGCCGCAACGAGCCTGCCGCAGCCT
Organism: Methylobacterium sp. NFXW15; assembly: GCF_049887755.1. Taxonomy (NCBI): domain Bacteria; kingdom Pseudomonadati; phylum Pseudomonadota; class Alphaproteobacteria; order Hyphomicrobiales; family Methylobacteriaceae; genus Methylobacterium; species Methylobacterium sp. NFXW15. Next base: position 168,809 of record NZ_JAGEKG010000007.1, on the reverse strand, counting down.
CCTACGCCCGCAACGCGTCGGATGGCCCGAATCCTGGCATGGGTGGCCCGGTGGGTGGCCCGCTCGGGGGCGGCAACGCCGGACCGAACGCCGCGCCGCGCCAGCCGCAGATGCGTCAGGTGCAGATCGGCCCGAACGATTATCAAGCGTTCGAGCGCCTGCTCAGCGACATTCAGGACGCGTATTCCCGTGAGGATCGCGTCACCCTGTCGAACCTCTCGACCCCGGAAATGGTCGGCTACTTCGATGAGGAGCTTCAGGGCAACGCCTCGCGCGGCGTCGTGAACCGCATCTCGGACGTGAAGCTGCTACAGGGCGACCTCGCGGAAGCCTGGGGCGAAGATCGTACCGATTACGCCACGGTCGCCATGCGCTACGCCCTGAAGGACGTGACCGTGGAGCGGGGCAGCGGCCGTATCGTCGCCAACGGCGATCCGGAAGCGACGGAGCTCTGGACGTTCCAGCGTCAGCCCGGCCGGGGTTGGGTGCTCTCGGCGATCCAGCAGACCAAGCGCTGAGATCACATCAGGCCGGTGCCCTCAGGCACCGGCCTTTTTTCTGTCTGCGTCCCAGGCATTGGCGAGGGCGACGAAGCCCTCGACCGGGATTTCCTCGGCCCGCGCCGTTTCGAGGATTCCGACCGTGGCCAGCAGCGAGGCCGGATCGGAGGTGAGGGCCTTGAGGCTCTGCCGCAACATCTTCCGGCGCTGGCCGAAGGCCGCCCGCGTCACCGCCTCCAGCGCACCCGCCCGACAAGGCAGGGGCGTGGCGCGCGGGACAAGCCGCACCACGCTGGACGTGACCTTCGGCGGCGGCACGAAGGCCGAGGAGGCGACATCGAACAGGATCGATGCCTCAGTCCGCCAGCCGCACAGCACGCCGAGGCGTCCGTAATCCGCCCGCTCCTCGGGCGTCGCGACGATGCGCTCGGCCACTTCCCGCTGGAACATCAGAACGGCGCTATCCCACCACGCGGGCCACGTCTCGCCGGAAAGCCAACCGGTGAGGAGCGCGGTGCCGACATTGTAGGGAAGGTTGGCGACGATCCGCGCCGGGCCGTCTCCGATCAGGGGCCTCGGGTCGAACTCCATGGCATCGGCATCGATCACGTCGAGCCGACCCGGATAATGAGCCGCGATCTCAGCAAGCGCCGGGAGCGCACGAGGGTCACGCTCGATCGCCACCACGCGTCCCGCCCCCTCCGCCAGCAGCGCGCGGGTGAGGCCGCCAGGACCGGGGCCGACTTCCACAACCGTCACGCCTTCCAGCGAACCGGCGGAGCGTGCGATGCGGCCCGTCAGGTTCAGGTCGTAGAGGAAGTTCTGGCCAAGGGCCTTCTTCGGTTCGAGGCCGTGGCGTGCCACCACCTCCCGCAGGGGCGGCAGCCCGTCGGATGCGCTCACAACTCGTCCTCTGGATCGAAATGGCGTGAGCCCGCCGGGCGCTGCCGTCCGGCATAGACGCTGGCGGGAGCGGGCTCCTGTTCCGGAACGGATGTGAATCCCGCGAGCCGCTTCGCCAGACGAATGGCGGCGATCAAACTGTCCGGCCGGGCGATGCCTTCGCCCGCGATGTCGAAGGCCGTGCCGTGATCGGGCGAGGTTCGCACGAAGGGTAGGCCCAATGTGACGTTCACTCCGTCATCGAAGGCGATGGTCTTGATCGGGATCAGTGCCTGATCGTGGGTCGGAGCCAGAGCGACATCGTAGCCGGCGCGGGCACGGGCGTGGAACAGGGTATCGGCGGGCAGCGGCCCCCGGATATCGATGCCCTCCGAGCGCAGCCGCGCCACCGCAGGCGTCAACACGTCCCGGTCCTCATGCCCCATCGTCCCGGCTTCTCCGGCATGCGGGTTGAGTCCGGCGAGGACAAGGCGTGGCTCAGGCAGACCGAACCGTTCGCGCAGATCCCGCTCAACGATGCGGGCGGTCTCCTCAACGAGGTCCTGGGTCAGCAGATCGGGCACGGAACGGAGCGGAACGTGGATCGTCACCGGCACGACCGCCAAGGTCTCGCTCCAGATCATCATGACCGGGCGGGGCGGCGTGACGCCGGGCGGCACCGCGAGCGCTGCGAGGAATTCCGTGTGGCCCGGATGCGCGAAGCCTGCGCGGGTGAGGACGTGCTTCGCGATGGGGTTCGTGACCACGGCTGAAGCGCGCCCGTCCTTCACCCAGGAAACGGCAGCGCTGATCGACTCGATCACCGCACCCGCATAGGCGGAATCCGGCATGCCGGGCTCGGCCGTAACCGGTGTGCCGCTCGGCAGGGGAACGACCGGCAAGGCGCGGGGGAATACCTCGGCCGCCGTCTCGGGATCGACCTCCGCCACCGGCACGAAACGGCCGAGACGCAAAGCCAGGCGCTCGAAGAAGGCCGGGTCGCCGACGACAAAGAAGGGCGGCAGCGGGTTCGGGCCGCCACGGTCGAGCCACGCGGCGAGCGCGAGTTCCGGGCCGATCCCGGCGGGATCACCGAGGGTGAGGGCGAGAGGTAGCATGGGGCCCAGTATCGCGCCCCGCATCGCCCGCGTCATCACCGGGCCGAGGCGATGCCGTCTGCCGTGGTCGCAACACCGACGTTCTGGCGCAAGTCTGCCTCGCCGAGCGTCTTGAGCTCGATGCGCAGCAGCACCGTCTGGTTGCGCTCGCGAACACCCGTCGCCGTGGCGATGGGCGAGTTGATGTAGTTGAGCGTGACGGTGGTGCACTCGTCTTGATACCCGCCGCCGAAGCTTGCGCCCGCCATGTAGAACCGGCCGGGATTCTCGTAGAGCGGTCGCGCGCCGACCGGGTTGGCGAGGTAGCCCGCCAGCGCATCCGTGTAGGTGTTACGCACGTCGAGGTAGTGGGTCAGGTCGAGGAGCACCGAGCCCGAGACGAACCAGTTCGGTGTGATGCTGTAGGTCGCCGATGCGGTCACGCCCTCGCGATAGTGGCTGTAGCCGAGCAGCGGCTGCGCCTCGTAATACGAATAGAAGACCGAGGTCGTCAGCGGCACGAAGGGCGAGAAGCGGGCGGTCACGCCGGTCTCGAAGCGCGAGACGTGGAAGTCCGCTTGGTTGAACCGCGCCCGGGAGATGAACGTGATGTTCTGGTTCGGAGACAGCTGGAAGCGCCCGACATAATCGGAGAGCCGCTTGTCGAGACCCGATTCCAGGCCGGTATTCGCGAGATCGCCCCGGCGGAACGAGTTCACACCCGCAAGCTGGATGGACTCGCCGAACATTGCATTCGCGTACCAGCCCGACGGGGTGAAGATGGAATACTGCGCGCCGAGATTGGTGCGCACGCCGCCCTCGACCCGGTCGTAACCGGAGAACTTGTCCCACTCGAACAGCGACGTGTCGTCGAAGACGAGGCTCTGCGCGTCTTCGTTCGGCAGACGGCCGACCTTCGTCTCGGACGGGCGCACGAGAAGCTGGCCGATGGGCTCGATCGTATGGACGCCGAACCCGCCGAAATTCGCGACGAAAGGATAGCGGTAATCGACGCCGACCGTCGGCATGATGCGCCCGGACACGCCGTCATCGATCCGCGCCACGGAGGGGGCGAGGTCGTTCTGGTAGCCGGACAGGTTCGGATTCACGAAGAACGCGTCGCCGCGCAGCGACGCGAAGGGCGTGATCTTCTGCCCGTAATCGTCGATGAAGCTTCGCCGCCACGTCACCTGAGCCGAGGCCCGCGTGTTGTAGCCGGCGAGGCCCTGGATCAGGCACGATCCCCGGGCGAAGACCGCACAGGTTTGGTACAGCGGGAAGCTGATGCCGTTGATGCTCGGCGAGAACAGGTAGGCCGTGGTGCGCGGCAGGCCCTGGTACTGGGTCGTCTCGCGGTCCAGGCTCGTGATGTTGGTTTGCAGGCGCAACTCGCCGCCGATCTCGGACGGGGCGTTGATGCGCTTGTCGTAGTCGATCACCGGGGCGACGATCGGCTGCTGCTTCTGCCAGTCGAAGCTCGACAGGCCCTTGAAGTAGTAGCCACGCGCCTCGAACCACGAGCGGTCGCCCTGGCCGATCAGGTAGGCCGTCGACACCGCCTCACGGAAGAAGTCCGTCGTGATGGACTGGTTGCGGATGCGATAATTGTCGAGGAACCACTTGTCGGTGACGCCGACGACATCCCAGCCCGTGCGCCACCGCTCGTTGATGTAGAAGCGCCCCTGGCTCTCGATCGAGCCGCGGAAATCGCGCTCGCCCGCGCCCAGAGGACTCGGCAGGAAGGCCGAGGGGGTCGTCTGCGAGATGCCTGAAAGGCGTAGACTGTAGAAGCCATTATCCAGCCGGTGGCGGAACTCCGCCTGTCCCAGCACGCCCTGGCGGCTCAGGATGGTCGGCGTGATCGTCAGGTCGTAGTTCGGCGCGAGATTGACGAAGTACGGCAGGGACACACCCCGGCCGAGCGCCGTAGTCGAGATGAACCGCGGCGTCAGCAGGCCGGTCTTACGCCGCTCCGACGGATCGGGCGCCTCGAAATAGGGCAGGTAGACAACCGGGATGCCGGCGATCTCGAGGGTCGATTCCTCGAAATAGATCGTGTGCGTCTCGTTGTTGTGGATGATTTTCTGCGCACGGATCTGCCACAGGGGCGGCTTCTCCGGCGCGTCTTTGCACGGCTCGCAGGCGGTGTAGCTGCCGTATTCGAAAGAGGTCTGCTCACCGTTCACGCGCTCGCCGCGCGGCGCCGAGAAGCGAACCCGGATCGTCTCGTTCTTCCGCTCGACGGATTGCTGCACCCGGAGCGAATCGACGAAGCCGGTCTTGAAGTCGTCTGTGAGCTCCATGCGCTCGCCGGTCACGACGCCGCCATCGGCCTCCGTGAGGCGGACGTTGCCCTCCGCGAAGACGCGGCCGGTGCCGCGATCGTAGCGCACGCGGTCCGCCTGCAAGGTGCGGGGACCGTAATGCAATTCCGCATTGCCACGGGCGGTCACCGTGTTGCGGTCATTGTCGTAGATGAGCTCGTTCGCCTCGACGAGCAGCTTCTCGCCCGGCTTGCCCGGGGGCGCGGGGACGCCCTGCGCGTGCCCGATCGACACGGGCAGCACGGCGACCGTGAGAGCCGCCGTGAGACCGGCGCTCCTCAGGATGTCGGCGACCTTACGCAACGCCAGTCCCAACTCCTGTGACGACTTCCGCCACGACACTCACACTCGTCTCCCGACCCGCATGGGCCGCAGGCTTCAGCCGTCCTCTTGGTACAGAAGCGCGAGCGTACCGAGAAGACTTCCTACCACCGCCGGGAACCAAGCAGCCACAGGTGTTGCAACCAAACCCGAGGCGCCGAGCCCTTCCATGACCTGACGCACGACATAGAGCGTGAACCCTGCCGCAACGCCTCCGAGGACGAGTTTTCCGACACCACCAAAGCGGAAGAACCGTAACGAAACGGTTGCGGCGACCATGACCATCGCCACAAACAGAATCGGCCTCGCCCACAGCACATCGTACTGCAGGCGGTAGCGGGTCGCATCCAGCCCCGCCCGCTCCGTCTGTGCGATGGTGGCGGGCAGTTGCCAGAAGGGCACAGATTCCGCGCTGGTGAAGCGCTGCCGCACGCGCTCGGGCTGGAGGTTCGAGGCGATCAGATAGGTGCCGTAGCTCTCCGGCGGCTCGTCGGGCCGCAGGATCCGGGCGTCGGTCAGCTCCCAGAACCCGTCATGCAGGCTCGCCTGGGCTGCGACGATCTGCGACGTGAATTCCCCCCGTTCATCGAAGGTGAACACCCCCACGCCTGCGAGCGTCGTGGTGCCTTCTATGGCGGTCTCGGCCCGGATGATCGCCTCGCCGTCGAGACCCTTCTGCCGCAGCCACAGATCCTTGCCCGAAGAGGCCTTGGTCGACTTGGCGAAGATCTTGGCCTCGATCTCTGTGGATCGTTGCTTCAGCGTCGCCGAAACCGGGTTGTAGATGCCGACGGCCACCGCCCCCAGGGCGAGGGCAACGAAGATGCCCGGCTGCAGGAACTGCCAAGCCGAGATGCCGGCGGCGCGGGCCACCACCAGTTCGAGCTTGCGTGACAGTTGCAGCATGGCGGCCATGGAGCCGAACAGCACCGCGAAGGGCAGCACCCCCTCGGCGACGGTGGGTGTGCGGTAGAGCGAGAGCTGCGCCATCAGCCCCGCCGAGGCGCCCTGCGACTCGCCTGCCCGGCGCAGCAGCTCCACGAAGTCGAGGGTGTAGACCAGGGCGAAGACGGTGATGAACACGCCGAGCACGGTGCGTGCGAAGCGCGCGGCGAAGTAGCGGCCGAGAGTGGGTCCGATCAGCATGGCGGCACCGCTACTGTGCCGGAGCAAGGCGGGGCGGGCGCAACCGCGACCGGACGAAGCGCGCGATGCCCGCATTGAAGGCGCGGACGCGCGGGCCCTGGAATATCATGAGGCTCGACAGGACGATGGCGAGCAGCGGCGCGCCGTAGATCGCCGCGACGGCGCCAGAACTCCTGGTTGCAGCGCTCACCGCCGCGAAGCCGCCGATGCGCAAAGCCACCACGGCGACGATCGCCCCGGCGATGGCGAGACCCCGTCCCTGACGGGTCGTGCGCGGGTCGCCGAGGGCGGCGAAGGCGATGAAGACCAGGGCCAGGGGATAGAGCGCCGCCGAGAAGCGATCGTGAAGCTCGGCCCGGAAGCGGCCCTTTTGCAATTGGTAGTAGGTCTCGCTCCGGTCGGGGAAGAGCAGCTGCGAGGTCGAGCGCTCCCGCGGCTTGTAGATCGTGTCAGAGTCCGGCGGCGCGAAAGCGGCGAGGTCGATCGTGTAGCGGTCGAACTTCAGGATCGACGAATCGCGGCTGTCCTTTTGCTGCTGCAGCACGGTGCCGTGTTCGAGGATGAGGTAGCTCTGCCCGTCGATATCGACGGCATTGCCCTTGTCGGCGAGGTAGACCTTGGTCTTGCCCGCCTCGCGCCGGTCCTGAATGAACAGCCCTTCGAGCACCCCTCCAGGCCCGCGCTGACGGAAGTGGAAGGTGATGCCGTTGTCGAGCTGGGTGAACTGCCCCTCCTTCACCACGTTGGCGATGAAGTCGCCACGCACCCGCGTGATGACGTCACGCAGCTCCTGAAAGCTCGCGGGCATCACGACGAGAACGACCACGCCCACGAGAAAACTGACGCTGAGCGCCAGTGTCACGAAGGGGCGTAACAGGGAACGGGGCGGCATGCCCGCCGCCGACATCACGATGAGCTCGGAATCGCCATTCAGCTTGTTGAGGGCGTAGATCGACCCGATGAACAGGGCGACCGGAGCGATCACGACGATCAGTGTCGGCAACGACAGGGCGGTGACGAAGAGGAAGACGAGCAACGTCTGCCCCTTGGCGGTGACGAGGTCGAGCTCGCGCAACGCCTGAGTGACCCATATCGTCCCGGTCAGCCCGAGAAGACACGCGAGCGTGCCGCCGGCCGCGATCCGGAAGATGTAGCGTTCGACCTGCCTCATCGTCTGAGAGGCCTACTCCGTGGTTCGCTCCCCTGCCAGCGGCATGACGAGATAAGTGGGGCGATTCCAGGGCTCTCGCGCCGCGTTGCGTTCTTCGTCTCACAGGCTACACAGGGCGGATTGCGCATCGCGGCCGACGTTCCCCGGCCGAGGCGTCGGGATGGCGGCTCAAGCATGACGGACAAGATCGACATCGCCTTCGGGCCCCTCGGCCAAGGCGGCCAGGGCGACCTCGTGGTGTTCGTGGGCGACGACCTCGCGCTCGGCTCCCCGGCGCGGGATGCCCTCGGCGGGGCGGGCACGGACCTCGTCGCCAAGGCGGCGGGTTCGGAGAAGTTCAAGGGACGCTCGCTCTCGGCGCTCATTCTCCCCGCCCCGGCGGGCGTCTCGGCGGATCGCCTCGTGGTCGTCGGTCTCGGCAGCGAATCGGATCGCGGCAAGCTCGATTGGCCCGCCCTCGGCGGCTTCACCGCTGCGAAAGTGTCCGGCCGCACCGCGCGGATCATCCTCGATCTGCCGGGTGTAGTGACGGGGCCTGAGCAGGCAGCCTCCTTCGCGCTCGGCGCACGGCTGCGGAACTACACGTTCGACCGCTACAAGACGAAGAAGAAGCCCGATGCCGAGGACAAGGCCGGCACGAGCCTGACCATCCTGGCCGCCGACCATGCCGCGGCCTCCCGCGAAGCCGAGGCCGCACGCGGCCTCGCCGACAGCGTCATCCTCGCCCGCGACCTCGTGAACGAGCCGCCGAACGTTCTCTTCCCCGAAGAATTCGCCAACCGTGCCAATGCGCTGAGCAAGCTCGGCGTCGAGGTCGAGATCCTCGATCTCGCCAAGCTCAAGGCGCTTGGCATGGGCGCACTGCTCGCCGTGGCCCAGGGCTCTGTGCGCGAGCCGCGCGTCGTCATCATGCGCTGGAACGGCGGCGTCTCCGGCGAGGCGCCGGTCGCCTTCATCGGGAAGGGGGTAGTGTTCGATTCGGGCGGCGTGTCGATCAAGCCCGGTGCAGGCATGGAAGACATGAAGGGCGATATGGGCGGCGCGGCCGCCGTCGTCGGCGCCATGCATGCGTTGGCTTCCCGCAAGGCCCGCTGCAACGTGGTCGGCGCCATTGGCCTCGTGGAGAACATGCCCGACGGCGGCTCATACCGCCCGTCCGACATCCTGACGTCCATGTCCGGCCAGACCATCGAGGTGATCAATACCGACGCCGAGGGCCGCCTCGTCCTCGCGGACGTGATCACCCACATCGTCCGCTCGGCCAAGCCGAAGGCGATGGTGGACCTCGCTACCCTTACGGGCGCGATCATCGTGGCGCTCGGCCAGGACATCGCCGGAATGTTCTCGAACGACGACACGCTCGCGGAAAACATTCGTGCGGCGGGCGAGGCGACGGGTGAGGCCGTGTGGCGGATGCCGCTGATCCCCGCCTACGACAAGGCGATCGACTCGAAGTTCGCGGATATGAAGAACACCGGCGGGCGCCATGGCGGCGCGGCGACGGCGGCCTCCTTCATCAAGCGCTACGTCGAGGACACCCCCTGGGCGCATCTCGACATCGCGGGCGTGGCCATGTCCTCGACCTCGAACGAGATCAACAAGAGCTGGGGCGCGGGCTGGGGCGTCCGCCTGCTCGACCGGCTGATCCGCGATCATTACGAGGCGCGCTGAGCCCCTCGGAGCACGTACGGTGGCGGGCGACGCCTTCCTCGACGTCATCGGGTCGCGCTACGCGCCCGTTCGGATGCCTGCGCCTCGCCGCGCGGCCCCGGACGGGGCGTGGGCGGGTCGCGCCATCGAGGCCTTCGCACCGGCCGTCGCCGTGCTCCTCGCCCTGGCCCTCGTAGCGGTGAGCGGCCTGAGTCGCCGCTCGGGCGTACCGGACTTTCTCGAGCCCTACGCCTACGGCTACTTCATCGATCGCTATCCGCTCTTCGTCTTCGCACTGATCTACGGTGCGGCGAGAATCATCGCCGCCTGCGCCGCGCCCGGCTTGGGCGGTTCGGTGCGGCGAACCGTCTTCGCCTTGGCGGGGGTCGTCATTCTCGGCCTGGCCGGGCTCTACCCGACCATCGGTGGCCTGATCCTGCGCGGCGGCTATGCCACCGGCGGCATGGCCTTCCTCACGGGTCAGCCGCTCTGGCTTGCCTACGCGCTCGGGGCGGCCGTTCCGGCGATGATGCTCGGTGGCATCGTCGGGCTAACAATCATCGCGGCGAACCGGTCTCTCCGGCCGCGCTGGAGACGGGTCGGCTGGGGCGCCCTGTCATTCCTGTGCGTGTGGTTCGGCGCGGCGATGATCGGCCTCGCACATCAGGTCAGCTTCGGCCCGTGGCCGGCGCGGGCCATGACGGGCCGTGAGGCCGGGGTCGCCGCGGGACTCCTGCTTATCGCGATGGCGCCGCACAGCCTCCTCGTTGCGTTACGCCGCCGCCGTGCTGTCGCCTGAGCCTGCCTTGCGTACGCCATCCGCTTCGCCCAAAGTTTAAGGTGAGGGGGCGGGATTGACGGCCGGAAGAGCCGCACCTGCGGGAGAAACGCCAATGAATGCCAGCGTGACCATGAACCGCGACGCGGTCGGCGCGCCGGGCGGGTCGGCCACGCGGCCATGGCTTGCCGCCTATCCGCCGGGTGTCCCGGGGGATATCGATGTCGCGGGTCTGAAGACCCTTACCGAGCTATACACCCACAGCATCACGGCCTTCGCGGACCGGACCGCCGTAACCTGCTTCGGCTCGGACATGACCTATGCCGAGCTCGGTCGGCAGGCTCGCGCGCTTGCGGCCAGCCTCCAGGCGGACGGCCTCGCCAAGGGTGACCGGGTGGCGATCATGCTGCCCAACGTACCGTCCTATCCGGTGGCGATCGTCGCCGTGCATCTCGCCGGGGCGGTCGTGGTGAACATGAACCCGCTCTACACGAGCCGCGAGATGGCGGCGCAGGTTCAGGACTCAGGTGCCCGTGTCCTCATCGTGTTGGAGAACTTCGCCCATACGGTCGCGGGTGCGCTGAACGAGATCGACCTCCGTCGCGTGTTGATTGCCGGTCCGGGCGACGGGCTCGGCCTGAAGGGCCAAGCCATCAATCTCGCGAGCCGTCACCTGCGCAAGGCGGTGCCGCCCTATACCCTGCCCCCTGGGCTCGCGATCCGCTTTGCCGATGCGTTGAAGACCAAAACCGCGCCCCGGCCCGTGCCGGTCGCCCCGGACGATCTCGCCTTTCTGCAATATACCGGCGGCACCACAGGTGTCGCCAAGGCGGCCATGCTGACGCATCGCAACGTCGCGGCCAATGTCGAGCAGAGCGTCACGTGGTTCGACGCGATGGACACGAACCGCGTTCGGGTGATGGTGACGGCGCTGCCGCTCTATCACATCTTCGCCCTCACGGCCTGCTTCCTGTTCTCGGTGAGGATCGGCGGAAGTTGCCTGCTGATCCCGAACCCGCGCGATTGCGACGGCTTCGTGAAGACCCTGTCTCGCGCACGCTTCACCAGCATCGCGGGGGTGAACACCTTGTTCAACATGCTGGTGAACCATCCGAAGATCGGTACGGTGGATTTCTCCCACCTCGACTTCGTCATCGGCGGGGGCACCGCCGTGCAGAGCGCCGTGGCCACGCGATGGAAGGCCCTGACGGGGCGGGCGATCATCGAGGGCTATGGCCTGTCCGAGACCTCGCCCGTGCTCTGCGCCAATCCGAACACGCTGGATGAGTTCAGCGGCACGATCGGCTTCCCGCTGCCGTCGACGATCGTTTCGATCCGCGACGAGGAGGGGCGCCCTGTCCCGCCCGGCGAGCGGGGCGAGCTCTGCGCTCAGGGTCCGCAGGTCATGCGCGGCTATTGGAATCGCCCGGATGAGACCGCGCGGGCCATGACGGCGGACGGCTATTTCCGCACCGGCGACGTGGCCGTGATGAGCGAGGGCGGCGAGGTGAAGATCGTCGACCGCCTGAAAGACATGATCCTCGTCTCGGGCTTCAACGTCTATCCGAACGAGGTCGAGGACGTGATGGCCTCGCATCCTGGCGTGCTCGAATGCGCGGTGGTGGGCTCACCCCATGCCGAGACCGGCGAGATGGTCGTCGCGCACGTGGTGCTGAAGGATCAGACCGTCACGACTGACGATCTGCGCAGCTACGCCCGCACGCAACTCACCGGATACAAGGTGCCGCGCACCGTGGTGCTGCACGAGGCCTTGCCGAAGACGAATGTCGGCAAAGTGCTGCGGCGGGTGCTACGCGACGATACCCCGGCGGCCTGACGCGCGACGTAACCTCGCGGCCCATCTCGCCGAATGGTGAGGTGGGTCGGCTTGCCCGTACGGCGATCCAGCCCGATCTCTTGTCGGTCACGAGCGAGGAGACGGCCATGCTGATCAGGCGCAATCGCGGTTGGGAGATCCCCGAGAGCCAGGCGACGCCTGAATCGATTTTTCTCAACCGTCGCAGCCTCATCGGCGGCGCGGCCGGTCTCGCGGCAGGATCGCTGATCGGCGGCGGCGCGCGGGCGGCGGGGGAGGGCGGTCTCTACCCCGCGCCGCGAAACGAGGCCTACACGCTCGACCGCGCTCTGACGCCTGAGAAATTCAGCGGCGACTACAACAACTTCTACGAATTCGGCATGTCCAAGACGGTGCTGCCCGCCGCCAACGCGCTCAAGACCTCTCCCTGGACCGTGAAAATCGACGGGCTGGTGGAGAAGCCGTTCGAGATCGGCGTCGATGACCTGATCAAGAAAATCGGGCTGGAAGAGCGCCTCTATCGCCACCGCTGCGTCGAGGCGTGGTCGATGGCCGTGCCGTGGACGGGCTTTCCGCTGTCCAAGCTCGTAGCCCTCGCGAAGCCGAGTTCCGGCGCGAAATACGTGCGCTTCGAGACCTTCATGGACAAGGCGACTGCACCGGGGCAGCGGGTGTTCTATTACCCCTGGCCGTATATCGAGGGCCTGACGATGGCCGAGGCGGGCAACGATCTGCCCTTCGTCGTCACCGGCATCTACGGCAAGCCCCTGCCGAACCAGTTCGGCGCGCCGATCCGCATCGCCGTGCCGTGGAAATATGGCTTCAAATCCGCGAAATCGATCGTGAAGGTCTCCTTCACCGCCGAGCGGCCCAAGACGTTCTGGGAGGGGCTACAGGCTTCCGAATACGGCTTCTGGGCCAACGTTAACCCGGCCGTGCCGCACCCCCGCTGGAGCCAAGCGAGCGAGCGGGTGCTCGGGACCGACCAGCGCGTGCCGACTTTGATCTACAACGGCTATGGCGAGCAGGTCGCCGGGCTCTACAAGGGTCTCGAGGGCGAGCGGCTCTTCCTCTGACCGCCCGCCCCGAAAGCTCACATTTCGAGGCAGATCTTCCCGAAATGCGCGTTGCTCTCCTGGTGGCGGAAGGCATCCACCAGGGCGTCGAGGGGATAACGGCTATCGACCACCGGCTTCATGCCGTTGGCGTCGATGGCCCGCACCATATCCATCTGCTGGCGGCGACTGCCGACGAGAACACCCTGGAGGCGCAACTGCTTCACAAGGGCGGGCACCACCTGCAGCGAGCCCGAGACGCCGGTCAGAATGCCGATCACCGAGACATGGCCGCCGACGCGTGCGGCCTCCATCGATTGCTCCAGCGTTCCCGGCCCACCGACCTCGATGACGTGATCGACACCCCGTCCGCCAGTCAGCTTGCGGGCGGTTTCCCCCCAGGTGGGATCGTCGCGATAGTTGATGAGGTGATCGGCACCGAGCGCCTGCAAGCGGGACAGCTTCTCGCCGGACGATGAGGTCGCGATCACCGTCGCCCCGGCCATCTTAGCGAATTGCAGGGCGAAGACTGAGACGCCGCCCGAGCCCTGCACCAGCACCGTGTCGCCCGCCTTGACCTTTCCGTCCTCATGGAGCGCACGCCATGCGGTGAGCCCCGCCGTCGTCAGCGTCGCCGCTTCGGCATAGTCCCATCCGGCGGGAGCGAGGGTGAAGGCGGTGGCGGGCGCCGTGATCGCCTCGCGGGCATAACCATCGACGCCATCCCCCGGCACGGTCGCGAAACCCAGCACCTCCGGCTGGCCATCGAGCCAGGTCGGGAAGAAGGTGCTGACAACCCTATCGCCAACCGTGAATTCGGCGACACCCGGTCCCACTGCCGTGACATCGCCCGCACCATCGGACATGGGAATACGGTCCTCGGGCGGACCCCACATGCCGCTCACGACAGCATAATCGTGGTAGTTCAGCGAACTTGCCCGCAACCGCACGGTGATCTCGCCGAACCCCGGTTCCGGCACCGGACGCTCGGCCATCGCGACCCGTTCGAAGCCGCCACCCGCTCCGACGACGATCACCTTCGTCATCATACTCAAAGCCGCCTCCCGCCAGTTTGCTGGGCTAGGATCTAGTGCATCCGCCGCGCCAGGGGATGCTGCACGAAAGGCCTAGGCTGCCGGAGGCGCAACGTTCAGTTGCGTGGTTATGGTTAAGCGACCTGGAGTTGCAACGGCTGAAGAGCCGTTGCACCCATGCGCTCAATAGGTCCAGCGCTGCGCCTTCTGTACGAGAAAGTCGCGGAAGGCCTGCACACGCGCCACCGAACGCATTTCTTCGGCATAGACGAGGTAACTCTCGAGCGACGGCATCTCGGTCTCGCGCAAAACCTGCACGAGGGTGTCGTCGCCATCGACGGCGTAATCGGGAAGGATGCCGATGCCGGCGCCTGCCTCCATCGCACGTTGCAGCGCGCCGATGTTGTTGACCGTGAGATGCACGGGCCGCCGCTCGCGGCCCTCACGACCTGCATCGGCCAGCCAATGCGCTGCGAGCAGGTAGGACGGCTCGTTGCCGCCGAAGGACACGATGCGGTGCTCGTCCAGTTCCTCGACGGTCTTCGGCTCCCCGAACCGCTTCACGTAATCCTGGCTGGCGAAGGCATGGTAATGCACCGTGAAGAGCCGCCGCTGAATCAGGTCCGGTTGAGCCGGGCGGCGCATGCGAATGGCCACATCGGCCTCGCGCATGGCGAGATCGAGTTCCTCGTTGGTGAGGATCATTTCGATCCGGACATCGGGATAAAGATCGAGGAACTCGCCGACCCGCTGCGACAACCACGAGACGCCGAGCCCCACGGTGGTGGTCACCTTGAGATCGCCGGTCGGTCGCTCCGAGGTTTCCACGAGACGCGCCCGCGTGTTTTCCAGGCGGAGCTTCATGTCCTTGGCGGCGCGGAACAGGAGGTCGCCCTGTTCGGTCAGGATCAGGCCGCGCGCGTGCCGGTGAAACAGCGGCGCCTTCAGTTCGCGCTCGAGGGCGCTGATCTGGCGGCTCACCGCTGATTGACTGAGGCCGATATCGTCTCCGGCTTTGGTGAAGCTCCCCGCCTCAGCGACGTTGAGGAAAATCCGGATCTTATCCCAATCCAACGCGAGAACTCCCGCTCCCGCCGCACGGCCCGGTCCATTGGAAGACCGCTGCCCTACGGCACCTGCCGTCGCAACGTGAGACGCTTCCGCCTCAGGGCCGACATCCACGCCACGGTGCCATGCGATATACGCATTCCTTGACGGAGAATAGACCTATGCGCCCGGCGCGGGCCTCATTGGCCCGACAACCGGTGCATAAGCTTGCGGAAAGCAGGGGTGCGTTGGCCGCTACTCGGCGGCTGCGCGTGCCGGACTCTCGCCGATCTCGAGATTGGCGAGGTACTTCTCGGCTTCGAGCGCGGCCATACAGCCCATACCTGCGGCGGTAATCGCCTGGCGATACACGTCATCCGTGACATCGCCCGCCGCGAATACGCCGGGGATCTCCGTCTCAGCCGTGCCCGGCTTCACCGAGAGATATCCGCCGTTCCGGAAGGGGAGCTGGCCTTCGAAGATCGCCGTCGCGGGCTGGTGGCCGATCGCCACGAATACGCCGTCGGTCTGCACTTCGCTGATCTCGCTGGTGCGGGTGTCCTTCAGGCGCACATGGGTGACGGTCGGCGCGGGCTTCTCGTTGCCGCAGATCTCTTCGATCTCCTTATGCCAAAGCACCTCGACATTCGGGTGTTTGAAAAGGCGCTCCTGAAGAATGCGCTCGGCGCGGAACTGATCGCGGCGATGCACCACCGTGACCTTCTTGGCGATGTTGGCGAGGTAGAGCGCCTCCTCGACGGCAGTGTTGCCGCCGCCGACCACCACGACCTCCCGGCCGCGGTAGAAGAACCCGTCGCAGGTCGCGCAGGCGGAGACGCCGCCCGCCTGGAACTTCGCCTCGGAGGGCAGGCCGAGCCACTTGGCCTGGGCGCCCGTGGCGATGATCAGCGCATCGCAAGAATACGTCTCACCGGAATCGGCCTCGAGCCGGAATGGCCGTGTCTTGAGATCGACCTTGGTGATGTACTCAGACAGGATCGTCGTGCCGACATGCTCGGCCTGAAGACGCATCTGCTCCATCAGCCAAGGGCCCTGGATCGCTTCTGCGAAGCCAGGATAATTCTCGACATCGGTCGTGATCATCAGCTGGCCGCCGGGCTGGAAGCCGGAGATCAGCAGCGGCTTCACCATGGCGCGAGCGGCGTAGATCGCGGCGGTGTAGCCTGCCGGGCCGGAGCCGACGATGATGAGCTTTGCGTGGGTGTGGGCCATCGGTCTTGAAACTCTTCGTCTTCCGGTCAACCGGATCGCGCTCGCGTTAGTCCCGAGAGCGGTGACGCTCAATATAGGCGTCAGCGAGCGCCTGCGCGATCACCGGTGTCGCGTCTATCGGTTGATACTTTAAATCGATGAGGCGACCCTCGAACGAGGCGAGCGCCCCGAACTGCGCCAGCGCCGCGTACATCGCCCGGTGGCGGGGAGGGGTCCCGGCGATCTCGGCCAGTAGGACCGGCGCCCCCGTCGCGACCGCTTCGCTCACCATGTTCACGGAATCGGATGTAACGACGATCGTCTCCGCCAGAGCGAGCAGGGCAAGGTAGGGGTTCTCGCCCATGCCATCCCAGAAGAAGCCCCCTGTCCGCGTCGCGAGCGCATGAGCCGCGTCGCGCAACGGTGCAGGCGTGCGTCGAGACGCCGTGACCATCAGGGCGCAACCTGACTCTGCGAGATCGCTCAGGCCATCGATCAGCCGCGAGACCTCGGCCTCGGAGAAGGTGAGGTGGCGGCTGTCGCCGCCGAGCAGGACCGCGACGCGCGTCCCACGAAGCTGCGCGAGCCGCGGATCGAGAACCGTGCGCGCCGCCGCGAGGCGAGACGGGGAGATACGATGCGGCGACGTGACGGTCGCGAAGACGTTCGTCCCCCGCAGAGCATCGTGCTTGGGGACCCAGATGAAATCCGCCGTCCCAGGTCCCGTACGCGGATCCTTCAGAAAGGCCGTGAAGCCGACACCGAGCCTGCGGCAGGCCCGCAGATACGGCACGGCCCGGCGTCCGGAGGCGATGGCGAGGGCGGGGAGGGCGCCATGCAGCGCGCCGCCTTTCCGGCGCGGCCCCTGACGCGGGTCGGTAGGCCCCCACGGCGCAAACCACCCGAACGGGCCCGAGGCCGGGACGCGGCGGAGCGAAACCTCAAGCCCCAGCGCGTCGGCAATCCCAAGGCACTGGTTCTCGTCGCCCGCCTTACCATCCGTCACGATCCAGGCGCGGAGGCCGGCAAGGCCCGTCATCGGGCCTCTAGTCCCGAGGCAGGTCGCGGGCGAGCCATTGGGCGTAGATGTCGGCGATGACCGAAATCCTGCGGCGCTCGCTGTCGGGATCGTACCACGCACCACCATAGCTCGATGGCGTCGCCGTCATCTGGTGATGGCGCCCGAGCACCTCGCCCTTGCGCCCCACCAAGAGCGCATCGCCCACAAGGTAATCGTTCTGCGAGCCGCTGGAACCGAGGCGCCCACCACCGCTGCCGACGTAGTCGCGCAAGGACAGGTCGGTGATCACGACGATCAGACGGGGCCCGTTTCCGCCAATCCGATCCGCCATTGTCTTGCGGAGGGCCGCCGTGAGGTCGGCAGCCATCGCTTCGGCCGGGAGCCCGCCGCCCTTCGCGAGCAAGGGGCTCGCATCCACCCGGACATCGGAGAACGACGGTGTCGGCGGAAAATCTCCCGCCGACGCCGTGCCCGCGAGGCCGAGCAGCGCAGAAAGCCCCGCGATCAACCGTGCCGCCACGGCCATCGCCTTAGCCGCCGAACCGGATCTCGACCACTTCGTAGGACTTGCCGCCGCCCGGGGTCGTCACCTCGACGGTGTCGCCAACGGCCTTGCCGATGAGGGCACGGGCGATCGGAGAACCGATCGACACGCGGCCCGAGCGGACATCCGCCTCAGGTTCGCCGACGATCTGGTAGGTCTTCTCCTCCTCCGTGTCCTCGTCCACGAGCTTCACGGTGGCGCCGAAGATGATCTTGCTGCCGGAAAGCTTGGCGACGTCGATCACCTCGGCCCGGGCGATCATGCTTTCCAACTCCATCACCCGCCCCTCGTTATGGGACTGGGCCTCCTTGGCGGCGTGATACTCGGCATTCTCGGACAGATCACCGAGCGCGCGAGCTTCGGCGATCGCCTGGATGATGCGCTGACGCTCGACCTGCTGCCGGTGCTTCAGCTCTTCTTCGAGAGCCGCATAGCCGCGGGTCGTAATCGGAACCTTGTCTATGCTCATCGTCTCGCGCCACAATGAAGAAGCCCGGCCGGGAGCGGGTCACTCCCTCCGGGCCCTGAAAGTCTTACCGCGCCCTGCAACTTCAGGCCGCGAAATATTCCTGCAATGCCCGCACCGTGAGATCGCCTTCGAGATAGGCCTTGATCCCTTCGGCTGCCGCCATCGCGCCGGCTAGAGTGGTGTAGTACGGCACCTTATGCAAGAGGGCCGCGCGGCGGAGCGAGCGAGAGTCCGACAGCGCGCCAGCACCTTCGGTGGTGTTGAACACGAGCTGGATCTCACCGTTCTTGATCGCGTCGACCACGTGCGGCCGCCCTTCCAGGACCTTGTTGATCCTCTCGGATTTCAGGCCCTGCTCCACCAGATAGCGCTGCGTTCCCCCGGTGGCGAGGATGGTGAAGCCGAGTTCGGACAGAAGCTTCATGGCGGGGAGGATGCGCGCCTTGTCGTCATCCCGCACCGACACGAAGACCGCTCCCGCGCGCGGCACTTGGTTACCCGCACCGAGCTGGCTCTTGGCGAAGGCCACGCCGAAGCCCGCATCGAGGCCGATCACCTCGCCGGTCGAACGCATCTCCGGGCCGAGCAGCACGTCGACGCCGGGGAAGCGGGCGAAGGGGAACACCGCTTCCTTCACAGCGATATGCGGCAGTGTCTTCTTCGTTAGGCCGAACGGCCCGAGCTTTTCGCCAGCCATGACGCGAGCGGCGATCTTCGCGATGGGCTCGCCGATCACCTTCGCAACGAACGGCACCGTGCGCGACGCACGGGGGTTCACCTCAAGGACGTAGATCGTGCCGTCCTTGATCGCGTACTGCACGTTCATCAAGCCGCCGACCTTCAGGGCCAGCGCCATGGCCGTGGTCTGCCGCTCCAACTCGGCGATGATCTCGGGCGAGAGCGAGCGCGGCGGCAGGGAGCAAGCCGAGTCGCCGGAATGGATGCCGGCTTCCTCGATGTGCTCCATGATCCCGGCGATATAGACCGTCTCACCGTCGCAGACGGCGTCAACGTCCACCTCGACCGCGTCCGACAGGTAGCGGTCGAACAGCAGCGGGTTCTTGCCGAGCACCGTGTTGATCTGCCCCGTCTTGTCGTTCGGGTAGCGGGCCACGACGTCGGACGGGATCAAGCTCGGCAGAGTGCCCAGCAGGTAATCGGCGAACTGGGTCTCGTCGCGAATGATCGCCATGGCGCGTCCGCCGAGCACGTAGCTCGGACGCACCACGAAGGGCAGACCGAGCTCGGCGGCGACGAGGCGGCTTTGCTCGACGGAATAGGCAATGCCGTTCTTCGGCTGCTTCATCCCGAGTTTGTCGAGAAGGCGCTTGAACTGGTCGCGGTCCTCGGCGAGGTCGATCGCATCCGGCGAGGTGCCGAGGATCGGGATCCCAGCCGCTTCGAGAGCGCGGGCGAGCTTCAGCGGCGTCTGACCACCGAACTGCACGATGACGCCGTGAAGCGTCCCGGCCTGCTTCTCGGTTTCGAGGATTTCGAGAACGTCCTCGGCCGTCAGCGGCTCGAAGTAGAGACGATCCGACGTGTCGTAATCGGTCGAGACCGTCTCCGGGTTGCAGTTGACCATGATGGTCTCGAAGCCTGCGTCGCCCAGGGCGAAACAGGCGTGGCAGCAGCAGTAGTCGAACTCGATGCCCTGGCCGATCCGGTTCGGCCCGCCGCCGAGGATCACGACCTTCTTGCGGTCGCTCGGCTCGGCCTCGTCCACCACGGTGCCGGCGAAGGGGGCCACATAGGTCGAGTACATGTAGGCGGTCGGCGACTTGAACTCGGCCGCGCAGGTGTCGATCCGCTTGAAGACCGGCCGCACGCCGAGCGACCGGCGCTTCTCGCGCACCTCGGTCTCTTCCAACTTGGCGAGCACCGCGAGGCGCGCGTCCGAGAAGCCCGCCGCCTTGAGCTGGCGGAAGGCGCCCGCCGTGGTCGGCAAGCCATGGGCCTTCACCCGCTGCTCCAGGTCCACGATGGCCTGAAGCTGCTCCAGGAACCACGGGTCGATCTTGCAGGAGGCGTGGACCTCCTCGTGGCTCACGCCGAGACGCAAAGCCTGGGCGACCTGAAGCAGGCGGTCCGGGGTGGGCGTGCCCAGAGCCGCCTTGATCGCGTTACGGTCATCGCCCTTGCCCAGCCCCTCGATCTCGATCTCATCGAGGCCGGTGAGCCCGGTTTCCAGGGAGCGCAGGGCCTTCTGCAGCGATTCGGCGAAACAGCGGCCGATGGCCATGGCCTCCCCCACCGACTTCATGGCGGTGGTGAGCGTCGGCTCGGCGCCGGGGAACTTCTCGAAGGCGAAGCGCGGGATCTTGGTGACGACGTAGTCGATCGTCGGCTCGAACGAGGCCGGGGTCGCGCCGCCCGTGATGTCGTTGGCGATCTCGTCGAGTGTGTAACCCACGGCGAGCTTGGCCGCGACCTTGGCGATGGGGAAGCCGGTGGCCTTGGACGCCAGCGCCGAAGAGCGCGATACGCGTGGGTTCATCTCGATTACGATCATCCGCCCGTTCTCGGGGTTGATCGCGAACTGCACGTTGGAGCCGCCGGTCTCGACGCCGATCTCGCGAAGCACCGCGAGGGAGGCATCGCGCATCACCTGATACTCCTTGTCGGTGAGCGTCAGGGCCGGGGCGACGGTGATCGAATCACCGGTATGGACGCCCATCGGGTCGATGTTCTCGATGGAGCAGACGATGATGCAGTTGTCGTTCTTATCGCGAACGACCTCCATCTCGTACTCTTTCCAGCCGAGCACGCTCTCCTCGATCAGCACCTCGTTGGTCGGGGAGGCGTCGATGCCGCGCTCCACGATGTCGAGGAACTCTTCGCGGTTGTAGGCGATGCCGCCGCCCGTGCCGCCCATGGTGAAGGACGGCCGGATGATGGCGGGCAGGCCGACCTCGGCCAACGCGATCAGCGCCTGACCGAGCGCGTGCTCGCCGTAGCGCTTACGCCGCTCGGACTCGCCCGCCAGCCACTTCTTCTCGAACGCCGCAAGGGCCGCGTTGCGGGCTTCCGTCTCGGTGTTGGCGGCCTCGATGCGGGCGATCTCGGCGAGGTACTTCTCGCGGTCGGCCTTCTTGGCGGCCGACGCGTTGGCCAGTGCCGATTTCGGCGTGTCGAGACCGATCTTGGTCATCGCGTCGCGGAAGAGCGAGCGATCCTCGGCCTTGTCGATGGCCTCGGCGGTCGCGCCGATCATCTGCACGCCGTACTTGGCGAGCACGCCCATCTTCTGCAGCGACAGGGCGCAGTTCAGCGCCGTCTGGCCACCCATGGTGGGGAGAATGGCGTCGGGCCGCTCTTTCTCGATGATCTTCGCGACGATCTCCGGCGTGATCGGCTCGACATAGGTCGCGTCGGCCATGTCCGGATCGGTCATGATCGTCGCGGGATTCGAGTTCACGAGCACGATGCGATAGCCCTCCTCGCGGAGGGCCTTGCAGGCCTGGGTGCCGGAATAGTCGAATTCGCAGGCCTGTCCGATGATGATCGGCCCCGCCCCGACGATCAGGATCGAGGAGATATCGGTGCGTTTGGGCATCGGACGCCTTGGTACAGGCACGCGCGCCCTATCGTCGGGCAGGGGCCCACGACCGGACGCACGGCGGGATTGTCGTTGAGCCCTGCGTTTACACGTGGGTTCACGCCCGAGACAAGGGCGCCGAGCACCTCATCGCAAGGGCAATGCCGTGCCGCCTCGGTCAGGACGCCGCAGACAGGACCGTCACAGCCCGGTCGATCGAGAGGTAGAACACCCCGAAGGCCACCACGGCCGCCGCCGCGAACTCGACCGCGACGTTCGACAGGGTCTGTGCCCGGCGCAGGCTCTCGCGGCCGACCACGATGGAGATCCAGGCGAGCGCCAGCACGGCGGGCATGGCGAAGAGGTAGGAGACGGTGCTCTCAACGCGGTCGAGGCCCCCGGTCGGATCGATCAGCGCGCGGATGTTGCGCACCCACGGCGCATAGGCTGCGACATACAGCGCCGTCACCCAGGACAAGGCGGTCGCCATTCCGAGATGGAACGCGAAAGCCTTGTGCAGGCGAGAGAAATCGTCGTGCGCCGGGTTGGCGATCATCCGAGGGTCCCCATCGTAGCCGGGGCGGGCGCCAGCGCGCCGCCGTCTCGTTTCGTTGGCTGGGGATAAGCCCTGGGAATTCGCGGATTTTGTGACCCCGGTGGGGCGGTCTCGGGATCGGACAAGGGGCGGATGGGGGAATCACCCCCATCCGTATGCTGAAAGTAAGATCAGGGCTGCGCAACTTCCGGCTTGCCCGAGCGCATCAGCGACACGAAGCGCTCGAACAGGTAGTGGCTGTCGCGCGGGCCAGGCGAGGCCTCCGGATGGTGCTGCACCGAGAAGGCCGGGCGGTCGGTCAGTGACAGGCCGCAATTCGAGCCGTCGAACAGCGAGACGTGAGTCTCGACCGCCGATGCGGGCAGGCTCGCCGGATCCACCGCGAAACCGTGGTTCATGGACACGATCTCGACCTTGCCGGTGGTCTTGTCCTTCACCGGATGGTTCGCGCCATGGTGGCCCTGGCCCATCTTCACCGTGCGCCCACCCAGGGCGAGACCCATCAGCTGGTGCCCGAGGCAGATACCGAAGGTCGGCACTTTCTCTTCCAGCAGCTTACGGATCACCGGGACCGCGTATTCGCCGGTCGCCGCCGGGTCGCCGGGGCCGTTCGAAAGAAACACACCGTCCGGCTTCATCGCCAGGATGTCTTCGGCGCTGGTGGTGGCAGGCACGACGGTGACATCGCAACCCGCTTCGGCCAGCAGCCTCAGGATGTTGCGCTTCACGCCATAATCGATCGCCACGACCTTGAGGCCCGCGCCCGGTGCCCGCTTGCCGTAACCGCCACCGAGGGCCCAGACGGTCTCGGACCACTCCGTCCGCTCGCGGCTCGTGACCGGTGGCACGAGGTCCAGCCCTTCCATCGGGGCGAGGGCGGCCGCGCGGGCCTTCAGAGCCTCGCGATCGAACCGGCCCTCCGGATCGTTGGCAATGACGGCGTTCGGCATGCCCTTGTCGCGGATCAGCGCCGTCAGTGCACGGGTATCGACGCCGGTGATGCCGACGATGCCCCGCGCCTTCAGCCAGCCATCGAGATGCGAAGAGGAGCGCCAATTGGACGGCTTCGTCACCGCCGCCGCGATCACCGCGCCGCGCACACCGGAGGCTGGGGCGGCGTCGAGGCTTTCGAGATCCTCGTCGTTCGTGCCCACATTGCCGATATGCGGGAAGGTGAAGGTGACGATCTGGCCCGCATAGGACGGATCGGTCAGGATCTCCTGATACCCGGTCATGGCGGTGTTGAAGCAAACCTCGCCGTCGGCGACACCGGTTTGACCGATGCCGAACCCTTCGAGGATGGTGCCGTCCGCAAGCACCAGAAGGGCAGTGGCGACAGGGTCCGACCAGGGCGAAGGCTCGGGCGTGGGGTGCGCGGACGCGCCGTCGTCTTGCAGCATCGGGACCTTCTCGCTTATCTCGTCGGCATCCGGCGCCTTGCGGCGCGCGCGGATCCATCCGGCGCGTCTTAAAGACTGCGGCGTGTGATGCGGTCAATGTGGCTGCAACGCACGCGCCGTTCAACGCCCCTTTGTGCGGGGCTGCCGCCCGTTCTTCACAGAGTCTTCGAGGAAGTCACGATGCAGCTGCGCGAGCGTTTCACCGCCGAGATGAAAGAGGCCATGAAGGCCGGGGACAAAGGTCGCCTTGCGACGGTGCGGATGATCCAGGCCGCCCTGAAGGACAAGGACATCGAGGCGCGCGGCCTCGGCAAGGAGCCGGCCTCGGAGGAGGAGATCCTGTCTCTGCTCCAGAAGATGATCAAGCAGCGCACCGAATCGGCTGCCGTCTATGTGCAGGGCGGTCGCCCCGAACTGGCGGAGAACGAGCGCGCGGAGATCACCATCATCGAGTCCTTCCTGCCGAAGCAGATGGACGAGACCGAGATGAAGGCCGCCGTCGAGGCCGCGATTCTCGAAACCGGTGCCGCCGGCCCGAAGGATATGGGCCGGGTCATCGCCGCGCTGAAGGGCACTTTTGCGGGCCGGATGGATTTCGCCAAGGCGAGCGGCCTCGTGAAGGCGGCGCTTGCGGCGAAAGGCTGAGCCAAAGCGCAATCGAAACGGCACCGGAACCGCATCTCGCCGCGCTTCGGCGCGGCGTTCTACCCGCAATCCCCTGCCGCATCGGCGCGCAGTCCGGGACTCTCGGGCATCTGAGGCGTTATACTCGCGGGTCCCCTCACACGCCCCGCGTCGCCCTTGCGCTATCCGCCGCACATTCTGGAAGAGATTCGCGCCCGGCTTCCGGCCTCGGCCGTGGTCGGCCGCCGGGTGCAGCTGAAGAAGGCGGGCCGTGAGTGGCGGGGTCTGTCTCCGTTCAACGCGGAGAAGACACCGTCCTTCTACGTGAACGACCAGAAGCAGTTCTATCACTGCTTCTCATCCGGCAAGCACGGCGACGTCTTCACCTTCCTGATGGAAACGGAAGGCCTCAGCTTCCCCGAGGCGGTGGAACGGCTGGCGGGCGAAGCAGGCGTGATCCTGCCCGCACCGACGGCCGAATCGCGGGAGACCGAGAAAAAACGCGCCACCGCCATCGACGTGATGGAGATGGCCGCCGCGTGGTTCGAAGATCGCCTGCGTTCCTCGAAGGGCACCGAGGCCCGGTCCTATCTCGACCGGCGCGGCCTTGGTGAGGATGTCCGGCGGCGTTTCCGCCTCGGCTACGCGCCGAACGAACGCTACGCCCTTCGCGATCATCTCGCAGAGAAGGGCATCGATCGTGACACGATGGTCGAACTCGGGCTGATCGCGGGCGGCGAGGACATCGCAGTCCCTTACGATTATTTCCGCGACCGGGTGATGTTTCCCATCACCGATCTGCGCGGCCGGGTCGTCGCCTTCGGCGGTCGAGCGCTGTCTAAGGACGTCCGTGCAAAGTACTTGAACTCGCCGGAGACGCCGCTCTTTTCCAAGGGGCGGATGCTCTACAACCTGCACAATGCGCGGAAGGCGGCGCACGAACGCAGTTCGGTCATCGCCGTGGAAGGCTATGTCGACGTCATCGCCATGACGCTCGCGGGCCATGCTGAAACGGTGGCGCCGCTCGGCACAGCCCTCACCGAAGATCAGCTCGCGCTGCTCTGGCGCCATGCCGACGAGCCGATCCTGTGCTTCGATGGCGACGGGGCTGGCCTGAGGGCGGCCCACCGGGCGCTCGACGTCGCCCTTCCCCTTCTCGAGCCCGGCAAGAGCCTGCGCATCGCCCTCCTGCCAGGTGGGCAGGATCCTGACGACCTCCTCCGTTCCGGTGGCCCCGGCGCCATCGACCGGGTGTTGGAAAGCGCGATCCCGCTGTCGGAATTGCTCTGGCGGCGAGCGGTCGAATCGGGACCGATCGACACGCCGGAGCGCCGGGCCGGTCTGGCACGCACACTGCGCACGCTCATCGCAACGATCCGCGACGAGACGGTGAAGCGCTATTACCGAGACGATATCGAAGACCGGCTGCGCGGGCTTTCTCCGCAACCTGTCCGCAATGCGCCGAGCGGGCGGCCTCGCACGGGAAAGTGGCAGGCCGAACCCGCGTCACCGCGCATGACGGCGGCACCGAGTGCGTCGATGACATCCTCGGCCGGCTTCAGCGGTGCCGCTCCGGTGCGCGAGGCGGTCATCGCGGGCACCTTCCTCGTCCATCCCGAACTGGTGTCGACGTTCGGCGACGATCTCGCCGAGCTGGACTTCACCGATTCGGATTGCCGGGCGGTCGTGTCGGCTCTGCTGGCCTGCGCGGGCGAGCATTTGATGCCGGACGCCACGCTGTTGCAAGAACGCCTCACTCGTTCCGGGCTTACCGATGCCGCAGAGCGCGTCCTGGGGGTTGCGCGCTCGCGGGAGCGTGCACAGCTCGATCCACAGGCCGATCCTGCGCAGCGCGCAGACGCCCTGCGCCAAGCGATGATCTTGCACCGGCAGGCCGGCGCGCTACATAGCGAACTTCATGAGGCACGGCAGGCGTTTGAGGCAGATCCAACAGATGCCGGCTGGACCTGGGTGTGCGACGTGAAGGAGAGGCTGGCAACAGTGCTGTCGGCAGAATCGGAGGCTGACCTTCCGAAAACGGATGCGTAAGCGTGCCGTGACTTCCTGGCAGTGCTGGCGCTATAGGCGGCTATCGGCGGTGGCGGCTTGAGCACGCGCAGCCTTAGTTAACACACGGTCAAGCCTGAGGCTTGCATACGAACTCGGGGTCGCGCGATGGATGGGCGCGACTCGCACCAGTTTTTGCATCGCGGCGTCGAACGTGCGGGCAGGCTGTCGAAGCCTCCGCAATCCGCCGCAACGGGACAACAATAGGCTCATCATGGCGACGAAGGCAACGGAACGGGACGAGGCGGACGCTGCACCCGAGCAGCAGACCGACGGGCCGCTCCTCGACCTGTCGGATGCCGCCGTTAAGCGGATGATCAAGCTCGCCAAAAAGCGCGGCTACGTGACCTACGAAGAGGTCAACGAGGTGCTTCCGGAGGGCCAGTCGGATCCGGACCAGCTCGAGGACGTGCTGTCGCAGCTGTCCGAGATGGGGATCAACGTCGTAGAGGCGGAAGAAACCGAGGAAGCTGCCGCGGGCGAAAAGCCGGCTGCGGCCGAGGGTGATGAGGAAGAGGCCGAGGGCGGCGAAGTCGCCGAGATCGCCTCGACCCGCGCCGTCGCCGTCACGACCACGACGCGCGAGCCGACCGACCGCACCGACGATCCGGTGCGCATGTACCTGCGCGAGATGGGCTCGGTGGAGCTCCTGTCACGCGAGGGCGAAATCGCCATCGCCAAGCGCATCGAGGCCGGGCGCGAAGCGATGATCGCGGGGCTGTGCGAGAGCCCGCTGACCTTCCAAGCCATCATCATTTGGCGGGATGAGTTGGTGGAGGGCAAGGTCCTCCTGCGCGACATCATCGATCTCGAAGCGACCTATGCCGGGCCTGACGGGCGCAACGCGCCGCAGATGGGCGAAGGCGAGAGCGACGAGGACGGCGAGCAGGCCCCGCCCGAGGGCGGCGACGAGGAAGACGACCTCGAAAACAACGTCTCGCTGGCCGCGATGGAAGCGGAGATCAAGCCGCGCGTCCTCGAGACCTTCGACTCGATCGCCCAGAACTACCACAAGCTGCGCAAGGCCCAGTCCGACGCCGGAGCGGTGGACAAGTCCTCGGCCCAGGTGAAGAAGCAGGGTGACCTGAAGGACATCGTCGTCGCCGACGTGAAGTCCCTGTCGCTGAACAACAACCGCATCGAGGCGCTGGTCGGCCAGCTCTACGCGATCAACAAGCAGCTTATCGGCCACGAAGGTCGGCTGATGCGCTATGCCGAGAGCCACGGCGTCGCCCGCGACGAGTTCCTTCGTCATTACCAGGGCTACGAGCTCGATCCGGCCTGGATGGAGCGCGTCGGCACACTCGGCGGCCGGGGTTGGAAGAACCTCGTCGAGAAGGGCCAGAAGCAGGTCACGGAACTGCGCTCGCAGATCCTCGATCTCGCTTCGGAGACCGGTCTCGAGATCGGCGAATTCCGCCGCATCGTGAACATGGTTCAGAAGGGCGAGCGCGAAGCCCGGCAGGCGAAGAAGGAAATGATCGAGGCGAACCTGCGCCTCGTGATCTCGATCGCCAAGAAGTACACGAACCGCGGCCTGCAGTTCCTGGACCTGATCCAGGAGGGCAACATCGGCCTGATGAAGGCCGTGGACAAGTTCGAGTACCGCCGCGGCTACAAGTTCTCGACCTACGCCACGTGGTGGATCCGGCAGGCGATCACCCGCTCGATCGCCGACCAGGCGCGCACGATCCGCATCCCGGTGCACATGATCGAGACGATCAACAAGATCGTCCGGACCTCGCGCCAGATGCTGCACGAGATCGGCCGCGAGCCGACCCCGGAGGAATTGGCCGAGAAGCTGGCCATGCCGCTGGAGAAGGTCCGCAAGGTCCTGAAGATCGCCAAGGAGCCGATCTCCCTCGAGACGCCGATCGGCGACGAAGAGGACAGCCACCTCGGTGACTTCATCGAAGACAAGAACGTTGTCCTGCCGATCGACGCGGCGATCCAGAGCAATCTTCGCGAGACGACGACGCGCGTCCTCGCGTCGTTGACCCCGCGCGAAGAACGCGTGCTGCGCATGCGTTTCGGCATTGGTATGAACACCGATCACACGCTGGAAGAGGTCGGCCAGCAATTCTCGGTGACCCGCGAGCGCATTCGTCAGATCGAGGCGAAGGCGTTGCGTAAGCTCAAGCATCCGAGCCGCAGCCGCAAGCTCAGGAGCTTCCTCGACAACTAAGCCGGCGGCACGCGCCGCCGGTTTCCGGCCAAGCCTTGCTTTGCCGTACCGGAATCCCACCTTGGCGCCATGCTCGAACGACGTCCGCCTTTGCCCGTAACACCCACGGCCGATGCGGACGGGTCCGAGACCGGCGATGTGCCCTTCGGTGCGCTGGAACCCTCGGTCGGCATCCGTGACTGGCTGCTGGGTGAGGGCGCGCGCATCGACAAGGCCGAGCGGATGCTCGAAGGGCTGGCCGAGCGGCTGATCGAGATCGGCGTTCCGGTCGATCGAGCCTCGACGGCGATCGATACGCTTCACTCGGAATATGCCGGTGTCGGGCGCGTCTGGACCCGCAACGGCGGCGTAACCGTGCGGCTCTTCCCGCACGGCAGCCGATCGCAAGAGGCGTATCTTCGAAGCCCCTTCGCGGAGGTGCACCAGACGGGGCGGTGGCTGGTTCTCGATCTCTCGGAGACGCCGGACGAGGCCTACGCCATCGTTCCCGACCTGAAGGCCGAGGGCTACACGCACTACGTCGTGGCACCCCTGTTCTTCACGAACGGCACGCAGAACGGCATCACCTTCGCCACCAAGTGCCCGACGGGTTTCGAGCGGGAGCACATCGCGATCCTGCGCTTCATCATGCCTGCCCTGGCGGCGGTGATGGAAATGCGGGTGCTGAACAAGCAGCTCGATCACGTGCTGCGAGTCTACGTCGGGGACGAGCCGCACCGGGCGATCCTGTCAGGTGACATCCGGCGCGGGCAGGTGACCCGCATCCGCTCCGCGATCCTGTTCGCCGACATGCGTGACTACACGCGAATCTCCGCGGATATGACGCCGGAAGAGGCCGTGGCGCTCCTCAACGTCTTCTTCGACTGTCTCGTGCCCCCCATCGAGGGGGAGGGCGGCGAGGTCCTGAAATACCTGGGCGATGGCCTGCTCGCGATTTTCCGCGAGAGCGGCGACGACCTCGGGGGCGCGGCCAAGGGGGCGCTGACGGCCGCTCAGCACATCCTGGCCGCGATCGACGAAGCCAATGCCCTGCATCAGTTTCCGGTGCCGATTCAGGCCGGCATTGCCCTGCACCATGGCGAGGCGGCCTACGGCAATGTCGGCTCGGGCTCACGCCTCGACTTCACGGTGATCGGGCGCGACGTGAATCTCGCAAGTCGCCTCGCCAAGCTCAATCGCGGCTTGGGCGAGGAGCTTTTGATGTCGAAGCCCTTCGTGGATTTCCTGTGGGGCGACCCGGTCCCAGTGGGAACACACGTTCTCCACGGCTTCGAGGAGCCGATGGCGGTGTTCAAGCCGAAATTCCTCCGGCCTCGTAAGCGGGATTGATCCGCCCCACCCTCGTTGCCGCCGCTACGTCTTTGCGAGCGCAGCGAAGCAACCCAGGGCAACGGGACATATCCAAGCGTGGCGCATCTCTGAATTGCTTCGCTCCGCTCGCAAAGACGGCGAGGGTGGCGGTCTCGGTGTCGCCGGAGGGGATTGACGCTTCGCCCACCACGGGCCACATCAACAATGTTCCAGGGAGATCCCCGGCAAGGGGCTGAGAAACCGCTGGCACGCTCGCAAGAGCCTGCGGCGCGGAAATCCTTCGAACCTGATCCGGTTCATACCGGCGTAGGGATTGGACCGCGGCCGTCTCCAAGACAGGCCGATGCTTTTCAAGCGAAGCACCCGGCCTCATCCCTACGCCCCGCATTTGGGAGCGTTCTCATGGGATTGGACAGGCCCATATCCCCCATCGGTCAACGCAGGCAGCCCGGCTTCGCGCTGAAGGCCGTGCCGATGCCCGAACGCGCCGACGTGGCCATCGTCGGCGGCGGATTGATCGGCCTCGCCTGCGCGTGGCGCCTCGCCGCGAGAGGTCTCGCCGTCACGGTGATCGAGCGCGACACAATCGGTTGCGGGGCGAGCCTCGCCGCGACGGGGATGCTCGCACCAGCGGCCGAGCATGAGCCGGGTTCCGACCCACTCCTGCCACTCGCCATGGATTCCCTCGCACGCTGGCCCGGCTTCCGCGACGATCTCGAAGCCGCCTCTGGCCTGTCCATCGATTACCGGCCGGACGGGACGCTGGTGTTGGCCATCGGCCGGGACGAAGTGGAGCGCCTGCGCTTTCGTTTCGACCTGCAACGCCGCTCAGGGCTAGACGCTACGTGGCTGAATGGCACGGAGGTCCGCCGCCTGGAGCCGATCCTGCGCCCTTCCGTGACGGCGGGGGTGCAATGCCCTCTCGACCACCAGGTCGACCCTCGCCTCGTCATGGCTGCTCTGGCGCAGGCCTGCGAAGCGTCGGGCGTGACGATTCTCGAGCAGACGCCTGTGACCGGCCTCGACTGGTCGGGCGGACGCGTGACGGGCGTCGTCACACAGAAGGGCCGTCTCGCGGCCGGGACGGTCGTCCTCGCCGCCGGTGCGTGGAGCGGCGAGGGTGGGTTGTTGCCCGAAACTCTCGCGCTGCCGGTGCGTCCGCTAAAGGGGCAGGCGCTCGCGCTGCGCACCACACGGCAAACCGGAACGCTGGCCCGCATGGTGTGGACCGAACAGGTCCACATGGCGCCCAAGAGCGACGGCCAACTCATCATCGGCGCCACGGTGGAGGATTGCGGTTTTCGCGAGGGCGTCACGGCCGGTGGGCTCTATGCCCTGCTGGAAGGTGCCCGCCGGGTACTCCCAGGCATTGAGGAGATGGAGGTGGAAGCCGTTTGGAGCGGCTATCGCCCGACCTCCGACGACGATGCGCCGATCATCGATACGATCGCGCCGGGTCTCGTGGCCGCCACCGGCCATCACCGCAACGGCTACCTCCTGGCCCCCGTCACCGCCGACGCGGTGGCCGATCTCGTGACGTCGGGTGAGCTCCCCGCCGTGGCGCGATCCTTCACCCTGGCCCGCTTCGCGCGGCCCGAGCCGAGGAGGGCCGCCCGATGAAGCTCTTCGTCAACGGCGAGCCCCGCGAGAGCGAGGCCGAGACCGTCGAGGCCCTGTTCGCCTTCGAGGCCGAGGAGTCCGGCCTCGAAAGCCCGCAGGGCATCGCCATCGCACTGAACGGCCGCGTCCTTCGCCGGAAGGACTGGGCCGACACCACCATTACGCCGGGCGACCGCATCGAGATCGTCCGCGCCATGCAGGGAGGCTAGAGCATGGACAGCACCGTCACGCCGCTACGGCCCGAAGAGGACGACGCCCTGGTCATCGCCGGGGTTCGCCTGTCGTCACGCCTGTTCCTCGGCACCGCCGGATATCCAACCCAGGCGATCATGCGCGATGCCGTGGAGGCGTCCGATGCCGAGGTCGTCACGGCCTCGATCCGCCGAGTCTCTCTGCGGGGTCACGGCTCGGACACGGTCAGTCTGCTGAAAGGTCGCCGCTTCCTGCCGAACACCGCCGGGTGCGAGACCGCCCGCGACGCCATCATGACCGCCGAACTCGCCCGCGAGGCACTGGACACGACGTGGATCAAGGTCGAGGTCATCGGGGATCGCGAGACGCTCTATCCCGACGTCGCCGAACTGATCGAAGCCTGCCGCCATCTCGTGGATGAGGGCTTCACCGTCTTACCCTATTGCAACGACGACCCCATCGTCTGCCGCCGCCTCGAAGACATCGGCTGCGCGGCGGTGATGCCGATGGGGTCACTGATCGGGTCCGGCATGGGCGTCGCCAACCCCGCCAATATCGAACTGATCTGCCGCCGGGCGGGCGTGCCGGTCATCGTCGATGCGGGCATCGGCACTGCCTCGGATGCCGTGATCGCCATGGAACTCGGCGCCGCCGCCTGCCTCGTGAACACCGCCGTCGCCAAGGCCGACGATCCCGTCCGAATGGCGCGCGCCATGGCCCGTGCCGTCGAGGCGGGGCGTGACGCCTACCTCGCCGGGCGCATTCCGCGCCGGGGCCGCGCCGAGCCGTCGAGCCCGCAACTCGGCCTCGTCGGCTCATGAGCCTGCCGTCGCCGCTTCTGGCGGTGACGGACCGCCACGGCCACTCCCGCCCGCTCCCCGAGACGGTGCGGGCGGTGCTCGCCGGGGGAGGGCGGTGGATCTGGTTCCGCGACCGCGACCTGCCCGACGAGGAACGACGCTTACTCGGGCAGACGCTGGCGGACGACGTGCGCGCAGCCGGCGGCGTCCTCACGGTCGGCGGTGATGTGGATCTGGCCCTTGCCCTAGGAGCCGGTGGAATTCACCTGCCGATGACGGCCCTGGACGGTGTCCGTCAGCGTGTTGGCCCGGACAGACTCATCGGCGCATCGGCGCATTCGCTCGGCGACGTCGCGGCAGCGGCTTCGGCGGGCGCCGACTATGTCACCCTCAGTCCGATCTTTCCCACCGCCAGCAAGCCCGGCTACGGCCCGGCGCTCGGGCCCGAGGCCATCACTGCCACGCGACGCTACGGTCTGCCCATCATCGCCCTGGGGGGGATCGATGAGAGCAACCTCACTTTCTGCCGGGATGCGGGAGCGGCGGGGTTTGCCGTGATGGGCGGGGTAATGCGATCGGAAGATCCCACCGCGACCGTCAGACGCCTCATCACACGATGGCAGGCTCCACCGTCATCGCGAACGCAGTGAATCGATTCAGTGCGGCGGGCCACCTCCGAAGGCGGCGCGTCCCTGGATTGCTTCGCTACGCTCGCAATGAGGTGGACATGGTCTACGCCGCGGGTCCGTAGGGCGGACGCGGGATCGCACGATGGGCGGCCCGCAGGGCAGCGGACCAGCGCTCACGCAGATCGTGGAAATACCCTTCTCCCGCCTCGATCCGGTGGTTCACTTCGAGGTTCAGGGCATTGCGCCGGGCCAACGCGATGTCGATGGGCAGGCCGACGCCGAGATTGGAGCGCATGGTCGAGTCCATCGACACCAGGCTCACTTTCAACGCGTCGTACAGTTCGGTCTCGAACTTCACGGCCCGGTCGAGGATCGGCTTGCCGTATTTGTGCTCACCAATCTGCAGGAAGGGCGCATCGGTGCTGCACTCGATAAAATTGCCCGCCGAGTAGATCAGGAACAGCCGCATCGGCTCGTTGCCGATCTGACCGCCGAACAGCAACGAGATCGAGAAGCGGATGCTCGCCGCCTCGAAGCCCCTCTGCTCGATGGTCCGCACCCGGCGGATCGCCCGGCCGATGAGTTGAGCGGCCTGGAACATGGTCGGCGCTTCGATCAGGCGCTGGGGCGGATCGCCCTCCTCGCCCGGCACGCCTTCTTGCAGCATGCTCAGCACGGACTGCGTGATCGATAGGTTGCCCGCCGAAGCGAGCATCATCACGCGCTCACCCGGCACGTTGAAATGATGCAGCTTGCGATAGGTCGAGATGTCGTCGAGCCCCGCATTGGTGCGGGTATCGGCGACCATCACGAGGCCCTCCTCGACGAGGACACCGACGCAGTAGGTCATGATCTCAAGGTTCCGGCGTGGAGTGCGTCAGCATTGGACAGCCGACTTGCCTTGCTCGACCCGAAGCTTCACGTCCAGCGTTTCGGTGCCGCCACCCATGCGGCTGCCGCGGATCGGGGCAGCGCCGAGATAGTCGAGCCCCATGGCGAGGCGGATATACTGCTCCGAGGGGCTGATCTTGTGGACCGCGTCGAAGGCGACCCAGCCGAGATCCGGCACCAGGGCCTCGGCCCAGCCGTGTGGTGCCTCGACTTCGGCCTCGCCGTCGTCGCGCGCCCGATAGCCCGCCACGTAGCGCGCCGGGATGTTCAGGTGCCGCGCCGCCGCGATGAAGACATGCGTGATGTCCTGCGGATTGCCGCTTCCGGCCGCCAGCGCCTTGGCAGCGGGCACGGCGGATGTCGCCGGCCCGGGCTCGAACGTCACCGCGCCGTGCACCGCCTCCATGAGCCGATGCAGGGCCGCCAGCGGGTCCTGCGCGCCCTTCGCGGCGTTTGCCGCCAATTCGTGCAACTCGGGGCTCGTCGTGCAGAAATCCGTCTCGCGCAGATAGAACAGGTCCGGGAGACGCTCCACGGCACCGCGCACGACACCGTGCGTGTCGTCGGTGTCGGCCTCGCCGGTCACGCGGATCATGAGCGTGTCGGCGGGCTCGTCGGGCGTGAACCAGTGGACGACGTTGCCGAAGCCGTCCTCTCGGGCGGTCAGGCGGCCGTCGACGCTGGTGTCGATCCGCCAGCGGCGGATGTACTGCCCGTCATGGTCGCGCGGTGTCAGCCGCAGGATCTGGATCAGACCCCGCGCCGGCTGCTCATAGGTGTAGCTGGTCTCGTGGACCACGCGGATGCGCATGCGCCTTTCCCGCCTGTCTTAGCTGTTGGGCCTGCCCCGGTTTCACCCCCGTGCGGCGTCAGCCGACGAGATACTGCTTGGCGATCGCTTCGCCCACCCCGTTATTCTCGGCGATGAACCCTTCGACGAACTCGTGCAGGCCGGCGCCGAAGATGCGGTCGATGTTGTCGCTCTCGAGCTTCGCCAGCAAGTTGCCCGCCAAGCGCTGGCTCGGTCCGCGGCGGCCATACGCATCGGCGATGAGGTCGAGATACTCGACGATCACGCCATAGCAATTGGCGAAGGACCGCGGCATCTGCTTGTTGAGCATGAGCAGATCCGCCACCAGAAGCGGCTTCACACTCTCGCGGTAGACCCAATGGTAGGCGGTCAGCGCGGAGACCTCGCGCAGGATCGTCGTCCACTGGAAGTAGTCGAGGCTGCCGCCGATCTTTTCATCATGCGGCAGAAGGATCTGGTACTTCACGTCGAGGATGCGGGCCGTATTGTCCGCCCGCTCGATCGCCGTGCCGAGCCGGGTGAACCAGAAGGAGTCGTTGCGCAGCATCGTGCGGAAGGCCGAACCGTCGTAGGTCAACGAAACGGTCTTCACCCAATCGAGGAAGCGGCCGAACTCGTCTCGGTTCAGTTCGCGCCCGGAATAGCTCCGCAATTCCAGCCATGCGCCGTTGATCGCATCCCACATCTCCGTCGTGAGCGCAGTGCGCACGGAACGGGCATTTTCGCGGGCTGCTTCGATGCAGGAGCGGATCGAGGACGGGTTGTGCGGGCTGAACGCGAGGAAATCGCACACCGTGTCGGCATTGACGACGCTGTAATGCGGCTTGAACAGCTCCGGATCCCCCGCTGAGGCGAGAGCCGATTCCCATTCGTTGGTTTCACCGCCGCCATAACTCGTCGGCAGGGCAGCGAGGCGATGCGCGGCGTCGAGGATGCGCGCCACGAAGTCGGCGCGCTCGACGTAACGCGAGAGCCAGTAGAGGTTGTCGGCAGTCCTTGAGAGCATTGTACGGCTCGATCGTCCCGTCCCGTCAGGGCTTACGCGGTCTTGTAGAAGTGGCGGTCAGGCGTCGAGCACCCAGGTGTCCTTCGTCCCCCCACCCTGGCTCGAATTCACGACGAGGGATCCTTCCTTGAGGGCGACGCGGGTCAGGCCGCCGGGAACGATGCGGATCTCATCCGCTCCACAGAGCACGAAGGGCCGCAGATCCACGTGGCGCGGCGCGACGCCGGAGGCGACGAAGGTCGGGCAGGTGGACAGCGACAGGGTCGGCTGGGCGATGAAGCCGTCCGGCGCATGGCGCAACTTCTTAGCGAAGTCGTCGATTTCTCGCTTGCTCGCATGGGGGCCGACGAGCATCCCGTAGCCGCCCGACCCGTTCACTTCCTTCACCACCAGCTCGGACAAGTTGTCCATCACGTAGGCAAACGCCTCCTTCTCGCGGCAGCGATAGGTCGGAACGTTGTGCAGGATCGGCTCCTCGCCGGTGAAGAATTTCACGATCTCCGGCATGTAGCTGTAGACCGCCTTGTCGTCCGAGATGCCGGTGCCCACCGCGTTGGCGAGGGTGACCGAGCCGCGCTCGTAGGCGTTCATGATGCCCGGAACGCCGAGCACCGAATCCGGCCGGAAGACGAGGGGATCGAGGAAGTCGTCGTCCAGGCGGCGGTAGATCACGTCGACCCTGCGCGGGCCTTCCGTGGTGCGCATGTAGACGACGTCGTCCTTGGTGAAGAGATCGGATGCCTCCACCAGTTCGACGCCGAGCTTATCGGCCAGGAACGAGTGTTCGTAGAAGGCCGAATTGTAGCGGCCGGGGGTGAGCAGAACCACGGTCGGGTCGCGCGTCGCCGAGGCGGGGGCGAGGCTGCGAAGCGTCGCGAGCAGGGAATCGGGGTAATTCTCGACCGGGGCGACGCGGTGCTTCGAGAACAGGTCCGGAAAGAGCCGCAGCATCACTTCGCGGTTTTCCAGCATGTAGGACACGCCGGAGGGGATCCGGGCATTGTCCTCCAGCACGAAGAAATCCTTCTCGCCGGTGCGGACGATGTCGATGCCCGCCACATGGACATAGAGATCGTGCGGCACCCGGAAGTTGCGCATCTCCATGCGGTAATGGGCGTTCCGGTACACGAGGTCGGCAGGAATGATGCCGGCCTTGATGCATTCCTGTGCGCCGTAGACGTCCTTCAGGAACATGTTGAGCGCGGTAACGCGCTGCTTCAACCCACGCTCGAGGAAATCCCATTCCGGCCGGGTGATGACCCGCGGAATGATGTCGAAGGGAATCAGTCTCTCGGTGGATTCGGTGTCGCCGTAAACAGCGAAGGTGATGCCGATGCGCCGAAACAGCAGTTCGGCCTGGCTGCGGCGAGTGTTGAAATGGTCCGCCGGGGTCGAGTCGAGCCAAGTCTTCAGTCGTCCATAGGCCTCGCGAAGGGTGGCCGGATCGGCTGGGCCGCCAAGGCCGGTCATTTCATCGAAGGCTGTGGCAGCCATGCTTTGCTCCCTCCACACGCTCAAGCTCTCAAGGCAAGAGGCGCGCCATGGCCGATACGTAGCGGCCGAAGCCGCGCTTGCCAAAGGCCAAGGCTTTTAGAAGAGCTTTAGGCCTTTCAGGCTCGCGTGACCGTTACGAGCCATGATGACGTGATCGTGCACCACGATATTCAAGGGCGCCAGGACGGACACGATCTCCCGGGTCATCGAGACGTCCGCCGCCGAGGGCTTTGGATCGCCCGAGGGGTGGTTGTGGGCGAGGATGATCGCCGTCGCGGAGAGTTCGAGCGCCCGGCGCGCCACCTCGCGGGGGTAGGCGGGCGTGTGATCGACGGTGCCACGCCCCTGCACCTCGTCGGCGATCAGATGGTTGCGCTTATCGAGGAAGAGGATGCGGAATTCCTCGCGCGGGGCGAACGCCATGGTCGCGCGCAGGTAATCGGTGAGGGCGGTCCATGTGGCGAGCACGTCGCGGTCGCGGATCTCGCCCCGGGCCAGCCGCCGCCCAGCAGCTTCGACAAGCTTGAGATCGGTGACGACGCTCGGCCCGATACCGTCGATCTCCAATAGCCGCGCCCGCTCGGCGCCCAGCACCTCCGCGAGGCTGCCGAAACGGCGAATCAGCGCCTTGGCCAGTGGCTTGACGTCCCGCCGCGGGATCGCCCGGAAGAGGAGCAGTTCGAGCAGTTCGTAATCGGGCAGGGCATCGCCCCCCGCCTCGGTGAACTTGTCTCGAAGGCGGTCCCGGTGGCCGAGGTAATGCGGCTCCTCCACGGGGACGGAGAGCGCGGGTGTGGCCGCGCCCTCGCTGAAACCGGGGCCGCGCCGCGACGGCGAGCGTGCCACGCCCGCCTCAGGCCGCCGGGTTGACCGGCTGGTGCAGGCCCTTGGGTGAGGTCGTAAAGATCTCGACCCCCGTCTCGGTGACGGCGACCGTGTGCTCGAACTGGGCAGACAACGAGCGGTCGCGGGTGACGGCGGTCCAACCATCGCCCAGCACCTTCACCGCCGGGCGGCCAAGATTGATCATCGGCTCGATGGTGAAGAATTGGCCGGGCTTGAGCGGCACGTCGTAGCTCGCTTCCACGTAGTGCAGGATCGTCGGCGCATCGTGGTAGATGCGCCCGAGGCCATGGCCGCAGAAATCGCGTACGACCGAGCAGCGCTCCGACTCCGCAAAGGATTGGATCGCACGCCCGATATCGTTGGTAGATCCGCCGGGCTTCACGGCCGCGATGCCGCGCATCAGCGCCTCGTACGTGATCTCGCACAGGCGCTGCGCCTTGCGCGGCACCTCGCCGACATAGGCCATGCGGCTCGAATCACCGTGCCATCCATCGAGGATCAGGCAGATATCGAGATTGACGATATCGCCTTCCCGCAGCGGCTTGTCATTGGGGATGCCGTGGCACACGACGTGGTTGATCGAGGTGCAGATCGACTTCGGATAGCCCCGGTAGAATAGGGACGCCGGATAGGCCCCGTTATCCATGGCGAATTCGAAAGCCAGCTTGTCCAGGGCGTCCGTGGTCACGCCCGGCTGCGTCGCCTCCATCAGGAGGTCGAGGGCCTGTGCCGTCAGGTGTCCTGCGCGGCGCATCCCCGCGAAATCCTCCGGGCCGTGGATCGGCGGCTCCGGCGCCCGGCGCGCCTGGGCGCTCGCCTGTTCCTGCATCATGATCAGAGGTTTCTGGTAGGATCGTCGTACTGGCGGTGGTCTCTATGTACGGTGCGGCAGGCGGGAGGCCAAGCGCCGTGGCCGTCGGGCATTGCGCAAGCGGCATGTCCTGTCCGCGAGGCTCGCGCACGGCCTCCCTTGCGCGGCTGGGGGGCGGGGCGGCATAAGCGCAGGCGGACAGGCCCCGTTGGCGGGGCAGGTGAGGGCCGGATGGCAGGCAAGTCGGTACCGCATTTCCACAACGAACCCGGCGTCCCGGCCATCTCGGTCGGCGCAAAGGAGTTCATGTGCATCGGCGCTCTGCCGCCGTTCGACCACCCGCACGTGTTCCTGGACATGGGCGCGGACAACGAGATCATCTGCCAGTACTGCTCGACCCTCTACCGGTACCAGCCGTCGCTGGGGGCTGGGGCGGCCGATCCGGCGGAGTGCGTCTGGCACGACGATTCGGCGAAAGCGGCTTAGGCGGCGCTCGCTCGCGGTGTCCTCAGGGCCGCAACCACACTCCACGCCCCTCGAGATCGGGATTGCCGGCGCCGGTATCGGCGGCCTGACGGCTGCGCTCGCGCTCTCGGATGCGGGTCATGCCGTCACGCTGATCGAGCGTCGCACCGGGTTCAGCGAAGTCGGCGCGGGCATCCAGATCTCGCCCAACGCCAGCCGGGTGCTGGCGGGCCTCGGCTTGGCCCCCGCGATGCGGCGTGCGGCGAGCGAGCCGCCGGGTGTCGAGGTCCGCTCGCTGGAGAGCGGTCGCCGGGTCGGCGGCGTTACGCTGGGCGCGGAGGCGCGAGAGCAATTCGGCGCGCCCTACTACGTCATTCACCGGGCCGATCTTCAGACCCTGCTGCTCGACGCGGTGCGGGCAAGGCCCGGAATCCGGTTGCTGATGGGACGATCCGTCGATGAAGCGCATGAGGGCTCGGAGCGGGTGAGCCTGACGGCGGAGACCGGCACCGGCCTGCAGACCCTCGACTTCGATTTGCTGGTCGCGGCGGACGGGCTGCGCTCGGTCTTGCGCCGCCGCTTTGACGACGCACCGCTCCGGCCCGGCCGGGCGGCGGCATGGCGGGCACTCGTTCCGCGTGAAGCCGTGCCGGAGACCTTGCAGGGCGAGGCCACCGGGCTGTGGCTCGGGCGCGGCCGGCACGTGGTGCATTATCCGGTGCGGGGTGGAACTCTTCTCAACGTCGTGGCCGTCGTCCCCGAGGCGGTGGGCGAGAAAGGCTGGGGGCGTCTCGGCGAACCTGCCGTGCTGCGCGCGCATTTCCGCCGCTGCGCCGAACCCTTACGGGATCTGCTCAGCTTGCCGGATTCCTGGCTGGTCTGGTCACTGGCCGACAGGCCCGCACCGCATCCGATGGCGCGAGGGCGGATCGCGCTGCTGGGCGATGCGGGTCATCCGGTTCTGCCCTACCTCGCGCAGGGTGCCGCGCTGGCCATTGAGGACGCAGCGGTTCTGACAAGCTGCCTCGCGCAGGCGCCCAGTGTGCCGCAGGCCCTGGACGCCTACTCATCGGCGCGTGAAACCCGCGTCAGGCAGGTGCAGAAGGCAGCGCGGAGCAACGGACGCACCTATCACGCGGGCGGAGTCGTCGGCCTCGTGCGCGATGCGGTGATGCGGCGCCTCGGCCCAACAGGAATGCGGGAACGTTACGCCTGGGTCTACGGATGGACGCCACCCGCTTGATCCCGGCGAGCGCGGCGGCTACCGGTGCGCCTATGCGGACGTGGCGGAACCGGTAGACGCACGAGACTTAAAATCTTGCGGCCGCAAGGCCGTGCGGGTTCGAGTCCCGCCGTCCGCACCACCCTCGATCAGTTGAACCGGGACTTCCGATCACTCTGTGCGGTTTGCGCCGCTGCCAGGGCGCGGCCGACAGCCCACAGCAAGGTGTCGATCGCCTTGCGGAGGGGCGAGCTCTCACGTTCGCCGAGCTCGTCGATCTCCCGCCGCGCCATGATCGCGAGACTGGCGATCCGATCCAGGGCGCCCTCATCACGGTCGGGCATCACGAAAATGGCGCGGTCCGACATCTGCCCGTCGAGCTTGCTGTCGGTGATGTCGATGACAATGCCTCGCCCCATCATCTCGCCGGTGCGCGGGTCGCGCTCGTAGCGCCCCCGCGCGAGGACCCACCGGACATCATCGGGTGTGGGATGGGTGCGGTACTCGACCACGAACATCCCACCGGCCAATCGCACCTGATTGAGCCGGTCGAACAACATTTCCCGGTCTTCAAGTGATACATTCCGGATGTAGTCCGCCAAGGGCAATCCGTTTGCCGCACCCAAAGGATCGACCCCGAACAAGGCTGCTAAGGTCGCATCACCAAAGGTAAGGTCATTCTGGAAGTCCGTTTCCCATACACCGACTTGCGATGCGCTCAGGGCATCGGGCACGAATGCGGGAACCAGCTGGGATCTTGGTCGCGGCATGGATTGAAGTCAGCACGGTCGGGCTACAATGATAAACACGCACAGGCCGAATGGTTCCAGATTCAAAAACGACCTCACTCAAATAATGGAGGCATGTCGATCCCGTTTACTACAGATCGCCGAAACAAGGAGAAATCCTCACTCGATCGCCGACTGGCGGTTAATGTCGAATATATTACGCCGACATGACGACGTTTCAGCAGGTTGCAGCCGCGGCCGGTGTTTTAACTGATGCATTTAACACATGTTTAAGATTTTATCACTTCTTTACAGGTCCGAGCGGCTCTGGATAGTCATTGTATGAAGAGCCGATGTCGGCTTGCCGGGTCCGCTCAGTGCGCGTTCGCTCTATCGGGCAAGACGCGAGGGAGCGGCTCGGAAACGACACGATAATCGATGAATTCTTCGCGAGGGACAGGAACGAGCCGCAGGGACAGGCGCTGGCGCCGTTCATGGGAAGCCTTTTCGAGGCTCGTCTCAACCTCATCGCCGAACGCCCGTCCGTCAGAGAGGTCAGTGGATCGTCCCGCCG
Organism: Methylobacterium sp. NFXW15; assembly: GCF_049887755.1. Lineage (NCBI taxonomy): Bacteria > Pseudomonadati > Pseudomonadota > Alphaproteobacteria > Hyphomicrobiales > Methylobacteriaceae > Methylobacterium > Methylobacterium sp. NFXW15. Next base: position 126,972 of record NZ_JAGEKG010000007.1, on the reverse strand, counting down.
CCGGAATTCGGCAGGGGCTCGGCCACCAGTGCCTCCGTCAGCGGAAACTCCAGCACGAGATCCTGTGAATCGTCCGAAACGAAGAGAACGGCCTTGAGAAGATCGGGGTCGGCATCCGCGCCCTGGAGTAGTTGCAACGCGAGCACCTTGGCGGCTTCATAGGCCGCATCCGCATCGTCCAGTTCGCGACCTTCGGGATCGACCACGACGTCGTCGCCGATATGCGTGTGGAAGAAGTAGCGTGGCATCGGCCCTCCGCGTCATGCCTCACACAAGCATAACGCGGCGGGCCCGGTTCGTCTCATCCGGCTTCGGTGGGCATCCTCACGCAGCGCGCACCGTCGCCACAAAGCGGGTCATCTCGGCCTGGAGCCGCTCGGCGTGACGCGACAGTTCGGAGGCGGCATCGAGCACATGAGATGCCGACAGGCCCGTCTCCTCGGCCGCTCCCGCGACATGGGTGATGGTCGCCGTCACTTCGTCCGTGCCGGACGCCGCCTGGGTTACGTTGCGCACGATCTCCTGCGTCGCCGCACCCTGCTGCTCGACCGCTGCCGCGATGGCGGTCGCCACACCGCTGATCTCGCGAATGCGCCCGCCGATCGTGTCGATGGCGCGCACGGCGTTGGCGGTCGAGGACTGGATGCGTGCGATCTGGGCGGTGATGTCCTGCGTCGCCCGCGCAGTCTGGCCGGCGAGCTCCTTGACCTCGGTGGCGACGACCGCGAAGCCTCGTCCCGCCTCTCCGGCGCGGGCGGCCTCGATGGTCGCATTCAGGGCAAGGAGATTCGTCTGTCCAGCGATGTTGGCGATCATCGTCGCAACGTCGCCGATGAGGGAAGCGGCCTCATTCAGCTCCTTCACGGAGGCCGCGGTCTCGCTCGCCTCCTGCACTGCCTTCCGCGCCAATTCCGCCGAGCCCGAGACCTGTCGGCCGATCTCCTGCACGGAGGATCCGAGCTCTTCCGCCGAGGCGGCGACGGTGGTGACGTTGGCGGCCGCTTCCTCGGCCGCGAGGGCGACGGTGGTCGATTGCTCCGCCGTACGAGTGGCCGTGCCCGACATGGCCTGCGCGGTAGCCTGCAACTCGGTGGCCGAGGATGAAACCAAAGCCGCGATGCCGCCGACCGCGGATTCGAACCCATCCGCCATCTGGCGCATGCCCGCCTTACGCTGCTCCTCCGCCGAGAGGCGGGCGACGCGCGTTTCCTCCTCGAGATGCAGAGCGTGGACGAGGTTGTCTCGGAACACCTGCACGGTGGCGGCCATGGCGCCGATCTCATCCTTCCGGCCCGCGCCGGGAATGGCCACTGTCGTATCACCGGCGGCGAGGCCCTCCATCGCACCGGTCATGCGCTGGATCGGCCGCGCGATCCAAAGGAAGCCGAAGACGGCCGAAAGGATCGAGAAGAGCGTGACGAGGCCGGCGGCGATAGTAACGGTGCGAACCGCCGAATCCGCATCCGCGATCGTGGCCGCAGCGGCGGCCTCCGCCTCCTTCTGGTTCATCAGGACATTCGATCTCAGCGCCTCGGAGGCCCCACTTGTGAGCTTGAGAAGCTCCGGACCCAGGAGGGCCGCCAGCGCCTCATCCTTCTGGCCCGCAGCGACTTGATCGATGACCGTCTGCTGCTTGGTGAGGTAGGTCTTCCAAAGGGTCGAGAACTTCTCGTAGAGCGCCCGCTCGGCGTCCGAGTTCGGCAAGGCCTCGTAATCTTGGCGCAGCTTGTCGATGGCTTTGCTCACGCCATCGAGCGTCGTGCGGTTCTCGGCGAGAGCCTGCGGCGTGTCGGAAGAGAGAGCCAGCCTGTAAAGCTTGATCCGGTGATCGCGCGTCGCCGTGTTGATCTGGTTGACCACGTTGACGGCCGGAAGCTGAACCCTGCCAATCTCAGCGACGCTCTGCTTGAGCTCGGCCAGATTACGAACCGCAACGACACCCTGCCCGGCCGCGACGATTGCCGCGAAGCCGAACATGCCGGCGAGGGCGGACTTGATGGAAACTTTCATGAGGGCCCAGCCGAGACGTCAAAAGCTGGCACCATGAATAAAAGTACAAAATGAAATTTGACTAAATTGCGCTCAATTGGGCTAAGCCCGTCGATATGAATTATGTATCCAATCCCGCGACGGCTCACGCGCCGTCGCGGGATGGCAGGACGTTACCAGGCGTCGTAGCCGTAGGGCCTATCGCAATGACGCTCGCGGTGGGGGCCATATCCGTAGCCGTAACCGGCAGGACGGTACCCGTAATCCGGACCGGCATCGTAACGGCGGACGACGCGCTCGCTGCGATAGACCGGGCCGTCATAGACCTCATAGGTCCGGACGCGGCGCGGCGGCGCATAATCGTAGGCGGGCTGGCGATAGCCGTAACCGTAGCCATAGGCGGGCTCGGCCTGGGCGTTGGAGACGGCCGCGCCGAGGAGGGCACCGGCCGCAAGGCCGCCGATCACTCCGGCAGCGATGGCGCCGCCGTCGCGGGCCTGCGCCTGCGGGGCACCGAGGGTCCCGACCATGACCAGGGTGGCGGCGGCCAGGGTAGCAATCGTCTTCATGGCCCATCCCTCTCGCATCGTGTCGGCCGAGCTGTTCCGGCCATGGAGAGGAGAATGACGAAGGGCGCCTGCACCGGCCCTGAAGTCGATTGGCAGCTATTGTTCAGCTTGAGAAAGCGCGAGTGTGTCCGCCTTACGGCTTCGCCGCGCCGTTGCGATGGTCGGGATGGCGAAGGCCGCCAGCAGCCCCGCGGCGGCGACGAGCAGACCGGTGCCGATGAGCCGGAATACGACCACACCGACGATGCCGCCACCGAGGAAGGCCGCGACGGTCACGAGATTCAGGCGCAGCCGCGCCCGGTCGATGTGGGGATTGCGCTCCATGAGGTTGGCGAGGCCGATACCGATATCCGTGACCGTGCCGGTGACATGGGTGGTCCGCACCCGCGCGTTGGTGATCTGCGTGACGGTGGCGTTCTGAAGGCCGAGAAGGAAGCTGAGGCCGAGGGCGAGCACCGCGCCGCGCGCCTCGTCCGGAAGGAAAGGCGCCAGGATGCCGAGCAGCGTCAGCATCAGGGCCTCGGTGAGCACCCCATAGGCATAGACCCCCGGCAGGTGGCGCGTCCGCCCGGCATCGATCAACAGCGTGGCAGCCATCGCCCCGGCGACGAAGGCGACGACGATCAACAATCCGAACAGCGCCATCCGCACCTCGCCGAGGCCGAGATGATCGGCCAGCGACGAAACGTTGCCGGTCATGTTCGAGGAGAAGGTGCCGAACGCGTAAAACCCGGCGACGTTCAGCGCCCCCGCAATGGCGGCGAACGCGCGCGCCAGACGCTCATCGACCCGATACGTCCTTTCGGTGCCTTCACGGACAAGCATGGCAACGGCAGTCGTATTAAAGACGGGGGGCCATCATAGGCGCCGAAGCCTTAACCGCTACAAACCGACCGCGCCGCCATCGGAGCGCGGATCGTGAGTGGCCTCGATGCGGCCGTCCCTCGGATGGCGCACCAGCATGCCGGCATGGCCGAGCGTGTCGCTGTAGGGCATGCCCACGGATTCGATCTCGTGGCCCATCCGCTCCAAGGCGGCGATGCAGGCCGGATCGAACCGGTCCTCCACCTTCACGCTGAGTGATGGCGCACCCCAGGTCCGGCCGTAGAGCAGACGCGGCGCGTCGATCGCGTCTGCCACGGACATTCCGTAATCGGCGTAGCGCGCGAAGATCTGCGCCTGGAATTGAGGCTGACCATCGCCCCCCATCGAACCGTAGGCCATCACGCGGCCATCGTCGAAATGGGCCAGGGCGGGGATCAGCGTATGGAATGGGCGCCGCCCCGGCTCCAGCGGATTCACCGAGGCCGGATCGAGGGAGAAGGACACGCCGCGGTTCAGCCACGCCAAGCCGGTTTTCGGCAGCACCGTGCCCGAGCCGTACTCCCAATAGACCGACTGGATGTAGGAGACCGCGAGGCCGTCCTTGTCGATGGCGCCCATCCACACCGTGTCGCCGGTATGGGAGACGACCGGGATCGAGGCCGCGCGGCCGCTCTCGATCCGCGCCGCCTCGGCGGCGAGCCGGGCGGCATCGAGGAAGGTTGCCGGATCGTGACGCAGGCGCGAGAAATCCGTCACCACCCGGTCGCGGATGGCAAAGGCGCGCTTCGTCGACTCGATCAGCCCGTGGTAGTGGGCGGCCGTCTCACCTTCCTTGATCCCCAGACGGTCGAACAGGCCGAGGATGATCAGCGCCGCCAGCCCCTGGGTCGGCGGCGGGAAGTTGTAGAGCGTCGCGTCCCGGCGGCGCAGGGTGAGCGGCGCCCGCTCGGCGGCGCGGTAATCCTCAAGGTCGGCCCGGGTCACGGGCGCACCGAGTCGTTCGAGGTCGACGCCGATCTCGCGGCCTATGTCGCCACGGTAGAAATCGTCGAGTCCGGCGTGGGCCAGTTGCTCGAGCGTCGCGGCCAGAGCCGGAAGGCGGCGGATTTCACCGGCCGGAAACGGTCTCCCGTCCTTCAGGAAGGTCGCGGCGAAGTTCGGGGCGTCGTGAAGCGTGTCGTCCGCCTGAGGCTTGTAGCGGGCCTCGCTCGCGGAAACCGGCACGCCGTTGCGGGCCTGAGTGATGGCGTCGGCGAGCAGTGTCTCCAGCGGCAGACGCCCGCCCAGCGCCTTCGACAATTGCAACGCCAGATCCCAGCCGCCCACCGCACCCGCGACCGTGACCATCGCCTCCGGGCCACGGGGCGGAATGGCGTCGTAGCCCTTTTCCCGGTAGCGGGCGATCGTCGTACCCCGGCCCGCCGGGCCGCAGGCCTCGATGCCGCGCACCCGGCCGCCGCGCTCGCGCACCAGCCAGAAGCCATCGCCTCCGAGGCCGTTCATGTGTGGGTAGACCACGGCAATGGAGGCCGCCATGGCGACCATCGCCTCGATGGCGTTGCCGCCTTGAGCGAGGACGGTCTGTCCCGCCTGTGCCGCGAGGCGGTGCGGGGCGGCGACGGCGGCTGACGAGAAGATCGGTGTCTCGGGCATGGCGTGTCCGGCTGGCTCTGATGCCGAATAGGCGAGCGACCCGGCCAAAGCAAAGCCCATACCCGCCGTCACACGACGCTTTCCGCCCTATGTCGGGGATATGCTCATCTTCGAATGGACCGTGGCGGTGCTGCTCGGCGCGGTCATCCTGACCGGGCTCGCGCGGCGTCTCGGTGCTCCTTACCCGGCATTCCTGGCCATCGGCGGCATCTGCCTCGCCTTCGTTCCCGGCGTGCCGAACCTGCGGCTGGATCCCGAACTCGCCTTGGCCCTGTTCCTAGCACCGGTCCTGCTTGATGCGGGCTTCGGTGCATCATTGCGCGATCTGCGCGCGAGTTGGCAGCCGGTGCTCGGGCTCGCGGTCGGCGCCGTGGTGGTGACGAGCCTCGCCGTGGCGGTGGTCGCGAAGGTCGTGGTGCCGGATATGCCGCTCGCGGCCTGCATCGCACTCGGTGCCATCGTCGCACCGCCCGATGCCGTGGCGGCGCTGGCCGTGTTGCGGCACGCACCGATGCCTCACCGGCTCGCGACCATCCTGCGCGGCGAAAGCCTCCTCAACGACGCGGCCTCCCTGCTACTCTACCGTCTCGCGGTCAGCGCCGCGATGACAGGCTCCATGACCGTCTCCGATGTCGCCCCCGGCTTCCTGCTCGGCGTGGTGGCGAGCGTCATCGTGGGTCCGCTGCTCGGCCTCGCCTTCGTGGCGCTGCGCAAACGCATCGATGACCCGCCCACTGCCATCGTCCTGCAATTCGTCGCCGCCTTCGGGCTTTGGCTCGCGGCGGAGAAGATCGAACTGTCGGCCGTTCTCGTCGTCGTCACCTTCGCGATGATGGTGGCGCGGCGAGCGCCGGGTGTCACCGCTCCGAAGGCGCGGATCATTTCCTACGCCGTGTGGGACACGGCGGTCTTCGTGCTCAACGTGCTCGCCTTCGTGCTGATCGGCATCCAGATCGACCCGATCCTGGAACGGCTGAATGGTGCCGACCAATGGCAGGCGATCCTGCTCGCGATCGGTGTTTTTCTCACCGTCACTGTGGTCCGCATCGCCTGGGTGCTGCCGACGAGCGGCCTTCGCGGCTTCGGATTAGGACCGGATGGCGACCGGGCGCGGCTCGGGGCGGGCATGGCGGTCGCCTGGGCAGGCATGCGCGGCATCGTGACGGTCGCGACGGCCCTCGCTCTGCCGGGAAACTTCCCGCACCGCGACCTCGTGGTGTTCACGGCCTTCGCCACAGTGCTTGGGACGCTCGTCCTGCAGGGGCTGACGCTTAGCCCACTGCTCAAGATCCTGCGGCTGCCCGACGACGACCCCGTCGGGCGCGAAGTCGGCCGTGCGCGGGCGGCTGCATACAGCGCAGCGCTGGAGATCCTCGAATCCTCCGAGGATTGCGCGGCCACCGACGCGCTTCGGGCCGAATTCCGCGCGGCCCTCGCCGAAGCCGAAGCGCATGAGGAAGGCCTCGCCCCGGAAAGCCTCCCCACCGATGCGGCGCGGCTTAACGCAGTGCTCGCCGCCCGCGACAAGGTGTTGGACATGCGCCGTAAGGGTCAAATCGGCGATGACGCCTATTTCCTGCTGGAGGAAGAGTTCGACTGGGCCGAACTCAGCGCAACGCCGAGGACGAAGCTCTAGCGGGCCTTCTGCGCGGCGATGCGCGTCTCGATGGCATCCCATACGCTCACGGCGAGGTTGGGACCGCCGAGGCGCTCGATGGCGCGGATACCGGTGGGGGAGGTGACATTGATCTCGGTGAGGTGCCCGTCGATCACGTCGATGCCCACGAGGATCAGACCCCGTCGAGCCAGTTCCGGTCCGATGGTCGCACAAATCTCGCGCTCACGCTCGGTGAGTTCGGAGGCCGAGGCGGCGCCGCCGCGCACCATGTTCGAGCGGATGTCGTTCGCCGCAGGCACCCGATTTACGGCACCCATGGCAACGCCATCGACGAGGATGATGCGCTTGTCGCCTTCGGTGACCCGATCGAGGTAACGCTGCGTCACCCACGCTTCCTTGAAGGTCGTGGCGAACAGGTCGAACATCGAACCGAAATTCGGGTCCTTCTCGGTGACCTTGAACACCGCCGCGCCGCCATGGCCGTGCAGGGGCTTCATCGCCACCGTGCCGTGTTCCAGGCGGAACGCCTCGATCTCCGCGCGGTCGCGGCTGATCAGGGTCGGCGGCATCAGTTCGGGAAAGTCGAGGACGAACAGCTTCTCGGGAGCGTTGCGAACCTCGAATGGGTCGTTCACGACCAGCGTTTTCGGGTGGATCCGCTCCAGCATGTGCGTCGCCGTGACATAGGCCATGTCGAACGGCGGATCCTGGCGCATCAGCACCACGTCGCACTCGGAAAGGTCGATCCGCTCCGGGGGGGCCAGGGTGAAGTGATCGCCCTGCACATCCTGAACGGTCAGGGCCTCGACCCGCGCCGTCACCCGCCGACCCTGCATCGAGAGCCGGTCGGGTGTGTAGTGGACGAGCCGGTGCCCCCGGCGCTGCGCTTCAAGCAGCAGCGCGAAGGTCGTGTCACCCGCGATCCGGATGTTCTGGATCGGATCCATCTGGACCGCGACGGTCAGGCTCATGGCGGCTCTTCCGGCGCTCGTTACGCGCGTATCAGTTGTTCGGCATCGACTTGCTGCCCGTCCGCCGGTCGTAGTCACCGATGGCCGCGCGGCACTTGGCCGAGAGGCGAGCGCGGTTGCGGGTCATGCAGCGGTCGGCCTCGGGGCTGTTCGGATCGACACCGATGCAGAGGCGGAAATAGTCGTCCGCGCAGCCGAGCTGAAGACCCTGGTCCTCTCTCTGCGCGTAGGCGGGACCTGCCGTCAGCGTCAGGAACGTCAGCGCGGCGAGCGCAGCGGCACGCGGCAAACGAGGGGAATGGTCCGGAACCAGTCGCATCCAGCCTTGTCCTTAAACACCGGTTTGAGGGGCGGAAGACCGCCCTCGTTGCGTCGGCATATCGGGCCAGCAGGGCGGTAGGCAAGCACCCCCCGAGGCCACTTGTGTCGCGCGTTGCAGAAATGCGGCGGCTGGGAGCCAGCACGAAAAAGGCCCCACCCGCATTCGGGCAGGGCCAGTCACAGGGAGGAAACGCCCGCCATGGGCCACCTCATCAAGCAAACCCTGCGCCACATGAGATGCACCGCACGATGGGTCTCTCAAGCTTCTGTTAACCATCCCGTGATGATCTTCCAGCGAAGCACGAGATCAGAATTCGGACCCACTCTCAGACGACGCCCTTGCCGACGCCCTTTGCCGGGCCTGGGCAACCCGCCCGGATCGCCGACAGGAGCCCAACCATGAACCGCCACCGAAAAATCGAGCGACCCAACGTCCCGGAGACCGTTCAGACGCCATCCGAAGGCGTGGTGATCCCATTCCCCGCCCTGACGCAGCGTCCAGCCCGCCCCGCCCCCGATTCCGGCGAAGCGCGCGGTCAGATTCTGCTGTTCCTCGGCGTCCGGTACGAGCGCCGCGCTTCCTGAGCGCGACGAGCCGACCTCCCTTCGCCCGCGCGAACATCCAGACCGAATGACGCGTCCGGCGCGGCCGGCGGATGCGACCGCATGCCCGCAGCCCCGTTCAGCGCCATGACATTTCCGTCTCGCCTTCTGCCGATCGGCCTCGCCATCGGCGTTCTCGCATCCTGCGCGCAGCAGGGCGATTTCGGGCGGCCCAAGGCGGGCGCCTGGAACAGCCTGATCGATGCGACCGGCACCCTCGCGGCAGGCGAGCGCCACGCTCCGTCCTCGGCCTCGCCGCTCACCGACGACGAGCAGGACCTGCGCAACCGGTCCTGGCGCTTCCTGATGCCCGCCATGACGCGGGACGCCTTCCTCGACATCCTCGCGAACCTGACCCGCGCCCGCGTGCTGCCGCCCTCGTGGCGCCTGGACGATCCGGGGAGCTACCACGCCTCCCTGCGCACGGGGGATGCCCTCTCTCCGGTCTCGCGCTATCGCCGCCTTGCGGACGACGCGGTGGCGGATGCCCGCTGGATACCGGCCTTTGTCGCGCTCGCGGTTCGGGTGGTCGATGCCGACGCGCGACGGCTGAAGAGCCTGCCCTTCGCGCGGACTCTGGATGATTGGGACGTGCGGCAGGCCGCGATGCGGGTCGCCGAGAACCGCTGCCTCATTGCCTGGGTCCGCCTGGAGACGGGCGTTCGGATCGAGGGATACCGTTACGCCCTCGAGCATCTCTATGCCGAAACGCCGGACCCCGCCGCCGTCGAGGCCGAGCGTGCTCTGGCGATGCTGACAGCCCGGCGTCCACTCCTCGACCCGGTCGTTCCCGCGGATGCGGCAATCCGCTGCGGACTCGTCCCGGCTCCCGCCGTCGCCGCCCAACCGCCGCTCGTTGTCAAATACTGACCAAGCCCCTTCAGCGCCGGGTCGCGTCGTCACCCGCGGTATCCGTCGTGCAGGACACGGCCCGTACGGCTGCGTTCGCTCCCTCGCGCTGGCTCGGCAGGCCGGCGATCACGCGGATCACCACGAAGCCGCGCATCGCCGGCGCGACGATGCGCACGTCGCGACTCGGCTCGCTCTCATCGTCGTCGGCCAGCGCCTGATCGTATTGGGCGCGGGTGAGGATCACGAGGTCGAGGGCGCCGCGCACGGCTGCCTGATCCGTCACCGCATAGAAGGCACCCTGTCGGCCGTGGGCAGCCAGCGACAGGGCAAGGGCACCCGTGCGCGCAGAGATACGCATCGGCCCATCCGTGAGATCGTACGCACAGACCCCGACCGCCACCGCCGGATCAGGGATGGGCAACCACGCCTCCTGTGGCGCGGGAGCGTCCCCGGTGGCCGGGGCATAGATCACCTGCGGATGGTCGAGGTTTTCGCTGGTTCGGGCGCGGGAGACAGCGTCGGTCTCCGCGAGCCGGGGAATGGCAAGCACCGCCGCGATGTGGACGATTCCGGCGAGCACGAGGCCTGCCAAGGTCGCGTAAGCAAGACGCAGCTTCACGAGGCGCAGCCCTTCCGGACGATGGAGGGCACGACGCTCCGATCGAGCGAGTTGACGCTTGCCGCGGCCGGGGTGTCGTAGAGGCGCAGGGCGAGACGCATCGGGCCGTTCGCACGCGGGCTCGGAAGCCAGTTGCCGGGCTCGACCTCCGGGGCCAACGTGATCACGAAGCGCCCATCCTGCTGTCGCAAGACCTCGGTTGAGGTGAAGCCATCGCGGATATGCGGACGCGCGGGATCCCGCTTTCCGCGCCCAGCGACGGTGATCGTCCAGGCGCGCGCGGGGGGAACGGCGCCGCCGATCTCGTAGGCGCAGTTCGCATCGAGGGCACGGCCGTCGTCGTCCTCCGCGGCGGTCATGAGCAACCCTTCGCCGATAGCGAGGGGGACCTCACCCCGCCGTGCATTCACGGCACGGGTATAGGGGTCGGCATTGAGCGCCCCGGCGCGAGGCCACGCGACCCAGGCCCCGATGCGCACCCCACCGAAGCGGTAGCCACCACGCGTGGCCCAATCCGCGCTGGCGAGTCCGATCGCCGCCCCGAGTGCCAAGGCGTATAGGATCAGGAGCGGCGTGCCGCTCTTGCGAACGATGCGGGCGAGGACTTTTCCCGCGACTCCGGCGGAAGCGGGCAGGCGCGCGGCCTGCTCGGGCAATGCGAGCTTCATCCGCTCCGCCTTACGGCACGGCGATGCGACCGCCCACCGCGCGGACGCCTTCAGCGACCTCGCGGGCAGGCGAGACGGAGGCGCGATCGTCGGAGGTCGGCTTGGCGCCCGCGCGAGGCCGCTCGGCGCCCTTGAACAGCCCGTTCAGTCCGCCGATCACCTCGAAGGACCGGCGCGACAGCTTGCCGAAGGCACTGGCATTGGGATCGATCGGAGCGGTGGCGCCGCCGGATGCCTGCTGCGCAGCGGCCTTCGGGCTCTCCTTCAATCCGGGCAGGCCCTTGATCTCGATGCCCTTGTGCGCGGGCTCCAACACGTCGTGGAAGGTCTGCGCGGGGAGGGAGCCGCCGGTCATCTTGTTGGTCGAGGTATGGTCGTCGTTCCCGTACCAGACGGCGGCAACGTAATTGCCGGTGTAGCCCACGAACCAGGCATCCCGATACGCATTCGTGGTGCCCGACTTGCCCGCGACCTTGATCCCCTCAAGCTGCGCCCGGCGGCCTGTTCCCTCTTCCACCACTTTGTTCAGCATGAAGTTCATATCAGCCACGACCTGGGGCGAAAGCACCCGCTCGGGAGCCTCGTCCGAATGGCGATACACAACCTCGCCCTGCGAGTTGCGGATCTCGGTCGCCGCGTAGGGCTTTGCCTTGAAGCCGCCATTGGCAAACACGGCATAGCCCGCCGCCTGATCGAGTACCGTCACCTCGTCCGAACCGATGGGAAGAGAAACGGTATCGATGAGCGGCGTGGTGATGCCCATGCTGTGCGCCATCGCGATGATCTTCGCCCGGCCCGCCTTGGCCGCCTTGGCCTCGTGGCTGATCCCCATCGCCTTGCCCAGCTGGATCGAGACTTTGATCGGGATCGTGTTCACGGATTTCGCGACGGCGAGCCACATGGGCTGACGGCCGGAATAGGAGCGGCCGTAATTCTGCGGACACCAATTGCCGATGCAGACTGGGGAATCGACCACCGTCGTGTCGGGTTTGAACTGCCCCGAGGCGAGGGCGGCGGCGTAGACATAGGGTTTGAACGACGAGCCCGGCTGACGCAGGGCATCCGTCGCACGGTTGAACTGACTCTCGCCGTAATCTGCGCCGCCGACCATGGCGCGCAGGGCGCCATCGGGATCGAGGATGACCATCGCGGCCTCGTCCACGTCGTAGGCGTCGCCGGACTTGCGCAGGATGTCGGCCACGACCTCGTCGGCACGCTTCTGCACGGCGAGATCGAGAGGCGTCTTCACCGTCAGCACCCGGTCGCGGATCTTTCCGCTGTCGGCCATAGCCTTCACCTGACCGAAGGCCCAATCGAGATAATAGTCGGCGGTGATATCGCGTGTGCGGGTCACCGGCGTCGCGGGGTTGCGGAGCGCCGTCTGGATCTGCCCCTCGGTGACGAAGCCCGCTTCGACCATGTTGTGAAGCACATCGGCCGCGCGGGCACGGGCGGCGGGTAGGTTCACGTGCGGCGCGTACTTCGTCGGCGCCTTGAACAGGCCCGCGAGCATCGCGGCTTCAGCGAGGCTGATGTCCTTGAGCGGCTTCCCGAAATAGTAATCCGCCGCCGCCACGGCGCCGAAGGTGCCGCCGCCCATATAGGCACGGTCGAGGTAGAGCTTCAGGATCTCGTTCTTGGTGAGGTGGCTTTCCAGCCAGAAGGCCAGGAACGCCTCGTTGACCTTGCGCTCCAAGGAACGCTCGTTCGTCAGGAACAGGTTCTTGGCAAGCTGCTGGGTGATGGACGAACCACCCTGCGTATTGCCGCTGCCGCGCGAATTGTTGACCAGGGCGCGGGCGGTGCCGATCGGGTCGATGCCGTAATGGTCGTAGAAGCGCCGGTCCTCCGTGGAGAGCAACGCCTTGATCATGATGTCGGGGAACTGGTCCAGCGACAGGGAATCGTCGTGCTTGATGCCGCGACGCCCGACCTCGGTGCCGTAACGATCGAGGAACGTGACGGCGAGATCCTGCTGCTTCAGCCAATTGTCGCTGGTCAGCCGGAAGGCGGGCTGCGCCATGGCGAGCATGAGCAGGATGCCGCCCGTGCCCAGGGTCATCACCTCGCTGGTGAGATCGAGGCCGATCCGCTTCCAGCCGCGCACGGCGAAGCGGCTCATGAACCGCTGGTACCGCTCGTAGGCGGCGCCGGTCGATTGACCGCTGTCATACAGAGACGCGTTGACCCAAGCGTCGAAGGCTAAAGCCGCGCGCTCGATGCGGGTCTTGATCGCGTTCAGGTTGGGCAGGCGCACGGTGTCGGATCCGGAGTTCGGGCGCCCTTTCGGCTGTCCCGTCTTAGCAGGCTTGCGCGATCACGGCGAGGCGAAGCGATGCACAGGTTAACGCGAGCGCCCCGTTGCGGGCCCATTCCCTAGGCGCAGGACCCGAAACGAGGTTAATGCGCGGAATGCGGCGGTGCCGAGACGCTGGGCGCGTTTCGCTTGCCACAGGACGGCGGCTCGGGCAGACGGGCGCGTGACCATGCCTCCCTTCAAGCCTGCCCGTTCCGAGCCTGCGGCGGATTCTCCCACCGCCGACGAGCCATTCTGGCAGACCAAGTCCCTCGAGGAGATGTCTCCTGCCGAGTGGGAGAGCCTCTGCGACGGCTGCGGCCGGTGCTGCCTCATCAAGCTTGAGGACGAGGATACCGGCGAGGTGCTGCACACCGATATCGGTTGCACGCTCCTCGACGGCTACGCCTGCCGCTGCCGGGATTACCCCCGCCGCCAGAAGAAGGTGCCCGATTGCGTGCGCCTGACGCCGGAGGCGGTGCGCACGATCCCATGGCTCCCGCCGACCTGCGCCTATCGCCTCGTCCGCGACGGTCAGCCGCTTTATCCCTGGCATCACCTGCTTTCGGGTAGCCGATCGAGCGTCCACGAGGCCGGAATGTCCGTGCGTGGGCGCATCGCGGGCACGGAAGAGGAATTCGGCGAGGACGAGTATCCCGATCGGATCGTGGAATGGCCCGCGCTCCGTCCAGGGGACGAGGGCTGAAGCGCATTCCGGCGAGGTGGATACCGGTTCGTCGCAAGAATGCGCGTAAAACCAAAGCGAGAGCCGCCCCCGTCGATGGATTCCCACCCGTCTTTGCGAGCGTAGCGAAGCCATCCAGGGCAGCGGGACGCTTCAGAACGGTGCGCCTCCCTGGATTGCTTCGCCAACGCTCGCAAAGACGGAGGCACGTGATCCGGCTTGGTCGAAGACGGCTCTAGACTCGCGCCGTCGAAAGAAGCCGTCCACCCGCCAGGGTGTTGAGGCCGATTACACCCAGAACGACACCGCCATGGATCAGCAGGTCCGAGAGCGTGGCTTCCTGCGGATGGAAGGGCACGATCAGCGTGGCCGCAGCACCGGCCACGGCGAGACCGGCCAGGGCCGCCGTCAGGTTCGGCCGCAATGGGCAGGCCCGCCGCAGCATCATGACGATCAGCAGCGAGAGCGGAATCGAGACGCAGACGAGGAAGCCGAAGCAATGAACCGCTTCGTGCGTCTCGACCGGATCGATGCCCGGTGAGAACCACGCCCTCAGGCACCCGATCCCCCCGGCGCCGACCCACAGGATCGCGGAGGGCAGGGGCAGCAGCGCCCAGGCCGCCGAGCGGCCCGGCACCGAGGTGGCGAAGGCGGCATAGGCAGCGGCGATGGCGGTGAAGGCCGCACCGATGGAGGGCAGCCACAAGTCCGCACGGCCGGCATGGGTGTCGAGTCCGACCATCGCGAGGCGCGAGGCCAGCAGTAAACCGATCAGGAGCGCGGCCCCGAGCCAGAGGCCAGCCCGTAGGGACGGACGCGGCAGCGGCCGTACCGGTTCCAGGCGCCCGGCCAGTTCCTCGACCAGCCGCTCATGGCGGGCGCTCATCGCTCTCCTCCCGGCGTCAGGCTGGCGCGCAGCGCCTTGAGCGCGCGATGCAGGTTCACCTTCAGGGCTCCCTTGGTCCGTCCGGTCAGCGCGGCCGTCTCGTCGAGGCTCAATTCGCGCAGGCCCAGATGCTCTACCGCCTGCCGCTGCCCATCCGGCAGGGCCGCCACCGCCCGTGCGAGAGCGGCACCGCGCTCGCGCAGTTCCAGACCGGCGCCCGGAGCGGGGAGGGGGTCGACCTCGGCTTCGTAGGCGAGGGGATCGAACACTTCCTGCGGACGCCGCGCGATCCGGCGCATCCGGTCTATGGCCCGGCGCTGCGTGATGGCGCGCAGCCACGGCAGGAAGGGCCGTGCGGGGTCGTAGCTCGCCCGCGCGGCGTGGAGGGTCATCAATGTGTCTTGGACTACGTCGTCCACCGCATCGCCGCGCACACCCTGCGAGCGGGCGAACCCCGCGACGACCGGCAGGCACGCCTTAAGCAGCGCGCGATACGCGGCGGCATCGCCCGCCTGCGCTGCGATCATCAGGCTCGCCAAGTCGCCGTCGAGCGCCATTCCGGTGCCGGTCCGCCTCTCCCCCCGTGCGCCTTCTAGCGCAGACGGACGGGCAGGGCGACCAACGGGCACGAAGCTCCCCGGCGCAAGCGCGAATGAGCTAGCCATGGCTCAGCCTTTCCCTGCCGCTGCGGCACATGCCTTTCGCAGCCCGACGCCGCCGCGTGAGGACGACGCTCGATGGTGAGCCGGCCGATCCCGGATGGCGGTGTGGAAGTCTGGCGAAGGCGAGACGGGACTCATGATCGGCACGTTCCGGCGGGACGCAGACCCGCGCCCTCGCAGACCCTTTCGGTCGGCGCAGGCGAAAGTTACCTCGCCCGTCGGCCCGAATACGCAAGCGCACATCACAAGTAGTCAATAATTATATTTGCCGATCTATAGTTGAATAATGCCCAAATCCGAGATTTTCGTGGGAGATCGCTTTCAAAATATAAATACCAGTGAGACATAGGCGGCGTTTCAGGAGTCTTTTGAATGCCAAAGAGCGGGCCAAGCCTCGTCGATGTCATCATGCCTGCGCATAATGCCGCGATAACAATCGAGGCGAGCATCAGAAGCGCACTTGCATCTCCAAGATGTCGGCGCGTGCTGGTGGTCGATGATGCGTCGAGCGATCAAACGGCCGCGCTCGTAGAATCCTTGGCCGCCAGAGCCGATGGCCGAATCGAACTGATCAGGTTGCCGGCCAATAGCGGCCCGGCGCGCGCCAGGAATATCGGTCTTTCCTACGTCGAGGCCGATCTGGTCGCGTTCCTCGATGCCGACGATCTCTACGAACACGAGGCGTTGACCGCGGCTGTCGGCGCCCTCGACGGGATGCCCGATCTCGCGGTGGTCCGCATGGCGCTCAAGCCGATCGGACTCGATCGCGCGTACCTGGCTCGCCCGGACTTCGAAGCCGCGTGGACGCTGGTGACCTTCACGGTGCAGAGCAATGTCGTCATGCGCCGTCAGGTGCTGATCGATGCGGGCGGCTTTCCGGAGGACGAGCTTTTCCGGCGGCGTGGCGGGGAGGACGTTGCGCTGATGCAGGCCATCACGCGGACCTGCCGCATCGGAACGCTCTTCACGGAACCCGGCGTGTTCTATCGGATCAGGCCGGGCTGCGGTGCCCTCAAGCTCCTGCGCAGCGCCTTTTTCGGTGAGCTACCGCCGGGGATCGAGGCCGACTTGGCAGAAGCGGACGCCGTGACCCAAAAGATCATGGACCGGCTGACGCGTACGAGTTCGTTCGCCCGCCCGGACCCCAGCGTGGTCGAGGTGCTGCTTACCTGGGCGTCCTGACGCCCTCTCCGAACCGGCTCACGTCTCGCAGAAGCTCGACGAAGACCGCCGCGCCATGGTCGAGCAAGGCGTGGCCCGCCTCCGCCGTACCGAGCCGGGCATCGCCGATCGCACCCGAGGGATTGAGATCCCCGGCCTTCCAGGCCAACGCCGCCGGACGGCCGGTTCGGAGGACTGTGTACTCCCGCGCCAGCTCGGCACCGCGGGAGGGAAAGTCACCGATGGCGTCCCGACGCACGAGGTCGGGGCGCAGGGCCAGCATCAGAGCGGTTTCGATCCCGCCCGCATGGATGCCATGGGTGATCTCGTTCCGTGGGAACAACCCATCGGGGTAGCCTAGGCGGCTCCACGAAGTCGTCACCGCGACGAGGCCGAGCTTGGCGCGCAAGTCGCCCGCCAGGATGTCGATCAGGGCCGAATTGCCACCGTGACTCGTGACGATGACGAGGCGGCGGCACCCCGCCCGCGCGACGCCCGTGCCGATCTCCGTCCAAGCTGCGAGGGCAGTGGCGGTGGTAAGGCTGAGCGTGCCGGGGAAAGCGTCGTGCTCGTCCGACTTGCCGATCGTCTGCACGGGCAAAATCAGCACGTCGAGGTCGGCGGGCGTCAGCGCTTTCACCCGGTCGAGATAGCCGAGCGCGATGTCGATGTCGGTCGAGAGCGGCAGGTGCGGCCCGTGCTGCTCCGTGGCGGCGACGGGCAGAACCGCCACCGTCCGCGCCATGTCGCGGGCAGCGATCTCGACGGTTGTGAGGTCGGACCAGAGCCGCGCCGCCATGCCTCTTCAATTCCTTCCGCTGCCGGAGAGGAGACGGTTTAGCCGTCCGCTCGTACCGGAGTCGACAGGATCAGGCGAACAGGGCGTCGATGTCGTCCTGGCTGGGCGCGCTTTCGACCGCCTGCGGACCGTTGAGCATCAGCTCGGAGGCACGCTCGCGACGGGCGCGCTCGGTTGGGTCCGAGATGGCGGAATCGCGGGCCCGGACGGCACCGATGAACCGGTCGAGGCGCTGCTCGAAGCTCTGAAGGGCGCTCACGACCTTGGAGATGCGCTGCCCGGTGATGTCCTGGAAGGCGCAGGCCTCGAAGATCGTGCCGATATGCTCTTCCATGGCAGACCGGTATTCTGGACCGTCGGGAAGGCTCAGAATCGATTCTGCGGCATTCATGATCCGGTTGGTCGCACCGGCCGTGGCATTGAGGACGCTGCCGAGCTCCTCATGCGCCATGGGGATGCGGTCGCGGGTCATCTCGTTGGCGCGCAACGCCGAGATCTCGTCACGCATATGCGTGATGTACTCGGCAATCTGTATGAGCTCGGAAACTACCGTCGCCGACTCGAATTCACGAATGTCTGCGGAACGTCTCCGCTGCGCGTCGGACATCTGATCAACCCTCGATGCCGGATGGCCTTGCAGGCCTCGCCCGCCCCCCTTGCTGCGTAGGGGCACGCGGCATTGGTGCCGTCGCGCCCCGATGGACCCGTCAGCTTCCGCAGACGGCTTCGATCTTGGACTTCAGCGTCGCGGCGTTGAACGGCTTGACGATGTAGTTGTTCACGCCCGCCTTCTTGGCGGCGATGACGTTCTCGGTCTTCGACTCGGCGGTGACCATGATGAACGGCGTGGTCCGCAGGTTCTCGTCCGCGCGAACGTGGCGCAGGAGTTCGTAGCCCGTCATGGGCTCCATGTTCCAGTCGGAGATCACAAGGCCGTACTTGCGGCCCTTCATCCGGGCGAGGGCGGCCGTCCCGTCGGAAGCGTCATCGACCTCTTCGAAGCCGAGCTGCTTGAGCAGGTTGCGGATAATGCGGACCATCGTCTGGTAATCGTCGACGACGAGGATCGGCATGCTCAGATCGAGAGCCATGAACCAAATGCTCCGAAGTCATCCGGGAGATTGAAATCCCGGACCTCAAGGATTGATCTGCCCGTTGGGATCATCCAACGGAACCTGTCGAGACCTTAGCGCTGACCATCTTGCAAAGGCGTTAAAGTGGACAAGGACACGTCGCTTGACCGGCCACGCCGGTTTCGGCAGGGTCCGGCCGCGTTGGGGCCGGGTGGCGGCATCCGCCACCGACGCTTCCGAGAGTTTCGACGTCAGCAAAAATGGCCTCAGGCGACGACACGACCGTGCGGCCCTTTCTCATCTGCCGCGCGGACGAGCCCCTGCCGGACGCCCTGCGCGGGGCCGTGGCGGCCATCGGCAATTTCGATGGCGTCCATCGCGGTCACAGGGCATTGGCGGCCGCCGTACGCGAGGAAGCGAGGGCGGGCGGTCATCCTGCCGTGGCGCTGACCTTCGACCCGCATCCGCGTGCCTTCTTCCGACCCGACGCGCCGATGTTTCAGCTGAGTGGCGAACACGCGAAACAGATCGTGTTCGCTAGATGCGGTCTGGATGGGCTGATCGTCCGGCGCTTCGATGCCGACCTCGCCGGAACAAGCGCTCACGCCTTCGTGATCGATTTTCTGCGCGATGGACTCGGCCTGTCGGGCGTCGTCGTCGGGCACGACTTCCATTTCGGCCGCGCGCGCGAGGGTACGCCGTCCCTCCTGCGAGACCTTTGCCGCGAGGCGGGTTTGAGTTGCCGCCTCGTGGAGCCGGTGGCCCTGACGGGGGAGGAAGAGCAAGTGTCCTCGAGCAAGATCCGCATGGCGTTGTCGGAAGGCGACGTGGCGCGGGCGAACGCGCTCCTCGGCTACCGCTGGTTCGTGACCGCCACTGTCCGCCACGGCGACAAGCGTGGGCGAACGCTCGGTTATCCGACCGCGAACCTCATGCTCGCCGATTGCGCCTTGGCGCATGGAATCTACGCGGTGCGGATCCGGCTGCCCGATGGCGCGATCAAGGATGGCGTAGCCAGTTATGGCCGCCGCCCGACCTTCGATGACGGCGCGCCCCTGCTCGAAGTGAATCTGTTCGATTTCTCGGGCGATCTCTACGGCCAGGAACTCGGCGTCGAGTTCCTGGGCTTCATCCGGGGTGAGGAGCGTTTCGCCAGCGCTGAGGATCTGATCGCGCGGATGCATCTCGATGCGGCGGAGGCGAAACGCCTGCTTGCAACCGACGCCGTGCCGTCCATGCTCGCCTGAGACGGTCGGCCCGGTATAGAAGGGCGGAATCATCATCGCGGAGGCGGATGTGCTGGGCCGGTTGGATCGTGGGAATTCGGGTGAGGCGGTCGTCTCCTATGGCGACGGCACCATGCGCGTGGTGAAGCCCGGCAGCTTCGTGCGGTGCGCGGTAACGGGCGATGCCATTCACCTCGACAACCTCCGCTATTGGAGCGTCGCCCGGCAGGAAGCCTATGCCACGCCGGAAGCCCTCATGACCCGCCTCAAGGCTCACGGGCGACCGTAAGCCGGGCGAGTTCGACCACCGTCATCGCCCTTATAATGGCGTTGTTCCGGAATGGCTTAGCGGCTTTTTCTGATTGTGAGCATGCACAAGCGCTCATCTTCAGATTGAGGGCGCAGATTCACGGATAAGTCCCTGACGTCGCTCGCTCCATGATCGCGGTCAGCTGTCGGCGAACCGAATCGGCGTCCTCGAATCGAAGGACGACCTTCAGGACCTCGACCCGCGCGGCGAAGTGGCTCGGCAGGCGGACGGCGTCCTTCTCCGTCGTGATGATCCGGGCACCGAGCCTGTGCGCCTCGTCTGCCAGCGCCGTGAGTTCGGCATCGCGATAGGGGTGATGGTCTGGGAAGGACCGGGTGCCGGCCAGAACGGCGCCCGCCTCGCGCAATGTCGAGAAGAACTTCTCGGGCCGTCCGATTCCGGCGAAGGCGAGCCAGGGTCCCGAGGAAAGGTCGGCTGCGTCCGGGACGAGCCGTGCCCGGTGAACGGGACAACCCCTCGCCATCGCTTCCGACGCGACCGCTTCGCCCGCAGCGCCCTCGCCGACCAGGATCACCCCGCCGATATGGGGCCATTGTCGGCGCAAGGGCACGCGGAGGGGCCCGGCGGGAAAGACCCGTCCATTGCTGACACCCGTGGCGGCATCGACCACGGCGAAGGCGAGGGTTTTGGCAAGGCTTGGGTTCTGCAACCCGTCATCCATTACAATGGCCGTGGCGCCGAGGCTTCGGCACAGCGCCGCCCCGGCCGGGCGGTCGCGGGCGATGACGGCGGGGGCCGCGCGGGCGAGGAGGAGCGGCTCGTCCCCAACGTCGGCCGCCCCGTGGATCGCGGAAACCTGAACCGGACCGGCGAGACGTCCGCCATAGCCCCGGCTGAGGAAAACGGGCGCGGCGCCGAGGTCTCGCATCATCGCGGCGACGGCCAGGGCGGCGGGCGTCTTGCCCGCACCGCCGAGAGTGAAGTTGCCGAGACAGATCACAGGGCAAGGACCTTCGGCGCCAGGCCGGTCCATGCGCCGCGCCCCTGCGGCGCCGTAGAGCGCGGCAAGCGGGGCCAGCAGCCGCGCCGCGGGATGGCCGTGCCCGGCCTGCCAGAAGCCGGGCTCTCGCATCAGGCCCGCGAACGTCCGGCCGCGTGCAGGCCTTGCAACTTCATCTGCGCCACGAAGGGATCGAGCACCGACAAGGTGCGTGCGACGGCGCCCTCGAAAGGCTTGAGCGCCGCCTGCCCCGCCTCGGCCATCGCAGAGAGGCGGGACCGGTCTTCGAGGAGCCGTCCCACATTGTCGGCAAGCTCGGCCCCGTTGGCGACGAGCGCCGCCCCCCCGGCCCGGTCCAGGGCTTCGTAGACCTGTGCGAAATTGCTCGTGTGGGGACCATGCAGCACGGCCGCTTCCAGGCGGACGGGCTCGATCGGGTTCTGGCCACCACGCGGCACGAGCGAGCCGCCGACGAAGACGAGGGGGCTCAGCCGGTAGAACAGGCCGAGTTCGCCGATCGTGTCCGCCACGTACAGATCGACGCTCGGATGCGGGCGGCCTCCCGCCGAGCGACGGGCTGTGCGCAATCCCGCTGCCGCAGCGCAGGCGGCCGCCTCTGCGCCCCGGCCCGGATGGCGGGGCGCGAGCACCGTGAGCAGAGTGGGGAAGCGCGTTCTCAACTCGGCATGGGCGTAGGCGATGGCGGCCTCTTCACCCTCGTGCGTGCTGGCCGCAAGCCAGACGGGGCGCCCGGCCATCATCGGTCGAAGATGGTTGAGCTGCTGCGGATCGGCGGGCGGGATCGGTGCGTCGAACTTCAGGTTTCCCGTCACCGAGACGCGGGGTGCTCCGAGCATGGCGAAACGGGCGCCGTCATCCTCCGTTTGCGCGAGGCAGATTGCGATGCGCGAAAGCAACGCGGCGGCGGTGCGTTTCGACCGCTCCCAGCCGCGGAACGACCGTTCGGACATGCGCCCGTTCACGAGGATCAACGGGATGTCCCGCTCATCGAGGGCGACGATCGTGTTGGGCCAAATCTCCGACTCCGCCACCACGGCGATGTCGGGCTGCCAATGTTCGAGGAATCGTTCGATCCAGCGCGGCGCATCGAGGGGCACGTATTGGTGCACGGCGCCGGGCGGCAGGCGGGAGCCGATGAGATCGGCGGCGGTACGCGTGCCGGTGGTGACCAGCACCGAATAGCGCCGTGCGATCATGCCCTCCACCAGGGCAACGAGGGACAGCACCTCGCCGACGCTCGCCCCATGCATCCAGATCAGCGGGCCGACCGGACGGGCGCGCCCAGGCAGACCCCGGCGCTCGCCGAGGCGGCGCGGGTCCTCTTTGCCGCGCCGGGCGCGCCACGCCAGGAGCCCGGCCACGGCAGGCTCGCCGATCCGCAGGCCGGTCCGGTACAGCCGCAGGGGCAATGTCAGAGCGGGGCGTCTCACGCCACACCCTCCGACAGGGCACCCACAGGGGCTACGGGAGCATCGTAATAAGCGGCGCGGTCATGACGCCCGACCAGGGCGTAGGCGCGAATATGGACCCGGTCCATCTCCGCCTCTAGATGGCGCCGCACGCGCTCGAACTCCTCGCCCTCGCATTCGCGCGGCACGAAGACCGGCTCACCCAGCACGACAGCTCCCTTGCCGAAGGGCAAGGACAGACACGCCTTGTCCCATGAGCCGAACCGGATGTGGCGGCTCGTCACCACGGCCGTTGGGACGATCGGCCGTCCCGCGAAGCGCGCAAGGGTGAGGATGCCCGCATCGCAGCGCCGCGTGATCTTGGGGACGTCGGCGCTGAAAGCCACCGATTCTCCGGCCTTCAGCGCCTTCAGCATGCCTCGCAGACCCTCGGCCCCACCCTTGGACCGGGTATCGGCGGAACGGCGGCGACCCCGGGCGCCGGAGGCGCGCATCACCCGCACGCCGAGGCGTTCGAGGGCGATGGTGTTGATGTCCCCATCCGGGTTGCGGGAGATGATCGTGGCGACCCGGTCGGTCGGCCGCATCATCAGCGACATCTGGATGTGCTGGCCGTGCCACATGCCGAAGATCGCGGGCAAACGCGCATCGAGCCACGGGTCGGCGGCAGAGGGAGGTCCGGCGACGCCGGAGCCGACCTCGAAGGTAAAGCGATTCGTCGCGCGCAGCAGGCGCAGGTAGCCGGCGGCAAGGCGCCCGAGCGCCTGCTTCACGAGCGGCTGTCGAAGAAGACGCTTGAAGAAACTCATCACGGCCCGCGTGTCAGGCCCGGCGGAATAGCCCCGTCAGGCAGCCCGGTTCAAGCCGCCACGATCAGACAATCGGCGCCACGGAGCCCTCAAGGTTCATAGCGCACAGGGCGACGATCAGACTCACAAAGGTGTGTCAGACGCTTGTTTATATCGGTTCCAAACTGTAGATTGGAACCATTCCAGATAGATCCATCAGGAGGGTGTGGGCATGTCCATGGTGATCGACGATGCGGCGACAGCCCTTGCGGAAGCGCGGCGCGACCTCGTCCTGCGCTACGTCCAGCCCGGCCTCGCAGGGCTGATCGACGGCTCGGTCTCGACTCTGGCGCCGATCTTCGCGGCCGCCTTCGCCACCGGACACAATTGGTCGACCTTCCTCGTCGGGCTCGCCGCCTCGGTCGGCGCCGGCATCAGCATGGGCTTCACGGAAGCTCTGTCCGACGACGGCAGCGTGACGGGCCGGGGCAGCCCGCTGGTTCGCGGTATCGTCTGCGGGGTGATGACGACGGTGGGCGGGCTCGGCCACACTTTGCCCTATGCGATCCCCGACACCCTGCCTCCCGGTTGGCCGAACGCATTCTGGCTGGCGACGACGCTCGCCGTGGCGGTGGTGGTGATCGAACTTGCGGTGATCGCGGGCATCCGCACCCGCTACATGGCGACGCCGTTCTGGCGGGCAGCCCTTCAGGTCATGCTCGGCGGTGTGCTCGTCCTCGTGACGGGGATCCTGATCGGCAGCGCTTGACGCGGGCGCGTGCCGCCGCGATGCCGGGGGCGACGTCCGGAGCGCCCCCTCGTTTGACCTTCCGCCTCGCGCATCTCAGCGACCCGCATGTCGGCCCGCTCGGCCGCCCTCGCTTCAGCCAGCTCTTCGGCAAGCGGGCGACCGGCTACGCCAATTGGCGCCGGGGCCGCTCGCGCAGCCACGACATGGCGACCCTGTCGCTCCTCGTCACGGATTTGCGGGCGCAGGGCGCGGCTCACATCGCCTGCACGGGCGACCTCTGCAATATCGGCCTGCCGAGCGAATGGGCGACGGCCCTGTCATTCATGCAGGCCCTCGGGTCGCCGGACGCAGTGAGCCTCGTGCCGGGCAACCACGACGCCTATGTGCGCGGCTCCCTTGAGGGCCTGCTCGAAGCCTGCGGCGCCTTCACATCGGACGATTCAGGGACGCGCGGCCACTTCCCCTACCTCCGGAGGCGGGGGCCGGTGGCGTTGATCGGCCTGTCGAGCGCGATTCCGACCAAGCCGTTCGTGGCGAGTGGACGCCTCGGCCCGCCGCAACTCGCGGCGGCGGAAACCCTGTTGCGCGCGCTTGCGACCGAACCGGGGAGGTCCTGCCGCGTGGTGATGATTCACCATCCGCCCCATCCCGGAGGCGCATCGGCGGGGCGGGAGCTGAAGGATTCGGCGGCTTTCGCCGCGATGATCGGCCGGGTGGGGGCGGACCTGATCCTACACGGCCACAACCACGTTTCGAGCCTCGCCCACATCGCCGGGCCGGGCGGACGGCCGGTCCCGGTGGTGGGGGTGCCCTCCGCGTCGGCGCTGCCAGACGGGCATGGCGCCCTTCCGGCCCGCCGGGCGGGCTATGTGCTCTATGAGATCGAGCGGGCGGGCGAGGGCTTTGCCATCGCGGCCCGGCGGCGCGGCCTCGACGCCGCCGGAACCATGGCCGATCTCGGTCCCCTCGATCTGGTAACGAGCCCGGCCTTGTCGGCCTGAGCCGGGACAATCAGACGACCAGAAGCTCCTGCCTGCGGCTGAGCCTCGCTTCATAGCGTTCCGCCTCGGTGCGGGTCAGGCCGCTGACGAGGGCGAGGGTGCCGCGATAGACCGTGTAGGTGCCGTCGTGAGTCGGCTTGACGCGAATGGCTTCAGACATGGAAACCTGCCTCTTGCTGGAGAAAGCTCTTGCAGGGGTTCTTGAGGCGCCGAACCCCTTCTGGGCCGGCTCTCGGGTCAGATGCACATCACGGTCGCGAGGTTAGGCAAGCGCGGCTTGGACGCAAGGCCGACCTGTGGTGAAGTACCGATGGCGCGAGATGTGCAATGCGGGAAATCGTTGACGGAACGTGCAATCCCGCCTTTGCCCAAATTATCGGCAGGCGTCCTGTATTCTGAATTTAGCCGCTTGATACGGTCTTAGCCGGATCAATACCCCGCGAATCAAGTCCACCCTAAAGTCTTGAGGTCGATCGATGCAGCTCTGGCGCCTCTCCGCGACGGAATTGGCAGCCCGCATCCGGGCGCGGGACGTCTCCGCCCGCGAGGCGGCATCCGACGCCCTCGACCGGCTCTCGTCGGTCAACAGCGCGATCAATGCCGTCGTGGACCACCGTCCGGAGGATGTCCTGGCAGAGGCCGAAGCAGTCGATGCCGCCCTGGCGCGCGGTGATGATCCTGGTCCGCTGGCGGGCGTGCCGGTGACGACCAAGGTCAACGCCGACCAGTCGGGCTTTGCCACCACGAACGGCCTCCGCCTCCAGAAGGATCTCATCGCGAAGGGCGACAGCCCGGTCGTCGCGAATCTTCGCCGGGCAGGGGCCGTCCTCCTCGGGCGCACCAATACCCCGGCCTTTTCTCTCCGGTGGTTCACCACCAACGGACTGCACGGCGAGACGAGGAACCCGCGCGATCCCGCCTTGACGCCGGGGGGCTCGTCCGGTGGTGCGGGCGCCGCCGTGGCGGTGGGCATCGGCGCCATCGCCCACGGCACCGATATCGCGGGATCGGTGCGCTATCCGGCCTATGCCTGCGGCGTCCACGGCCTGCGCCCGAGCTTCGGGCGCATCCCGGCCTGGAACGCCTCGTCGCCCGAAAGGGGAATCGGGCCCCAGCTGATGGCGGTGTCGGGCCCGCTTGCCCGCAGCATCGCCGATATCCGCCTCGGGCTCACCGCGATGGCGGCCCCGGACCCACGTGACCCGTGGTGGGTGCCCGCGCCCCTCGAAGGCCCGTCCGTGCCGCGCCGGGCGGCTTTGTGTCTGCGGCCGGGCGGAATGGCCATCGCCCCCGAGGTTGAGTCCGCCTTGCGCGACGCCGCCCGCCGTCTCGAGGCAGCCGGATGGCACGTCGATGAGATCGCCGACACGCCGTCCCTGCGCGAGGCGAACGAGATCCAGCTCACCCTCTGGCTCGGGGACGGGTTCACCACGGTCCGCGCGGCGGCGGAGCGTGAGGGTGATCCGGCGGCGATCGGGATTCTCGAGGCCTTCCGCAGCCGGGCCGAGGCCCTGGCGCCCGACGCCATCGCCCAGGCGCTGACCCGGCGCGCGACGCTCGTGCGGCAATGGTCGGTCTTCCTCGCGGAGAACCCGGTGCTGCTCGTGCCGGTCTCGGGCGAATTGCCGTTCCCGGACGGGCTCGACCGCACGCCGGAAGGCATCGCCCGTGTGTTCGAGGCTCAGCTTCTCCAGGTTGCCCTGGCACCGCTCGGCATGCCCGCCCTCACGGTCACGACCGGTCTCGTCGGCCGAACGCCGGTCGGCGTCCAGATCGTCGCCGGGCGCTTCCGGGAGGATCTGTGCCTCGCGGCAGGCGAAGCGATCGAGGCGGGCGGCGTTCCGCCCATGCCGGTCGATCCGGCAGGCGCGGCTTAAGCTTCCAACCGCATCAGCAATCCGGCGAAGAGGGACGCCCGGCGGGGCAGGGAGTCGATGAGCACATGCTCATCGAGCGTGTGGAAGCCAGCGCCCAGCACACCGAGGCCATCGAGGGTCGGGATGCCCCTGGCCCCGGTGAAGTTGCCATCCGAGCCGCCGCCCGCGCTGCAATGGGACAGCGCCACGCCCCGTTCGGCCGCGAGGTCTCGTGCCACGGCATAGAGAGCGAGCGTGCCCGCATCGGGCTCCCAGACCGGGCGCGTGACGCCGCGCCTCACGGTGAACCGCACGCCCTCCTCCTCTCCGGATAGGGCGAGCATCTGCTCGACCACCCGGTCGAGGTCGGCTTGGCGCTTGGCCATGCTGAGGGCCTGCCCCCTGCAGACGGTCGGCACGCAATTCACCCATTGGCCGCCGGACACGATGCCGGTCGAGACCGTGCAATCGGCATCCGACAGGGCATCGATGACGAGAACCTTGCGCGCCATGGCGCGGATGGCCGAGCGCCCCTCGCCGGGCGACGTTCCCGCATGGCTCGGTCGGCCGACGGCTTCCAGGTCGAACCGGGCGATGGCGTAGCGGCCCGTCACCACTCCGTCGCCCGGCTGACCGGGCTCGGGCACGAGCACGAAGGCATGCCGGGACGCCTCGGCCTCGATGAGATCGCGGGTGGACGGGCTGCCGATCTCCTCGTCGCTGGTGAACAGCACCGTCACCGGCAGGGGTGTGCGCTGACCGGCCTCGATCAGGGCGCGGATCGCGGCCACCGCGATGACGTTGCCGCCCTTCATATCGAGGATGCCCGGTCCGTAGGCCCGGTTGCCGTCGATCCGCCAGGGAAGCTGCGCCAGCGTGCCGACCGGATGGACCGTATCGAGATGGCCGAGGATGAGGATGCCGGGCTCGTCCCGCCGCGGATGGGGCAGGCGCGCGCGCACGCAATCGCCGAGCCCCATCCGGCCGGGAATCGTCTCGACCTGCGCGCCGAGTAGCGCGAGGTCACGGGCCGCGAGCGCCATCATGCGGTTCACCGCCGACCGGTCGTAGGTCGGGCTCTCGCATTCGACCCATTCGCGCAACGTGGCGAGCAGGGCATCGGTGGAGAAGGACAGGTTGCGCATCAGCGGGCGCTCTCGGCGAAGGGATCGGCCACGCGGGGCCAATAGTTCGGATCGCGCTTCGTGAAGGGCAGCGCGCCGTAATCCGGCGGCACCGCCCCCGGCGCCGCGACGTAGCGGACCTCCGAGGCGATGGGGACGAAGCCCGCATAGAAATGCTGCATCGACTTCACCACCACGATGCGCTTGTCATCCAGGCTGAGGCCGAGGCCGGTGAAGGCATCGGGCGCGAAAGGCTGCTGGCGCTTGTGCGTCAGCACGATATGGATGCCGTCCGCCTCGACCCAGGCTGCTGGGCCGAGATGCGCGCGCCCACCGCTGAGCCCGCCCTGGCTGTGATCGTCGGAGAGCCCCCGCACGGTCACGCGCAGATCGACCGGATCGCCGGAGGTGACGCCGCATTTGCCGCCGATGCGCAGATCGAAGGTCGCGCCGAGCCCCGCCTCGTGGCAGATCCCGACCGCGCCGGGGTCCCAGATCATCCCGAGCGCCGCGCCCTTCACACGGCGGGCGACGAGCCGGGCGAGGATCGCCGTGTTGTCGGAAGGCGCGCCCGCCCCGGCATTGTCGGCGGTGTCGGCTAGAACCATCGGACGGGGATCGTCCGAGGCGAGCGCCGCATCGATCGCGGCGTCGATCGTGTCGAACTGCGTCGCGGTGCTCTCGCGCATCGCCCAGATGTCCGCCGCGAGGTCATCTGCCAGGGCCTGCGCCTTGGCCGCATCGCCATCGGCGACCACGAGCATTTTCGCGCCGACATCGGCCACGTCGGCATAGGGAAAGCCGTGGCCGAAGGAGACGGACAGGATTCCGTCCTTGCCCTCCAGCGAGAGCATCTTGCGCACGAAGCCCGCGATCGGCTCACGGGTCGTCTTCCACATGCTCACCATCCGGCAATCGGCATAGGCCATGACCGGGCGGATGCGCTTCTCCGCTGTCGCGATCACCAGCGGGTAGAGATCGCGGGCGCGGTCCACGATGTCCGTATGCGGGTACTCCTTGTAGATCACCATCACGTCCGAGGAGCGCCGCATCGTCTCGGTGAGGTGGCAGTGAAGATCGATCTCGGCACCGATCGTCACGTCCGGCCCGACCACTTCGCGGACCTTTTCGAGGGTGTCGCCCTCGCAATCGTCGTAGCCCTCGGCGACCATCGCTCCGTGCATGAACAGCAGCACGGCATCGACCGGCATCGCCGCGCGCAGATCGTCGAGCAGCGTGTCGCGCAACTCCTCGTAGACTGCACGCAGGGTGATCCCGCCGGGTTGCGCGAAGGTCGAGAGGCTCTCGATCACCTCATGGCCGTCCCCCTCACCCATCTCTCGCCAGGCCTTGAGGCCGATATTGCTCAGCGCGGGCGGGGCGGTCGTGCCCTCACGACGGGAGTAGTCGGCCAGGAAGGCCGCACGGCCCGTGGGCAGCGGGGCGAAGGTGTTGGTCTCGGTGGCAAGGCCGGCGATGAAAATCTTCAAGGGGCATCCTTCGGGGCTGCGGTGCCTCGGGGCGAGCAAGTCACGCGCCGTTTTCGGGCTCGAGGCGGATCGTGACGACGGTGGCCGCCGCCACCGCCTCGGGCGAATAGGGCATCGGCGCATGGCCCTGCCTCGCCCAGACCTCCGCGAGGTCGCGGTAATGCGGGCTGAGCGGGTTGCCGGATTGGCCGGGCACGTTGACGTAGACCGAACGGTCCCAATCCCCGACATCGACCACCATGCGGAACGAGGCGCCGTTGGTGATGCGGAACGTGTCGGTGCGATACTCCGCATGCATCACGCTGGCCCCGGCGCCGCCAAGCGGGAAGGGACCGACGTTCCACTCCTCCGCGCCGCAAGCCGCGAGGGGATGGGCGAAGAGCGCCCGATGGAGGGTCCCCCAGGCCCAGGTGGTGGGATCGTCGCCCATCAGCGTTCGGCAGGTGGCCCAGGCGGCCGCCAGCGACGGCGGCAGGATCGCGTCCCGGATCGAGGCATCGGCCTCCAGCCGCTCGATGAGGCTCTGGGTGTCACCCGGTGGGATCAGCGCGCGCAGCGTCGCGTCGGGCACGAGAGTCTTGATCGCGGCGGGGCGGAGATGGCGCACCCACAGCACCTCGACGAAGGCGGCGGCGGCGCTGTCGGCGGCGAGTTCGCCATCGAAATCCCGCAGCAGATCCTGCATGGCCGAGATGTCGCCATCGCCTTTCGAAACGGCGCAGGCGAGCCGGGCCACACGTCGTGCGGGTTCCGAGAAGACATCGGCCTGCAAGGCCTGCGAATCCGTCAGGCGATGGCTCGTCTGTCGACCCAGAACCGTTTGGATCCGCCGGGCGCGCCACGGCTCGTGCCATTCGAAACCGACCTTGCGAGTCTCGGCCGGATAGCCGGGCGGCAGGTTCATCTCGTTGGCGGTGGCGAGCCAGCCCTCTGGCGGATCGATGGCGCGGGGCAACTCCTCCGCGTCGAGGAAACCCGCCCAATCGAACCGCCCGTCCCCCGGAACGGGCAGCAGCCCGTCATGGGCCGGCCGGCGCGGGGCCTTGCCCGCCATGAACCACGCGATCCGTCCATTTCGGTCGGCATAGAGCTGGTTCACCGAGGGGGCCGACCAGTACCGCAGCGCCTGCCCGAACGCCTCGGGCGAGGTGGCGTCGAGATAGGCGAGGCTGCCGAGATAGGCCGCGGCACCGGGTGAGGACCAGACCGTCGCCAGGGCGAAGGCGCGCCCCTCATCCTCCGCGATCACCGGGCCCTGGCGGGTGAAGGCGAGAGTGATCGGCTCGTCCGGGCCGCCCCGCACGGAGATCGCCTCGCGCACGCGGCGGATGGACTCGAAACCGTCGCCATGGCGGACGAGATCGGGATCGTCCGGATGCTTCTCGCAGACGAACAGATCTTCCTGATCCATCGGCGCGATGGTCAGGCTGAAGGCGGCGTGTCCGTTATGGCCGATGGAGATGCCGGGGAGGGCGGGCTCGCCCGCGCCGATCACGTCGAGCCCCGGCGCCGTGAGGTGCACGGCGTATCGCAGCGACGGGTTCAGGTAGATCCGGTGCGGGTCGCTCGCCAGGATCGGCCGCCCCGTCGCCGTTCGGCTGGGCCCCACGACCCAGTTGTTGGACCCCTCGCTCGGCTCCGGCCGCGGTGCGCTCTGCTGCCGCCCGACATGGCCATGCGCATCGACCTTCGACCAGGCCCAGGCCTCTTCGCGCGTCGCGGCGAGCCGCTCGGGCGTGAGGTGGACCTGCGCAGTGGCAAGGCGAAACAGGTCGAGGAGATCGTCGGGCCAATCCGACGCGTCCAGTTCTTCCGGCACGACAGGATCGTGGGGCGGGCTCAGTCGCTTGCGCAGGTCGTCCAGGGCATGGTCTCCCCCGCCCGCGAAAATTTTCGCCCGTGCCACTTCTGAAGGCAGGTTCCGCACCAACCCATGGCTGCGGATACGCACGACATCCTCCGGCGCCCAGGGCTTGGGCTTTGTTCCCATCTTCGCGAATTCCGGCGGAAGCAGCTCCGGCCGCCTCTCGGTGAGGGCGATGAAAGCGTTCAACCCACCGACGAAGGCGGAGACAATACCTTTCGTGTCCTGCGGACCGTAGGCAGCCCATTCGGCAGTCATATCGCCCCGGTAGAGGAACAGCCGCGCGGCCCTGTCCTGGGCGATGAAGCCAGGCCCGAAATCCGCCGCCAAAAGCCCGAGCCCACGCTTGCGCCACAGGTCGAGCTGCCACAACCGGTCGCGGGCGGCGTTGAAGCCCTGGACGCGGAAGGCATCGAGGGGGCTGCCCGCGCGGATATGGGCAAGGCCGGTCGCATCGATCCGGATCTCCGCAGGAGCGGACAAGCCGGGCAGCGCGTAGGTCTCGCTCACAGGACGACCTCGATCAGGTACGGGCCCTTCTCGGCGATCCCGTGCTTCAAGGCGTCGATGAAGGCGGGCAGGGTCTCGACGCGGCGTCCATCGACGCCGAAGCCCTGCGCCAGGGACACCCAATCGATCGCCGGATCGTCGAGGCTCAGCATCCCGATGGCCTTCGGGCCGGGATTGTGCGCACCGACATTGGCGAGCTCGCCCCTGAGGATCGCGTAAGCGCGGTTCGACCAGACCACCGTCACCACGTCGAGGCGTTCGCGCGCCTGCGTCCAGAGCGCCTGAACCGTGTAGAGGCCGCTGCCATCGGCCTGGAGGTTGATCACCTTCCGGCCGGGCGACGCGACGGCGGCACCCGTCGCCATCGGGATCCCAACGCCGATGGATCCGCCGCTGAGCTGGAGCCAGGAATGCGGGGCGCTGGCTTTGGTGAGCCCGAAATAGTTGCGGCCGGTGGTGAGGGATTCGTCGCAGATCACGGCGCCTTCCGGGATCAGGGCACCGATCACCGCGCCGATGGCATCCTGATCAAGCTTGTTCGAAGTCGGGATATCCGGCCGGGCTCCGAGGTCGGGCAGGGCAGCTTCCGGCGCATTCACCGCCTCGGCCAGCCGTTCCAGGGCGTCGATCTGGTCCTGCTCGGGCGTCGCAAGAGTGATGGTGCGGCACCCTTCCGGCGCCAGCAGGCTCGGCTTGCCCGGATAGGCGAAGAACCCGACGGGCTGGGTCGCGCCGATCAGGATGATATGGCGAAAGCCCTTCAGAGCCTCGATGGCCTGATCGATCGGATAGGGCAGGCGCTCGATCGGCACCGTGCCGACGCCCCGGTCGATCCGGGCGTTCGAGGTCATGGCGAGGAGCTTCGCACCGGTCTTACGGGCGATACGGTCGGCGATCAGGCGGCCTTCCTTGCGCACGGCCTTGTCGCCGAGATGCAGAAGCACCGGCTCGCCGCTGGACAGCGCCTTCACCGCCTCCGTGATCGCGTCGTCCCCGGCCCTCACGCGCTCGGGGATGGCGGGGACGGGGGCGATGCCGGTGCCGGGATCCCAGGCCGTGTTGGCGGGCAGGATCAGCGTCGCGACGCCGCCCGGCGCCGTGCGGGCCGCAGCGATGGCATCCGCACCATCGCGCCCGATCTCGGCCGAGGAGAGACCGGTGCGCACCCAGGCCGACATAGGCTTGGCCAGCCCTTCGATGTCGGAGGTGAGGGGGGCATCGTACTGGCGATGGTAGGTCGCGTGCTCACCCACGATGTTGACGAGCGGCGAGCGCGCCCGCCGGGCATTGTGCAGGTTGGCGAGACCGTTCGCGAGGCCGGGGCCGAGATGGAGCAGCGTCGAAGCGGGCTTGTCCGCCATGCGGGCGTAGCCGTCCGCCGCGCCCGTGGCGCCGCCCTCGAACAGGCACAGCACGCAGCGCATGCCCTCGACCCGGTCGAGGGCGGCGACGAAGTGCATCTCGGACGTGCCGGGATTGGTGAAACAGACCTCGACCCCGCCCGCGACCAGGGTGCGCACCAGACTCTCGGCGCCGTTCATCGGCGCAGCCGCCGCCTCCGAAGTCGGTTCAGCCACGCCATTCCTCCCTGCACGCCGGATCGGACGCATCGTGGCACGGGTGGGGCGAGGCGCAAGGGGGCGAGGATGCAGGGCTGCTACAGCCCAGCCGCGCTACCTGATCGTCGGACGGGCCTCGCCATCCGAGGCTGAAAGGCCGAGGCCGGCCAGCAGCGCGACCCGCGCGCGGCTCACGCGGCTCTTCACCGTGCCGACCTGACAACCGATCCGTTCCGCCGCCTCCTCATAGGTGAAGCCCTCGGCTCCTACGAGCAGCAGCGCCTCGCGCTGGACGGCGGGCAGCTTGCCGAGGTGCTCGCGGACGGTGGTGAGCGTGCTCACATCCTCCTGATCCGACAGGGCGATGAGGCGCTCGGCATGGACACCATCCGCATCCTCGATCTCGCGCTTGGCCTTGCGAAGCTCGGAGTAGAACTGGTTCCGCAGGATGGTGAACAGCCAAGCGGTGAAGTTCGTGCCCGGCCGAAAGCGATGCTGGTTCGCCCAGGCGCGGGCGAAGGCTTCCTGAACGAGATCGTCGGCACGGCTCGCATCGCCACAGAGGGATAAGGCGAATGTGCGAAGGCCCGGCAGGGCGTTGATGATGTCG
This sequence comes from Methylobacterium sp. NFXW15, assembly GCF_049887755.1. Taxonomy (NCBI): domain Bacteria; kingdom Pseudomonadati; phylum Pseudomonadota; class Alphaproteobacteria; order Hyphomicrobiales; family Methylobacteriaceae; genus Methylobacterium; species Methylobacterium sp. NFXW15. The sequence goes on along the minus strand of NZ_JAGEKG010000007.1, from coordinate 93,242 downwards.
GCGCGGAAATCGAAGACCAGCGTGTCGTCGGCCCCCGCGAACAGGGTCTCAAGCCGCGCAACGAGACCCGACAGCCGCTCGGGCAGAGCAGCATCTTGGCTGAGCGCGAAATAGTCCTTCAGCGGCGCGGACAGATGACGCCCCACATCCTGCGTCGCGCGCCTGGCCGACGGCTGGGTGGCAAGCTCTTCCGGCGCATCCGGCGGCTCAGCGATCATCCCGTCTCCCCAAGAGAATACTTCATACTGGAACCGATCTAAGGTGTGGTACGGGCTGCGACATGAACTCTTGCTAAACAGACCCGGACAAAATTGCCGGATCGTCCCTCTGACCGTGTACGGCGACATTCGGGGGTGGCGGCGAAACGTGGGCTTGTGCATCCTGGCCACGTGAGGACAAGCGCATGTCGAACCATCATCACCACGGTCATGACCACGACCACGCCCATGAGGGCAGCGATCTCAGCCCCGTCGAGGCGCGGGTGAAAGCGCTCGAATCGCTCCTCGTGGAGAAGGGCTACGTGCAAACTGCCGCTCTCGATGCACTGGTCGAGATGTACGAAACCAAGGTCGGCCCGCATCTGGGTGCCCGTGTCGTCGCCCGCGCCTGGACCGATCCCGGCTATCGCGCACGGCTGCTCGCCGACGCGACACCGGCCATCGCCGAACTCGGGATCGGCGGGCGGGGCGGCGAGCACATGGTGGTGGTCGAGAACACGCCCGGCACTCACAACATGGTCGTGTGCACCCTTTGCTCCTGCTACCCATGGCCGGTGCTGGGTCTGCCACCGGTCTGGTACAAGGCACCGCCCTACCGCGCGCGCGCGGTCAGCGATCCGCGCGGTGTGCTGGCCGAGTTCGGCGTGAGCCTCCCCGAAACCACACGGATCACCGTGTGGGATTCCACCGCCGAAACACGCTTCATGGTGCTGCCGATGCGCCCCGACGGCACGGAAGGCTATTCCGAGGAGGCCTTGGCCGCTCTCGTCACCCGCGATGCGATGATCGGCACGGGCCTGCCGCTCGCACCCGCTGCGGAGATCCGGGCATGAACGGCGCTCAGGATCTCGGCGGCGCCCACGGCTTCGGACCGGTCGTGCCCGAGCCGAACGAGCCGGTCTTCCATGCCGAGTGGGAGAAGCGCGTGCTGGCTCTCGCGCTGGCCATGGGCTTCACCGGGACATGGAACCTCGATGGTAGCCGCGCCGCGCGGGAATCCCTGCCCCCCGCACAATATCTCTCGTCGAGCTATTACGAGATCTGGCTCGAAGCCCTGGAGAAGCAGATCCTCGCCAACGGCCTCGCCACACCGGACGAAGTCGCAACAGGCATCGCATCCCAGCCGCCCGTCGAAGTGGCTCGCGTGCTGACGGCCGATATTCTGGAGCCCCGCTTCAGGGCAGGTTTCCCGAGCGACCGGACGCCGATGGCCCCCGCCCGTTTCACGCCGGGCGATGAAGTCATCGCGAAGGTGATGCACCCGGTCGGGCACACTCGCCTGCCACGCTACGTCCGGGGGAAGCGGGGACGGGTCGAGGCGGTGCATGGCGCGCACGTCTTCCCCGATACCAACGCCTATAAGCAGGGCGAAAACCCGGCTTGGCTCTATACGGTCGCCTTCGAAGCCGCCGACCTCTGGGGGCCGCAGGCCGATCCAGGCGGGCGCGTCACCATCGCGGCCTTCGAGCCCTATCTGGACCCGGCATGAGCGCGCCGAGCCCGAACGGGCCGTTCTCCGCGCCCTGGGAAGCGCAGGTCTTCGCTCTGGTCGTCTCGCTTCAGGAAGCGGGCCTGTTCACCTGGAGCCAATGGGCCGATGCCCTGGGCCAGACCATTCGTCCCGAGGGCGAAGGTGAGCAGGCCGCCGATTACGGGCGCTGGCTCGTGACGCTGGAACGCCTGCTCGCCGAGCGCGGCGTCGCGGATGGTTCTAGCATCGAGACCCGCACGGCCGCATGGCTGCGAGCGGCGCAGGCCACGCCGCACGGACAGCCGATCCTGTTGGAGAATGATCCGCAGGATCGGCGCTGACCCGTCATTGCGAGCGCGACGGCTGCGCCTTCGTCAATTCCTCAAGCGGGACTGGGTAGGCGTGCGGTCGGCTACCCAGCATGGAATCGATCAGGGCCAGCACTTCGGGGCGGCCGCAATTCGCAGCGGGCTCGAAGGGCGTCCAGGTCTGGGTGAAGTCCAGACGCTCGAACACGTCCCGGTAGCGGCGTAACTCGTTCACGGTCAGCGGCACGCCGCGCACGAACGCCTTGTGGGCCGAGATCGTCCGCGCCCGGCGGAAATCCTCTGGGTCGAGTTCGAACTTCAGGGCGTCGCCGCAGAAGCAGATCTTCCGCTTACGATCGAACAGGACGGCATGGCCGTCGAAATGGCCCGCCGTGCGATGCAGTTCGAGGCCGGGAAGGGGTTCGAGGAAATCGTCGTAGGGCCAGCTCACCTGGAGCGCGGCGCTCCACGTGAAGTCGGCGGCAGGCAGGCACAGTTCTGGATCGAACCGGTCCTGCAACTGGACCAGGGCGCCATAGGAATGCGGATGCGAGGCGGACAGCACCTTCATGCCACCGAGCCGCTCGATCTGGTCGAGGGCGGCTTCGCTGAAGACCGGGCATCCTTCGAAGCCCATGTTCCCCTCGTCCGTTTGGACGAGATAGGCCGATGGGCCGATGCCTGAGACCGGTTCGTTCCAGAAACGCCAGACGCCCGGCTCCAACTCCTGCCAGTGACAGGGAAACGCGTCCTGCGCCTCACGCTCGGTGCGGAAGCGCCAGCCGTCCTGCGGCACTACGTGCCGGGCGTCGAGGCACATCGGGCAGGCGGGCGGCGGCTCGAAATGGCGCTGCCAGAACCCGCAATTGTCGCATGTATACGCGGGCAGCTTCAGGGCGCCCGCGAAGGGCAGGTAACCGGGCATCGCTTCGTGTCCTCCGCCCTCACGCAGCGGTGAAAGCACCGCCTGAAACTGTCCCCGGACGCCACGGTTTCCAGGCTGCCCCGCGACATCGCTGCCTGAAAGACGTGCTCGACGCAGGGCTTGATCGGGCACACAGTGCCCTCTCGGTGCGGATGGGAGACCCCGCCCATGACGACGACTCGCCCGATTCGGCTTCCGCTCCGGTGGCCCGTCGATCCCTGGCCCCGCGCGTCCCTGGCCGAGCGCACGGCGGTCGGCTCGGTCCTCATCCTGTTGCTCGCCGTGCCCTGCGTCGCGGCAGCGCTCGTTCTGGCCGTGACCGCGATTCTCGTTCAGCATGCCTGCCGGTCGTACGATCTGGGGGCCATGGTGCGCGCGCGGCTCGATCGCGGCTGAGGCGAAAACGCCTGCCGGTCCTTGCCGGATTTGACCTTGGCGTAGCGCCTGGGTCAGTCATGGCGCAGGGCCGGAGACCGACATGTTTCGTTCGTTGATGACCGCGCGGCGTTTCGCGCCACTGTTCTGGTGCCAGTTCTTCTCGGCCTTCAACGACAATTTCCTGAAAAACGCACTCGCCTTCCTGATCCTGTTCGGCATCGGGGGTAGCGCGGGCGCGGGCGGCGAGGGCCATGGCGGCGTCCTCGTCACGCTGGCGAGTGCCGTCTTCATCGGGCCGTTCTTCATCCTGTCGGGGCTCGGCGGCCAATGGGCCGACCGCTACGACAAGGCGCTCATGGCCAGGCGGCTCAAGTTCGCGGAGATCTTCGCCGCGGGCTGCGCCGTGCTGGGTTTCCTGCTCCATTCCGTGCCGGTGCTGTTCGTCGCGCTCGGCCTGTTCGGGACGATCGCGGCCCTGTTCGGCCCGATCAAATACGGCATCCTGCCGGACCACCTGCGCCGGGAGGAGCTCCCCGCCGGCAACGCCCTGGTCGAAGCCGCAACCTTCCTCGCCATCCTCCTCGGTACTATCGCGGCGGGCACCGCGTCGGCCATGGGTGGATCGGGCGCGCTATTCGCCGCCCTGGTCATGGCCTTCGCCGTTCTGTGCTGGCTGTCGGCGCGGATGATCCCCGAGACGGGGGAGGGCGCCCCGGATCTCAAGGTCGATGCCAACGTCGCCCGCTCGACCTTCTCTTTGCTTCGCGACCTGTGGGTCGACACGAGGCTCTGGCGCGGCTCGCTGATCGTGAGCTGGTTCTGGCTCGTCGGCGTGGTGGTACTGTCGCTGCTGCCGGTGATGGTGCGCACCGCCTTCAACGGCAGCGAGACGGTCATCACCCTCCTGCTCGCGACCTTCTCGGTCGGCATCGCCCTGGGCTCCGGCCTTGCCTCCTGGCTCGCCAGCGGGCGTATCGTCCTGCTGCCGACCCCAGTCGGAGCGCTGCTGATGGCCCTGTTCGGCTTCGACCTCGCCTGGACGATCTCGCACCTTCCCGCGCCGCCCTCCGAGATGATCGGCCCGGTCGCGTTCATCGGCACCGGCCATGGCCTGCGCACGATGATCGACTTCCTCGGCCTCGCCATGGCGGGCGGGCTCTACATCGTGCCGTCCTTCGCCGCCGTGCAGGCCTGGACCGAGAAATCCATGCGCGCCCGCATCATCGGGGCGGTGAACGTGATCACCGCCGCCTTCATGGTGGGCGGCACCCTGGCGCTGGCGGCGCTGCAGGCCGCAGGCCTCTCCATGGCGAGCCTGCTGGCGGTGGTGGCCGTGCTGAATCTCGTCGTCGGCGCCGTGGTCCTCGTCACCCTGCCGACGAGCCCGTTCAGGGATGCCCTGTCGATCCTGTTCCGCGCCTTCTACCGGCTTGAGGTGCGCGGCCTCGACAACATCGACAAGGCGGGTCCGAACTGCATCGTGGCCCTCAACCACGTGTCCTTCCTCGATGCGCCGCTCGCCCTGTCGCTCCTCGATCAGGAGCCGGTCTTCGCCATCGACAGCGGCATCGCCAAGCGCTGGTGGGTGCGGCCGTTCCTGAAGATGACCAAGGCGATGCCGCTCGATCCGACGCGGCCGCTCGCCACCCGCACCCTGATCAACGCGGTGCGATCCGGCGAGACGCTGATCATCTTCCCCGAGGGTCGGCTCACCGTCACCGGTAGCCTGATGAAGGTCTATGACGGGGCCGGGCTCATCGGCGACAAGTCGGGCGCCATGGTGGTGCCGGTGAAGATCGACGGGCTGGAGCAGACCGTTTTCTCGCGCCTGTCCCGGAGCCAAGTGCGCCGCCGCTGGTGGCCGAAGGTGATTGTCACCGTCATGCCACCCGTGCGGCTTACGGTGGATCCGGCGCTGAAGGGTAAGGCCCGGCGGCAGGCCGCGGGTGCGGAGCTCTACGACGCCATGTCCGAGTTGCTGTTCCGCACGGCCGAGATCGACCGCGGGGTGATGGCCGCGCTGATCGATGCGGGCGAGCGCCATGGCTGGCGCCGCAACGCCCTCGAAGACCCGGTGACCGGCCGCCTGAGCTACGGGCGCCTCGTGATGGGCGCCAACATCCTCGGCCGCAAGCTGATGGCCTACGCTCCGGAGGGGGGCCATATCGGCCTGATGCTTCCGAACGCCAACGGCGCGGCGGTGACCTTCTTTGCCCTGGCCTCGGCGGGCCGGGTGCCGGCCATGATCAACTTCTCGGCGGGCGCCGCCAACGTGCTGTCCGCCTGCGCGACGGCGGAGGTAAGCACGGTACTGACGTCGCGTGCCTTCATCGAGAAGGGCCGCCTCGGCTCCCTCGTGGAGGCGATGAAAGGCAAGGTGACGCTGGTCTATCTCGAAGATCTGCGCGCCACGATCACCCTGGCCGACAAGATCCGCGGCTTCCTCAGCCCCCGGAAGCCGCTGGTGAAGCGGCGGGGCGAGGACCCAGCGGCGGTCCTGTTCACCTCGGGCAGCGAGGGCGCACCCAAGGGTGTCGTGCTCGCCAACCGCTGCATGCTCGCCAACGTGGCGCAGGTGGCCGCGCGGATCGATTTCGGTCCGACGGACAAGGTGTTCAACGTCCTTCCGATGTTCCACGCGTTCGGGCTCACCGCCGGGACGGTGCTGCCGCTGGTCTCGGGCGTGCCGGTCTATCTCTATCCCTCGCCGCTGCATTACCGGATCGTGCCGGAGCTCGTTTACGGCTCGAACAGCACGGTGCTCTTCGGAACGGACACGTTCCTCACGGGCTATGCCCGCGCCGCACACGCCTACGATCTGCGCTCGCTGCGCTACGTCGTGGCCGGAGCCGAGGCGGTGAAAGACACGACCCGCCGGACCTGGCTGGAGAAGTTCGGCCTGCGCATCCTCGAAGGTTACGGCGTCACCGAATGTGGGCCCGTGCTCGCCCTCAACACGCCGATGTTCAACCGCTTCGGCACGGTCGGCCGTCTCCTGCCCGGCATCGAGGCGAAGCTCGAGCCGGTGCCGGGCATCGACGAGGGCGGGCGCCTTTCGGTGCGCGGCCCCAACGTGATGCTCGGCTACCTGATGACCGATGCCCCCGGCCACCTGAAGCCGCCGCCTGACGGCTGGCACGATACCGGCGACATCGTGAGCATCGACACGGAGGGCTTCGTCACCATCCGTGGCCGGGCGAAGCGCTTTGCCAAGGTGGCCGGCGAGATGGTCTCGCTGGCGGCCATCGAGAAGCTCGCCAACGAACTCTGGCCCGACCGGTTGAGCGCCGCCGCCGCCGTACCGGACGCGCGCAAGGGCGAGCGGCTGGTGCTGTTCACCCAGGCCAAGGACGCGAACCGCGCCGCTTTCCAGAGTTTCGCCAAGGGCAAGGGCGCCTCCGACGTCTCGATCCCCGCCGAGGTGGTGGTCTTGGAGGACATTCCCCTGCTCGGCGCGGGCAAGGTCGATCTCGTGGCGGTTTCCAAGCTCGCCCGCGAGCGCGCCGACGCAGAGGCCGCTTGAGCGGGGCGGCCTGAGGGGGCATCCTCCGGCCGGACGGGGAGGGCGGCATGCGGAAGGGCGGGTGGCTGATCCTTATCCGGGTCTGCGTCGCGCTTCCCGTGACCGCTCTGCTGGCCCTGCTGATCCTGGCGGCTTCGCTACCGCCCCTCGATCTCCATGCGGCGCAGGCCCGCTCGGTGGTCGTCCTCGACCGGTCGGGCGATCTGCTCCGGCCCTTCGCGACGCAGGATGGACGCTGGCGCCTGCCGGTGAGCGCCGCCACGGTCGATCCGCGCTATCTCGCCATGCTCCGGGCCTACGAGGACCGGCGCTTCGATAGCCATATCGGGATCGATCCGCTTGCCGTCCTGCGGGCTGCGTCCCAAGGGCTGCGCCATGGGCGCATCGTATCGGGTGGCTCGACGCTCTCGATGCAAGTCGCCCGTCTCGTAGAGCCACGGGCGCGGCGCTCGGCCTCCGCGAAGCTGCGGCAAGCGCTCCGGGCCGTGAGCCTGGAGCGTCAGCTCGGCAAGGGGGGCGTGCTCGATCTCTACCTCGCCCTGGCGCCCTTTGGCGGATCGCTGGAAGGGGTAAGGGCCGCGAGCCTCGCCTATTTCGGCCGCGAGCCCGCCCGCCTCACCCCCGCGCAGGCGGCCCTCCTCGTCGCCCTGCCGCAATCCCCCGAGACCCGGCGTCCCGACCGTTTCCCCGAGCGGGCGCGAGCGGCGCGTAACCGGGTGATCGACATCGCCCTGTCGCGCGGTCTGCTGCGTGACGACGAGGCCGCACAGGCCAGGGCCGAACCGGTTCCGGCCGCCCGCCGACCCTTCCCGATGCTGGCCGCCCACGCCGCCGAGGAGGCGGTGGGCGCCGAGCCCGCGAACCCGGTGATCCGCCTCAGCCTCGATGGCCGCCTGCAAGCGAGCCTCGAAGCCCTCGCGGCCGAGCGCGCCGCCTCGGCGGGGCCCGTCCTCTCGACGGCGATCGTGGTGATCGACAATCGCGACGGGCGGCTCCTCGCCCAGGTCGGCAGCGCGGGCTATCTCGACTCCAGCCGCCGGGGGGCCATCGACATGACCCGCGCCGTGCGCTCGCCCGGATCGGCGCTGAAGCCCTTCGTCTACGCCATGGCCTTCGAGGCCGGGCTCGCCCATCCCGAGACGCTGATCGAGGACCGGCCGTCGCGATTCTCCGCGAGCTACGCGCCCGAGAATTTCGACATGACCTTCCAGGGCACCGTCACAGCCCGGCGGGCGCTGCAACTGTCGCTCAACGTGCCCGCCGTCGCATTGATGGAGGCGGTGGGTCCGGCGCGCTTCGTCGCGCATCTGCGCGCGGCGGGAGCCGACCTGCGCCTGCCACGCGATGCGGCGCCAGGCCTTCCGGTGGCGCTCGGAGGGCTCGGCCTCACCCTCACCGACCTCGCCCGGCTCTATGCGGGCCTTGCCCGCGACGGGCAGATGCCGCCCCCGGCCGGGGGTAAGCGCATCGCAGGGGATGTGGCCGCGTGGTACGTGACCGACATCCTGCGCGGGACCCCGCCGCCCGACAACGCATTGCCCAACCGCATCGCCTACAAGACCGGCACATCCTTCGGTTACCGGGATGCCTGGGCCGTGGGATACGATCGCCGCGTCACGGTCGCGGTTTGGGCCGGTCGTGCCGATGGCGCCCCGGTGCCCGGTCTCGTCGGGCGGATCGTCTCCGCGCCGATCCTGTTCGATGCCTTCGCGCGCCACGGGGGCGATCCCGTTTTCGGGCCGCGCCCCGCCGACGCCTTAACCGCCGCCAACGCGGCCCTGCCACCGCCCCTGCGCCGCCTGAACCGCGACGAGCCGCCGGACGGAACGCCAGTCCTGCGGATCGCCTATCCGCCGGATGGGGCGCGGGTCGATCTCGGCTTAGCCGCCCCTGCGGGCGGGGCGGGGGAGGGGATGATCCTGAAAGCGTCGGGCGGCGTGCCGCCCCTCACCTGGATGATCGACGGGCAACCGGTCTCACGAACGATCCGGCGGCAATCGGCCTGGGTGCCGGAGGGTGCGGGCTTCGTGAGAATTTCCGTCCTCGACGCGACCGGGGCCAGTGACAGCGTCGCCGTTCGGATCGAGTAAGGGGCAAGTTCATCGTCCCAAGTCGTTCTGTATGAACTATTTTAACAGGTATACCGTTTTTCAATAGTTTGCTCGTAAACCACTCATGTGATGGTTTCGAGGCTACGAATTTTTGGTGTCGCCACGGCGACGCTTACTGCTTTGGCAGGTGTCGCTGGTTACGCCGGAACTGCGGCGGACGGGCATCGCGCCGCTTGGCGCCTCGACTATGTCCGCCCGACGACGATCCCCTTCCCCGAAACCAATCCTTATTCGCCCGCCAAGGCGGAACTCGGCCGCAAGCTCTTCTTCGATCCGATCCTTTCGGGCGACGGCAGCCGCGCCTGCGTGACGTGCCATAGCCCGGACCTGGCCTGGGCCGATGGCCGCGCCCGCGCCTCCACCCGCATGGGTGGAGACATGGACCTGCACACGCCGACACTCCTGAACGTCGCGTGGCAGGATGGTCCGCTCGGCTGGGACGGCAAGTTTGCCGTTTTGGAGAAGGTCGCCCGCGCGCCGATCTCCGCACCGGGCAACATGAATCTCAAGATGCCCGATGCCGTGTCTCGACTCTCGGCCGACGAGAGCTACCGCGAGAGCTTCGCCGCCGCGTTCGGCGATCCTGCCGTCAGCGAGGATCGGCTCGAAGCCGCCCTCGCGACGTACCAGCGCCTGATCGTCGCCGGAAAGGCACCCTTCGACCGCTGGATCGACGGGGATGAGGGGGCGATCTCCGAGGCCGCCAAGCGCGGGTTCGAGGTATTCAACGGCAAGGGCGGCTGCGCCGGTTGCCATTCCGGCTGGTCGTTCACGGACAATTCCTTCCACGACATCGGTACCGCCACGGGCAACGATCTCGGCCGGGGCCGCCTGATGCCGCGCTCGGTCGCCCTGCAATACGCCTTCAAGACGCCGACGCTGCGAGAGATCGAGAAGCGCACGGCCTACATGCACGACGGGTCTTTGCCGACGCTGGAAGCGGTTATCGACCTCTATGACAAAGGCGGGATCGACCGCCCGAGCCGGTCGCGACAGATCAAGCCTTTAGACCTGAGCGCGCGGGAGAAGGCGGACCTGCTGGCTTTCCTGGCGACGCTGTCCACCGAAGGCGACCGCGAAGAGACCGCAGCGGTATTCCCCGCAAGCGCGCCGTCGCCGTAGGCCAGGAAGCCTCTTCGCCCTTCATCGGTAGAAGGAAGCCATCGATCGTTCGCCCCTTGGTGAGGGGTCGAAAGGCTATGGATGGCCTCGCTCCGCTCGCGCTGACGAATGTGAGGTGTCCTTCGGACGAACGCCCGAACGTCGCATTCAGTGGAAGACGGGCAGGCCCGAGCCGAGCAGGACGAGACCCGATACGAGGAAGAGTCCGCCCGAGGTCTCGAAGGCCTTCGCGCGCAGACCGGCGGTGGGAGCACGGGCCGCGAGGGCGACGCCCAGGCAGAGGCTGACGGCGCTCGCCAATCCGACCATGAATGAACTCTCCGACAAGGCTCTCCGGGCGCGCCCGGTGGCCATCACGGCCACGCTAAACGCCAACCCTTAACCCGAAGCTTCCGGGACCGTTCCTGATCGGCGGGCTGAGTGGAAAAAGCTCAGCTCGGGGAATCCACAGCGTTAACCTTTTACGGAGAGCCATTAAGATTCACTTACCGGGGCGGACGCGATTTGATTTAAAAAGCTTTCACAAAGCAGCGCCGCCGCGGGCGAGGGTCTTATGAAGTCCCCAAGGAAGACGTTTTCCGGTTCACTTCAAACCTTGGCCTTGGCGTTACCGTTGACCCTGTTCGCGTCGAACGAGGCCAGCGCTCATGTGAAATGGTTTTGTGCCTACGACGTATCCGGCCAGCCTCGTGGCCTGGAAAACGTCCTGTGCCTCAATTTCGAATGGCTGGTCGGCCTCGCGCTGGTCTGCCTGATGTTCGGCTGCCTCGCCGAAGGCACACCGCTCGGCACCGCATTGATGAACGCCCTCGACCGGGTGCTGGGTCGCATCCGCACCGATACCGAGCTTCTTGTGCGCGCGACGGTCGGATTCTTCTTCGTGTCGCTCTGGGGGCTCGGGGGCATCATCCTGACGCCGGAACTGAAGACCGACCTCGAGTGGATCTCCTGGCTTCAGCTCGGTCTTGCCGTCTGCCTGATCTGGCGGCGGACCATGCCGATCACCGGGCTCGGGATCGTGTTCCTCTTCGCCTATGCGGTCTCGCAATACGGCATCTTCCACCTGGCCGATTACCCGGTCTTCCTCGGCGTCGCCGCCTACCTGATCCTGCGCAGCCTCGACCTGACGCCTTACGGGATCCGCGCGCTCGACATCGTGCGCTGGACGGCCGCCGTGACCCTGATGTGGGCCTCCGTCGAGAAGTGGGCGTATCCGCATTGGACCGACCCGCTCATCGCCGCCAACCCGTCCATGACCATGGGCGCCAGCCCCGAATTGTTCATGCAGGCCGCCGGCGTCATCGAGTTCACCCTCGCCTTCGCCCTCATCTGGACGCCGCTGGTCCGCCGGACCTCTGCACTGATCCTGGCGGGCGTATTCGTCTCGGCCATCTTCGAGTTCGGCAAGATCGACGCGATCGGCCATTCCGGCATCATCGTGGTGCTGCTCGGCATCGCCGCCGACGATGTGCGGGTGAAGGTCCGGGTCCGCGACACGGTACTCGCCCCGGCCTGGTACGCGGCCTCGCTCGCGGGCTTCCTGCTCCTCTACTATCTCGGCCACGCCGCGATCTATGGCGGCTTGGCGGAACTGCCGGTGATCTGACCTCGGCTCAGGGACGGTGGAACGAGGCCACGGCGTCGTTCACACCGGTCAGCAGGATCTGGCATCCGACGCAGAGCAGAAGGAATGCGAAGAGCCGCCCGAGCACCCGCGCACGGGCGGGGCCGATCAGGGCGACCACCCGGTCGGCCGAGCCGTAGACCAGAACGACGATGAGGGCGACGCTGAGGGCCGCCGCCGACACACTGGCATAGAACCCGATCCGGTCGGCCAGGGCCTCGGGCCGGCTGGAACCCAGGGTGATCGCCACGGCAATGGTGCCGGGTCCGACAGTGAAGGGCAGCGTCAGCGGGAAGAAGGCGATCTCGTTGAGATTGCCGGACAGGGTTTCCGCCGGGGGCTCCTGCATCCGCTTCTCCCGCGAGCCGGAGGCTTCGGCCTGCTTGCGCGCCTCGCGGGCCTCCGGCCGGTTGAGTTGCGTCCAGGCGGCGGACATCACGACGAGTCCGCCCGCGATCCGCAGTGCAGCGAGGCTCACACCGAAGAAGTTCAGGATCGGCGTACCTGCCCAGAGCGCGCCGAGCATGATCACCGCCGCGTAGGTGCCGATCCGGCGGGAGAGTACGACTCGCTCGGCATGGCTGAACTGGCTCGTGACCTGCGCGAAGATGAGCGCCCCGCCGATCGGATTCACGATGGCGATGAGGCCGGAAAGGGCCAGCAGGAATTGCTGGATCGTGATCTCGACGGTCAAACCGGGCTCCCCCGCATGTCGGCGGGCGATGCTCTAACCCGGCGCAGGCGCGGGGACGAGTACGCGGGCCGGTGCGAGGCGGCGGGACCGGCGCACCTGGGCGACAGGGATCGGCCGGTACAGCTGCTTCGTCGCGTCGATCACGTGCAGGCCCGCAAAGGGCAGGGCCAGTGTCGTGCCGCAGGCTTCCCAGATCGCCCCCGTCCGCAGGAGCACGCGCGAGCGCACCGGCGGCATGTAGAGGGTCTCGGCCCACCCTTCCGGCGAGAAAAGGGTGTCCCGCATCAATCGTCCGAGCTGAGAGCGGCTGTAAGGCTGGCCATGGCCGAAGGGCGTCGCCTCGCGCCGCGCCCAGATTCCCCGGCGGTTGGGAACCACGAGCACCATGCGGCCGCCGGGCGTCAGGGTCCGCCACACCTCCTGCAGCAATTCGGTCGGGCTCTCGACCGATTCGAGGGCGTGGACGAGGATCACCCGGTCGATGGCCGCCTCGGGAAGGGGCATCATCGTCGGGTCGGTGAGGGCGGTGCAGGAACGACCACTGCCTGGCCAGTTCACCACGCCCTGCGAGGCGGGCATGAAGGCGAGCGTCCGCTCCGCGATGCAGTGGACGGGGGCGAGGTAGGGGGTGGCATAACCGATCCCGAGCACGCGCAGTCCCGAGACCGATCCGAGGAAGCCATGCACCGAGCGGCCGACGACCCGCCGGGTCGTGGCGCCGAGGGGCGTAGCGTAGAAGGCCCTCAGGCCGTTGACGTCGAGACGCATGGACTCATTACGCGCGGCTGGCTGTCATCGGGCCATCAATGGTGGCGGTGCGCGTCCGCCGCAAGTCATCCCGGAACCGCACCTCGCGAAAGCCTGTTTTTCCAACCGCAGCCTTAGGCTAGCTTCATCACGGGCCAGGGACCGCGACGTGGACGCACAGATCAAGACCTTCCTCTGCCGCTCGGACAATATCGGGGTCCTGATCCGCGACCCCGGAACGGGCGCCTGCGCCGCCATCGACATCCCCGAGGCGGCCCCCGTCCTGAAGGCTCTGGAGGACACGGGCTGGCGCCTCACCGACATCCTCGTCACCCACCGGCACGGCGATCACATCGCGGGGATCGAGGAAGTGAAGGGCAAAACCGGCGCCCGTGTCACCGCGCCGCGCAAGGCGGGCGATGCGATCCCCGCCGTCGACATTGCGGTGGGCGAGGGCGACACGGTGACGGTCGGAGACCTCGTCGCCCAGGTCTGGGAGACGCCCGGCCACTGCAACGACCACATCACCTATTGGTTCGAAGACGCGAAGATCATCTGCGCCGGGGATACATTGTTTACCCTCGGCTGCGGGCGGGTGCTCGAGGGTCCTCCCGAAGTCCTGTGGCGCTCACTACAGCGCTTCACCGATCTGCCGGATGAGACACAGGTCTTCAGTGGGCATGACTACGTACTCTCGAATGGCAAGTTCGCCCTGGCAGCAGATCCCGACAACGAAGCTCTGCGCGCCCGTGTCGCGGAAGCGGAAACCGCGCGACGGGACGGGTCATTCCTGATCCCTTCGACACTCGGTCAGGAGAGGCGGACAAATCCGTTCCTCAGGAGTGGCACCTCAGAACTGGCGAAGGGAGTCAATCTCCCTGCTGGAAGCTCCTCTGAAAAGGTGTTCGTTACTCTAAGATCGTGGAAGGATCGGTTCTGAGAGTGATACGATCGGAAAATTTTGTTGCGTTCTCAAATCATTTTGAACATACGACAGGTAAGCGGCAACGAAGCCGCATGAGCACGCGGGCTCCCGGGGGGACACCGCTTTTTCAACCGGAAGCGCGTTCGCGCTTCTTTCGGAACGATGGGGGTCCGCCTCGCCCTACCACCTGTCCTCCTCTCGCCTTCCCCTTCCGTTCCTGCGGCCGGAGATCGACTCGTCCAAGGATGACGAAACCGAGCTCAAGGTGGCGCTGAATGGGATCGAAGGTGGCGCCCCCGCCAAGTCGTCAGACGATGCGGAATCGGGCAGCACCCCGAAGGCACGGACTCCCGTCTCGGCCGATATTCGCCTTCTGGGCATCGCCACCGAGCATTTGGCCCGTCTGGGGCCCAAGCGTGTCACCGTCGTCGCCGTGGCCGCCGAAGCGGGCATGACGCACGCGAACGTCTACCGCTATTTCCCCTCCAAGGACGCCCTGCTCGATGCCGTGGCGGGCCGCTGGCTACGGGATGTGGAAACCCGCCTCGCCGGCATCGCCGACGCGCCGGATCCCGCCGACGATAAGATCGAACGGCTGCTCGTCGCCCTTGCGGCCCTTCAGCGGGACGCACTCGCCAACGAGCCGAACCTCTTCGCTGTCCATCTGGACGCCACTGTCGCCGCGCGGCCCATCGCCCGGCGCCACCGGGTCCGCCTGCGCAGCTTGGTCGAGCGGGTTGTCGAAGAGGGGATCACATCCGGCATCTTCTCGGCGCGGGACCGGGAGCGGGCCATCGCTTACATCTTCGATGCAAGCTACCGGTTCACTCATCCGCTCGCGATCCAACATGATGCCGATGTGCCTCGAGACCTGATCGAGGCCCGCTTCGGGGCGGTGATCCACGCAATCCAGAGGGTCCTGCGAGCAGGCGTCCTCTGAGACGAGACAGGGCGGGGCACGCGGAAATCGCGGCCCCGCCTTTTTCTTTCTGGTCCGTGATTCCCTGATCGGAGTTCGGGACGAGGTCAGCATGAAACCGTGAAATGACAGGTTTGGAAATCTGTCATTCTGGCTTTCCCGGTCGCTGCACCGCACCTAAAACCTTCGCATCACAGCGATTTCCGGCTCGACACGATGCCGTGGTGGAGGGACTGTCGGCGCCTTCCGGCCTTTAGGCCAAGCCCCATCGGGTTGAAGCGTCAGTGCTTTTCGGCCACACAGCCGCGCAGATTTTCGGTCGCGAACGACCCGGCGCAACGCACGCTGGAGCAGGCCACCAACGCGCCCGGGAAGCAAGGTTTCTCAGGAGGCAGAACCGACATGGCACGCAGCAAGATCGCCCTCATCGGTGCCGGCCAAATCGGCGGAACGCTGGCCCTTCTGGCCGGACTCAAGGAACTGGGCGATATCGTGCTGTTCGACATCGTCGACGGCGTGCCGCAGGGTAAGGCGCTCGATATCGCCGAAGCCGCCCCGGTCGAGGGCTTCGATGCCAAGCTCGCTGGCGCCAGCGACTATTCGGCGATCGCCGGAGCCGACGTCGTGATCGTCACCGCCGGCGTGCCGCGCAAGCCCGGCATGAGCCGCGACGATCTGATCGGTATCAACCTCAAGGTCATGCAGTCGGTCGGCGAGGGCATCAAGGCGCATGCGCCGGACGCCTTCGTGATCTGCATCACCAACCCGCTCGACGCGATGGTGTGGGCGCTTCAGAAGTTCTCCGGCCTGCCGAAGAACAAGATCGTCGGCATGGCCGGCGTGCTCGACTCCGCCCGCTTCCGCCACTTCCTGGCCGAAGAGTTCAAGGTCTCGGTCGAAGACGTCACCGCTTTCGTGCTCGGCGGCCACGGCGACGACATGGTTCCGCTCGTGCGCTACTCCACCATCGCGGGCGTGCCGCTCCCCGACATGATCAAGCTCGGCTGGTCGACCCAGGAGAAGCTCGACGCCATGGTCGAGCGGACCCGCAAGGGCGGCGGCGAGATCGTCAACCTGCTCAAGACCGGCTCGGCCTTCTACGCTCCGGCCTCCTCGGCCATCGCGATGGCCGAAAGCTACCTGCGCGACAAGCGCCGCGTGCTGCCCTGCGCCGCCCATCTCGACGGCCAGTACGGCATCGACGGCCTGTTCATCGGCGTGCCGGTGGTGATCGGCGCCAACGGCGTCGAGAAGGTGCTCGAAGTCGAGTTCAACGGCGACGAGAAGGCGATGTTCGAGAAGTCCGTCAACTCGGTGAAGGGCCTGATCGAGGCCTGCAAGACCGTCGACGGCTCGCTGGCGTAAGTCACGGCGCGAAGAGCGCTAAGGGAGAGGCGGGGGAAGGCACAGGCCTCCACCGCTTCTCCTGAGCGCACTTCGTCATTCGCCACTCCCTCTTCGCTCCTCTGAATGAGGCTCCGATGAACATCCACGAATACCAGGCCAAAGCGGTCCTGCGGGAGTTCGGCCTGCCGGTGTCCCGCGGCGTCGCCATCTTCAATCCGTCCGAGGCCGAGGCTGCGGCCAAGGAATTGGGCGGCCCGGTTTGGGTCGTGAAGAGCCAGATCCATGCCGGTGGTCGCGGCAAGGGCACCTTCGTCGGTGCTCCCGAGGGCGCCAAGGGCGGCGTGCGCGTCACCAAGTCGATCGACGAAGTGAAGCAGTACGCGGGCGAGATGCTCGGCCAGACCCTCGTCACCATCCAGACCGGCCCCGCCGGCAAGCAGGTGAACCGTCTCTACATCGAGGAAGGCGCGCAGATCGCCGCCGAGTTCTACCTGTCGATGCTCGTCGATCGCGAGACCGGCGGCATTGCCTTCGTGGTCTCCACCGAGGGCGGCATGGACATCGAGGCGGTCGCCCACGACACGCCCGAGAAAATCCACACCATCCCGGTCGATCCGGCGACCGGCATCATGCCCCATCACGGCCGCGCGGTGGCCAAGGCGCTCGGCCTGACCGGCGCCCAGGCGAAGGAAGCCGGGGACCTGACCACCAAGCTCTACCAGGCGTTCACCGCCAAGGACATGAGCATGCTGGAGATCAACCCGCTGGTGCTCACCGGCGACGGCCACCTCAAGTGCCTCGACGCCAAGATCTCGTTCGATTCGAACGCCCTCTACCGTCACCCGGACATCGTCGCCCTGCGTGACGAGACCGAGGAGGACGCCAAGGAGATCGAGGCCTCCAAGTATGACCTCGCCTATATCGCCCTCGATGGCACCATCGGCTGCATGGTGAACGGCGCGGGTCTGGCCATGGCCACCCTCGACATCATCAAGCTCTACGGCGAGAGCCCGGCGAACTTCCTCGACGTGGGCGGCGGCGCTTCCGAAGAGAAGGTGACGGCGGCGTTCAAGATCATCACCGCCGATCCGCAGGTGAAGGGCATCCTCGTCAACATCTTCGGCGGGATCATGAAGTGCGACGTGATCGCCAACGGCGTGATCGCGGCGGTGAAGGCGGTGGGCCTGCAGGTTCCGCTGGTGGTGCGCCTGGAAGGCACCAACGTCGAGCAGGGCAAGGAGATCATCCGCGCCTCCGGCCTCAACGTGATCCCGGCCGACGACCTGGATGACGCCGCCCAGAAGATCGTCGCCGCCGTGAAGGGAGCCTGATCATGTCGGTGATGATCGACGCGAACACCAAGGTCATCTGCCAGGGCTTCACCGGCAAGAACGGGACCTTCCACTCCGAGCAGGCCATCGCCTACGGGACGAAGATGGTCGGCGGCACCTCGCCCGGTAAGGGCGGCTCCACGCATCTCGGCCTGCCGGTGTTCGACACCGTGGCCCAGGCGCGCGAAGCCACGGGCGCCGACGCCTCCGTCGTCTACGTGCCGCCGCCCGGCGCAGCGGACGCGATCTGCGAAGCCATCGCGGCCGAGATCCCGCTGATCGTCTGCATCACCGAGGGCATTCCGGTGCTCGACATGGTGCGCGTGAAGCGGGCGCTGATCGGCTCCAAGTCGCGCCTCGTCGGCCCGAACTGCCCCGGTATCGTCACGGCGGGCGAGTCGAAGATCGGCATCATGCCGGCGAACATCTTCCGTCCCGGCTCGGTCGGCATCGTCTCGCGCTCCGGCACGTTGACCTACGAGGCGGTGTTCCAGACCACGACGGCGGGCCTCGGCCAGACGACGGCGGTCGGCATCGGCGGCGACCCGGTGAAGGGCACCGAATTCATCGACGTGCTCGAACTGTTCCTGGCCGACGACAAGACCGAGTCGATCGTCATGATCGGCGAGATCGGCGGCTCGGCTGAGGAAGAAGCGGCGCAGTTCCTGAAGGACGAAGCCAAGCGCGGCCGCAAGAAGCCGATGGTCGGCTTCATCGCCGGCCGCACGGCGCCGCCTGGCCGCCGCATGGGCCATGCCGGCGCGATCATCTCGGGCGGCAAGGGCGGCGCCGAGGATAAGATCGCGGCGATGGAGTCGGCAGGCATTCGTGTCTCCCCGTCTCCGGCGCGCCTCGGCTCGACGCTGGTCGAAGTCCTGAAGGGCTGACCGGCCCCGGCGGCCGTGGGCCGACGGGCACAATCAATCGGGTGAGGGGCGCGAGGGCGCCCTTCACCGCTTTCTGACACCGGCCCGGCCGGTGCCGCCGAGCGGGCGGGCTCCAGCCCCCGCCGCGAGCGACAGGATGGACGCACCATGGCACGCCAGGACGTGAACGAAGCGCTCCTCGAAACCTCGTTCCTGTACGGCGCGAACGCCGCCTACATCGAGGAATTGCAGGCCGCCTACGCGCGCAATCCGCACTCCGTCGATCCCGAGTGGCAGAGCTTCTTCAAGGCGCTCGGCGAAGACGAGACCCTGGTCGAGAAGAATGCAGCGGGCGCCTCGTGGGAGCGGCCGAACTGGCCGGTGCCGCTGAATGGCGAGTTGGTCTCGGCCATGGACGGCAATTGGGCCGCCCTCGAAAAGGCCGTCGGCGACAAGATCGTCGCCAAGGAGAAGAAGGGCGAAGCGCTTCCCGGCAAGCCGGTCGACGGCGCCGTCCCCGGCGGCGTGCTGGCCACGACCGGCGTCTCTGTCGAGCAGGCGACGAAGGATTCGGTGCGAGCGATCATGCTGATCCGCTCCTACCGCATGCGCGGCCACCTCCATGCCAAGCTCGACCCGCTGGGGCTGGCCCCGCGCGGCGACCACGAGGAATTGCACCCGCAGCATTATGGCTTCACCGAAGCCGACTACGACCGCCCGATCTTCCTCGACAACGTGCTCGGCCTGCAATTCGGGACGATCCGCGAGATCGTGGACATCCTAGAGCGCACTTACTGCCAGACGCTCGGCGTCGAGTTCATGCACATCTCCGATCCGGCCGAGAAGGCGTGGATCCAGGAGCGCATCGAGGGCAAGGACAAGGAAATCTCCTTCACCCCCGAAGGCCGCCGCGCGATCCTGAACAAGCTGATCGAGGCCGAGGGCTTCGAGAAGTTCCTCGACCTGAAGTACACCGGCACCAAGCGTTTCGGCCTCGACGGCGGAGAGGCGATGATTCCGGCCCTCGAGCAGATCATCAAGCGCGGGGGCGCCCTGGGCGTGCGCGAAATCGTGCTCGGCATGGCCCACCGTGGTCGTCTGAACACCCTCACCACCGTGATGGCCAAGCCCTTCCGGGCCGTGTTCCACGAGTTCAAGGGTGGCTCGTCCTCCCCGGCGGAGGTCGAAGGCTCGGGCGACGTGAAGTACCACCTCGGTGCCTCGTCCGACCGCTCTTTCGACGGCAACAACGTCCACCTGTCGCTGACCGCCAACCCGTCTCACTTGGAGATCGTGGATCCGGTGGTGCTAGGGAAGGTTCGCGCCAAGCAGGACCAGTGGGCCAAGCCGAACGTCGAGCGCCGCACCGTGCTGCCGCTGCTGATCCACGGCGACGCCGCCTTCGCCGGACAGGGCGTGGTGGCCGAGTGCCTGGGCCTCTCCGGCCTGAAGGGCCACCGCACCGGCGGCTCGGTGCACTTCATCATCAACAACCAGATCGGGTTCACCACCGATCCGCGCTTCTCGCGCTCCTCTCCCTACCCGTCCGACGTGGCGAAGATGGTCGAAGCGCCGATCTTCCATTGCTGCGGCGACGACCCGGAGGCCGTGACCTTCGCGGCCAAGATCGCGGTCGAGTACCGGCAGAAGTTCGGCAAGCCGGTCGTCATCGACATGCTGTGCTACCGCCGCTTCGGCCACAACGAAGGCGACGAGCCCGCCTTCACCCAGCCGAAGATGTACCAGCGGATCCGTAAGCATCCGACGGTGCTGGAGACCTACGCCCGCAAGCTCGTGGAGAACGGCACGCTCAGCCAGGAAGCGCTCGACGCCCGCAAGGCCGAGTTCCGGAGCATGCTGGACAGCGAGTTCGACATTGCCACCAACTACAAGGCCAACAAGGCCGACTGGCTGGACGGGCGCTGGTCGAACATGAAGGCCGTCCACGAGGATGTGGACGATCCGCGCCGCGGCCGCACCGCCGTACCCGCCGAGACGTTGCAGGAGATCGCCCGCAAGATCACGTCGGCGCCCCCCGGCTTCCACCTGCACCGCACGATCCAGCGCTTCATGGACAACCGCGCCAAGGCGGTCGAAACCGGCGCAGGCATCGATTGGGCGACGGCCGAGGCCCTGGCCTTCGGCGCGACGCTCCTCGACGGCAACCGGGTCCGCCTGTCGGGCCAGGATGTCGAGCGCGGCACCTTCTCGCAGCGCCACGCGGTGGTGATCGATCAGGAGAACGAGCAGCGCTTCACGCCGCTCAACAACATCCGCGACGGTCAGGCTCAGATCGAGATCATCAACTCGATGCTCTCGGAAGAGGCCGTGCTCGGCTTCGAATACGGCTACTCCCTGGCCGAGCCGAACGCCCTGACCCTGTGGGAAGCACAGTTCGGTGACTTCGCCAACGGCGCGCAGGTGGTGTTCGATCAGTTCATCGCGAGCGGAGAGCGCAAGTGGCTGCGCATGTCCGGTCTCGTGCTGCTGTTGCCGCACGGCTACGAGGGGCAGGGGCCGGAGCACTCCTCCGCTCGCCTGGAGCGGTATCTGCAGGCCTGCGCCGAGGACAACATCCAGGTCGCCAACTGCACGACGCCCGCGAACTACTTCCACATCCTGCGGCGCCAGCTGAAGCGCGACTTCCGCAAGCCGCTGATCCTGATGACGCCGAAGTCGCTGCTTCGCCACAAGCGCGCCGTCTCGACGCTGAACGACATCGCCGAGGGTTCGACCTTCCACCGTGTCCTCTGGGACGACGCGGAGAGCGAGGGCAGCGAGTACAAGCTCGTCCGCGACGACAAGGTCCGCCGCGTCGTGCTGTGTTCGGGCAAGGTCTATTACGACCTGCTGGAGGAGCGCGAGAAGCGCGGCATCACCGACGTGTACCTGATGCGCGTGGAACAGCTCTATCCGTTCCCGCTCAAGGCGCTGGCGCATGAGATGGCCCGCTTCCGCAACGCGGACGTGGTGTGGTGCCAGGAAGAGCCCAAGAACATGGGCGCGTGGTCCTTCGTCGAGCCCTATCTCGAATGGGTGCTGGGCCAGGCCAACTCCCCCGTGTCGCGCGCCCGCTATGTCGGCCGTCCGGCCTCCGCCTCCACGGCGGTGGGTTTGATGTCGAAGCACCAGGCGCAGCTTCAGGCGTTCCTCAACGAGGCGCTGGCCGTCTGAATTCCGTGACACTCCGGCGGTCGCAGCGCGCGGCCGCCGCACCATTCCAGGGTCCTTGTTCGGACCCGCCGACCTGACAGAGCGAGACCATGGCAACCGACATCCTCGTCCCGACGCTCGGGGAATCCGTGAGCGAGGCCACGATCGGCCGCTGGTTCAAGAAGCCCGGCGATACGGTGGCGGCCGACGAGCCGTTGCTGGAGCTCGAGACCGATAAGGTCACCCTCGAAGTGAACGCCCCCACTGCGGGCGAACTCGGCGAGATCCTCGTGAAGGACGGCGAGACCGTCGAGCCGGGCGCGATCCTCGGCTCGATCGTCGAGGGCTCTGGCGCCCCGAAGAAAGCCGAGCCGAAGGCTGCCGCGAAGGAGGCCCCGAAGGCCGCCGAGACCAAGGCCGAGAAGGCCCCCGAAGCCAATGCCGGCTACGGCAACCACGATGCGAGCGCCCCGGCGCAGCAGCGTCCGGTGGGCGATAACGGCCCTGCCGTCGCCAAGCTCGCCCGCGAATCCGGCGTGGACCCGTCGCAGGTTGGCGGCTCCGGCAAGGACGGCCGGGTGACCAAGGGCGACATGCTCGGTGCCATCGCCAAGGGCGCCAGTGCACCGGCTCCGGCCAAGGAGGCCCGCCCAACCATGCCGCGCGCTCCGTCCGCCCCGGACGATGCCTCCCGCGAGGAGCGCGTGCGGATGACGAAGCTCCGCCAGACCATCGCGCGCCGCCTGAAGGACGCGCAGGACACGGCGGCGATGCTGACGACGTTCAACGACGTCGACATGTCGGCCGTCATGGCGATGCGCAGCCAGTACAAGGACATCTTCGAGAAGAAGCACGGCACGAAGCTCGGCTTCATGGGCTTCTTCACCAAGGCGGTGATCGGCGCCCTGAAGGACGTTCCGGCGGTCAACGCCGAGATCGACGGGCAGGATCTCGTCTACAAGAACTATTACCACATCGGCATCGCCGTCGGGACCGATAAGGGCCTCGTCGTGCCGGTGGTCCGCGATGCCGACGACCTGTCTATTGCCGGGATCGAGAAGAAGATCTCCGGGTTCGGCAAGAAGGCTCGCGACGGCAAGCTCTCCATCGAAGAGATGCAGGGCGGCACCTTCACGATCACCAACGGCGGCATCTACGGTTCGCTGATGTCGACGCCGATCCTCAACGCGCCTCAGTCGGGCATCCTCGGGATGCACCGGATCGAGGAGCGGCCGGTCGTGCGCAACGGCAAGATCGAAGCCCGGCCGATGATGTACCTCGCCCTGTCCTACGATCACCGGATCGTGGACGGGAAGGAGGCCGTCACCTTCCTCGTACGGGTGAAGGAAGCTCTGGAGGATCCGGCACGCCTCGTGCTGGATCTCTGAGGATCCTGGTTCAATCAGTGAGGAGCGGAGACGTGAGCGGAGCATCCACCCCCGTCGCCGTCGTCACCGGCGGCAGCCGCGGCATCGGCCGCGCGGTGTCCCTGATGTTGGCGGAGCGCGGTTACGCGATCTGCCTCAGCTACGTTTCCGATGCCGGCTCAGCCCAGGCGGTGGTCGATGCGATCACCGCCAAGGGCGGCCGAGCGGTCGCAGTGCGTAGCGATGTCGGCGTCGAGGCGGATGTGCTGGCCCTTTTCGAGGCCGCCGACCGGCTCGGCCCTCTCAAGGCTCTCATCAACAATGCGGGCGTGGTCGATGTCGCAGCCCGCGTCTCCGACATGAGCGCCGAGCGGCTTCAGCGCATGATGACCACGAACGTCGTCGGCAGCTTCCTCTGTGCCCGCGAGGCGGTGCGACGCATGTCCACCAAGCAGGGTGGACAGGGCGGCTCGATCGTCAATCTGTCCTCGGTCGCGGCCCGCCTCGGCGGCCCTGGCCAATACGTCGATTACGCCGCCTCGAAGGGCGCCATCGACACCCTCACGACCGGCCTCTCCCGCGAGGTCGCGGCGGAAGGCATCCGTGTCAACGCCGTGTCACCGGGCATCATCGATACGGAGATCCATGCCAGCGGCGGTCAGCCCGACAGGGTGGCGCGCCTGGGGCCGGATCAGCCGATGGGCCGTGCCGGTACCGCCGAGGAGGTGGCGGCGCCGATCGTGTGGCTGCTCTCGGAAGAGGCCGCCTACATGACGGGCGCCAACCTTCTCGTCTCCGGCGGTCGCTGACCGCCCCCACTGTTCGCGAACACCCTCCGGCCCCGGGCCGGACCGAAGGAAACGAACCATCATGTCCTACGATCTCGTCGTCATCGGCACCGGCCCCGGCGGTTACGTCTGCGCGATCCGCGCGGCGCAGCTTGGCCTGAGGACCGCCGTCGTCGAGAAGCGCGCCACCCATGGCGGCACCTGCCTCAATGTCGGTTGCATTCCGTCGAAGGCCCTGCTCCACGCCTCCGAAGCCTTCGAGGAGGCGAGCAAGCATTTCCCCGATCTCGGCATCGATGTCGGCACGCCCAAGCTCGATCTGAAGAAGATGATGAGCTTCAAGGCCGAGGGCGTTGCGGGCAACACCAAGGGCGTCGAGTTCCTGCTGAAGAAGAACAAGGTCGATACGTTCCACGGAACCGGCCGCATCGCCGGGGCTGGCCGGGTCGAGGTGCTGTCCGAGGATGGCGGCAACCAGATGCTGGAGACGAAGAACATCGTCATCGCCACCGGCTCGGATGTGGCGAACCTGCCGGGCATCACCGTGGACGAGAAGGTCGTGGTTTCCTCGACCGGCGCTCTCGACCTCGACAAGGTTCCGAAGAAGCTCCTCGTGATCGGCGCAGGCGTGATCGGCCTCGAGCTCGGCTCGGTCTGGCGGCGCCTCGGCGCCGAGGTGACGGTGGTCGAATATCTCGACCGGATCCTGCCGGGCATGGACGGCGAGGTCGGCAAGCAGTTCCAGCGCATCCTGGCCAAGCAGGGCATGGAATTCCGGCTTTCCACGAAGGTGACCGGCGTCGAAGTCGGCAAGAAGGGCGCGACCGTCACGGTGCAGCCTGCCGCCGGTGGCGAGGGCGAGACCCTTCAGGCCGATGTCGTGCTCGTGTGCATCGGGCGCACCCCCTACACCGAGGGCCTGGGCCTGGAGACCGTCGGCGTCCAGAAGGACGAGAAGGGCCGCATCCACGTCGATTCGCATTTCGCGACCAACGTCACCGGCATCTACGCCATCGGCGACGTGATCGCCGGGCCGATGCTGGCCCACAAGGCCGAGGATGAGGGCGTTGCCGTCGCCGAAATCCTGGCCGGGCAGTCGGGCCACGTGAATTACGAGGTGATCCCGAACGTCGTCTACACCTTCCCGGAAGTGGCCTCAGTCGGCCGCACCGAGGAGGAGTTGAAGAAGGACGGCATCGCCTACAACGCGGGCAAGTTCCCCTTCACCGCCAATGGCCGCGCCAAGGCGAACGGCACCACGGACGGCTTCGTGAAGGTGCTGGCCGACGCGCAGAGCGACCGCGTGCTCGGTGTCCACATCGTCGGCGCGGATGCGGGCAACCTCATCGCCGAGGTCGCGGTGGCCATGGAGTTCGGCGCCTCCTCGGAAGACATCGCCCGCACCTGCCACGCTCACCCGACCCTCACCGAGGCGGTGAAGGAAGCGGCGCTCGCGGTAAGCAAGCGCGCCATCCACGTCTGAGGATCAGGCGCGCATCCTCGCCCGGGGATGGGCTGCCTCGTAGGCGCTCATCAGCCGGGCGGCATCGACCTGCGTGTAGAGCTGCGTCGTCGACAGCGACGCGTGGCCGAGCAATTCCTGGATTGCCCTCAGCTCGCCCTGACGAGCGAGCAGATGGGTCGCGAAGGAATGGCGCAGGGCGTGCGGCGTAGCCCCGTCAGGCAGGCCGAGCGCCCCCCGCAGACGGGCGACGGCGTATTGGATGATCCGCGGCGAGAGCGGACCGCCGCGTGCCCCGACGAAGAGCGGCCCTTCGGGCGGCAGGGGCAGGGGACAGGCGGCGAGGTAAGCGGCGATTGCCTCCGCGACCACTGGCAGGATCGGCACCATCCGCTCCTTGCCGCCCTTGCCGAGCACGGTGACTTGATCCGTCCCCGGAACCGGGGCGTCGATCTTGCGCAAGCCCAGAGCCTCCGAGATGCGAAGACCCGCCCCGTAGAGCAGGGCGAGCACCGCCGCATCGCGAGCCAGGACCCACGGCTCCCTGTCTTCCCCCGCGCGAATCCCCACATCCGTCAGCGCAACCGCCGCCGTGACGGGGAGAGGGCGCGGCAGGCGGCGAGGCACCTTCGGCGAGCGCACCGCCGCCAGCGCCGAGACCGCGCCATGCCCCTCCCGTTCGAGATGGCGGGCGAAGGAGCGCAGGCCCGCCAGCATGCGCATGAGGGAGCGCCCAGAAATCCCCTCGGCGCGGCGAACGGCCATGAAGGCACGGAGATCCCGCACCTTCAGCTCGGTCAGCATGGCGATGGTCGGCTCGCCCCGCCGACCTGCGAGATGGACGAGGAACTGCCGCAGGTCGCGCGCATAGGCCTCGACCGTGTTGGGGGACATCCGCCTCTCGCGAGCCAGGGCGTCGGTCCAGCCCTCGACCGCCGCGCGCAGGAGGGAATCCCCCGGCGGCAGCAGGGAGGCGGCGATGGCGGCAAGGTCGGGCTCGGAGCGCATGGCGCCATCAGAGCGCGAGCACGTTAACGCCCCGCTTCAGCGCCTGTAATCCGCGTCCGTCACCTTCTCCAGCCAGACGACCGACGAGCCGTAGAAAGCCTCTTGCACCGTCACATGGCTCATCGACGCGGTCGCGCTCGCCCCATGCCAGTGCTTCTCACCGGGGTTGAACCACACCACGTCTCCAGGCCGGATCTCTTCGACAGGGCCCCCGAGCGTTTGCGCCCAGCCGACACCATCCGTAACAATCAGCGCCTGCCCGAGCGGATGCGTATGCCACGCCGTCCGGGCGCCGGGCGCGAATGTGACCCACGAACCGCACGCGCATGAAGAATCCGTCGGCCCGAAGAGCGGATCGATTTTCACGCTGCCCGTAAACCACTCGAGCGCCCCCTCCTGGCATGGCCGAGAGCCGCTACGTCTAATCTCCACGAGAGAACCTCCTGATTATAGAGCAGGATACTGGGAGGCATTCGTTTCGCGTCGAGGAGCGGCGCCGAAAAATAGCGACATATACAATATAAACTTTCGCGTTTTATGAGGTGATGTCGCTTTGACGCTCATCGTCTATAGCTTGGCGGCCGTCGCGGAGATCGCGGGCTGTTTCGCGTTCTGGGCATGGCTACGCCTCGGCCGGTCGGCCTTGTGGGCGGTTCCCGGTGTGGTGTCGCTCATCGCCTTCGCCACCCTCCTGACCCTCGTCGAGAGCGAGGCCGCCGGCCGCGCCTTCGCGGCCTATGGCGGCATCTACATCGCCGCCTCGCTCGCCTGGATGTGGGGGATGGAGGGCGTGCGCCCGGACCTTCGCGACGGTCTAGGCGCCTCGATCTGCCTTCTCGGCGTGGGCCTCATCCTGTTGGGCCGGACGCGCTGACCTCAGCCCCGGCCCATCCCGAAGAACTCCGGATTGGGCCGCAGGTCCGCCGCGCTGGCGAGACGGTTCGAGAGAGCGAAGAGGCCGGTGATGGAGGCCACGTCCCAGATCTCGTCTTCGCTGAGGCCCGCTTCCACCAAGGCCGCGTGATCGGCGGCGCCGACCGAGCCGGGATCCAGGGCGAGCTTCACCGCGAAATCGAGCATCGCCTTCTGCCGTGGCGTGATCGCGGCCTTGGCGTAGTTCGTGGCGACCTCGTCCGCGAGCAGCGGATCCTTCGCCCGGATCCGCAGGATCGCCCCATGGGCGACCACACAATAGAGGCAACGATTGGCGGCGCTCGTCGCCACCACGATCATCTCGCGCTCCGCCTTGGTGAGGCCACCGGCTCGTTCCATCAGAGCATCGTGATAGGCAAAGAAGGCGCGAAACTCTTCAGGCCTGTGGGCCAGCGCCAGGAAGACGTTCGGCACGAAACCCGCCTTCTCCTGAACCTGTTCGATCCGCGCACGCAGATCGTCGGGCATGTCGGCGAGCGTGGGCACCGGAAAACGGCTGATCGGATCCTGGCGATGCATCGGCGTCCTCGTCTGGCTCGGGCGCGGCCTTCGCGGTACGAAACCGGGCCGGCTTTCGTCCTGATATCGGGCTCAAGGGCCCTCAAGCGAGCACCATGAGCAGCACCATGAAGTCCGGTCCGAATGCGACGGTGCGGATCCTCGGAATCGATCCCGGCCTGCGCCGTACCGGCTGGGGGCTGATCACCGCCCGGGGAACGAGCCTGACTTACCACGATTGTGGCGTCGTCACCTCCGACGGCGAGTTGCCGCTGGCGCTGCGCCTGCGCGAATTGTTCGAGGGCCTCACCCGGATCTGCGAGGCGCTGCAGCCCGACGAGGTCGCCGTGGAGGAAACCTTCGTCAACAAGGACGCGCAGGCGACGCTCAAGCTCGGCCATGCCCGCGCCGTCGCGCTTTTGGTCCCCGCGCTCGCGCGGAAGCCTGTATTCGAATACGCCGCCAACCTGATCAAGAAGACCGTGGCGGGCTCCGGCCACGCCGACAAGACGCAGATCCAGGCCATGGTGCGCTTCCTGCTGCCCAAGGCGGAATTCCGGGTGGCGGACGCCGCCGACGCGCTGGCCATCGCCGTGACCCATGCAAGTCACCGCGAGTCCCACGCTCTCAAAGCGAAGCACCTGACGGGCCGGGCCCCGCGCACCCTCTCGGGCGTGGCGCAGGCTGGCCAGACGCTGGAAGGGAAGGGCTACTCAGCCGCCGCCGCGGCCCGGATTGAGGCCGCGCTGGCGAAGGTGCGCTGATAGTGATGAGGTTGGGATCTTGGTGGGGGAAGTAGGACTCGAACCTACGAAGCTTACGCAGCGGATTTACAGTCCGCCCCCTTTGCCGCTCGGGACATTCCCCCAAGGTCGGTGACGCCCGCTGGGCGTCCCGCGCCGCCCTTATGATCAGGGGGTGGCTCCGTGTCAACGCTTCTCGCGCGCAACCTGCGCCGTTCTTTTCGAGCCCTCTGAAAACGGTGAGAACACCTCGCTTTGGCACGAAGGCCTACAGCAGCGGGATCACGGTGGAAGGTTGTGCGCGATCCGAAGATCGATTCACAGTAGCGACCACGCCCTACATACAGTCCTTATGGAAATGCATCCTATCTACTCTCAGGTCCACCAAACCTCTACTAAGGGCCCAGCTAGGCTTGCGGAACAAGTCACGAAAAACGATCATATCTTGTTTTAGTTTTTCGCTTGGTTCGTCTGATCGTATTGAATCATACGCAGTCTGCTTCGAAATACGTCAGTAGTGGGAATATTGCGTATAACCGTATTCTTTGTGCAGAAATCTCTTCGCGAATTCCGAAGTCTCACCTATGTATGAGCCGTGCGAATTCACAGCCTGCTCGAAGATCTCCTGATCGTGATCTGTGTCGGAAGCCTTTTGGGCGGCGTGGTTCTCGCCGCATTGTCCCTGAGGGACCGTGAGCGTGCGTACTTGTTCGAACGCTGGAGCGGGATCTGCCTCGTCCTCGGCCTCTGTCTTCTGGGCGTAAGCTTGCGCCTCGCGCGGTGAAGCGTCTGATTGTGGAACGCCATCGCGATGCGACATGTTGTCGGTGCGTTGCGCTTCACTAGACGCAGCGCAGACGGAGCAGACCTATGAGCCTACTCGGCAACATCGTCAGCAAGATCCTCCACCCGTTCGGTGGCGGAGAGGCAGAGGCGGCGTCATCGGCGACGACGTCCAGCTCGAGCCAGACCAGCACGCCAGCCCCCACCGGCAGCGCGGGTGGCAGCGGCGAGCCTGTGGATGTCGAGGCGGTGCTGACCGGGCTCGCCGAAAAGAACCCGCAGAAGCTCGATTGGCGCCACTCCATCGTGGACCTGATGAAGCTCCTGAACCTCGATTCGGGTCTCGCCTCGCGTAAGCAGCTCGCCGACGAGTTGCACTACACGGGCGACAAGGAGGATTCCGCCTCTATGAACATCTGGCTGCACAAGCAGGTGATGCAGAAGCTGGCCGAGAACGGCGGCAAGGTTCCGGACGACCTGAAGCACTAGTTTTGAAAGCCCTCCCTTGATCCTTGGATCAGTGGAGGGCGCCTCCACTCAGCGTCCTGTGCGGACCCGTGTCCAGAGCCGGGTGATGAAGCGCTGCGTGCGCTCATCCCAGGCGGTGTTCACCGAGAGGCGCTGCATCGTCGCCTCGTCGGGGTAGATGCCCGGATTGTTCAGGATTTCGGGCTTCACGAAGGCCTTCGCAGCGAGGTTGCCGCTGGCATAGGACACGAAGTTCGTGTTCGCCGCCGCCACATCCGGCCGCATCATGTAGTCGAGGAAAGCCAGCGCTTCCTCCGGATGCGGGGCGTCCTTCGGAATGGCGAAGGAATCGAACCACATCAGCGATCCCTCCTTGGGGACCACATAGGTGACGTCGATGCCGTTATTGGCCTCGTCGGCCCGCTTCTTCGCCTGAAGCACATCGCCCGAATAGCCGACCGCCATACAGATGTCGCCATTGGCCAGCGCCTGGATATACTCCGACGAGTGAAACTTCCGTACGCTGCCACGCACCTTGTAGAGGGCGTCGGTGACGAGGGTCATGTCGTCCCAGCGCTTGCTGTCGGCCTTAGCGCCGAAGAAGGGCAGCATGCTTGGGATGAGATCTTCGGGGCTGTCCAGCATCATCAGCCCGCATTCCTTCAGCTTGGCGGCCGAGGACGGGTTGAGCACGACGCTCCAGGAGTTGATCGGCACGTTGGGGCCGAGCTTCTCCTTCACCAGCGCGGCGTTGTAGCCGATGCCCGTGGTACCCCACATGTAGTCGATGGCGTAGACGTTGCCGGGATCGTAGCCCGCCAGCCGGGACGTGATGTCCGGCCAAAGATTGCCGAGGTTCTTCAGCTTCGCCTTGTCGAGCGGCCGGAACGCTCCGGCCCGGATCAGACGCTGGAGATACGGCCCCGAGGGTACGACGATATCGTAGCCCGAGCGCCCGGCGAGCAGCCGCGTCTCCAGGATCTCGTTGTTGTCGTAGGTGTCGTAGACGACCTTGATGCCCGTCTCCCGCGTGAAGGCATCGAGCACCTGCGGGTCGATATAGTCCGACCAGTTGTAGATGTTGACGACCTTCTCGGTCGCCGGGCGCGCGGCTCCGGCGAACAGGGCGGTGCCGAGCGCCGCCACGAGGCAGGCGCCGAGGGCGGCAGCGAGCCGCCCCCGTCCCGGGAGACGGAGCGCCACGTTCAGGCCGTCCGAGCGGCGACGACGACGATCTCGACGAGGTATTCCGGCGCGGCGAGCTTAGCCTCCACCGTGGCGCGGGCCGGGGGGTTTTCCTTGGAGACCCAGGCGTCCCAGGCGGCGTTCATCTCGGAGAAGGTTGCAATGTCGGCGAGGTAGATCGTCGTGGAGAGAAGATGCTCCTTGTCGGTGCCCGCTGCCGCCAGCAGCCGGTCGATCTGGTCGAGGATGTTCTGGGTCTGCGCCGTGACACCCATGCCCACGGGCTCATCGGCCACTTGGCCCGCGAGGTAGACGGTGTCGCCGTACACCACACCCTGGGACATCCGCGCCCCGGGCTCGATCCGCCTGATGGCCATGTGCTTGAACTCCGTCCGTTCCACTTGATCCGCCCGAGCAACGAGCCCGGCGGCGCCGTATCTGCCGCCGAGGACAGGTCGGCGTAAAGGGCATTGGCGCTCAACAGTGTCGCAGACGGGAACCACCAAAAAAATCGGTGTCTCGATGATGGGATGCGGCAACCCGTTCCAAAATCCAAACGTTTGGAGGGCGTCAGTAGCCCAATGCGGGGAGAAACATGGGCATTCTTGGGACCATCATCATCGGCTTCCTGGCCGGCGTGATCGCAAAGTTCATCATGCCCGGTCCGAATGAGCCTGCGGGCTTCATCTTGACCACCATTCTGGGCATCGTCGGCGCCTTCGTCGCAACCTTCATCGGTCAGGCGGTCGGTTGGTACGGGCCGAATCAAGGTGCGGGCTTCATCGGCGCCATCGTCGGCGCAGTGATCGTGCTCGCCATCTACGGCTTCGTCGCCAGCCGCCGTACCACGACCTACTAAGACGCTCGCCGCAGCGGGCTTGAAGTGAAGGGGGCCCCCAAACGGGCGCCCCCTTTTTTCGTGCCTAGAATTCGTTCGCCGCTGCCTTCAGGGCGCAGTGGCCGGTGGCGCCGCGCATGGCGAGGCCCACACCGACCACCAGAGCCGCGAGGCTCAGCCACTTGTTCGGACGCGGCTGCGCCGCCGCAGCCGCGATGCCGAGGCCCAGCGCCACCGAGACAGCCCGCTCCGTAGTGGTCAGGTTCGGCTCGCCGCTGAAGATGTCGTGAATCATGTCGTTGGCCATCAGGCTCCTCCGCTTCCGGGTCGCGGGTCGAACGCGGAGGCAGCCCCGGCGTTCCTTGCGGTGCGGTGTTGGCATGCCCGCAAAAAAGAAGCGCGGCCCTGGGGGGACCGCGCTCCGTCGTCACGTCAATTCGTGATGGTGAAGGCGATCACTCGCCCGCGTCGCGGCGGCGCTCGCCCCGGTGACGGCCACCCTCGCGGCCCTCGCGGGGCTCACGCGGCTCGTCGCCACGCTCGGACCGCTCGGCGTCGCGCTGCGCCTTGATCTTGTCGGTGATGTCCTCGCCGGTCTGCTGATCGACGACCTTCATCGACAGGCGGATCTTGCCGCGATCGTCCTGACCAAGGAACTTCACCTTCACCTTGTCGCCTTCCTTGACGACATCCGTCACCTTGGCGACGCGGTTGGCAGCGAGCTCCGAGATGTGGACGAGGCCGTCCTTGGCGCCGAAGAAGTTCACGAAGGCGCCGAACTCCATGCACTTCACGATGGTGCCATCGTAGATCGTGCCGGCCTCGGGCTCCGCGACGATCGAGCGGATCCAGTTATAGGCCGCCTTGATCGCCTTGCCGTCGGACGAGGCGATCTTCACGACGCCCGTATCCTCGATGTTGATCTTGGCGCCGGTCTTCTCGACGATCTCGCGGATCACCTTGCCGCCGGTGCCGATCACGTCGCGGATCTTGTCGGTCGGGATCTGCATGGTCTCGATGCGCGGCGCGTACTCGCCGAGCTCCGGACGGGCAGCGGTGAGGGCATTCGCCATCTCGCCGAGAATGTGGGCGCGCCCGTCCTTGGCCTGATCGAGGGCGACCCGCATGATCTCTTCGGTGATGCCCGCGATCTTGATGTCCATCTGGAGCGAGGTGATGCCCTCGTCCGTACCGGCCACCTTGAAGTCCATGTCGCCGAGGTGATCCTCGTCGCCGAGGATGTCGGACAGGACCGCGAAGCGCTCACCTTCGAGGATGAGGCCCATGGCGATGCCCGCCACCGGACGGCGCAGCGGCACGCCCGCATCCATCAGCGACAGCGAACCGCCGCAGACCGAAGCCATGGAGGACGAACCGTTCGACTCGGTGATCTCGGACACGACGCGGATCGTGTACGGGAACTCGTGAGCCGGCGGCAGAACCGGACGGATCGCGCGCCAGGCGAGCTTGCCGTGGCCGATCTCGCGGCGGCCCGGAGAGCCCATGCGGCCGGTCTCACCCACCGAATAGGGAGGGAAGTTGTAGTGAAGCAGGAAGCGCTCCTTGTAGGTGCCTTCCAGCGCGTCGATGAACTGCTCGTCCTCACCGGTGCCGAGGGTGGCGACCACGAGGGCCTGCGTCTCACCGCGGGTGAAGAGCGAGGAGCCGTGGGCGCGGGGCAGCACGCCGACCTCGGAGAGGATCGGGCGAACGGTCTTCACGTCGCGGCCGTCGATGCGCGAGCCGGTGTCGAGGATGTTCCAGCGAACCACCTTCGACTGGGCCTCCTTGAAGGCGGCCTTGACCTTCTCGGCCGGGAACTTCTCGCCACCCTCGGGGCAGAGAGCGGCCATCACCTTCGCCTTCACGGCGTCGACGGCAGCGTAACGCTCCTGCTTGACGGTCTTGGTGTAGGCGGCGCGGAGTTCGGCCTCACACACCTCGAGCACGGCCTTCTCGACGTCGGCGTTCTCCGGCGGGGAGAAATCGCGCGGCTCCTTGGCGGCCTTCTCAGCGAGGCGGATGATCGCCTCGATGACCGGCTGGAAGTGCTTGTGGCCGAACATCACGGCGCCGAGCATCACGTCTTCCGAGAGCTCCTTGGCCTCGGACTCGACCATCAGCACGGCGTCCTGGGTGCCGGCGACGACGAGGTCGAGAGAGGATTCTTCCTTGGTCTCGGTGACGAGCGGGTTCAGCTTGTAGCCGCCGTTGACATAGCCCACGCGCGCCGCGCCGATCGGGCCCATGAACGGCACGCCGGACAGCGTCAGGGCCGCGGAGGCCGCGACCATGGCGACGATGTCGGGATCGTTCTCGAGGTCGTGGGTCAACACGGTGACCGTGACCTGGGTATCGTTGCGCCAGCCATCGACGAAGAGGGGGCGGATCGGACGGTCGATCAGACGGGAGACCAGGGTCTCCTTCTCGGAGGGACGACCCTCGCGCTTGAAGTAGCCGCCCGGGATGCGGCCGGCGGCATAGGCGCGCTCTTGGTAGTTCACGGTGAGCGGGAGGAAGTCGATCCCGGCCTTGGGCTCCTTGGCGCCCACGACGCAGGCGAGCACCGAGGTCTCGCCATAGGTGGCGACAACGGCGCCGTCGGCCTGCCGGGCCACCTTGCCCGTCTCCAGGACGAGCTTGCGGTCGCCCCAAATCAGCTCTTCGCGTTGAACGTCGAACATATTCTTATCCTTGCCTTCATGCGGCGGGCACGAAACCCGGCACGGCGGGGGCAAGACGACAGGGCGCTTCACGAAGCGCCCTGCGATCCTGCCCCGACTTCATGCCTCGAAGCGGCCCGTGTGGCGTGCCCGAACCCCATGTCCGGACCTGCCGAAAGTGGAACGCGGCCCCGGAGCCCGGAGCCGCGTGAAATCGTCCGAGATTAGCGGCGGATGCCGAGCTTCTCGATGAGCGCGCGGTAGCGCGGCTCGTCCTTGCGCTTCAGGTAATCCAGAAGCGAACGGCGCTGGGAAACCAGCTTCAGGAGACCACGGCGGGAATGGTTATCCTTGCTGTGGGTCTTGAAGTGGCCGGTCAGGTTGGCGATCCGCTCGGAGAGGATGGCGACCTGCACCTCGGGGGAGCCGGTATCCTTCGCATCCTTGCGGTGCTGCTTGATGAGCGCGGTCTTGCGCTCTGCCGTGATCGACATCGCGTGCCTTTCGGGTGTTTCAGTACAGAAGAGCGCCCTAATAGAGCGCCGATGCCTGCGGAACGGCCTGTGCCGGGATGTCGTCCAGCACGGTCTGCCGAAAGCGGTTCAAGCCCCGCCCGCTACCGGGTCGAGGCCAGCGCGATCCATACACGAAACCAAGCCCGTTGCCACCCCCGGCGCGGGACTTGCCCCGGCGGCACCGCCACAGGCTTATGATCGCCGGATAAGGGGAAGACACGCGCATGACAGCACCGTCGGGGGCACCGGCCGCCTCTCCCCGAAGCCTGGAACGCGCGCTCACGGCACCGGGCCTCGTCTGCATCGGGCTCGGCGGCACGATCGGCGCGGGCATCTTCGTACTCACCGGAACGGCGGCGGCGAATTATGCGGGCCCCGCGCTGCTCCTGTCCTTCCTGATCGGCGGACTGGTCAGCGGCCTCGTGGGTCTCTGCTACGCCGAATTGGCGGCCATGATCCCGGAGGCGGGGTCTACCTACGCCTACACCCGCGTGAGTTTCGGCTTGCTCCCGGCCTGGATCATCGGGTGGGATCTCGTTCTCGAATTCGCCTTCGCCGCCGCGACGGTGGCCGCCGGATGGTCCGGCTATGCGCAATCGCTGATGGCCGATTTCGGCTGGCGCCTTCCTCCGTTCCTCTCCGCTGCGCCGGGGGCGGGGGGTTACGTCGATCTGCCCGCCGTCATCGTGGTGCTGGGGCTGACGGTCCTGCTGACGCGCAACGTCCGCGAGGCCTCCGGCGTCAACGCCGCCTTGGTCGCCCTGAAGGTCGCGATCATCATCGCCTTCGTCGGCTTCGGCGCCATAGCGCGGAAGCCGGAGCTCTGGCACCCGTTCGTGCCGGCAAATACGGGTGAGTTCGGCCATTTCGGCGTGAGCGGTGTCTTCCGCGGGGCGGCCGTCGTGTTCTTCGCCTTCATCGGGTTCGAGACCGTCTCGACGGCGGTGGGCGAGTGCCGCGATCCGCAATCCGATGCGCCCAAGGGGGTGATCGGCTCGCTGCTCCTCAGTACGGTCCTCTACGTCGCCGTCGCCGCCGTGCTGACCGGCCTCGTGCCCTATCGCGATCTCAACGTGCCGGATCCGATCGCGAAGGCGGTCGACGTGATCGGCTTTCCCAGCTTCGCGATCATCGTCAAGATCGGTGCGCTGGTCGGGCTCACCACGTCTACGCTCACCGCCCTCTACGGCCAGGGGCGGATCTTCTACGCCATGGCCCGCGACGGGCTTTTGCCCCGCGCCTTCGCCCATGTCGATCCCGAGACCCATGCGCCCGCGCGCGGCCAACTCGTCATCGGTCTCGTCACCGCCGCTGTCGCGGGGTTGGTCCCCATCGACGTGTTGGGCGAACTCGTCAGCATCGGAACCCTATTCGCCTTCGGTCTGGTCTGCGCCAGTGTGCCGATCCTGCGCCGCCTGCAGCCGACGCGGCACCGACCGTTCCGGGTCCCGGCGGCCGATCTCGTCGCCGGGCTCGGCTTGCTCGCCTGCGCGGTGCTGATGGCCTCGCTGCCCCCTGAAACCTGGCTGCGTCTGGCCGCCTGGACCGGATTGGGCCTCGCGATCTTCTACGGCTATGGGCGCAAGCGGGCGCTCGACCTGTCGAGCCCTACCGCAGGGACAGCTTCGCCGCCGCCGCGAGATCCGACGCATCGGTGAGCCGCAACCCGCGGCGTTTGAGGTCGGCCAGCATCGCCCGATCCGGGAAGGGGCAATAGGGCAACACGTCCGCCATCCGCCCCTCGGGAATCGCATCCGTCGCGGCGATCGTGTCGAGCAACCTGTCGAGCATGGCCCGCCCGTGCTCATGCAACAGAATCGCCGCGCGAGTGGCCGTGACGTCGGCGGGCAGACGCACCGCCTCCTGATCGAGGATCGCGCCGGCATCGATGGCCGCCGCCAGCTTATGCAGGGTCATCCCGAACGTGTCCGGCCCCTCCGACAGAGCATGGATCGTCGGCACCGGGCCACGATGGCGCGGCAGCAGGCCCGGATGGCCGTTGATGCCGCCGAGCCGGGCCAGTGCGATGGTCGCGGGCTTCAGGATCTGGTCGAAATGGTAGGTCAGGATCAGATCGGGCGCGGCCTGGCGCAGGGCCTCAGCCATCTCCGGTCCGTTCACGTCGTCCACCTTCACTGCGCGGATGCCGAGGCGGCGGCAGAGGGTGGCGATGGGTGTCGTCTCGGGCTGGTCGGCGCTGCCTGCGGCCGCCTGGGTGAAGGGCGCCAGCGGCCGAAGCAGATCCGGCAGTCCGAAATTCACTGCGAGATAGGGCAGGATTCCCGTGCCGGAGCGGCCGAGATGACGGCGCAACTGCCCGGTCAACCCGCCGCTCGACGGCCGTTCGGCGTTGGACAGACCGACGAGGACGATCTCATGCCCCCTGTCCGCAATCAGCCGCCGCACGGTTCGGGCGTTCGGCAGGGCTTCGAGGACGAGGAGCGCGATCCGCAAAGCCGTTACCTCTGATTGAACTTGAAAGCCGACAGGCTGACCCGCCGCACCCATTCGGGCAACAGCAGCACGCCCCGCGCCAGGATGGCGAGGGGCAACGGGAAGGACACCACGTCCCGATCACGCTCCAGGCCCTTGGCGATGAGCGCCGCCGCCTTCTCAGCACTCATCTCCAGGGGGCGCCATCCCTTCAGATCGCTGCCCATCGGTGTCTTCACGTAGCCCGGCGTCACCACGCTGATGCGCACGCCGAGCGGCCAGACCTTCTGGCGCAGGGCGAGGCCATGAGCGACCAACGCCGCCTTGGCGCCGCTATAGGTCGGCGCGTCGGCGAGGGGTGCATAGGCCGCGAGCGATGACATGAGCGCGATCTGGCCCCGGCCTCGGGCAAGCATGAGGCTGAGCGTCGGCAGCATCACATTGAGCGAGCCGATGTAGTTGATGTCGGCCGTCTCGAAGGCGACCTCCTCGGTCTCGACCCGGCCTTCCTTGCCGCCGCCATTGATCGCCGCGTTGACCACCACGAGGTCAAGCGGCGATCGGGCGTCGACTTCGGTGATGAGTTGATGGATCGCCGCGCGGTCGCGGGTATCGCCGCGCGCCACCTCGGCCACGGCGCCCTTGGCGCGGCAATCCTGCGCCACCGATTCCAGGCGGGGCTCGTTGCGCGCCACGAGGATCAGCCGCACCTGCGGCCCGGCGTAATGGCGGGCGAGGGCGGCGCCGATGCCGCTCGACGCCCCGGTGATGAGGATCGTCCTCACCGCGCGCTGCCCGGCCTGCGGCTGGTGATTCCCGCCATGATGTCGTCGTCCCCTCTTCGGTGCGGCCCCGAGAACCGCCTCGCTTGACGCTGTCCCGGCGATATGGAAGTCCCCGCGCCGTCGCGGGCCTCGTAGAGTGCTCCCCGCCGGAGGGGAAGCCATTTCGGCCTGGACGGGTCAGGTGCTATGCCCGATGCCGCAGTGATCGGGCGGGACGGCTCGGTCGTCCGGCCTCGCCCGCCGCGCCTTTCGAGGCGCCATCTCCGCCGGTGAGAATGGCTCGGTTGTTCCGGATTGGATGAGTTTCGGATGGAAGGTGGCAAGCTCAAGCGCCTGTGGCCGCGGACGCTCTCGGACATCGAGATGCCCGGAGGCCGACAGGTGCGGCGCCTCGGCAGCGAGCCGGTGTCCCGGCGCGTCGGTCATGCCGACCGCTGGGACGAGGGCTTCCTGCGCCTGCCCGGCGCGCGGACACAGCGCCCCCTGAGTTCGATCGTGGATGGACTCGGCATCCATTACGACGCCACGGCCCCGAGCGAATTGGAGACGATGCTGCAGGAAGGCGGCTGGGAGGATGACGACATCCTCGCCCGCGCCGAGGCAGGCATCGCCCTCCTGCGCAAGGCGCGGCTCAGCCTCGACAACGATCCCCGTCGCGCCGACCTCGCCGCCCTGCTTGGCAACGCCGATGCCGCGCGACCCCTCGTCGTGATCATCGATCAGGCGCAACGCGACCCCACCATCGGCTTCGGCCTTGCCAGCGAGACCGGCTTCTCCACCATGCTCGCGGCCGCCGCCGCCGAGCACCCGAATGCCGACCGGGTGGTGGTGATGGACCCCGCCGCCAAGATGAATGCCGTCGGTCATCTCGACAGGGAGGCCGTCGAGGCGACCGGCGCCCGACTCATCGCTGAGCCGGTCGAGGCTTGGTCGGTGATCGAAGCCGCTTCACACCTCTACGTCGTCACGAGTCATATCGGCTTCGAGGCTTCGCTGGCCGGGCGGCCGGTCACCTGCTTCGGCGTGCCCTTCTATGCCGGGTGGGGCTTCACCGACGATCGGCTTGATCCCATCCGCCGGACGCGCAGCCGCTCGCCGGTCGAGGTCTTCGCGGCGGTCTACCTGATCTGCTCACGGTATTTCGAGCCCTATGGCGGCGAGAGCTGCCGATTCGAGGAAGCGGCGGCGATTCTTCGCCTGATCGTGGAGGAGCAGCGCGCCAACGCCGCCAGGACACTCTGCATCGGCTTTGCCGGGTGGAAGCGACGGTGGCTGTCGCGGGCCCTGGCCTCGCCGGGACAGAGGCCCGCCATCGCCGCGCCCCGCCACGCGCCGAAACCCGGCGAGATCGCCCGCTACGACCGCGTGGTCGCCTGGGCGAGCCGCGCGCCGGCGGATCTGACCGCGGCCTGCCGGGAGGCGAAAGTGCCGCTTCTGCGGATGGAGGACGGTTTCATCCGCTCCATCGGCCTCGGTGTCGCCCTGCGGCCCGGCGCGTCTCACGTCATCGATGCCACCGGCATCTATTACGACGCCACGGGGCCGAGCGATCTCGAAACGCTGCTGGAGGCGGGAGCCTTCCCCGCCGACGTGCTGGAGCGGGCACGGCGCCTCCGTGGGGCCGTCGTCGAGGCGAAGCTCAGCAAGTACAATGTCGGCGCCGCGCCGATGCCCGTCATGCCGCGACCGGGCAAGGTCGTGCTGGTGGCCGGTCAGGTGGAGAACGACGCCTCGATCCACCTGTGCCTTGCGACCGTCACCCGCAACGTCGATCTCCTCAAGCTCGCCCGCCAGCGCCACCCGGATGCAGTGATCGCGTTCAAGCCGCACCCCGATGTCGAAGCCGGGCTACGGCCGGGCCGTGTGCTGCCCGAAGAGCTGTCGTCGCTGGCCGATATCGTTCTGCGCGACGTGCCGGCCGCCGACGCCATCGCCGCCGCCGACCATGTCGAGACCATCTCGTCACTGATCGGCTTCGAAGCGTTGCTGCGAGGGCGGAGCGTCACGACCCACGGACTGCCGTTCTATGCCGGCTGGGGGCTCACCGAGAGCCCGGCCTGCCCCCGCCGTACGCGGCGCATCACTCTGGACGAGTTGGTCGCGGGGGCGCTCATCGTCTACCCGCACTATGTCGATCCGCGGACGGGCCTACCCAGCCCGCCCGAGGTCATCATCCAGCGCCTGTCGGAGGGCGACCCCGGCCTCACGCGGCGCGAGCCGACCGTGGAGGCCGCGATGAAACAGGTCTGGTCTCTGGCCTCGCGCCACCTGTTGCGGCGGCGCTGAGGGGCGAGGGCTCAGGCGTTCTGCAGGCTGAAGGCGTGCTCGGGCGCCACGGTGTCCTGCGGCGGGCCGTTGCGGCGGGCGCGGTTGCGCATTTCCAGCCACGCGCCCTCGGTGAGATCGAGCCGCGACGCGGTCGCCTGGACGGCGGCGGCGAGACCCTCCTTGCCGTAATAGACGCCGCGGATCTGGATATGCGCCACGATCGCCCGGACGAAGGCGTGCCAGAGCTCCGGACGCGGCGGCCGGGCCTCGGTCCAGAAACGGTCGAGGGGGCCTTGGAAGGTCATGCCCTCGATGTCGTAGACGGCCGTGCCGAGGGTCATCGTCGGTACGGCCACGCGCATCGACCACAAGCCGACCGTGCTGTTCACGGTGATGCAGCCCTGCGAGGCATCGAGCATGATCGCGAGGTTACCGCCATCCACGAAATCGACCCGGCCCGACACGCCGTGCTTGGCGGCGGAGCGGCGGACGATCCGCGCCCAGTTGCGCATCGCCGGATCAAGCGGATGGGCCTTGATGACGAGTCGCGAATTCGCCGGTGCGTTCTTGGCGAAGGAGGCGACCACGGCATGGATCGGCGCCTTGAAGTCGTAATACGGCGAATAGGCACGCAGTTGGAAGTCGTTCTCCATCTGCAAGGGCAGCACGTAATACGGTGTCTTGTCCGCCTTCAGCTTGGCGACGAAACGATCGACCCTCGGCGCAGTGAACTTAGCCTTCAGGATGTGCAGGCCCGTGCCGAGATAGACGAGCGCCGGATGATAGATCTGGTGAGAGCGGTAGAATGGGAACAGGAACCACAGCCAATTGCTGAACATGTGGTAGGCGATGTCCCACACGATCTGTGTCTTGAAGCTGTCCTTGAAACGCGGCTCCAGATCCGGCTCCGGCAGGTTCTCGGCCAGCGCCATCACCGCCTCGGGTTCACGGGGGAAACAGCTGTCCCCCGACATGCCGTCACGCTCCAGCGTGATCCAATCCGGCCGGAGATAGCCGAAATCGGTCACGGTCACGTTGAGGTTGCGGGCCTTCGCCGCCGCGATCGCAACCTTGTGGTAGAAACGCTGCTCGCCCAGAAGCATCAGGTCGGTGACGCCCTCGCGGTCGATCAGATCCGCAATGAAGGCGGGCCATTTCTCCCGGCGGCCCCGATAATTGATGGCGCCCGGGCGGCGCCAGAACAGCACGTCGCCGACGCAGAGGTTCACGCGCAGGCAGCGATGGCCCCGCGCCTCCAGTTCGTCCGCCGTATGAGCGAAGTAGGGCGTGATCGGCCCCTGAAGGAACAGGAAGACCTGCCGTCCACCCCGTCCCGCGCCGCGCGTGCCGGCAACGTCTTGCGGCGTGGAGGCGACAGGAGCGGGAGCGGGGATCGCTGTCATGAAAGCCATACCTTCCGAGCGTGCACCGTCGGAGCAGGGCCGACGCCCATCCGCGCCGAACGCCGCCGCGTTCTCGAGGCCTGTCCTGCCGTGGAAAAGGCGGCAGCATCATGGTCGCCCCTCGGCGTGACAGTGGGTTATGCCCACTCTGTTGCCGAGATGGCACGCAGCCCGGCACCGAAAGATGCGATCCTCGAACCGGCCTCAATTCACCGTTAAGCTGATGGCAGTCTTCCAGCCCCCTTATGGGGCGGCGGGCCGCTTCGACGGGCCCGGCACAGCGGATTTGTGAATGATGCGTTTGGGCAAGCTTGCCGTCTCGACAGCCTGCATCGCTACGGTGGCGAT
Organism: Methylobacterium sp. NFXW15; assembly: GCF_049887755.1. Lineage (NCBI taxonomy): Bacteria > Pseudomonadati > Pseudomonadota > Alphaproteobacteria > Hyphomicrobiales > Methylobacteriaceae > Methylobacterium > Methylobacterium sp. NFXW15. The sequence continues at coordinate 51,092 of NZ_JAGEKG010000007.1, read as the reverse complement.
GTCGGGCTGCACGCTCCTGCCTGCGGCGGGACCGACGGCCCAGGCGATCCAGTCGGGAGCCGAGGTGGCGGGAACCGGCGGCGGCCTGCTCGCCCGCTACGAGATCATCGACGTCACCCCCGCCGTCATCGAGGCCCTGCGCGGGCGCCCCCTCGACAGCCTGCTCGCCTCCTTCGGCGATCACCGCCCCTCCGCCGAGCCGCTGATCGGGGTCGGCGACATGGTCGCCGTCTCGGTCTGGGAGGCCGGGTCCGGCGGCCTGTTCTCCGGCCCGCTCGTGGCCGACCGCTTCTCGGCGGGCTCCAAATCCGCGCTCATCCCCGAGCAGCCGGTGGGCCGCGACGGCGCGATCTCCGTTCCCTATGCCGGTCGCATCCAGGTTGCCGGGCGCAGGCCGCAGGACGTGCAGGCGCTGATCGAGAACGAACTGGCGGGCAAGGCCATCCAGCCGCAGGTGCTCGTCTCGGTCACCAAGCCGATCTCGCAAACCGTCACGGTGACCGGCGAAGCCGTGGCGGGCGCCCGCCTGCCGCTGTCGGGCCATGGCGACCGCCTGCTCGATGTGATCGCGAGCGCGGGCGGCGTGCGCTCGCCGGTGTCCGAGACCTTCGTGCGGCTGTCGCGCGGGCAGGTGACGGCCACGGTGCCGCTGACGACGGTGGTGTCGAACCCGAAGGAGAACATCTTCCTCCGGCCAAGCGACGTGCTGACGCTGGTGCGCGACCCGCAGACCTTCCTGGCGGTGGGCGCGCTCGGCAATGCGACGGAACTGCCGTTCCAGGCGGACGGCATCACCCTGGCGCAGGCGCTGGCCAAGGCGCGCGGCCTGTCGGACTTCCAGGCCGATCCGGCGGGCACCTTCATCTTCCGGTTCGAGCCGGCGCCCATCGTGCGCCGCCTCGCGCCGGGCTCGAAGCTGACGGGCACGCCGCTGGTGCCGGTGGTGTACCGGATCGACATGCGCGACCCGAACAGCCTGTTCACGGCGCAGGCGTTCCGGATGCGCAACCGCGATCTGCTCTACGTGTCGAACGCGCCGTTCACCGAGGTCCAGAAGGTGCTGGGCGTGTTCTCCACCCTCACGGGCCCTGTCGCCTCGGCGGCAGCCGTGTACAGCACCGCACGGTAGGAACGAGCTCACGAAAAAAGGGGCGCGGACCTGTCGGTCCGCGCCCCTTTTTTATGATCCGTCAGACGGTTGTCAGCGCTTGGCGAGCAATTGCTCGATCAGCGAGCCGCCCTTGTCGATCGCCGCGATCTCTTCGGCCACCGCGTTGACCGTATCGGTGATCTGCTCCGGCGTATGCTCCGAGGTGAGGAAGAAGCGCAGGCGCGAACTCCGCTCAGGCACCGCCGGGTGGATGATCGGCTGAACGTTGATCCCTCGCCGGAACAGCCGGTCCGACAGGGTCACGGCCTTGAGGGAATCGCCGACGATCACCGGGATCACCGCGAGGCCGAGGCTGAAGCCCGTATCGAGCCCGAGCTTGCGCGCCGTGGTGAGAAACAGGTTGCCGTTCTGGCGAAGACGCTCGACCCGCTCCGGCTCGGCCTGCATCACCGCCAGGGCCGCCTCTGCCGCCGCCGCGAGGGGTGGGGACATGCCGACGCTGTAGACGAAGCCGCCGGCCGAATGCTTGAGATACTCGATCAGCGCGATCGGGCCGCAGATATAGCCGCCACAGGCCGACAGCGTCTTGGACAGGGTGCCCATCCAGATATCGACCTCCTTGGGGTCGACACCGCAATACTCGAAGAGCCCCGCGCCCGTGCGGCCGGTGACACCGAGGCCGTGGGCCTCGTCCACCATCAGCCACGCATCGTAACGCTTCTTGAGAGCGACGAAGCCCGCGAGGTCCGGCGCATCGCCGTCCATGCTGTAGAGGCCCTCGACCACGATCAGCGCGCGGCGATGCTCGTGGCGCGTCGCCTGGAGCAAGTTCTCCAGGGCGTCGAGGTCGTTGTGGGCGAAGGAACGGCGCTGCGCCCCGGACAGCTGAACGCCCGTGACGATGCTGTTGTGCGAAAGCGCATCGTGAAACACCACGTCGCCCGGCTCCAGCAGGGCGCCGATGGTCGTGACGTTGGTGGCGTGCCCGCTCACCATCACGACGCACCCTTCGGTGCGATAATGAGCAGCGAGCGCCTGTTCCAGGCTGATATGGCCCGGCCGCTCACCCGCCACCACGCGGCTCGCGGAGGCCGAAGTGCCGTAGGCTTCCATGGCCTCGCGGGCAGCGCCGCTGACCTTAGGGTGCCCATTGAGGCCGAGGTAATCGTAGGACGAGAAGTTCGTGAAGATCTTCTGGTCGATCCGCGTCGTGGCGCCCGCCTTCGCGTCGTGGACGCGGAAGAAGGGGTTGCCGAGGCCGATCAGCTCCGCACCCGAGCGCTGAAGCTTCAGCTCACGGTAGCCCGGCAGGTTTTCGAAATTCTGCGCCGCGCTGATGCGCGACGCCTCCGGCGCCTTGGCCGGGGCAGGCCGGGGTGTCGCCCGCCCGAGGCGGTTCGTCACGAAGCCGGCCAGGGCCGCCCGCCCGCCGTCGGGCCGCGCCGATTGCGTCATCGCTGTGTCTCTTTGCTCTCGTTCTCGCGCGCCTCGATGAGGTCGCGGAGCGGGCCGACTACACTCGCACTCACCTCACCGCCGATATGCTTGGCCATGAGGCTCATCGCGACGCCCGCCGTATCGTCCATGGGCGCGGAAACCGCCTGAATTAAGGACTCCGAGAGTTCATTGACGGTCATGCCCGCCGAAAGGCCCGCAGGCGGCGATTCGAGGCCGAACCGCTCCTGAAGGCTGGCGCCGAGCTCGACGCCCATGAGCGAGTCGAGACCGATTTCCGACAGCTGACGCACGCGGCTGATATCGTCCTTGGGCAGCCGAAGGATGCGGGCGATGTCATCGACGATCGCATCCGACACGGTCTTGCGCACCGAGTCGATGTCGGAGGCCTTGAGTAGGCCCGCGATGTTGATCGTCTGCACCGCGCCGGACTCCGCCTGCTGGTCGGAGCCGAGTTCGGCGTAGCTCGGGGAGCGCATGGTCGCGAGCCGCTCGCGCGCCTTGCCCCAATGCATCGCCGCGATGGCGATCACGGCCTCGTCCGGCGCGGTGCCCTGGTTCGACAGGGCGTCGGCCATCAGATCGAGGCAGCGGCGAGCCTCCATCGGCGTCACGCCGACACGCCCGGCCAGGGTCTCCATCACGGCCTTGTTGCGGGCGAGCATGCCCACATCGCCGATGGCGCCCCAGGCGACAGCCAGGGCCGGAAGCCCCTTGCGGCGGCGCTGGCGGGCAAGACCTTCCATGAAGCCGTTCGCGGCGACGTAGGAGCCCTGGCCCGGATTGCCGATGAAGGTCGTGGCCGAAGAGAACAGGACGAAGTAGTCGAGCGCCCGGTCGCGGGTCGCCGCATCGAGGTGCTGCGCGCCGACGACCTTCGGACCGATCACCGCGTCGAGCGCCGAGACGTCCAGGTTGGCGATGAGCCCGTCCTGAAGGACAGCCGCCGCGTGGATCACGCCAGCCAGCTTTCGTCCGCCACGCTCGATCTCCGAAAGCATCCGGTCCACGGCCGAACGGCTGGTGATGTCCACCGCCTTGGCCTCGACCTTCACCCCGCGCTCGGACAGTTCGGTCAGAAGTGCCTTCGCCTCATCGGTCGTCGCGCCCTTGCGGCCGGACAGGACGATGTGCTTCGCGCCGCGATCCGCGAGCCAGCGCGCCGCCTCCAGGCCGAAGCCGCCGAGGCCACCGGTGACGAGGTGGACGCCATCGGCCGCCACCGCGAAGGGCTTGGCGACGTCCTTGAGCACCGTGCCCGCCTTGGGCGGGCTGATCACGATCTTACCGATGTGACCGGATTGCTGCATCAGCCGGAACGCGTCCGAGGTCTCGGCCGCCGTGAAGGGCTGGTAGGGCAGTGGCTTCAGGCCGCCGTCGTTGAACAGCGCCATCACTTCGCGGAACATCCGCGCGCCATCGTCGCCCTGGTGCTGGATCACCTGATCGAGATCGACGCCGAAGTAGCTGAGGTTCCGCCGGAACGGCCGCAGGCCGATATGGGTGTTGGCGACGTAATCGCGCTTGCCCAATTCGACGAATCGCCCGAACGGACGAAGCGCGTTGAGGGAGCGCTCCATTGCCTCGCCGAACAGGCTGTTCAGCACGATATCGACGCCATCGCCGGTGATCGCGCGGACATCGTCCACGAAGGCGAGCGAGCGGGAATCGAGCACATGTTCGGCGCCGAGGGCCTTTACCAGGGCCCGCTTCTCGCGCGAGCCCGCCGTCGCGATGACGCGAGCGCCCTTGAGCTTGGCGATCTGCAGCGCGGCGAGGCCGACACCACCCGCGCCGCCATGGACCAGCACCCACTCGCCGCGCCGCATCCGGGCACAGGAGACGAGAGCGTAATAGGCGGTGAGGAACGCCACGGGCACCGTCGCCGCCGCCATCGGATCGACACCCTGCGGCATCGGCGCGACGACGAGGTCGGGGACCACGATATGCGTGGAGAAGCCGGACTGGGCGAAGGCGACGACGGCATCGCCGACCTTGAAACCCTTCACGCCCGGACCCACCGCCGTGACGCGGCCCGCACATTCGAGACCCAGGCGGGGACCGGCGAAGCCGTCCTCCAGAATCTCCTCCGGCAGCATAGAGAGCGCCCAGAGAACGTCGCGGAAGTTAAGGCCGGTGGCCTCCACGGCGATTTCCAGTTCGCCCTTGCCCGGCGCGACCCGCTCGGCGGGCCCCCAGACCATCTCGTTCAGGCCGCCGGTGTTGCTGCGCTCCAGACGCGCCGCCTCGGCCGGTACGCGATCCGCCGGATCGCTGTGGCGCGGCCTGCCGGCATGGAAGCGCACGACCTGTGTGCTCTCGTCATCGAGCACGATCTCGGTTTCCGGCGTGCCGGAAAGGATGAGGTCGCGCAGGCGCTCGGAGGCGCGCTTCGAAGACATCTCGGGCGAGAGGTCGATGCGGCGGATATCGAGGTTCGGCACCTCGTTGGCCAGGGTGCGGGTGAAGGCCCACACGCCCGCCTCGACATTGGTCATCTGGCCGCCGCGGTCACGGGTGGCGCCCGGCGACACGACCCAGAGACACGTCTGGCGGGCACCGAGATGCTCGACACACCGCTTCAGGCTCATGCAGCGGTCGCGCAGCCGCTCGGCCGCTTCGCCACCGCGGGAGAAGGCACCGGCGAGGAAGACCACCGTATCCGGTGTCTCCTTCTCCAGCTCCATCAGCGACGTCTCGGAATCGAGGATGATCGAGACGTGGACGCCGCCCGCGACCAGCAGGGTCGCCAGCGAAGAGGCGGTCTCGGCGGCGAAATCGTCGTCGGACCCGATGATGAAGGCGAAGCTCTGTGCCGCAGCCGGGGTCGGCCGGACGGGCGCTTCCGCCACGAGGAGAAGGTCGTCGCCGTTGCCGGAAATGGCGCGATCGACGGAGACCGAAACGAGGCCCGCCGCGCTGAGCGTACGCTGCCAGCCGCCGATATCGTCGAGCCGCCCGATGGGCAGGCCGCCCATCCCCTCCTCGAACCAATCCGGCGTCAAGCCGAAGACGAGATCGCGGAACAGCGAGATGCCGGGCTCTACGGCGACCATCAAGCCGCCCGTCGCCAGAGCGGCGGAAAGATCCCCGACGAGGCCGCGCTCGCCACGATGCAGGCTGCCCGCGCCGACGATGAGATCGAAACCACCCGCAGGGAGCTCACTCGACGCTTCCACGAGGGTCGCGGCGAGGCCGAAGGACAGACGAGCCCGCTCGGCCAAGCGCCGGTCAGTCTCGAGGATGGTGAAGCGTGCGTGCGCTTGGCCCGTGAACGCCGCGACCTGCGCCGAGAGCGGGCCGTAGCCCACCTGAAGCACGCGCAAAGCACGCTCCTTCGGCAACTGGGCCAGGGCGCCGTCGAGCAGGCTCGCGAGGGCCGCCGCCGAATGGCGCGACGTGGCCGAGCGCATGACGAACGCATCGATGGCGCTCTGCGGCAGGTTCGGAACGTCGGTGACGTCGCCCGCCAGGATGCGGTCGACGGTGGATCCGACATCCGCGATCAGAACCAACTCCGCCGAAAGATCCGGGTGGTCCGCCGCGATCCAGCGCATGATCTCGTCGGGCGCGGGAAGGGCCGAGCCATCACCCAGACGCCACGCGTCGTTCTCGTGCTCGGCGAGACCGCTGCTCTCCAGCGCGTAGAGCGCATTGACGAGCCACGGGCGGAGCGCGGCAGGCAGGCGAGGGTCGGTGAGGGCGACGACGCCGGTGTTCCGCGACAGACCGTGCGCGAGACGGAAGGCGAGAGAGGTCGCCCAGCCTTCGAGCAGAAGATGCCCCGGCGAGAGCGCGGCATCGGCTGGACCCTTCACCTGCTGCGTCAGCGGCCGCAGGCGCGTCGCCACGCTCGGGCGCCGCTCCATCGGGATCGCCGTCGGCTCGGTCGCGAGTTCGGAGACTTGGCTGATCGCGTAGGCTGCGAGTTCGTCGCCGCCCTTGCTACGCAGCGCCTGGAACCGGCCCTCGCGGATCGTGGCGATCACCTCGCCCACCGCATCGAGCAAGGTGAAGTCGGCCAGAATGGAGCGCTCGTTGCAACGGCGCGTGCGGATCACCGAACGGGCAATGGAGGCGCCCGGCTTCACGAGGCGGATCTCGCCGAAGCGCACTGGAATATAGGCCTTGCCCGCTCCCTCCCCGAGGAGATCGGCAAAGAGCAGGATCAGGCCGTGGAAGCAGGCATCGAGCCGCGACGGGACGAGAGCGTAGCGCGGATCGGCTTCCGCCGGCACGAGATCCGAGACGATGGTCGCCTCGTCCACCCGGGCCGACAGGGCGACTTGACGAAAGCTCGGGCCGAAGCCGAGACCGGCCGCCTTCGCACGGGCATAGAGTGCCTCGCCGGACAGGACGTGATCGCCCGCGCTGTCGAAGTCGAAGCCATCGAGATCGGGCTTGCGCGGGGCCGAGAACTCGCCCTCGACCACCTTCGCCTGGGCGTGGAGCTGCCAGGGCGTCTGGGTGAGACGCGGACGGCTCAGAACCTGAATGCCATTCCCGCTTCCCGAGAGGCGGACCATCACTTCGCGCAGGGCATCCTCCGCGAAGATCATCGGCGCGACGATCTCGAACTCCGAGAGGACGACAGACTCGTCCTTCAGGGCGGCCTGCGCGGCCGAGAGGGCCATCTCCACGAAGCCCGCACCGGGCATGATCACCTGCCCCTCGACGCGGTGATCCTCGAGTTCGGGCACGGTCTGCGGATCGACGTAGCCATGCCACTCCAGCCCGTCCGACTCCGTGCGGGAGCCGATCAGCGGGTGGTAGGGGCGGGGGCTGAGGGCGCCCACACTCTCGGTCGTATCGTTCAGCCGGAACGGGCGGCGCTGCCACGGATAGGTCGGCAAGGGCACGTCGCCGCGCGGCACGGAGCCGAACAGCTTGTCCTCGTCCACTGCCGCACCAAGCACGAGGGCCCCGTTCACCGCCTTGGCGATGGGGTCCGCGTTCGACGTCTTGCGGTGCATGACGCCGACGGTCGCGATCTCGATGCCCAGCGGTTCGACCGAGTCACCGACATGCGACATGAGGGTCGCGCGCGGGCCGACTTCCACGAACACGCGGGCGCCCTGACGGGTCGCCTCCTGCACCGCGTCGCTGAAGCGCACCGGCTCGCGGATGTTGCGCCACCAGTAGTTCGGGCCGAAATTCGTCCCATCCAGCGCGGCGCCGGTGACGGTGGACATCATCGTCACGATGCCAGGTTGCGGGCGCAGCCCCGTAAGGTCACGCAGCAGCGGCTTCTCGGTCGGATCCATCAGCCTTCCGTGGAAGGCATAGGCGAGATCGAGCTTACGGCCACGGCGGCGCTTGCGCGACAGGGCCTTGAGCGCGGCGTCGATATCGGCCACCGGCCCGGCCACCGTCACGGCCTTCGGGCTGTTGGTCGCCGCGAGGTCGAGGCTCGGGAAATCCTTGAGGAAGGCCGGAACCTCCTCCACCGGCATCAGCAGCACCGCCATGGTGCCCTGGCCGTGCGTCGTCTCCTGATGATGGCTGCGGTAGTAGATGACCTTGACCGCATCCTCGAGCGTCAGGATGCCGGCGGCCTCGGCCGCCGCGATCTCACCGACGCTGTGGCCGAGCACGTAGCTCGGCATCAGGCCCTTGGCCCGCAGGGACGCGGTCGAGGCGCTCTCGATGGCGAAGATCAGCGGCTGCGAGACGCTGGTGAGGACAAGACGCTCGTCGAGATCCTCGGCGTACAGCGCGTCCTTCAGGGACCAATCGGCGTAGGTTTGGAACAGGCCGTCGATCTTGTCGAAGGCGGCCCGGAAATCGGGGTTCAGTTCATAGGCCTCACGGCCCATGCCCGCCCATTGACTACCGTTTCCGGAGTAGACGAAGGCCACCTCGGCGGCGCGGTCCACGGCGGTGCCGGTATGGGCCGCCTCGGTATCCTCACCTTCGCCGATGGCGCGCAGGGCGGCAGCCACATCGGTCGACCTGTCGAGGGAGATGGCGAGGCGCGTGGACATCCGCTCGCGGCGGTGAGCGACGGCAGCGGCGAGCTCGGCGATGGCCGCAGGCTCGGCCTCGAATCGCTCGGCATAGTCGAGGGCGAGTTCGTTCAGGGCGGCGCGGCTCTGCGCCGAGATCATCAGAACTTGCGGCGCCCGGCCGTCCGAAGCCTTGTCGGCCGGAACCGGATCGGCATCGGTGATGACGACGTGGGCATTGGTGCCCCCGAAGCCGAAAGAGTTGACGCCCGCAAAACGCTGGCGGCTGCCGCGGGTGATCGGCAGGCCCTGGCGCACGACCTGAAGGTTCAGATTGTCGAACGGAATCTCGGGATTCAGCTCCGCCGCGTGCAGCGAGGGCGGAACGAGGTTGTGCTCGAGGGCGAGCGTCGCCTTCATCAGGCCGGCGAGGCCCGAGACCGGCTCGGTATGGCCGATATTCGTCTTGATTGAGCCGATCGGCAGAGGCGCGCTGCGGCCCTGACCGAGCTTGGTCCCGATGGCGGATGCCTCGATCGGATCACCGACCGGCGTGCCGGTGCCATGCGCTTCCATGAAGGCGAGATCGTCCACCGCGATCTCCGCCTCGCGGTAGACCTTCTCCAGCAAGGCCGCCTGGGCATAGCCGGAGGGGAGGGAGATGCCGGTGGTCCGCCCATCGGAGTTCACACCCGAAGCCGCGACGACCGCGCGTACGGTCGCGCCGTTGCGACGCGCCGCCTCGGCGGATTGCAGCACCATCACCACGCCGCCCTCGGAGCGGACGTAACCGTCCGCGTTCTTCGAGAACGCCTGGCACAGGCCGGTGCGCGAGAGCATCTGCGCGGCCGAGAAGCAGATGAAGTTGAACGGGCTCGCCAGAACGTTCACGCCCGCGACGATGGCGGTGTCGATCCGGCCGGACTGGATCGCCTGAATTGCGTTGTCGAAGGCGACGAGGGAGGACGAGCACGCGGTGTCGACCGTGAAGCTCGGACCCTTCAGATCATAGATGTAGGAGATGCGGTTCGAGAGGATCGAGAGTGTGTTGCCGGTGGCCGTGTAGGCGTCGCCCGAGGGCGCATCCATGATGCGCAGGTTGCCGTGATCGAGGGACGAGGCACCGACGAACACACCGATCTGGCTGCCCGCCACGGCGGAGGGCCGCAGGCCCGCATCCTCAAGAGCCTCCCAGGTCAACTCCAGCAGCATGCGCTGCTGCGGGTCCATCTGCTCGGCCTCGCGGGGCGAAATGCCGAAAACGGTCGGATCGAAGGACCAGACGTCGTCCAGCGCGCCCGCCGCGAAGGTGTAGCTCTTGCCGCGCTCGTGGGCGCGGGGGTGCAGGAACCGCTCCAGGGAGAAGCGGTCCGAAGGAAGGGTGCTGACCGCGCAGCGGCCCTCCGAAAGGAGCTGCCACAGCCCCCCGACGCTCGGCGCTCCGGGAAGTCGGCAGGCGCGTCCGACGATCGCGATGTCTGTGCGTTGTGTCACGTTCGGGTCGCGGGCGCTCGTGAGTGGGTGGCTCGGCTCTCGGCGAGTGAGGACCATCTGGTCCCTTAGTATGGCGTCAATGCGGTGTCCAACCTCGCATCACCACAGGTCTTTGCCTTAGAGGGAATTTGCAGGGCGATGTGACATGTATTCATCAGCGATGCGCGCAATCGCTGCCGCATAAAAGCCAATTTTCAACTCGCGGCAGCAACACCAAGTTGAACGATACATCATCAGAGCATCCGCCGACAGCAGCAGGGACTATTGCACCAGCCATTCCGGCACGGTCGCGGGAGCCGATTTCTGAAGTCTTCGGCCTCCGGCACAGCAAGTATCCATGCAGAAGGCCGCAAGTTTAGCCGGTCAAGCGATCGGAGCAGGCTCGTCTCCGCCGCCGCGCCCGACGCCTTGATAGGCAAATCCATGCTGCGCTGCGGTAACAGGGTCGTAGATGTTGCGGAGATCGACCAGAATCGGCGTGCGCATCACGCTACGAAGACGCTTCAGGTCGAGGGCGCGGAAGGCGTTCCACTCGGTAACGATAACGATGGCATCGGCATCTTCTGCACAGGAATAGGCGTCTTCGGCGAAGGAGACGGTAGGGAGAAGCGGCTTGGCCTGGTCCATCCCCTCGGGATCGTAGGCTCGCACTTTTGCGCCACCATCCTGCAACCCTGCGGCGATTGCGAGCGAAGGCGCCTCGCGCATGTCGTCCGTGTCGGGCTTGAAGGTGAGGCCGAGCAGCGCAATCGTCTTGCCGCGCACGGAGCCGCCGCAGGCGCGGATCACCTTGCGGGCCATGGCGCGCTTACGCTGATCGTTCACCGCCACCACCGTCTCGACGATGCGCAATGGCATGCCGTGGTCCTGCGCCGTCTTGGCCAGCGCCAGCGTGTCCTTCGGGAAGCACGAACCGCCATAGCCGGGCCCGGCATGGAGGAACTTCGTGCCGATTCGGCCATCGAGGCCGATGCCGCGGGCCACCTGCTGCACGTCGGCACCCACTGCCTCGCACAGGTCGGCCATCTCGTTGATGAAGGTGATCTTGACCGCGAGGAACGCGTTGGCGGCGTACTTGGTCAGTTCGGCCGTGCGGCGTCCGGTCACGAGGATCGGCGATGCGTTGAGGTAGAGCGGGCGGTAGACCTCGCGCATCACGGCCTCGGCGCGCGGATCCTCGGTACCGACCACGATCCGGTCGGGGCGCTTGAAGTCCCCGATCGCGGCACCCTCGCGCAAGAATTCCGGATTCGAGACCACGGCAAAATCGGCCTGCGGGGCGGTCTCGCGAATGATGCGCTCGACCTCGTCGCCGGTCCCGACCGGCACCGTCGATTTGGTGACGACGACCGTGTAGCCCGAGAGGGCGCCGGCGATCTCGCGCGCGGCCTCGTGCACGAAGGAGAGATCGGCGAAGCCATCGCCCCGGCGCGAGGGCGTGCCGACGGCGATGAACACGGCATCCGCGTCCGACACCGCCCCACGCAGGTCGGTGCCGAACGAAAGGCGGCCCTGGCGGACATTGTCGGCGACGAGAGATTCGAGGCCCGGTTCGTAGATCGGCATGCGGCCCGCTTCGAGGGCCTCGACCTTAGCCGGATCGTTGTCGATACAGACGACGTCGTGGCCGAAATCCGCGAGGCAGGCGCCGGACACCAGCCCGACATAACCCGCCCCGATCATCGCGATACGCATGCCCTGTCTCCCGGCAGCCGACCGGGCGGCTTGCCGCGTTGCAGCATGGGCCGGGAACGGCAAAGGCGCAACCGGACGGATCTGCCGCCACCCGGTCTGTAGCCAGGCAGCAACACCGCGAAATCACGACGGTTTTTTGACGAGCCGCGATCGTGCCGAACCGCGTGATCGCGGCTTCAATGCCCGGAACAAGTCCTGTAGAAGCACCTCGCCCTGAGACCCGAGCTTCCGCCAGACGCGGCGGGAAAGCTGGCAAAGGACCGCGATGACCGAACTGCCGAACGTGCATGTGCGCGCCGAGATCCTCGCCCAGGCGTTGCCGCACATGCAGCGCTACGATCAGGAGATCGTGCTCATCAAGTACGGCGGTCACGCGATGGGCGACGCCGAGGCGGCACAGACCTTCGCGCAAGACGTCGTTCTTCTCGAGCAATCCGGCCTGAAGCCCCTGGTGGTGCACGGCGGCGGGCCGCAGATCGGCAAGATGCTGAACCGGCTGGGCATCCAATCCGAATTCCGGGGCGGCCTGCGCGTCACGGACGCGGCCACCGTCGAGGTGGTGGAGATGGTGCTGGCGGGCTCCATCAATAAGCAGATCGTCGGCTGGATCTCGGGACAGGGCGGCCGGGCCATCGGCCTGTGCGGCAAGGACGGCAACATGGTGCGCGCCAAGCGCGCCCTAAAGACGTACCGCGATCCCGAGAGCAACGAGGAACAGGTGCTCGATCTGGGCCTCGTCGGCGAACCCGAGCACGTCGAGCGCGGCGTGCTGGACGCCGTGCTGAAGGCGGAACTGATCCCCGTCCTCGCCCCCGTGGCCTACGGCGCGGACGGGCAGACCTACAACGTGAACGCCGATACCTTCGCGGGTGCCATTGCCGGGGCGCTGCGGGCCAAGCGCCTGCTGCTTCTCACGGACGTGCCGGGCGTGCTCGACAAGAACAAGAAGCTGATCCCGGAACTGACGGTGGAGGATTGCCGCCGCTTGATCGCGGACGGCACCATCACGGGCGGCATGATCCCGAAGATCGAGACCTGCATGTACGCCCTCGACCGGGGCGTGGAGGCGGTCGTCATCCTCGACGGCAAGGTCAACCATGCCGTGCTCCTGGAGTTGTTCACGAATTACGGCGCGGGCACCCTGATTCGGCGGGGCTGAAGGGTCGCCGGAGACTCATGCTGGTTCCGAAGAGAACTGGCATGAGTCTAGCAACCTTGGCCGTCTCGGCGCATTGTTATCGCCCGGCCCCGCGCCGCTCCTCTATCCTGCGACGGATTCCTTGTATCAGCCGACGCAAGACCACTTCACCGCCCCAGGCGCCCGCGGCTTCGCCGACGTCGATACTTGGGTGTTCGATCTCGACAACACGCTCTACCCGAGCGACGCGATGGTCTGGCCACAGGTCGATGACCGCATCACCCTTTACGTGATGCGCCTCTACGGTCTCGACGCGCTCTCCGCGCGAGCGTTGCAGAAGTATTTCTACCATCGCTACGGGACGACGCTGAAGGCATTGATGATCGAAGACAGCGTGGACCCGCACGACTTCCTCGACTTCGCTCACGATATCGACCACTCGACCATCAAGCTCGACGCAGCCCTCGGCGACGCCATCGAGAAGCTGCCCGGCCGCAAGCTGATCCTCACGAACGGTTCGCGTCGCCATGCGGAGAGCGTCGCGGCCAAGCTCGGCATCCTCGACCATTTCGAGGACGTCTTCGACATCGCCGCCGCCGATTTCGTGCCCAAACCCGAGCGGGTGACCTACGAGCGCTTCCTGAAGGCCCACGGGGTCGAGCCGAAGCGCGCCGCGTTGTTCGAAGACATCGCCCGCAACCTCGCCGTCCCGCACGATCTCGGCATGGCGACGGTGCTCGTCGTGCCCCGGATCATCGATCCGTACCGCGAGGCCTTCGAGCAGGAGGCGGTGCGTGAGCCGCATATCGACCACATCACCGACGATCTCGCGGGCTTTCTCACCACCTGCGTCGCACCGGAGATCGGCGCCGCATGAGCGACCTCGCGTCTTTGCGGGCCCCGGACCTCGCGGAGATCGAAGCCCTCGCCCACGACGCCTTCGCTGCCTTGCCGGAAGCGTTCCGCGCCCGCTGCGAGGGCGTTGCGATCCATGTCGAGGATTTCCCCGACGAGGAGACGCTGGACGACATGGGCTGCGAGACCGAGTTCGATCTGCTCGGCCTGTTCCGGGGCATCGGCCTTGCGCAGTCCGGTGAGGTCGAATCGGGGCGGATGCCCAACGCGATCTGGCTCTATCGCCGCCCGCTGCTCGACTACTGGGCCGAGCACGACGAAACGCTGGGCGACCTCGTCACCCACGTGCTGGTGCATGAGATCGGACACCATTTCGGCCTGTCCGACGACGACATGGCCCGCATCGAGGCCGCCGCCGGGGAGGGGTGAGGGGCCCCCTCATTCCACGATCTGCTCGTCTCCGGACAAAGCGAGGGTGCGCAGGCGCCCCAGGGCCAGGGCGAGGTCGTCGCGGGCCGGGGCGGCGAGGGCGATCCGCACTGCGTTCTGAGCGTGGCCCGGTGCGACGGCGAAAGCCGAAGAGGGGATGAGGGCGATGCCCCGCCGCAGAGCCGCCGTCGCATAGGCCTCGGCGCGCCAGAACTCGGGCAACCGTAGCCAGAGGTGATAGGCGCGCGGATCACCGACGACGTCGAGATCCGACAGCACCGCCCTGGCGATGACCTGCCGTTCGGCAGCATCCTTCCGCTTGATCGCGGCGAGACGGTCGGCGACCCCGCTTCCCATCCAATGAGTTCCGGCCGCGAGGGGAAAGCCGGTCGTCGTCCAGCCGCCCTGGCGGAGGGACACGCCGAGCCGGTCACCCATGCCGGGCGGCGCCGCGATCATGCCGACCGTCAATCCCGGCGCGACCCGCTTGGAGAGGCTGTCGATCAGGATCGTGTGATGTGGGGCCAGCGCGGCCAGTGGGGCCATCTCGGCATGGAAACCGTAGACGGCATCCTCGATGGCGATGAGGCCAGTCCGTTCGAGGACGGCGGCGAGGTCGGCCCGGCGCTGAGCCCCCATGGTCGCCCCCAACGGGTTCTGAAGGCTCGGCTGAAGGTAGAGGCCGCTGAGTGGCGTGACGCGGTGCGCCTGAAGGATCGAATCGGGACAAAGCCCCTCATCGTCCATGGCGAGGGGAATGAGCGCGATACCGAGACGCGACGCGATTCCCTTCACGACCGGATAGGTCAGAGGCTCGCAGCCGATCCGTTCCCCCGGAGAGGCGAGGGCGGCCAGCGCGGCCGCGATGGCTTGGCGGCCATTGCCGGCGAAGCGGATATCCGAGGGGTTCGGCGCATAGCCATCGAACGAGAGGAATTGCGCCGCGACCCCTTGCGCCTGCGGTGTCCCCATCGGCCCAACCTGCTGCATGGCGGCCTCGATCGCCGGGCCGCGCCCGAGCTTCGCCATGGTCTCTGTGATCAGGACCTCCTGTTCGGGGAGGAACGTCACTGTCCGTTGCAGGTCGATCGCGCTGGGCGGCGGCTCGACCGGAACGGCGCGGGGGCTGTTGAGGTCGGAGCGGACATAGGTGCCGCGGCCGACCTCTCCGATCACGAGGCCCCGCCGGGCGAGTTCGGCGTAGACCCGGCTCGCCGTCGACACGGCGATGCCGCGCGCATAGGCGAAGTCCCGCTGTGGCGGCAGCCGGTCCCCCGGTCTCAGCCTGCCCGCCGCCATGTCGGCGGCGACCTCATCCGCGACGTCGCGAAAGTCTCTCGACGCCATAATTGCTCCGAGCACAATGTTCCGATTGATCCGATCCAATTAGCGAGGCAAATCGGAGCACGCAATCCCGGCCGGGCTGCTCCCCTCTCATTGGATCAGTCAACATGTCCGTCGTTATCGCCTTTCCCTCACGCTCCGCGCTGGTTTCGCGGCCGAAGGAGCCCGGCCTTCCATGGCCTGCCCTGTGGCTGCGCCGGTTGCGCGACCGCCGCGCCCTCGCCATGCTCGACGCCGATCAGATCCGGGACGCGGGGCTCGATCCGCTGGCCCTTCGCGAAGAGGTGCTGAAGCCGTTCTGGCGCGCATGAGAGATTTGTGACGCGTGTCGGTCGACAAAACCGGCACGCTCGTGTAGGAGCCCGGCCAACTCACAACAGGATCGCCGAAATCCTGGTGCTCGCTGCCCATGAGGGTAGACGGGCGCGACGGCTGGAGCATTGCCATGAACATCATCGAGCAGCTGGAGCGCGAGGAAGTCGCGCGCCTTGCCAAGACCATTCCCGATTTCGAGCCGGGCGATACGGTCATCGTCAACGTCCGCGTGAAGGAAGGCGAGCGTACCCGCGTCCAGGCCTATGAGGGCGTCTGCATCGCCCGGTCCGGCGGCGGCCTCAACGAGAGCTTCACGGTCCGCAAGATCTCTTACGGTGAGGGCGTCGAGCGCGTCTTCCCGGTGCACTCCCCGATGATCGATTCGATCAAGGTGGTCCGTCGCGGTAAGGTGCGTCGCGCCAAGCTGTACTACCTGCGCGACCGTCGCGGTAAGTCGGCCCGTATCGTCGAGCGCGTCGACCGGTCCGCCAAGCCGGCCAAGGAGGCCAAGGCTCCGGCCGCCGCCGAGTAATCGGCTGAGACATCGGGGTGATCACGCGATCACCCCTTTCGAACCCGCCCGGCGCGCCGTGGCGGGTTTTTTCATGGTCTCGCGTTCGATGGCCTTGGGTCAGGGATGCCGCGCCAGGGCGAGACCGATGCCCGCGCCCAGGAAGAAGCCCGCACCGATGCGGTTGCGCCGCCGCTCCGGCATGGCCGCGAGCGAACGCAGCCGTCCTGCCGCCAGCGCCCATACCGAATCGAGCATGAGGGACAGGGCGACGAAGGTCGCGGCCAGCATCACGAGCTGCCCGAAGGCCCCGGAACCCGGTTCGACGAATTGCGGAAGGAAAGACCCGAAGAACAGCAGCGTCTTCGGGTTCGTCAGGGAGACAAAGAACCCCTTGGCCACGCTGCGCCCAGCCCCGTCGGGCTGCGGGGCCGCAGCCTTCGGCCGCGCCCGCCACGCGTGGAACGCCAGCAAAACGAGATAGGCGACGCCGAACCAGCGCAGCATCTCGAACCAACGGGCCGACATTTCGAGGAGGATGCCGGCGCCGAGGACGACAACCGTCAATTGCAGCACCATGGCCAGGGCGGCGCCGAAGACGGTCGCCAGCCCGGCGCGGATGCCCTGGCTGATGCTGGTCGCGAGGATCAGCGCCACGTTGGGGCCGGGCAGGAGAATCAGCCCGACCGAGGCGCCGACGAAGGTAAGGTAAAGGGAGAGGGACATGGACCTTCGGCGAATCGTTTCGCCGAACCTATCTCACTGCCGGAGCCATCCGAAGGGTCAGCGGCGCAGGGCTTCCAGCACCTTGCCGCCGGGGCGGCCGGTAGCAGGCATGCCGAGCCTGCGCTCGATGTCCTTGATCGCGTCGCGGGTTTTCTGCCCAACCTTGCCATCCGGCTCGCCGACATCATAGCCCATGCTGGTGAGGCGCACCTGCAGGTCACGACGCTCGGCCCGGGACAGGGGCGGATCATCGGTCGGCCACGCTGTCTGTACGCCCGGACGCCCGCGCAGCCGGTCGGACAGCACCGCAATGGCGAGCCCGTAGGATTCGGCGGCGTTGTAGGAATAGATCGCGTCGAAGTTCTTCGTGACGAGGAAGGCCGGGCCGCTTGCCCCCGCCGGGGCGAGGATACCGACTGGTCCCTCACCCGAGAGCGGACGACCGTCGAGCCGGGTGACGCCGAGCGACGCCCAATGCGAGACCGGCTTCTTGTTCTTGCGACCGGCGGCGGCGGTGTTGAAGCCCGAGGGAAGGCGGACCTCGTAGCCCCAGGGCTGGCCGTTGTGCCACTTGGCGACATGCAGGAAGTTCGCCGTCGAGGCCACGGCATCGGCGACCGAATCGACCACGTCGCGGCGACCGTCGCCGTCGCCATCCACCGCAAGCCGCTGGTAGGTGGTGGGCATGAACTGGGTCTGGCCGAAGGCGCCCGCCCATGAGCCGGTCAGCCGCTCAGGCGCGATATCGCCCCGGTCGATGATCTTCAGGGTGGCGATCAGCTCACCCCGGAAGAAGTCCCGGCGGCGATTGCCCGAACAGGCGAGGGTGGCGAGCGACTGGACCAGCGGCATCTTGCCGAGGTTCTTGCCGAAATTGGATTCCACGCCCCACACGGCGGCGATGGTGTAGCGATCGACCCCATAGCGAGCCTCGGCGCGGGCCAAGGCGTCGGCATGCTGGCGCATGGCGGCCCGCCCGTCCTCGACGCGCTCGTCATCGACCAGGGCCGCCATGTAGTCCCAGATCGGCGTCTTGAACTCGGGCTGCGCCTGCGAGAGCTCGATCACCTTGTCGTCGTAGGAGATGCCCGCCGTCGCGGCTTCGAAGGCCCTACCCGACACGCCCGCCGCAGCGGCCTGGGCACGGATGCCGGAAAGGCACCCGTTGAAATCGGCCAGGGCGGGCGACGCCGAGACACCGGCGAGGAGGCTCAATGCGAGGGCGAGCCCCGTTCCGTTCGGCGGCTTCGGCATGGCTGTCGTCCTCATGTCGGCAGTCGGAATCTGGGCGCGGATTCAGGCGACATGAGGGTTAACGAAGGATGACGGCGCTCGCCCCTGCGAGCGAGCACCGGCCAAGTTGAGCTACCCCCATCGACAAAATCCTGGTCGTCATTGCTTCGCTGCGCTCGCAAGGACGGGGGCTGGTGAGCCGACTTGGTCGGCTACGGCTCTACGCCCACTCGCGTTCGGCGAGCTTCTTCTCGTAGGCGTCGATGGACGCGCTCCGCTCCAGCGTGGTGCCGATCTCGTCGAGGCCGTTCAGCAGGGTGTGCTTGCGGCCGGGCTCGATATCGAAATGCAGGGTGCCGCCATCCGGGCCACGGATGGTCTGCGCATCGAGGTCGATGGTCAGGGTGGCGTTCGCACCGCGCTCGGCATCCTCGAACAGCTTCTCCAGATCCTCCGGCGCGACGCGGATCGCCAGGATGCCGTTCTTCGCGCAGTTGTTGAAGAAGATGTCCGCGAAGCTCGTGGAGATCACGCAGCGGATGCCGAAATCGGCCAGCGCCCAGGGGGCGTGCTCGCGGGACGATCCACAGCCGAAATTGTCGCCCACGACGAGGATCTTGGATTGGCGATAGGCCGGCTGATTCAGGATGAAGTCCGGGTTCTCCGATCCATCCTCACGGTAGCGCATCTCGGCGAACAGGCTCTTGCCGAGGCCCGTGCGCTTGATTGTCTTCAGATACTTGGCGGGGATGATCCGGTCGGTATCGACGTTGATCGTCCGCATGGGCGCGGCGACGCCCTCCAGGGTCGTGAACTTGTCCATCGTCTTCTTCGAGATCGGCCGGGTTTCTGGAATCGCTCCGGTGTAGCAGCCCCGTGCGCGGGCCGGAAGATCATGCGAATTCTACCGCATGCTCCCGGCGCAGGGTGCCGTCATGGAGTGCGGAGGCGACGAGGGCGCCCGCCAGTCCCGCTCCCACCAGGGCGCGAAGGTCCTGCGGTCCGCGCACGCCGCCCGCAGCATAGACCCGGCTTCCCGGCGCCCGCGCTTGCACCGCCATGAGCGCCGAAAGATCCGGCCCGGTCCCGGCGCCGACGCTCGCCAGGGTCATCGTGATGACGTCGCGCGGCCACAGCGAGGGATCGTCATGCAGGCTGTCCGGGCCGAGGCGCTCGCCGCCCCGCGTGTCGAGAGACAGGACGGCTCTTTCGCCGACGCTCGTGACGAGGGCCGAATCGGTCTGGCTCTCGCTGCCGATCACCGGGCGCCCGAGACCCTCGGCCAGGAAGCTTTCCACACTCTCCCGCCGGGAAAAGCCCGCATCGACCCAGAGGTCCAGGCCGGGACAGGCGGCGGCGATGGCGCGAAGAGAGGCGAGATCCGGCGCGGCGCCGTCGATGATCGCATCGAGATCGGCCACATAGAGCCGTCGCGCGGGCCATGCCCGGAGCAGTCCCGCCGCGATGACGCCGGGCTCCGAGCCCTTTGCCAAGGGCGTCTCGATCGGGGCATACGAAGCGCGCTCGCCCCGGCGCGCACGGACCACGCGCCCCCCGCGCAGGTCCAGCACCGGAATCACCGCGAAGCCGTCTCGTCCGGCCGCGCCCCCTGCTGTTCCGAAATCCGTCATCCGCGCATGTCTAACGCCAAAACCATCGGGTGGGACCTCGGCGGGGTCCACGTCAAGGCGGCCCTCATCCATGACGGGCGCGTGCAGGAGGCGGTCCAGGTGCCGTGCCCTCTATGGCAAGGCGTCACCGCACTCGATGCCTCTTTGGCGCTCCTGCCCGATTGGGCACGGGAGCAGGCGTACCACGCCGTCACCATGACCGGCGAATTGACCGATTGCTTCGCCAACCGGACGGCGGGCGTGGCTGCCCTCGCGGGCTGGGCCGCCGAGCGGCTGAAGGGACAAGTCGCGATCTTCGCAGGGCGCTCCGGCTTCGTTGCCCCCGGCGAGGCGGCCTCCCACGCCTTCGATATCGCCTCCGCCAATTGGTACGCCACCGCCGCCCAGATCGGCCGCATCGTCCCGGATGCGCTCCTCGTCGATATCGGCTCGACCACCGCCGACCTCATCCCGATCGTCGCCGGGCGTCCCGCCGCGACGGGCTATAGCGATGCCGAGCGGCTCGAGACGGGGGAGCTCGTCTATACCGGCGTCGTGCGCACGCCGCTGATCGGCCTTTGCGACCACGCGCCTTTCCGGGGACGACGCACGCGACTGATGACCGAGACCTTCGCCCATGCGGCGGATGTCTACCGCATCCTGGGTGACCTGCCGCCGGAGACGGACCAGCAGGGCACGGGCGACCGCAAGGGCAAATCCGTGCCGGAGAGCGAGACCCGCCTCGCCCGCATCATCGGCCGTGACCGGGAGGAGGGCGATTCACACGCCTGGTCTGCCCTCGCGGCGCATTTCGCCGAGACGCAGTTACGGCTTCTGTACGATTCAGCCTCCACCCTGCTGTCGCGCCCCGACCTGGCGCCGGAGGCACCCCTGGTGACCTGCGGCGCGGGCGCCTTCGTCGGCGACCGGCTCGCGGCCCGGCTCGGACGGAAACGGACAGGGCTCGCCGAACTCCTGGCCTCGCGGGCCGGGGAGGCGGCATCAACCTGGATCTCGACTTGTGGGCCGGCCGTGGCGGTCGGCCTCATCGCGGAGGACACCACTCGATGAGCGCCATCAAGATTCTCGCCCGCGTGCTGGCCATGCGCGTCGGCCCGCATATCGAGTTGGCGGTCGAGTCCGAAACCGGCGAAGTGCTGAAGGTGCTGGCCACAGAGGATCAGGTCGACCGGCTCATCGACGAGCTGGAAGATCTCCTCAATTCGCCCGCCGGGCCGGACAACGACGAGCCGCCGGAAGCCGCCTGATCAACGAGAAAGGGCCGCCGCGGGGATACCGCGGCGGCCCTTTTCTTGTCCCGAAGGAAACGCGCCTCAGGCGGCAGTGCGCTTGCGAGCTTCCTGCTTCGTGTCGACGCCCGAGGCTTTGATCTCGGACAGCTTCTGCGCGACGTTGCGCGAGAAGACGAACTCAGCGGGGCGCTGGTTTACGAGGCTGACATCGGGGGCCATGTCGCCCTCGGTCTTGATGCCGCGCAGCATCTGAACGACTGGCTTCCACGGCTTACGGACCGAATCGACCACCGAGGACGCCTCGTAGCCCGAGTGGACCATGCAGTCGGCGCACTTCTCGTAGTTGCCGGTGCCGTAGGAATCCCAATCGGTGGATTCCATCAGCTCCTTGAACGTCGCGGCATAGCCTTCGCCCAGGAGATAGCAGGGCTTCTGCCAGCCGAAGACCGTACGGGTCGGGTTGCCCCACGGGGTGCAGTGGTAGGTCTGGTTACCGGCCAGGAAGTCGAGAAACAGGCCCGACTGCTGGAAGGTCCACTTCTCGCGGCCCTTCTCCTTGCCGTGACGGAACACGCCGCGGAACAGGTCCTTCGTCGCCTTGCGGTTCAGGAAGTGCTGCTGGTCGGGAGCGCGCTCGTAGGCGTAGCCGGGGGAGACGGTGATGCCGTCGATGCCCATCCGGGTCACGCTGTCGAAGAAGTCGGCGATCTTCTCCGGCTTCGAGTTGTTGAAGAAGGTGCAGTTGATGGTGACGCGGAAGCCCATCTCCTTGGCCTTCGCGATGGCAGCGACAGCCTTGTCGTACACGCCACGCTGGCACACCGACTGATCGTGCATCTCCTTGTCGCCATCCAGATGGATCGACCAGGTGAAGTACGGGCTCGGCTTGTACTCCTTGATCTTCTTCTCGAGGAGGAGCGCGTTCGTGCAGACGATGGCGAACTTCTTCTGCGCGATGATGCCTTCCACGATCTGCGGAAGATCCTTGTGGAGAAGCGGCTCACCGCCCGCGATCACCACCACGGGTGCGCCGCACTCACGAACCGACTCGAGAGCCTCGTCCACCGGCAGGCGCTTGTTGAGGATCTCCTCAGGGTAGTCGATCTTTCCG
Organism: Methylobacterium sp. NFXW15; assembly: GCF_049887755.1. Lineage (NCBI taxonomy): Bacteria > Pseudomonadati > Pseudomonadota > Alphaproteobacteria > Hyphomicrobiales > Methylobacteriaceae > Methylobacterium > Methylobacterium sp. NFXW15. The sequence continues at coordinate 28,867 of NZ_JAGEKG010000007.1, read as the reverse complement.
CAGCCGGCGCAGGCCAGATTGCAGCGGAACAGGGGCTCCATCATCATGACGAGCGGGTAGCGCTTGCGGCCCGTCAGGTGCTGCTTAAGGATGTAGCCGCCGATCTTCGCGACGTACCGGAGGGGGATACCCAAGTTGCGGCTCCTTAGTTTCGTCGGCCCCGGAAGACCGGGGTGCTTAGCGTGATAAGTGTTCGATTTCCAGCAACGTAGCTTGGAACTGTTCTCAAACTACGGGGCCAGAGGTGTCCGTAAACTCTTTAGTCCGCGGCTGACGCATCGGCGCCACAGGCGCACGCATAGCTGATGCCACGGCGCGGCAACCCGGACGATGCGCGACTTCCACGCGCACAATGCGTCGGCATTACGACCATTTGGCCCGATTGGGCACCCACGATCCTATGTGCAGTGCGGCAGCGCACCCCTGTGGCCAGAAGGTGACGCGGGGGCGCCTCGCGTTGCAATCCTAGGCTCGCGTCTTTACTGAGCCTAGCGACCGCGCCGCAAGATGGCGCCGGACGCGGGGGAACCTCGCGCCGGTTGCCGGTTTGCCCCGCGCGTGGTCCCTCGGCGACCATGGGTCCGACGGTCTGTGACCGCTTCGGCCCTGCATGCGTTTCCCGGAACGAGAGGAACGGCCCGTCGGGCCGGACGAACTGGCAGGGTACTCGTGATCGAAGGTCTCGTCGCGTCTTCCGTCCGCTTTCGCTGGACCGTCATCGCCCTCGTCGCACTGATGACGGTGGCGAGCGCCGGTATCGCCGTTCACCTGTTTCGGATCAACACCGACGTCGAACGGCTGATCGATCCGAAGGAGCCCTGGCGCCAGGACGAAATCGCGTTCGAGAAGGCCTTCCCGCAGCGTTCGAATCTGATCGTCGCCGTGATCGACGGCCAGACGCCGGAGGAGACCGAAGAGGCTGCCGCTTCCCTGACTCGCGCCCTGTCCGAGCGCAAGAACCTCATCGAGACCGTCTACCGGCCTGATGGCGGCCCGTTCTTCGACAAGAACGGCCTGCTTCTCATGCCCCAGGCCGAGCTGGAAAAGACGCTCGAACAGCTGACCCAGCAACAGGGCCTGCTCGGGCCGCTTGCCGCCGACCCGTCGCTGCGCGGCATCATGCGCGTGCTGACGCTGGGCGCCCGTGGCGTGAAGTCCGGCGATGCCACGCTCGCCGACCTCGACAAGCCGATGGCGCAAATCGACACCACGCTACAGAAGGTGCTGAAGGGCGAACCGGCCCGTCTTTCGTGGCAGGCGCTGCTCGCGAATGGCGAGACCCGTGTCACCGACAGGCTGAAATTCGTGATGATCCAGCCGGTGCTGGACTTCAACGCACTGGAGCCCGGCTACGAGGCGACGCGGATGATCCGCGAGGTCGCCAAGGATCTCAAGATCGACGCCGCCAACGGCCTCAGGATGCGTCTCACCGGCCCCGTCGCCGTGGCGGACGAGGAATTCGCTACTCTCTCGCAGGACGCGCTGCTGAACAACAGCATCATCGTCGGCGCGATCGTGCTGTTCCTCTGGCTCGCCCTGCGCTCCGGGCCGCTGGTCATCGGCGTCATCATCACCACCTTCGCAGGGCTGATCGTGACGGCAGCGCTCGGCCTGCTTCTGGTCGGCGAATTGAACCCGATCTCGGTGGCCTTCGCCGCCCTGTTCGTCGGGCTCGGCATCGATTTCGGCATCCAGTTCTCGGTGCGCTATCGGGCCGACCGATATGAACAGCCGACGCTACAGGCCGCCATCCGGGCCGCCGCACGGGGTGTGGGCTGGTCGCTGACGCTTGCCGCCGTGTCGCTGCTCGCGGGCTTCTTCGCCTTCCTGCCGACCGCCTTCCGCGGCGTGTCCGAACTCGGCCTCATCGCCGGTGTCGGCATGATCGTGGCCTATCTCTTCTCCCTCACGCTGCTGCCCGCGCTCATCGCGGTGTTCAAGCCGAAGGGCGAGAAGGAGGCGGTCGAGACCAAGTGGCTGGTCGGCGTCGATCCCTGGATCATCCGCAATCGCAAGCCGATCCTGGTCGCGGTGGGCCTCGTGACGCTGGCGGGCACGCCGTTGCTCTACTGGCTGCCGTTCGATTCGAACCCGATGCATCTGCGCAGCCCGAAGGTCGAATCGATTGCGACCTATCTGGACCTGATCAAGAACCCGGAGACGAGCCCCAACGTCATCGACGTGCTGGCTCCGAACGTCGCGGCCGTGCCGGAACTGTCGAAGAAGCTCGGCGCCCTGCCGGTGGCGAGCTCCGTGAACAGCATCGACACGTTCGTCCCCCCGGATCAGGACAAGAAGCTCGCGCAGATCGCCGACACGGCGCAATTGCTCGACCCCGTTCTGAACCCGGCCCGCAAGCCGCCGCCGCCGACCGATGCGGATAACGTGAAGGCGCTGAAGGACGCGGCGACCGCGCTCAAGGCCACCGGGGAGGAAGCCAAGGCGGGCACGCAGGGCGCGGACACCGCCAAGCGTCTCGCGGGCACCCTGAATACCCTTGCGGATGGCCCGGTACAGAAGCGCGAGGCCGCCTCCGTCGCCCTCACCAAGGATCTGAATCCGCTCCTGGCCCGCCTGCGCGACCTGCTCCACCCGGAGAAGATCACGCTCGAAAACCTGCCGCCGCAGCTCAAGGCGGATTGGGTGTCGGCCGACGGCCGGGCGCGGGTCGAGATCCACCCGAAGGGCGATTCGAACGACGACGAGGTTCTGCGCAACTTCGCCAATGAGGTGCTGAAGGTCGCCCCGCACGCCACCGGCGCGCCGATCTCGACCACCCGCTCGACCTACACGATCCTCGGGGCCTTCATTCAGGCGGCCATCACCGCCCTGGTGCTGATCTTCGTCATCCTCACGGTTGCCCTTCGCAAGCCGTGGGACGTGGCCATGACGCTCGGCCCGCTGGTCGTGGCGACCCTGTGGACGCTGATGGCCATGAAGATCATCGGCATGCCGCTGAACTTCGCCAACATCATCGCCCTGCCGTTGATGCTCGCGGTCGGCGTGGCCTTCCACATCTACTACGTGATCGCGTGGCGGGCGGGCGTGACCGACATGCTGGCCTCCAGCCTGACGCGGGCGATCTTCTTCTCCGCGATGACGACCGGCAGTGCCTTCGGCTCGCTGGTTCTGTCGAGCCACCCGGGGACGGCGAGCATGGGCGAACTGCTCGCCCTGTCTTTGTTCTTCACGCTGCTCGCCGCTTTCTTTGTGGTCCCGGCCACCCTCGGCGAGCCTCCGGCTCAGCCCGACCGCAACCGCCCCGAAGGCGATTCGGCCGGTCGCGGACCCGCCTTCGGCCAGCACAAGCCCGAGACCGTGGCGGTGAAGTAGACGCAAGGCGCGCGGATGATCCTCCGCGCGCCTCTTCTGCCGTCGCCTCTCTCAGTGGCGCAGGCGCCTACAGAAAGTCCGAAAAGCCGCCCCTGACTGCGCCGGAGGCCCGCGCCGCCGCCACACTGGCTGGCGCGATGAGGGCATCGCGCTCTTCGGCGTAGAGATAGCCCGGTGCCTCGCAGGGGAAGCCGCTGCCGGTGGCGGGGTGGGTGTAGAGTTCGGTCAAGCCATCCGGCAGATGAGCGAGCAGCCCTGCGACGCGCTTCGGCGTCATGGCGCCCGACCATGCAAGTCCCAGTGTCCGGTCGGGGATGAGCAAGCCCGCCTGCTTAGCGCGGACGGCGAGCAAGGCCGCCCAGGGGGCGATGTCGAGGGCGGCGCGAGGACGGGCGCCGGGTTCGGCGCGGCGCAGGATCTCGCGCGGCTCGCGCGGCACCCGCAGGGCGCACATGCCGTAACGACGGCCGATCCGCAGCACGGCGCCCGCGATCAGGGGGTGGACGTGAAAATGCTTGTGAGCGTTGACATGATCGAGGGGTAGGCCGGTCGCCCGGTAGGCCTCGAACTGCGCCTCGATCTCAGCGGCCAATTGGCGGCGAGCCGCGGGGCGGCGGGCCATGTCGAGCCCGAGCTTGGCCATGTCGGCCCGCAGCAACCCGTCCGGCCCGGCCAGATCCGGCAGGTCGGCGGGCGGCAGGGTCGGCCATGCCTCGACCAGGACGAGATGGAGACCGACCCTCAGGGAGGGAAGGCGCTTGGCCCGCGCCACCGCGTCGGCGGCGGCGGGAGCCGAGACCATGAGGCTGGCGGTGGTGAGGATCCCCTCACGGTGCGCCTGCTCGACAGCCTCGTTGACCTCGGTGCTGAGCCCGAAATCATCCGCGGTAACGACCAGACGCTTCACGGTGACCTCGTCATGGGTGTCGAGAGGGCAAGCCCTCTCGCGGGTCCAGGGCGGAGCCCTGGGAGAAGAGGCGGGGCATTGACCCCGCACTCCCCGCCGGGGCCTTAGGCCCCGAACCCCGGACTTTACGCCGCCTTGGCGGTGCCCTGGCGCTCCTTGAGGAAGCGATAGAACTCCACGCCCTCGCGGAGGCGGCGCTTCATCATGTCCGGCGAGCGCACCATCTCCGACACGATGGAGGCGATCTTCGGCGCACGGAAGTAGAACTTCTTGTAGAACTCCTCGACCGAGGTGAAGATCTCGGTGTGGGACAGGTGCGGGTAGTGCAACGGGGCGACCTGCACGCCGTTCTCATCGACGAGCTCGGCGTTCTCGACGTCGAGCCAGCCGTTCTCCACCGCCTGCTTGTACAGGAAGGTGCCGGGGTAGGGCGCCGCGAGCGAGACCTGGATCGTGTGCGGGTTGATCCGCTTGGCGAAGGCGATCGTCTCCTGGATCGTCTCCTTCGTCTCGCCCGGCAGGCCGAGGATGAAGGTGCCGTGGATCGCGATTCCAAGGTCGTGGCAATCCTTGGTGAACTTCTCCGCCACCTCGACGCGCATGCCCTTCTTGATGTTGTGAAGGATCTGCTGGTTGCCGGACTCGTAGCCGACGAGGAGCAGGCGCAGGCCGTTCTCCTTAAGCACCTTCAGGGTCTCGCGCGGCACATTCGCCTTGGCGTTGCACGACCACGTGACACCGAGCTTGCCGAGTTCGCGAGCGATTTCCTCGGCGCGCGGCAGGTTATCCGTGAAGGTATCGTCGTCGAAGAAGAACTCCTTGGTCTGGGGGAATTCCTTCAGGCAGTATTTGATCTCCTCGATCACGTGAGCGACCGAGCGCGTCCGGTAGGTGTGACCACCCACGGTCTGCGGCCACAGGCAGAAGGTGCAGCGGCTCTTGCAGCCACGGCCGGAGTAGAACGAAATGTAGGGGTGCTTCAGGTACCCGATGAAGTACTTCTCCATCTCCAGGTCGCGCTTGTACACGCTGGTGACGAAGGGAAGCTGGTCCATATCGGTCATGATCTCGCGGTCCTCGTTATGGACCACGGTGCCGTTGGCATCGCGATAGGACAGGCCCTTGATCTCGGACATCGGCTTACCGTCGGCCACGTCCTTGACGGTGAAGTCGAACTCGTTGCGGGCGCAGAAATCGACCACCGGGGCCTGGGCCATGGCGCCGGCGGCGTCCACGGCGACCTTGGCGCCGATCAGACCAGCGATCAGCTTCGGGTTGGCGGCCTTCAGCGCCTCGATCGTCTTCACGTCGGACTTGAAGGACGGCACCGAGGTGTGGAGCACCACGAGATCGAAGTCGTTGGCCTGGGCCACGATCTCATCGAGCTTGATGTTGTGCGGCGGCGCGTCGATCAACTTGGAGTTCGGCACCAGGGCGGCGGGCTGCGCCAGCCAGGTCGGGTACCAGAACGACTTGATCTCGCGCTTGGCCTGGTAGCGGGAGCCCGCGCCGCCGTCGAACCCGTCGAAGGTGGGGGCCTGGAGGAAAAGCGTGCGCATGGGGTTCAAGGCCTCAATGCTGAGCCGGGTGGGCGGGGTCGGGCGGATCAAGCGGTCGGAGCCCCGGCATCACGGCCGAGGTCTGCGTCGGGGATCAGCGTACCGTCCGCAACCACGTGATAATCGTGACCTTTCCATGTCACCGACCCCGAGAGGAAGGCACAGGAGAAGTTCATGAAGGAGAGGATGTCGCGAATCGGCAACAGCCAGTAGGCGTGCGGCGGCAGGCCGAAGGCCCGTTCCACCTGGCGGCAGAGCACGATGCGGCAGGCCAGCGCGGTCGCCGCCATGGCCAAGGCCACTGTGCCCGCCCCTGGAAGGGTCGCGGCGATGAGCGCCAGCGGGAAAGCGTGCGTGACGACCGAACCGGCATAACCGGCCGGATCGACCGTGCGGATCGTGCGGTTCCAGCGCAGCTCGTGCTTCCACATGCCGTGAAGCTCGGTATCGACGCAGGTATGACCGATGGTGAAGTTCGGGATCGTCACACGACCGCCGAGGCCGCGCAGGGCGGCGCCGATCGCGTAATCATCGGCGAGGTCGTTTCGGAAACGGCGGAAGCCGCCGACCGCGTCGAGGCTTGCCCGGGTGAAGGCGACGGTGGATCCGAAACAGGGCTTCGCAAGGCCGAGGCTCAGGCCCATCACCACGTTCGGCAGGAACTGCACGTCGATGGCGAGCGCCGAGAGCTGCCCCATGGCCCCGGGGAAGGCCGGGACGCCGTGATAGAGGCAGGTGACACCGCTCACGCCCGGCTGGGCCAATTCCGTGGCGATGCGCTCCAGATAGTCCGGCGCGACCACCATGTCGCTGTCGGCGAGCACGATCACCGGATGGGCGATCCGCTCGGACATGTTGATCAGGTTGGAGACCTTGCGGTTCGAGCCATGCTGGCGCGCATCAACCACGAGGTCGATATGCGCCTGCGGGTAGGCCTCGCTGAGCGCCCGGACCACGCCGATCGCCGGATCGCCCACGTTCTGCACGCCGAAGACGATCTGCACCGCACCGGCATAATCCTGGCGGAGCACCGTTTCGAGGTTTTCGTAGAGGTTCGGCTCCAGCCCGCAGAGAGGCTTCAGCACCGTCACCGCGGGCCGCTCGCTCTTGGCGGGCAGGGCGGGCACGCGGCGCGCGCCGTAGCGTCCGACGAAAAAGGCCGCCGCGAGACCGTAAAGGCAGCCCGCGCCCGCCACCACGAGGCAGAGCGGCGAGAGCCAGAGCAGCGCCTGCGACGCCAGGGTGGTGAAATCCATCCGTTGGGTCCGTGAGGTGTCCGGCCGCCTGCTGCGGCGTTGCGAGCGGCTACTGACCGGCCTTGGCGGGGGCGGGCTTCGCGGGGGTGGCGGCCTTGGGAGCGTCCTTCGGAGCGAGCATGCCTTCGGCACGGTCGTTGAGGAACTTCACGACCCCGTCCGCGCCGCCGCTGGCGAGGGGCTTGGACAGCATCGTGCGCTGGGCCGCCATCTCGCTCACGTCGCCGTTCAGGAGCACGTCCTGCACCCTGTCTTCCGCGTTGACCACAAAGTCGACAGCGGATTCGTCGTCGTTGGCGGTAGTCACCTTGGTCGGCACCACGCGCTGCGAGCCGCGGGTCTCGACTTTCGGCATGACGTCGAATTTACCGCCCGCCGCTTGGCTGAGACGGTTGGCATAGGTGACGGTCAGGCTGCGCTTCAGCGCCTTGGTCACGGCCTCCTGCTGCTCCGGCGTGAAGCCGGACCATTTCGAGCCGACGGCGATGCGAGCCATGGCCGGGAAATCGAACACCTTGTCGATGGCCGGGCTCACGGCCTCCACGCGGGCGGGGAGGGGGCCCGCGCCGTCCTTCACGGCGGCGGAGAAGGCAGCGTAGAGGTCGCGCACGTTCTGGATCGCCGTCTCGTCACCCGCGAAGGCGGGGGAGGCGAGGAGCGGCGCCAGAGCGAACGCGACGGCGAAGCGGCGGATCAGGCGCACTTCTTCAGGTCCTTCTCATCCAGCCGGGCGACCATGCGCGGCGGAGCATAACTATAGAACGGGCCCAGGGTGGCCGGCTGGGGAACCGGCTTAGGGCGGCGGGTGAGACCCGTCACCCTCCCCTCGTTCTGATCGGCCTCTTCTTCGCCACGGGCGCGCAGACCGGCTTCGATCCGGTGCCACAGCCAGAGGCTCGGCAGGCCGACGCCGATATCGGCGAAGCGCTTCACCAGGGAGAGGGCGAGCGCAGCCTCGGCGGGGATGTTGAACATGCCACAGAGGGCGATCAGGCCACCTTCTTGTGCGCCGAGCGCACCCGGCACGGCAAAGGCCGCGCCGCGCACCGCCTGGGCCAGACTCTCGATCACGAGCGCGTGGCTGAAGTCGACTGGATAGCCCATGAAGTGCAGGCACACGTAGACTTCAGCGGTGCCGATGATCCAGCCACCGAAGTGGATGGCGATTGCCGCGGAGACGCGACCGCGCTCGCCGTAAAGGCGGCGCAGTCCGTCATAGAGCTGGTCGATCGCGCCGAGCGCCCGCCACTCGCGGCCCGAGGCGAAGCGGCTGAGGAGCGCCTGGATCACCCGGTGACCGGCCCGGCGCTGAATCAGGTAAAAAGCCGCAAGAGCGGGCACGGCGAGAGCCACGCCGCCTGCCACCGTGCGGGTGACCGGGCCGTCGCCGACGAGCCAGATCACCAGGCCGAGGCCGAGAATGGTGAAGATCAGCTGCGTCACCGCCTGGGTCATCAGGTCGACGAACATGCTGGCGCCGGCCATCGCGCCGGTCACGCCGCGCTTGGCGAGCAGCCGCGCGCCCACGAAGTCGCCTCCCACGGTCGCGACCGGCAGAAGGGTGTTGATGCCCTCGCGCACGAAGCGCAGGGAGACGCAGTCACGCAGACGGGGCTGCGAGCCCACGGGGAACACCACGTGCCAGCCCAACCCGGCCCAGGCGACAGCCAGGAACCGTGCGAGCACGACAATGAGAGCGCCCCATCCGGCGCTCGCAACGGCGGCCGTCACGTCCTCCAGACCGGAGGACGCCAACAGGCCCACGACCGTGCAGAGACCGGCAATCGAGGCCAGTGTCGTGAGACGCTTCATCTTCGTCTTTCAAGCTCGCAAATGGCTTGATGCGGGAAATCGGTCACGGTCGCGGCGGAAATAGGTCGGTGCGACCCCGACACGTTGTTACGCCACGTTGCAGCATGGATGAGCCGTGTCTATCACCCGTTTGCTACACCAAAGGGCAAAGCGGCTGACGGGTCTGACGTCCCGGACACGAGACCGCGAAACGTCGCAGAAGGGGCACACGTCATGGACCGCGAATCACCCATCACGGCCGCCGAAGCCGTGAACGAGGCCGCGCGTGTCGAGGGTTACTCCTCCACGCGCGAACCGTCTGTTCCCTCGCCGACTTCGCCGGTCATGGCGTGGAACGAGTGGGATCCGCTGGAGGAGGTCATCGTCGGCTCCCTCGACGGCGCGACGATCCCCACTCACCACCTCACGGTCATCTTCAACCTGCCGCGTGCCGCGCAGCCCTTCTACCGGCTTGCTTCGGGCTGGAAATATCCGAAGTTCATGAAGAAGCTCGCGCAGGCCGAGCTCGACAACTTCATCACGATCCTCGCGGGCGAAGGCGTCAAGGTGCGCCGCCCCGACAGCGTGGACTTTTCCCGTAAATTCAAGGCGCCGCGCTGGTCTTCGCGGGGATTCTGCGTGGCCTGTCCGCGTGACCCGTACCTCGTCATCGGCGACGAGATCATCGAGAGCCCGATGTGCTGGCGCTCGCGCTACTTCGAGGGCGATGCCTATCGTTCGCTGTTCAAGGAATACTTCCGCAACGGCGCCCGTTGGACCTCCGCCCCTCGCCCGCAGCTGACGGACGATCTCTACAACTACGATTACCGGGTGCCGAACCTGAAGGCCGGCGAGCCCATGCAGTTCACGGTGAACGAGTTCGAGCCGGTCTTCGACGCCGCCGACTTCGTGCGCTGTGGCCGCGACTTGTTCGTCACCCGCTCGAACGTCACGAACCTGATGGGCATCGAGTGGCTGCGCCGTCACCTCGGCCCCGGCTTCCGCATCCATGAGATCGAGAGCCGGTGTCCGCAGCCAATGCACATCGATTCTTCGTTCATGCCGCTGGCACCGGGCAAGGTTCTGGTGAACCCGGACTACGTCGACATCGAGCGTCTTCCGGCCGTGCTCAAGAAGTGGGATGTGCTCGTCGCCCCGCGCCCCGACCCGGTCGAGGGCTTCATGAGCAAGATCTCGATGTGCTCGCCCTGGACGTCCATCAACGTTCTGGCGATCACCGAGAAGAAGATCGTCGTCGATCAGAGCCAGCCGACGCTTATCAAGGCGCTCAAGGATTGGGGTTTCGACCCGATTCCGGCGCCGTTCCTGAGCTACGGCCCGTTCGGCGGCTCGTTCCACTGCGCCACCCTCGACGTCCGCCGCCGGGGTACGTTGCAGTCGTACTTCTAGCGCGCCACGTCATTGCGAGCGCGAGCGAAGCTATCCGGGGCAGCGGCCCGTTCTACGGCTGTCGCGGATCCCTGGATTGCTTCGCGTTGCTCGCAATGACGATGAGGGCATGAAGGGCGGGGTGTTCACTGCCCGATCCCCGCGATCAGAGCCTTATTGAACGCCTCGGGCTCGGACATCTGCGGGGCGTGGCCGGAATCGGGGAATTCCACCAACGTTGCGCCCGGGATCGCCTTGGCGGCGGCCTTCCCGAGCTCGGGGTAATTCCCAAGGGTCGGCCGCACGTCCGGCGGGGCGAGATCCTTGCCGATGGCGGTGTTGTCCTTCTGGCCGATGAGCAGGAGCGTCGGCACCGCGATCTGCGGGAAGCGGTAGACCACCGGCTGCGTGACGATCATGTCGTAGAGCAGCGCAGAATCCCAGGCGACGGCCTCCTTGCCCGGCCCCGCGTTGAGCCCGGCGAGCATCTGCACCCAGGGCTCGTACCGGTCCTCCCAGCGACCCGAATAGTAGGTCGCCCTCTCGTAGTTGCGGATCGACTCGGCCGACGTCTTCAATTCACGCTCGTACCAGCGGGCGATGGAGATCGGCGGCAGGCCCTTGGCGCTCCAATCCTCGAGCCCCACGGGATTCACCATCACCAGCCGTTCCACCTCCTTCGGGTAGAGGAGGGCGTAGTGGGCGGCGAGCATCCCACCGGTCGAGTGCCCGACGACGATGGGCTTGGCGATGCCGAGTTTGTCGAGGAGCGCGTGGGTGTTCTCGGCGAGTTGGCGGAAGCTGAACTGATAGGCACCCGGCTTGCTCGACTTGCAGAAGCCGATCTGGTCCGGGGCGACGACGCGGTATCCGGCACCCGTCAAGGCACGGATCTGTCCCTCCCAGGTGGCGGCGCAGAAATTCTTGCCGTGCAGAAGCACCACCGTGCGCCCATTGGGCTTGTCCGGCTTCACGTCCAGATAAGCCATCTGCAACGGCTGGCGTTGCGAGGTGAATGCGAACCGTTCGACCGGGAACGGATAGTCGAACCCTTCGAGTTCCGGGCCGTAGGCCGTCTCGGCCCGGCAGGGCAGGGCGGCGAGGCTGAATGCGAGAAGGGCCGGTGCGAGAGCGAGACGGGGCATGAGCACTCCGGATGGGGTCGCCTCATCAGATCGCCCTATAAGAACGGGAGGAAAGCCCCTCCCGGACAGATCCGATGCTCCGATTTCTCATGCTTGCCACGTGTCTCGCGGCTACGAGTCTCGCGGCCACACCCTCTGCGGCGGCCGATGCGTGCGACGTGCTGACCGCGAAGGTGATTCGCGTGACGGGTGCCGCCCTCGCAGGGCGGGCGGGCTCCTATGCCGTGTTCCGCGCGCAGGATGCCGAGCGCATGAGCCTCGATTGCCGGATCCCGGCGCGGATCACCCTCGCCTCCCTCGATCGTGAACCGGGCCGGGCTTATTTCACGCTGGTCGGGCTCGCCGCGCGGGCGCTGACCGGCACGGACGCAGGGCGGGCCGAGGTGCTGGCGCTGAATCTCCATCAGGACAGCCTGCTCGCCGACGCCCCCAGGCGGGGCGCCACCGGCCGGGCTCTCATGCTGTGCGAAACCGGCCCCCGCCACGACGCCCTCGCCGGGGATCTGACCGTTTGCCGGATCGTTCCTACCGCTCTTTCGCGGCGGCGTCATGCCGGTTAGACCCGCGCCATGTCGAACTTCCGCTCCGGCCCGGTCGTGCGTGCGCGCGACACCGCCTTCGCCAATCACCTGCCGCTCTCGCTGATCGCGGGGCCCTGTCAGCTCGAGGGCCGCCAGCACGGCCTGGAGATCGCAACCGCACTCAAGGAGTTGGCGGCCAAGCTCGGCATCGGGCTCGTGTTCAAGGCCTCGTTCGACAAGGCTAATCGCACCTCCGGCGGCGCGGCACGCGGCATGGGCCTCGACGGAGCGCTGCCGGTCTTCGCCGAGATTCGCGAGAGCCTCGGCTTGCCCGTCCTCACCGACGTCCATGACGCGGCCCAGTGTGCTCCCGTGGCGGAGGCCGTGGACATCCTGCAGATCCCGGCCTTCCTCTGCCGCCAGACCGACCTGCTGCTCGCCGCCGCCGCCACGGGGCGAGTGGTGAATGTGAAGAAAGGTCAGTTCCTGGCCCCCTGGGACATGAAGCATGTCGCCGCCAAGGTGACGCAGGCGGGCAACCCGAACGTCATCGTCACCGAGCGGGGCGCCTCCTTCGGCTACAACACCCTCGTCTCGGACATGCGTAGCCTGCCGATCATGGCCGAAGTCACGGGCGGTGCGCCTGTCGTGTTCGACGCGACCCATTCCGTGCAGCAGCCCGGCGGGCAGGGGGGCAGTTCCGGCGGTCAGCGGGAATTCGTGGCCGTCCTTGCTCGCGCGGCGGTGGCGGTGGGCGTGGCGGGCGTATTCATCGAGACGCATCCCGATCCCGACCGAGCCCCCTCCGACGGCCCGAACATGGTCGCCCTCAAGGACATGCCCGCCCTGCTCGAACAGCTCATCGCCTTCGACCGGCTGGCGAAGGGGCTGTAACGCGACGCCTCGTCAAGCGGCGGGCACCAGCACGTGGATCCTCAAGGGTTGGACCAGAGCGAAGCGCCCGTCCGCCGTCTGTTCGACAGCCCCGGCGAAAGCGGCCTCCGCCTCCGAGCGGCGCTCCTGGATGGCATCGGCGCGGGCCGGATCAACCGCGGTGACGCGAGCGAAGAACGCGTCGATATCCGCGAAGCTCTCGTGCCGCTCGACAATCACCTCGCGCTCGCATGAGACTCGCCCCTGAGCCATGGCCTCGGCGATGGCGGCCTGTGCGGCGGCGCGGATCTCCGTCTCATCCTCAATGGGCTTGAGTGCGTCGAAAAAGGTGCCCGAGGCCAGCGGCTCGACGATGACGAGGCGGCATCCCGGCCGCAACACCCGGGCCGCCTCCGTGAGGGCTTTCACCGGGTCGGGGACGTGGTGCAGCGAATTCAGCATCACCGCCCCGTCGAAGGTGTCATCCGGGAAAGGCAGGGTTTCGGCCGAAGCTGCCTCGAATCGGGCCGCCGGAACGGCTTTCCGCGCCTTGGCGAGGGCGTCCTCGCCGGGATCGATACCCGTAATGTCGGCTCCCTCCTCGGTGAGCGCGCGGGCCAATGAGCCCGTGCCGCAGCCGATATCGAGCAGGGCCTTCCGGGCCAGCGGCGCATAAGTCTCGCGGATGAGCGTGAGGGCGTCCATCGAACCGGGCTCCGGCGGCGCGGTGCTGTCGCGCCTCATCCCCTATGCGCCGGTTCGCGAGCGGGCGCATCCCGTCTCAGCGAATCGCGCATTTTCGCGAGGGGGGCGCCACCGCGCATTTGAGCACGCATTGCTGCCGCTCGGAGCAGAACCACGAGAGAGTTCCGCTCTTCAGGCATTCGCCGCCGCAATGGCGATACGGACCACCATAGAGCGGCCGGACATAGACGGCGTCCATCAGAACCGGCTGGGCCACGCCCGGGGAACGCAATGCCTCCGCTGAGGCCGTGGCTGCGGTGAGCACCACGAAAAAGGAAAAGAGAACGGACCGCATGGCGGGGCTGGGGCTCGCAGATGCCCGATCAAATGGCCGTGTGGAGGGATCCGTCGATTAAATTGCGTTTCAGCATTCGAGGCCGAGCGGCTCCGCTCGTGAGGTCAAACGGAACACGGCGAAGCTTCCAGGCCAAAGCTCGCGTGCAAAAATCGAGCATCCAGGCATCGGGGGTGGATGAACGTGCGTTCATCGATCGTTATGTCCTGAGGACGATCCGCGAATCCTTGGAACCGTCCGGGAAGGCCGACGTTATCCAGCCATATCGATCAGTGATCGAGAAAGGATAACATGCGTAAGCTTGCTCTCATCACCGCCGCCGCCACGATGGCCGTTGGCAGCATTGCCGCCACGACCGGCGCCGAGGCCCGTCCGTATGGCTACGGCTACCATGGCGGGGGTTACGGGCATCACGGGTACTACCGTGGCGGCCGTCGTGGCATCGGCACTGGCGCGGCCGTCGGCCTCGGCATCGCGGGTCTTGCCGCCGGCGCGATCGCTGCGGGTGCTGCTCGTGACTCGTATGGCTACGGCTACTCTCGCCCGGCCTACGGCTACGGCGCTCCGGCCTACGATTACTACGGCTACGGCTACTAAGCTCTAGTCAGGCGACAGAAGGGGCGGTCGGCGCGAGCCGACCGCCCCTTTTTCATGCGCGTCATCAGCGGCCGCGATAGGGCGCGACGCCCGTATCGGGCAACCAGATCGTGGAAGGCGGCGTGCCCGTCTGCCAGAAAACATCGATGGGAATGCCGCCGCGCGGATTCCAATATCCCCCGATGCGCAGGTAACGCGGCTCCAGCAATTCCGCGAGCCGCTTGCCGATGGCCACCGTGCAATCCTCATGAAAGGCGCCGTGGTTACGGAAAGAGCCGAGGTAGAGCTTCAGCGACTTCGACTCCACGAGCCACGGACCCGGAACGTAATCGATCACGAGGATCGCGAAGTCGGGCTGGCCGGTCACGGGACAGATCGAGGTGAACTCCGGCGCCGTAAAGCGGGCGACGTAATCCGTGTCGGCATGGGGATTGGGCACCCGGTCGAGCCGGGCTTCCTCAGGGGATTGGGGGTAGGGGGTCGCCTGCCCCAGCTGGAGATCGGATGTGTTGGTCATGCCGCCCCTATAGCGCGGGTGAGGCGCCTCCGCACGATCCTGCTCTGTCTTTGGAATTGATTGAGCCACGTCCGCAAAGATTTCGCCGGTATGCCGTGCCCCTCCGGGTTGCCGGGCGCCGAAGCATGACGGATAAGCCGCCCGCGACGCGCGGCCACGCGGCCGGCGCGACCAACGGCCCGCGGCCCCCGGAGACACAACCATGACCGCGATCACCAACATCAGCGCCCGTGAAATCCTCGACAGCCGCGGCAATCCGACCGTCGAGGTCGACGTGCTGCTGGAGGACGGCTCCTTCGGCCGCGCGGCGGTTCCCTCCGGCGCTTCGACCGGGGCCCACGAGGCTGTGGAACTGCGCGACGGCGACAAGTCCCGCTTCCTCGGCAAGGGCGTGCTCAAGGCCGTCGAAGCCGCGCAGACGGAGATTCTCGACGCCATCGGCGGCATGGATGCGGAGGATCAGGTCGCCGTCGATGAGGCGATGATCGAACTCGACGGCACCCCGAACAAGGCGCGCCTGGGCGCCAACGCCATCCTCGGCGTATCGCTCGCCGTGGCGAAGGCTGCGGCGGAAGCCTCCGGCCTGCCGCTCTACCGCTATGTCGGTGGCGTCCAGGGCCGCATCCTTCCGGTGCCGATGATGAACATCATCAACGGCGGCGCGCATGCGGACAACCCGATCGACTTCCAGGAATTCATGATCATGCCGGTCGGCGCCGATTCCATCGCCGAGGCGGTGCGGATGGGTTCCGAGGTGTTCCACACCCTCAAGAGCGCCCTCAAGAAGGCCGGTCATAACACCAACGTCGGTGATGAGGGCGGCTTCGCCCCGAACCTGCCCTCCGCCGAGGCGGCCCTCGACTTCGTCATGCAGGCGATCCAGTCGGCCGGGTTCAAGCCGGGCTCCGACATTGCCCTGGCGCTCGACTGTGCGGCCACCGAATTCTTCAAGGACGGCGCCTACCACTACGAAGGCGAGGGCAAGACCCGCGACATCGCCGCCCAGGTCGATTACCTCGCCGAGCTCGTCGGCAAGTACCCGATCGTATCGATCGAGGACGGCATGTCCGAGGACGATTGGGAGGGGTGGAAGCTCCTGACCGATAAGGTCGGCGCGCAGTGCCAGCTGGTCGGCGACGACCTGTTCGTCACCAATGTCGAGCGCCTGTCGCGCGGCATCGCCAACAGCACCGGCAACTCGATCCTCATCAAGGTGAACCAGATCGGCTCCCTCACCGAGACGCTGGCCGCCGTCGATATGGCCCAGCGCGCCGGTTACACGGCGGTGATGTCGCATCGCTCCGGCGAGACCGAGGACTCGACCATCGCCGACCTCGCGGTCGCGACGAATTGCGGGCAGATCAAGACCGGCTCGCTCGCCCGCTCGGACAGACTGGCGAAGTACAACCAGCTCATCCGCATCGAGGAGGGTCTCGGCCCGCAGGCCCTCTATGCCGGCCGCGCCGCGATCAAGCATCTCGCCCGCGCCTGAGTCACAGCGGCCTTCCCCCACGCGGGGTGGCTTCAGGACAGGGGGAGCCACGGCGACGTGGCTCCCCTTTCGCGTTCAGGGGTGCGCCATTCTCAACCCCTCGTTAACCGTCTCCGGCCAAGGTGCAGCCATGGTCGTCCGCCGCCGCGTCAGAATGATCGTTCTGCCCCTGGGTCTCTGGACCCTGTCGGCGCTCGTCTGTGGATACTTCATCATGCAGGCGGAGAGCGGCAACCGCGGCCTCGAAGCCAAGCGGGCGCTGAAGATGAAGGCGTTCGGACTGAACCAGGAATTGGCAACCGTGAAGGCCGAGCGCGCCGTGTGGGAGCACCGGGTCGCGCTGCTGAAAAGCGACCAGATCGACCGCGATCTTCTGGAAGAGCGCGCACGGATCGTCCTGGGCCGCGTTCACGCCAACGACGTCGTCGTCATCGGCCCCTGATCGAGCTGCACTTCGAGCCCTCTCAATTCTGCAATCCCCTCCTGCAACGGAGGAATTAGGGTCGTTTACTCTGACAACGGCGCGTCCCTGTTAGAGGGGCGGGCCTCGCTTTCGGACGGCGCCTAGCCTACACCCGCCTCAAGACAGCGAGAGCGCGGGAGAAACGACATGGATGCTGGCAAGACGGCCGAGACCGAGCCCGCTGCCGGCCCGTCGTCGGCGGCAGCAGCCGAGGCCCACCGGCCAGCTCCCAACATGCCCCAGTTCACGCGTGAAGAAGACCTCCACGCCTATCACGAGATGCTCCTGATCCGCCGCTTCGAGGAGAAGGCGGGCCAGCTCTACGGCATGGGCCTCATCGGCGGTTTCTGCCACCTTTACATCGGCCAGGAGGCCGTTGTGGTCGGCATGCAGATGGCCTCCGAGGATGGCGATCAGGTCATCACCGGCTATCGCGACCACGGCCATATGCTGGCCTGCGGCATGGACCCCAAGGGCGTCATGGCCGAGCTGACCGGCCGCCGGGGCGGCTACAGCCGCGGCAAGGGCGGCTCGATGCACATGTTCAGCCGCGAGAAGCAGTTCTTCGGCGGCCACGGCATCGTCGGCGCGCAGGTTTCCCTCGGCACCGGCCTCGGCTTCGCAGACCATTACCGCGGCAATGGCAAGGTCAGCCTGACCTATATGGGTGACGGCGCCGCCAACCAGGGCCAAGTCTACGAGAGCTTCAACATGGCGGCGCTCTGGAAGCTGCCTGTCGTCTACGTGATCGAGAACAACCGTTACGCCATGGGCACCTCGGTCGCCCGCGCCTCGGCGCAGACCGACTTCTCCAAGCGTGGCCTGTCCTTCGGTATTCCCGGCGAGTCCGTGGACGGCATGGATGTCCGCACGGTGCGCGAGGCGGCTGGCCGCGCCATCGAGCATGCCCGCTCGGGCAAGGGCCCCTTCATCCTCGAGATGCAGACCTACCGCTATCGCGGCCACTCCATGTCCGACCCGGCCAAGTACCGGACGAAGGACGAAGTCTCGAAGATGCGAGACGAGCACGATCCGATCGAGATGGTCCGCAAGCGTCTTCTGGAACTGCACGGCGTGCCGGAGGCCGACATCAAGGCGACGGACGCCAAGGTCCGCGAGACGGTGAATGCCTCCGCCGAGTTCGCCACCAACGATCCCGAGCCCGATCCCTCGGAACTGTGGACCGACATCCTGCTCGAAGTCGGCGCCTGAGCGCCGACACCTCACCCCTTAGGCCGCCCCCGAACGAGAGCGACGCGAAGAACTCATCATGGCGACCGATATCCTCATGCCCGCCCTGTCTCCGACCATGGAGGAGGGCAAGCTCTCGAAATGGCTGAAGAAGGTCGGTGATCCGATCAAATCCGGCGATGTGCTGGCCGAGATCGAGACCGACAAGGCGACCATGGAGGTCGAGGCGGTCGACGAGGGCGTGCTCGCGAAGATCCTCGTGGACGAAGGCACGGAGGGCGTCGCCGTCAACACACCCATCGCGATCATCGCGGGCGAAGGTGAGGACGTCGAGGCTGCCGCCGCCTCAGGCGGCAAGAAGGCCGAGGCGCCGAAGTCGAACGGCATCGATACTTCCGTCGAGCAGGGCGGCGACAAGCCCGCGACGATCGCCAAGACCGAGGACGACGCCCCCCGCGCGCCCGCAGCACCGGCCAAGATTTCGGCGAAGGCGAACGAGCCGGTGATGGAGGAATTCCCCGCCGGTACCGAGATGGTCACGATGACCGTCCGCGAGGCGCTCCGCGATGCCATGGCCGAGGAGATGCGCCGTGACGGCGACGTCTTCGTCATGGGCGAGGAAGTTGCCGAGTATCAGGGTGCCTACAAGGTCACGCAGGGTCTGCTTCAGGAATTCGGCGCCAAGCGCGTGGTCGATACTCCGATCACCGAGCATGGCTTTGCTGGTATCGGCGTCGGCGCGGCACTTGCCGGGCTGAAGCCGGTCGTGGAGTTCATGACGTTCAACTTCGCCATGCAGGCGATCGACCACATCATCAACTCCGCCGCCAAGACCCTTTACATGTCCGGTGGCCAGCTCGGCTGCCCGATCGTGTTCCGTGGCCCGAACGGCGCGGCGGCCCGCGTCGCCGCCCAGCACAGCCACGATTACTCGGCGTGGTACTCCAACGTGCCGGGCCTCAAGGTCATCGCCCCCTATACGGCGAGCGACGCGAAGGGCCTGCTCAAGGCCGCGATCCGCGATCCGAACCCCGTCATCTTCCTTGAGAACGAGATCCTCTACGGGCAGACCTTCCCGGTGCCGAAGCTCGACGACTTCGTGCTGCCCATCGGCAAGGCGCGGATCCACCGCGAGGGCAAGGACGTCACCATCGTCTCCTTCGCCATCGGCATGACCTACGCCCTTAAGGCGGCTCAGGCGCTGGCCGAGCAGGGGATCGAAGCCGAGGTGATCGACCTGCGCACCATCCGCCCGATGGACACGGCCACGGTGGTCGAGTCGGTGAAGAAGACCGGCCGCTGCATCACCGTCGAGGAAGGCTTCCCGCAATCCGGCATCGGCGCCGAGATCTCGGCGCGCCTGATGGTCGATGCCTTCGACTATCTCGACGCCCCGGTGCTGCGGGTGACCGGCAAGGACGTGCCGATGCCCTACGCCGCCAACCTCGAGAAGCTGGCGCTGCCGAATGTCGGCGAGGTCATCGAGGCCGCCAAGGCGGTTTGCTACAAGTAGGGTCCGGTCTGCCGGTCCCCGTCGATCCCATCGTTCCCGCCTCACACGCGGGACAGCGCCACTCCGGTCCCGCCCGATGAGCTCCGACTTCGCCGAACTCGCCGTGCCTCCCGACGCCCTCGAACAGGGTGGCGTCGAGGTGCTGCGCGCGGCGGTGGTGGACGGGGCGGTGAGCGTCGCCCTGCGGCGCTCGTTCGACGATCCGGCGACCTGGGGCCGCCTGCTGGTCGATCTCGCCCGGCAGGCGGCCCGCGCCTACGCCGTCGACACCGACATGTCGGAGGACGAGGCCTTCGAGCGAATCCGCGCCGCGATCGAGGCGGAATGCCTCGCTCCGGGCGAGTTCAACTGACGGGGCCCCGCATGGCTCAGGCGGCCGTACCGGTGATGCACCGGATCGAGCTTGAGACTGTGCTGACGATTCGCAGGAGCGTCGCCGTGGGACCGGCTGTGCCCGCTCCTCGCGCTGCGCCCGCTTCGGCCCAAGAGCCGGTCACTTTCTCCGAAAATCTGCCTTCCTTCGCCGATCCGGCCGCCCCGGCCATGCCCGAGACCTGACCATGCCGATCAACGTCCTGATGCCCGCCCTGTCGCCGACGATGGAGAAGGGCAACCTCGCCAAGTGGCTCAAGAAGGAAGGCGATCCGATCAAGTCCGGCGACGTGCTGGCCGAGATCGAGACCGACAAGGCCACGATGGAGGTCGAGGCGGTCGATGAGGGCGTGCTCGCCAAGATCATCGTGCCGGAGGGCACGGCGGACGTTCCGGTGAACGACCTCATCGCCCTGATCGCGGGGGAGGGCGAGGATCCGGGCAGCGTGCAGGCGCCGGGTAGCGGCGCGAAGGCGCCCGAGGGTCCGAAGACCGCCGAGGCACCGAAGGCGGACGCGAAGACCTCCTCCGAGGGTCAGATGTCCTATGCACGGGTGAACGAGGCGCCGGACGCGGCCAAGGCCGTGAACCCCGCCGCTGGTGCCGCTCCGGCTCAGGCGGGCGAGCGCCCGTTCTCTTCGCCGCTGGCACGCCGTCTCGCGAAGATGGAGGGCATCGACCTCGGCGCGATTCAGGGCAGCGGACCGCACGGCCGCATCATCGCCCGCGACGTTCAGGCGGCGAAGGCCGGTGGCGGGCTGAAGGCGCCCACGCCTCAGGCCACCGCCGCCGAGGCTCCGAAGACTGCCGCCCCCGCTCCGAAGGCCGCGTCTGCGGGCGGCATGCCCACCGGGCTCACGACCGATCAGGTCAAGGGCTTCTACGCCAAGGATGCCTACGAGGAGGTCACCCTCGACGGCATGCGCAAGACGATCGCCAAGCGCCTCACCGAGGCGATGCTGGTGGCGCCGCACTTCTACCTGACGGTGGATTGCGAGCTCGACGCGCTGATGAAGTTGCGTGAGACGCTGAATGGATCCGCCGGCAAGGACAAGGACGGCAAGCCCGCGTTCAAGCTCTCGGTGAACGACTTCGTCATCAAGGCGATGGGCCTCGCCCTCACCCGCGTTCCGGCCGCCAACGCCGTTTGGGCCGAGGACCGGATCCTGCGCTTCAAGCACGCCGAGGTCGGCGTCGCGGTGGCGATCGACGGCGGCCTGTTCACCCCGGTGATCCGCCGCGCCGATGAGAAGACCCTCTCGACCATCTCGAACGAGATGAAGGATTTCGCGGCCCGCGCGCGTGCCAAGAAGCTGAAGCCCGAGGAGTACCAGGGCGGCGTCACCTCGGTGTCGAACCTCGGCATGTTCGGGATCAAGCACTTCACGGCGGTAATCAACCCGCCGCAATCGAGCATTCTGGCGGTGGGCGCGGGCGAGAAGCGCGTCGTCGTGAAGGACGGGGCGCCGGCCGTGGTCCAGGTGATGACCTGCACTCTGTCCTGCGACCACCGCGTCCTCGATGGAGCGCTCGGCGCGGAGTTGGTGTCGGCCTTCAAGGGGCTGATCGAGAACCCGATGGGCATGCTGGTCTAAGGCGAAGCTCTTTCCCCTTCCGGGGAGAGACGCGCTGACCCGACAGGAACCACCTTCACCTCCGGCGCGCAATCGCAGGAGGAAGTCCGCGAGGAGCCGCCATGGCTGACACCTACGACGTTCTCATCATCGGTGCCGGGCCGGGCGGCTACGTCACCGCGATCCGCGCCGCGCAGCTCGGCTTCAAGACTGCCGTGGTCGATCGCGAGCACCTGGGCGGCATCTGCCTGAACTGGGGCTGCATCCCGACCAAGGCGTTGCTGCGCTCGGCGGAAATCTTCCATTACTTCCAGCATCCGGGCGAATATGGCCTGACTGCCGAGAAGGTCGGGTTCGACACGGCGGCCATCGTCAAGCGCTCGCGCGGCGTCTCGGCCCGCCTCAACGGCGGCGTCGGCATGCTGCTGAAGAAGAACAAGGTCGATGTGATCTGGGGCGAGGCGAGCGTCGACTCCGTCGCCAAGGGCAATCAGCCCGGGCAGGTCACGGTCAAGGAAAGCAAGCGCGCCGAGCCGCCGAAGGGCGCCAAGGGCGCGGGCAGCTACAGCGCCAAGCACATCATCGTCGCGACCGGCGCCCGGCCCCGCGCGCTGCCCGGCATCGAGCCCGACAAGAAGCAGATCTGGACCTATTACGAGGCCATGGTCCCGGAGGCGATGCCCAAGAGCCTTCTGGTGATGGGCTCCGGCGCCATCGGCATCGAGTTCGCCTCGTTCTACCGGACGATGGGGGCCGAAGTGACGGTGGTCGAGGTGCTGCCGCAGATCCTCCCCGTCGAGGATGCCGAAATCGCAGCCATGGCGCGCAAGCGGTTCGAGAAGCAGGGCATCAAGATCCTCACCGGCGCCAAGGTGACGAAGGTCGAGAAGGGCGCTAACTCCATCACCGCGACGATCGAGGGCGGAGACGGCAAGTCCCAGCAGATCACGGCAGAGAAGTTGATCTCGGCCGTCGGCGTCGTCGGCAACATCGAGAACCTCGGTCTCGAGAAGCTCGGCGTGAAAACCGATCGCGGCTGCATCGTTACGGATGGGCTGGGCCGCACCAACGTGCCGGGCCTCTACGCCATCGGCGACGTGGCGGGCCCGCCGATGCTCGCCCACAAGGCCGAGCATGAGGGCGTGATCTGCATCGAGACCATCAAGGGCCTGCACACGCACCCGATGGACAAGGGCAAGATTCCCGGTTGCACTTACTGCCAGCCGCAGATCGCCAGTGTCGGGCTGACCGAGGCCAAGGCCAAGGAGCAGGGCTTCGCCGTGAAGGTCGGCCGCTTCCCCTTCGCGGGCAACGGCAAGGCGATCGCGCTGGGCGAGCCGGACGGCATGATCAAGACCGTCTTCGACGCCAAGACCGGCCAGTTGCTTGGCGCTCACATGGTCGGGGCCGAGGTGACGGAGCTGATTCAGGGCTACGTCGTCGCCATGAACCTCGAGAGCACCGAGGAGGAGCTGATGCACACGGTATTCCCGCACCCGACGCTCAGCGAGATGATGCACGAAAGCGTGCTCGACGCGTACGGTAAGGTGATCCACACCTGAAGCCCGGATATGACAAGGGC
This sequence comes from Methylobacterium sp. NFXW15, assembly GCF_049887755.1. NCBI lineage: Bacteria > Pseudomonadati > Pseudomonadota > Alphaproteobacteria > Hyphomicrobiales > Methylobacteriaceae > Methylobacterium > Methylobacterium sp. NFXW15. Next base: position 5,753 of record NZ_JAGEKG010000007.1, on the reverse strand, counting down.
CGTGACCGCCTCGGAAGGCGGTCGCGGCCCTCTTTCCTGGGTTCAGGTGTTAGCGGCCACTATTGCCCGCGCCGCCCTTGAAGCCGGCGGCATTGGGCGAACCCTGCATCTTGCCATCCTTCATCTCCTGACCCGGCGCAGTGGTCGAGGTGCTGGTGCTACCAGTGGTCTCGCCCTTGCCGAACCCGGCGGCGTTTGGGGAGCCCTGCATCCGGCCGACGGCATTGCCCTGGGTGTTCTGCGTGGCCGGGCCGCTCTCGGCCGCCCAAGCGGCGCTGCCAAGCGTCATGAGACCGGCGGCGGCGAATAGGGTGGACTTCCGCATGGTCGTCTCCTTCTCTGTCGAATGGCCTCTCATTCGGAGGCTTCCCTCGGCTAACGCGTCGGTCGCAGCGCCGTTCAATTTATGGGAGCGCTATCGCGGCTCATCGGGCTGCGCATCCTTCTCCGAAGGCGTGTAGGCACACCACTCGCAGATGCCGCGCTCGGCGCTGCGGGGGGCATTCCGCTGGGAGCAGAGTGGGCAAACCAGGACGACGAATCGTGAGCCGAGGCGCAACCCCCGCCCCCGGCCTAGGAACGTCACAGGCGTGCCTGCCGTGCGAGCATCGTCGCGTGCCATTGTGTGATCCCCCATGGGAGGGATAATCCACGGTGACGCTAATGGCTCCGCTCGGGGCGGGATGGCGTCGAACATCCTTTCGGAGAGATGCGATGCCCGATCCGGTTACGGACAGCCCCGCCCGTCCGGTCTTCGCGGATGTGGAGGCCGCCGCGCGGCGCATCGCGGGAGTCGCCCACCGCACGCCCGTGCTGACCTCCCGCACCGCCGACGCGATGGCCGGGGCGCGCCTGTTCTTCAAGGCCGAGAATCTGCAGCGGGGCGGAGCCTTCAAATTCCGCGGTGCCTACAATGCCATCTCGGCTCTGCCGGAAGAGGTGCGGCGGCGCGGCGTCATCGCCTTCTCATCCGGAAATCATGCCCAGGCCATCGCGCTGGCGAGCCGCCTGCTCGGCGTGCCCGCCGTCATCGTCATGCCGGAGGACGCGCCGCGCGTGAAGGTCGAGGCGACCAAGGGATACGGCGCCGAAGTCGTGTCCTACGATCGCTACAGCCAGGACCGGGAGGTGATCGGCCGGGAGATTGCGCAGGCGCGCGGCCTGTCCCTGATCCCGCCTTACGACCACCGGGAGGTGATTGCGGGGCAGGGTACCCTTGCGCTGGAGCTGATCGAAGAAACCGGGCCCCTCGACATGCTGGTCGCCTGCCTCGGCGGCGGCGGACAACTCGCAGGCTGTGCCCTCGCGGCGTCTGAGCGCTCGCCAGGCATCGCGATCTACGGCGTCGAGCCGGAAGCGGGCGATGACGGTCGCCGCTCCTTCCATGAGGGAAGGGTGGTGACGATCCCCGTGCCGCGAACGATCGCGGACGGGGCGCAGACGACTTACCTCGGCGCCCTGACCTTCCCGATCATTCGCGAGCGGGTCACCGACATCGTCACGGTGACGGACGAGGAACTCGTCGAAACGATGCGTTTCTTTGCGAGCCGGATGAAGATGGTGGTCGAGCCCACGGGCTGCCTCGCGGCGGCGGCGGTGTTGCACGGCAAGTTCGACGTGGCGGGCAAGCGCGTCGGCATCGTCGTCAGCGGCGGCAACGTCGATATCGCATCCTTCGCACGGCTCGTCGCACCCGCCGCCTGACTCCCGCGCGCATGTGGACCCGCAGGCGCGGCATGCTTATCTTCAGATCATTCAGATAGCGTCCCACGGGCCTTGAACCCGTTCGGGCCGGAGAGAGTCGATGACGTCGAGTTTTAAGGTTCTGTCGCTGACCGATCGCGCCGCAGATCGGATCAAGGCGATCATGGCGCAGGCCGACCAGCCCGTCGCGGGATTACGCGTGGGCGTGAAGAACGGCGGCTGCGCCGGCATGACCTACACGATGGAATATGCCGAAGCGCGCAAGCCGGGCGAGGATGTGGTCGAGGATCGGGGCGTTCAGGTCTTTATCGATCCCAAGGCCGTGCTGTTCCTGCTCGGCACGGAGATGGACTTCACGACGACGAAGCTCGCGTCGCAATTCGTGTTCAATAACCCGAACCAGACCTCTGCCTGCGGCTGCGGTGAATCGGTCGCCATCACGCCGGTCTCGCCGGAGCGGGTTCCCGCTACTGCTTGAAGGCCGACGACGCCTCGCCGTCAGGCCGCCTGCGGCGAGGCGATCGAGGCGTCATCCGCGACGCGGTTGCGACCGCCGCGCTTGGCAGCGAACATGCAGAGGTCGGCCCGCTCAAGCAGCGAGGCCGGCGTATCCCCGAGTCGATATTCGGCGACACCGAGCGAGACGGTGACCTTGCCGAGCGACTCGCCGGTCGAACGCTTCACAAGTTCGCGACCGATCATGCTGGACCGGATGGTCTCGGCGATTTCTATCGCGTCGAGACGGTTGGCACCTGGCAGGATGATCCCGAACTCCTCCCCGCCGAAGCGGGCCAGCCGCGCATTCGACTGCACGCTCTCCCGCATAACGACGGCGACGAGGCGAAGAACCTGATCGCCGGTCAGGTGGCCATACTGGTCGTTGAACCGCTTGAAATAATCGATGTCGACGACGATCACGCTGAGGCGGCTACCGCGGTTGGCCTCGGCCACCGTCGCATGCAGCATTTCCTCGAAGTGCTTGCGGTTCGAAAGGCCGCTGAGTGGGTCGGTCAGGCTTTCCGTCCGGGTCGCCTCGAGCTTCTCACGCAGGGCCTCCACCTCGCTCCGGCTCTCGCGGATGCGTGCTTCCAGAACGCGGTTGTCGGCCACGACCTCGCGCGTAGCCGCCGCAAGCGAGGCGACGACCTCCGCGAGCTGCGCCCGGCTCAGATGCGCCTGGGTGAGATCGGCCGATAGGGTCGAAAGGGATTCACCGAATTGCTGCGTCGAGCCGAGCGAAAGGTCCAGCACTTCACTGATCGACGCAAGTTCGGCCAGCACCGTCTTGCTGACCACGCTCGCATCCGACGCATGTTTCTGTCCGTCGAGATAGCTCTCGTGCAGATGGTCGATATCGAGATCGGTGAGATGCCCCTTTTCCGCCGTCAATCGTTTGACGGCGTCATTGAGGAGCGGCAACTCGCCGGAGACATAGGCATACCATACGGCGTAGGCCCTCGGGGTTGCCGAAGGGCCGTAATCGCGCATGAGCTCGTTCGTCCGCTTCGCCAGAGCGAAGCTGCGGTCACGATCGGGGAAAGCGTCCTGGCCCATCCTCAGCCCATCTCGCGGAGACATTGCCCGATTAGGCATCACCGCATGACCGAGGGTTGTAGCAAGACTTCCTACACGCCCAGTTAAGAGGCGCGGGAGGCTCGCCAGTACCGCTATACTGGTGGGGAGCAGCAGAAGCGTCGCCCGAGAGCTTTTCGAGAATACCGCCGGGACAAAGCCCGGCGGTTTCGCTTCGCCCTATCGGTCGCGCTTGGTCGTCGGTACGCGCATCAGGAAGGCAGGTACATGCGAGCCGAGGCCGACCGGCGTATCACCCTCTGCCTCAACCTCACGCGGACCGCGCTGATTCTGGCGGCGGGGCGCTTCCCGGCGGCTTTGCTCCGGCCTCGGCGTCTGGGCCTCCGCGCGGGCTGCGGGACGTTCACGCGGCTCCGACCGCTCCGAACGTTCGGGCCTGTCACGACTTTCGCTCCGCTCGCGCGGCTCGGAACGCTCACGGCCTTCCCGACTGGACCGCTCGCTACCGCGGCCCCGGCGACCTTCGCCGGAACGCCCGCGATGGCGGCTACGCGGTTCGGCGTCGGACGCACCGAGGCTCGAGAGATCGCCGTCCAGCCACGGGATGGGCTGGCCAATCAGCGACTCGATGGCACTCAGCGACCGGTCGTCATCCGGACTGACGAGGGTGAAGGCCGCGCCCGAGCGACCCGCCCGGCCGGTACGGCCGATCCGGTGAACGTAATCTTCGGGATGCCGCGGAATGTCGAAGTTGAAAACGTGGCTCACCGCCGGGATGTCGAGACCACGGGCCGCCACGTCGCTCGCCACGAGCAGGGCCGTCTCGCCGCTGCGGAAGCCATCGAGAGCGGCCATACGCGCCCGCTGATCCATGTCGCCGTGCAAGGCAACCGCATCGAAGCCGTGGCTTACGAGAGACTTCTGCAGGATCGCAACATCGCGCTTCCGGTTACAGAAGATGATGCCGTTGGTCAGTCCGTCCTCAGCGCGGATCAAGCGCCGCAGGCGGTCGCGCTTCGCGTGATCCTCGCCGGGGGTCGCCACGAGGCGTTGGGTGATGGTGGTGGCCGTGGAGGAGGCGCGCGCCACCTCGATCCGCTGCGGGTTGTGCAGGAACATGTCCGCCAACCGCTCGATCTCCGGCGGCATCGTCGCCGAGAAGAACAGCGTCTGCCGGGTGAACGGCACCATCTTCACGATGCGCTCGATATCGGGGATGAAGCCCATGTCGAGCATGCGATCCGCCTCGTCGATGACGAGGAGTTCGACGCCGGTCAGCAGGAGCTTGCCGCGCTCGAAATGATCGAGGAGGCGGCCGGGCGTGGCAATCAGCACATCGGTGCCGCGCGTCAGCTTCGCATCCTGATCCGCGAAGGAGACGCCGCCGATGATGAGCGCAACGTTCAGCTTATGGTTGGTGCCGTAACGCTCGAAGCTCTCTTCCACCTGCGCCGCGAGCTCACGGGTCGGCTCGAGGATGAGGGTCCGTGGCATCCGGGCGCGGGCGCGTCCGGTTTCGAGCAAGGTCAGCATCGGCAGCGTAAAGGCCGCCGTCTTGCCGGTGCCGGTCTGAGCGATGCCCAGGACGTCCCGGCGCGCGAGCACATGGGGGATGGCCTGCGCCTGGATCGGCGTCGGCTCGGAATACCCGGCCGATGTGACGGCCTGGAGGACTTTCTCACTCAGTCCCAGATCGGAGAACGGCATTTCGTATCGGCAACATTCACGCACCCGGCCGGCGCGAAGGACATCGTCGCGGCAACGATCCGGGATCTAGGCGGACGCGCGGACGGAAACCGCGGCCGCCGAGCGATTACCGCATCACCTAGACCCTTGCGGCGACTTGTCAATCTTGCGAGCCCCGTAAGGGCGGGATGACGCGCGAACGGCGCCCGTTCACTGACCTAAACATCTCTTTCGAACCGGCCGCCCGCAGGACCGATCGACTCCCTCGACACAATCGGCATGCGGATCGACAGGGTTAAGCGTCTCCTAGCCGACCACATGCGGTCCGCCGCCGCACCGTCCTAAAATAAAACGCAGCTCCGGAGGCTCCCCGCAGACGGCGACTTAAATGTTCGAAACGGCGCGCCGCGGTTTCGCCTCATTTTCGACTGCGTCGGAAAGATAGTTCAGCAGCGACCACTACCGGGCTTAGCCCTGTGCGCAAGAGCACATCGCTTGAGTCCACTCGTTACGCCTCCATAACCTTCACCTTTCGTTGACCCGATCTGGCTAATCTAGCCAAGCTTGTTGCAGGAAAGCGACAGACCCGTTCGCCGCAAGCGCCTAGAAGGCCGCTGGCCTAAGCCAACCCCAGGATCTGGTAACCCGATGAAAAAGCTTCTCCTCGCATCGACCGTTCTCGCCAGCATGACCGCGGCTGCTGCGGCCGCCGACCTTCCGCGCCGCGCTGCGCCGCCGCCGGTGTTCACGCCGGTGCCGGTCTTCACCTGGACGGGCTTCTACGCTGGTTTCAACGCCGGTTACGGCTTCGACGCCTCCTCCAGCCGCGG
>NZ_JAGEKG010000006.1:0-382126 GCF_049887755.1 Methylobacterium sp. NFXW15 | reverse complement strand
ACCAGCACGTCCGCCTGCCGCAGCTTGGCGACGATCTCCTCAGGCTTGGGTCGCTTCCTCGACATCGATCCGTCCTCCAGGCTCAAAGCCATACCAAAGGGCGGACCACTTCATTGGGGGCGGATCAGACCGCGTCCGCGGTATGGGGTTGATGATCCGCTCACCCGAGCTTAACCAGCCACAGGTCGCTTGGCTAAGGAGCTGCGGACGGACCTACGTCCTTACGTAAGCACGTAATGAGGCAATGATGCACGTCATCGTGGTTGCAAGCCAAAAGGGCGGGGCCGGCAAGACGTCGCTGCTGCGCAACCTCGCAGTAGCTACCCACCAAGTGCACGGTTCGACGGTCATCCTCGACACCGATCCGCAAGGCTCTCTCACGAGTTGGTGGAACCGGCGCGAGGATGCCCAACCACCGCTGGTGAAGCTTGAACTCTCCGACTTCGCCGCTGGCGTCGAGCGCCTGAAGGCCGCCGGCATCGAGTACCTATTTGTCGACACGCCGCCGTCCGTTCGACCCGAGTTGCGGACGCTGCTAGCCCACGCCAGTCTCGCTATCGTGCCGGTGCGCCCCTCCCCCGACGACCTCGATGCGGTCGGCGATACCCTCGCCCTGATCGAGGAAGCCAGCTGCCCGTTCGTGTTCGTGCTAACCCAGGCCAAGCCCCGGACGCGCCTGCAGATGCAGGCAGTGATGGCGCTGGCCAAGCATGGGAAGCTCGCCCCGACCGTGGTCCACGACCGCCAGGATTTCCCGACCGCTGCCATCTCCGGCAAGGCCGTCACGGAGATCGAGCCTGAAACGGCTGCCGCACGAGAAATTAAGGAAGTGCTTGACTACGTGCTTACGCAGCTACGTAAGGAAGCCAGCAAGGCAGAGCGGCAGGCATGAGCGCGAAGCAGACACCAGACCTCGGCGATCTGATCCAAACTAAGGGAGCGCCTCGGCCGTCGGATATCCCGCAGCGGGGAGGCGGGGTGTCGACGCCAGCTCTGGCTGATACGCCAACTCCAACACCTGCCGTTGACCAGTCAGCCCCGGCGCCAGCCGCGGCATCAGCATCGGCAGAGAACCAGGCATCCGCGCAGCCTTCGACGGCGAAGCGCACGGCTAACGCGGCCGAGCCTCGGACCAAGTCGCTGACACTCCGCCTGTCGGAAAGCCAGTACCAGCGTCTGCGTCGGTTCGCATTCGACCGCGGAGCCAGCCATCAGGACGTGATCGAGGCGGCTCTGATGGAGCACCTGGATAAGGAAGGAGCTTGAGAGGCGGAGGGGAGAGCGGCTGAGGCCTTGGAGAACAGTCCGCTTGGAGCGGCTTTCCGCCGGTCCGCAATTAGGGACGAATGCATCGAGCGGTCGTCGCCTCCGGGCCCACTTTGGGGCGGGAGCACACTTTCCAGACGTCCACTTGGATAGCCACAGGCGCTGATGGTGGACAGACCCGTGTCTCTCAGGCGGGTCTCATTTTGCGCAGGGGGTCCGGCTTCTGATCGTCCGGCAGAACCTGGTGCAGGTGGTGATGCACGATGTCCACGCTAAATGGCTTTGCGATGAAGTGTGCTCCGTCCGGTAGATCGTTCGGTCCGGGCCTGGTCTGCCCCGACGCAACGACGATCGAGATGTGCGGATAGGCGTTCGAGACCTTGCGAGCGAGCGCAAAGCCATCGTGTAAGCCCGGCATCTGCACGTCGGTGAACAGCAGCGTCACGCACGCATGGTGTTCTTCGAGCACGAGCAAGGCCCTGTCCCCGGACTCGGCCTCGAAGGTCGTGAACCCCGCCTCCTCCAGGATGTCGACCGCAGCCATGCGGACCATGCCGTCGTCATCGACGACGAGAGCGCAGGGCGAGGCCGTCGAGGAGGTCTGGGTCATCTCCCTCAATGCCGCGCCCCATGGCAAAGGTCCGTATGAGCCGACGCGATATTCGGCCGCCCATAATTCGGGTGACGAGGATGTACGTGGGTGCCTGCGTGCCTACGTGTTGACGTAAGCACGTAACTGCGGACTGACGCGCCCACTCATTGCCTCAACCGCAGCATTCCTATAACTTGCGATAACGGTCATTCTCGAAAGTTACGTCAAAGTGATATGAGAGGGGCGTGATGAAATGAAGCCTCAGCTATCTTCGCCTGCTGATGCGTTCGCGCTGATTTGCGATGCGGCGTCGAGCGCCGTCCGCTATCTCGGCCTGACCTACGCGCCGTGGCAGCTCTCGCCCGGGTCCTGGCAGCGGATGCTGGTGGCGGTCGAGGCGTGGGCCAAGATGCGGAGCCTCACTCTGCCGTTCGGCTGGCGGGACAAGCTGGCCGTGCAGATGGGCCGCGCGAAGGCCGCCGCATACGACGGACTGGAGAGCTAGCTGTGAACGACAGGCCGCACCACAGCTCTGCCGTCATCGCCCTCGGTTCGTCGAATGGCGCACTCGCCAACATGATCGCGGACAACCTTAATCCTGACCGGGGCGGCGATGCCAAGGCCTGAGTCTGATAATCCGCCCACCACATGGGTCCTCCTCAGATCGGGGGGAAATCTGCCGGCTGAGACACAAGCTCTCGTCCAGGCTTACCAGCGCGCCTCGAAGGCCGACGCCACGGTCCGGGCCTACCGGTCGGACGTGCGGCTATTTGAGGCGTGGTGTCAGCGGTTCAGGTTCCAGTCGATGCCGGCGAGCTCTGAGACGGTGGCAGCCTTCATCGTCCATGAGGCAGAGGAGGGCAGGGCAGCATCCACACTCGGTCGGCGCCTTGCCGCGATCCGGTACGGCCACAAACTCGCCCAGGTGCCGGACCCCACGGACGACGAAGGCGTGCACGCCGCCATCAAGGGTGCGCGGCGCAAGCTGAAGGTCGCTCCGAGACAGAAGGCGGCCGCGACGGCCGACGTGCTAGCGGCCCTACTGATGCGCACGCCTGACAACCTAACCGGTAAGCGGGATCGCGCCTTGCTCGGCCTAGGGTTCGCCGGCGCGTTCCGCCGCTCTGAGCTCGTCGCCCTCGATGTCGCCGACCTGGTCGAGACCTCTGAAGGCCTGCGTGTCCGGATCTGGCGGGCAAAGACCGACCAGGAGGGTAGGGGAGCGGAGATCGCCATCCCGCATGGTCGGTTCATCAGGCCCGTCGCCCTGGTGCGGGAATGGTTGGATGCGGCCGGCATCATCGAAGGGCCAGTCTTCCGGGCGGTTTCGCGGTCAGGGCGTGTCCGACAGGGCGAGGGCGTGCGGCTGACTACCCAATCCGTCGCCGATATCATCAAGAAGTACACGGCCGCAGCAGGGCTCGATGCCTCGACCTTCGGAGCGCATTCTCTGCGAGCTGGCTACATCACCACGGCGGCGGAGCGAGGAGCCGATCTCGCCCGCATCATGGAGCAGAGCCGCCACCGAGATCCTCGGACGGTCGTCGGCTACATCCGGCGGGCAAACGCTTTTAAGGATCACTCCGGGAGCGGGTTTCTTTGAAGGCACCGGCCGCGCATCGCTTTGTGCTCTCGCGAATGGTTGACGACCACATACATGATTGTAGGGGCCCTCAACGCCGAAGCGGAACCGCACAACCTGTGGCGATCAAAGCTTGAGGCTTACGACCTCGATGCCTTGCCACATCACTCTTATGGCGTTGTAAGCACCTGGAAAAGTTCGATGCCGCAGCCCGCACTGAGCCCAGTGCTTTTGAGGAACGCTACTCCCGTCCGCACTTATAACAATATCAAGACTAAGCACGGCAAGATTGTTAGACGTAGGCTCGGACATCGTCAGATGCGGCCTTTCATTCACATTGCCGAGCTCAACTTCGCCTGAGATTTTTAGAAAATAAGCGTTTAGGTCTTCACTTGACCCCGCAATTTCGGAAGCAGACCAGTTACGGGTGGCAGGTACCAAATCGCTAGACACGCAGCTCTCCTAGGGGTCACGAGGGTCTGTACGCCCTCGTAGAAGACTCAGTGCCCAACGATTTCTTACTCTTTGTACTGCATGCCCACGCGCAGCACGCGGACCATATCCGCGAGAGCAGCCTCCCTGTCTGCGCTAGGTTCAGACGCAACGCGCACGCCAGCTGTCACGTGCTCGCCGATGATCATCACCGCCACTTCACGCAGCGCTGAAGTCAGCGCGGTGATCTGCTGGATCTCGTCCAAGCAGTAGCGATCCTCCTCAATCATCCCGCGCAGGCCCCGGACTTGGCCTTCGATCCGGTTCAAACGCTGCACGAGCGGGCGTTTCGCCTCGTCACTGCGCTTGAGCTGGATCTTGTCACCGACGAGCACACCCTCAATTTCACTCACCGCAATGCCGCCCCATCTTCCGCTTCAAACCTAGCATAGGTTGCATACAGCAGACGGGGCGGAACGTTCATACCTTAGCCGATCTGCTGGGTCTCGGCACCGCTATCGGGTCGCGCCGGACCGAGCACCGGCTCCTCGCCCATCGGCTTGTTCTGGAACACGCTGAACGTACCCTTGCCGTCGATCGACGGCCCGCTGGTCCAACGCCCTTCAGGAGGCGCCGAGCCATCCTGTGCCGTAGCGTAAAAATTGTAGTTGTTTTTCTGATCTTCCTTCTCTTGCGGGAAGGAATTCGGGATCGGCAGCGTTCCCGCGTGCCCGCCCATCTCTTCGATAACTGCTAGCCATTGCTGCTGGTGCATCGTGTCACGTGCGATCATGAAGTGCAGCATGTCCTTCATGCCGGGGTCGTTGGTGGCGTTGTAAAGGCGCACTGCCAGAACGCGACCGGTGCTCTCAGCGGCGACGTTGCAGTACATGTCGGCTGCGAGATTGCCGCTGGCGTAGATGTGGCTCATGTCGAAGGGCACACCCTCGCAGTTTGCCGGAAAGGCGGCCATACCGGTCGACAGCAAGTGCCGGTGCAGCATGCCTTCGACCATGTGGCGCGGGTTCTCGCCGCCCATCACGGCGCCGACGATTGTGTCAGCAGCTCCTGCCTCCTGCACCTTGGTCGGCGCGTTTTCGAGGTTCAGAGCCACTGCCGTGGCCAACATCTCGACGTGACCCATCTCCTCGGTGGCAGTGTGGAGCAGCATGTCGCGGTATTTTGTCGTCGGACCGCGGGCACCCCAGGCCTGGAAGAAGTACTGCATGCACACGCGGATCTCGCCTTCGATGCCGCCGATCGCCTGCTGGAGCATGCGGGCATAGACCGGGTCCGGGTTCTCGACCCTGACTGGGTACTGAAGGCGCTTGTCGAAGTAGAACATAAGGTCGCTCCTTGATCGGTGCTGCACCCTGATGGCGAGCTTGGCTGATACTCCGGTGGAGCATCTGGTCCGATATCTAGGCAACCGGGCTCAGGGCGATTGGTTCGGTCGCGTTTCAGCCCGCTCGAACGATCGAAGCCGCCAGGGGCGCTCGCCAAAAGTCAGGCCCGTCTGATCTCGGCACTCATAAAGAAGCCCGCCACGGCGATTGGCCGGGCGAGCTGGGGCGGTCCGTGCTCTCAGGAACGAACTGAGTGCTTCTTAGGGCAAAGCCTGCCCCACACGTTTGCTCGAGACGTCACTTGCTGCTGCCGCCTCCGCCGCCACCTTGAGGCACAGAGCGGGAGGGTTGACCGGCATTGCCACCAGCCGCTGAGTTGTTGGTGATGGTGTCAGCAGGGCGGCCCGTCGGAGTTCCGGTGACAGTCGCCGGAGCACCGGTCGAGCCTGGCTGCGGTGCTACTACGCTCGGTGCACCCGGCGCAGTCGTAGGTGGCGTTGCTGCCGGAGCCTGTGCGTAGGCTGCGCCGGAGAAGAGCAGCATGAACGGAATAGCCGTGATGAGAGTGCGATGGCGCATCTGAACCTCTGGGATGAACACCGCTTGTAACGCTTTCGTGAGAAGAAACGTTGCCGCACAGGGTTTTGGGACCGCTACAATCGAGGTCTTGAGCCCCGAAACGAAGAAGACCGCACAACGGATGCGGACGCGAGTTGACGTTATCTCTCACAGCTGCAGCCGGCCCCAGATGAGAGACGAAAGAAAGTTCTGTGGGCGGGAGAATACGGGCCGGATCCCGTGACGACGTGGTTCCGCCCTGTGCCGTTCGGTCTGTAGGCCGGAGCGAAGAACGCGATGTAGCGCAGCCTTCAGGCTGACCTCAGCATGGCGACCGCGGAGAAGGCTCGAAAAAAAGAGGCCACCCCTGAGGGAGCGGCCCGAAGTCTAGGGAGGAAACGCCCTCGGAAGGGCTACAGCGGAGCTACGCTGGCGCTGTCACTTTGCTGCACTGCGATAAGTGTTCCTGAGCGGCATGGTTCCGCCCCTCTGTGTTGGTGATGCCTGAGTCCCACCGACATAGTCAGCGGGGAGGGGGGGTCACCTTGGACCAAGCCGGTGGGTGTCCCTTGGGAGGACGCTAGTAAGCTTGGTGCGGCAGTGCAGAGATGGAAGAGCTCGGAACGAGCAAAGCCCGGTCTGCTGTTACATGTTACAGGTGCGGGCTTGATGCGACTGCGCCAACGAAGCCACACTGCGAGTACAGCTTCGGAAAACGCGAGGACGGCATCGCGGCTCAGGAGCAAGCCTGCGTGTTGCTCAGCTGCCTACAGGGCGAGGGATCCTATCGCTGATCGACAACCTGACCGACAGCTGCTTTCAGGCCATGACAGCCATTCGCATAAGGGTACGCTACGGAACGAGGAGCGCCGTGATAGTCCGCGGCCTTATGCGATCCATCGTACGCCTTCGGAAGGTCCGCTTCGGGCCAACAAAAGGCAGCGGCATACGACCGGATCGGGTGGATTTCTGCTGGTCTGCTCTGGGATGGCCGATGCATCGAAGCGGACATGGGTGCACGGACCGCTCACGCCCCCAATCGGGCTCTCGGCATGCTCTCAAGCACCCCGAGCTTCTGACACCTTCCGTACATCCCCGGCGCTGCCGTCAGGGTCGTCCCGAGGGCCTACGAAGCGGCCCATAAGGCCGCCGAGCACGCGCCCGAGGCTTTCCATCAGCAGGAACACCGCCGGCACGAAGACGAGGGAGAGCAGCGTCGACACGATCAGGCCGGCGATCACCGCCACCGCCATCGGCGCGCGGAACTCGCCGCCCTCTCCGAAAGCGAGCGCCGAAGGCACCATCCCGGCCGCCATGGCAATCGTCGTCATCACGATGGGGCGCGCCCGCTTGCGCCCGGCATCCACGATTGCCGTGACGGGATCGACCCCGCCCCGCATCTCCTCGACGGCGAAGTCGACCAGCATGATCGCGTTCTTCGTCACCAGTCCCATCAGCATCAGGATGCCGATGATGACGGGGAGGGAGATCGACATGTCGGCGAGCAGCAGGCCGAGGATCGCGCCCCCGACGGAGAGCGGCAGCGAGAACAGGATGGTGAGCGGCTGCAGGAAGTTGCCGAACAGCAGCACGAGGACCGCGTAGACCATCATGATGCCGGCGGCCATCGCCATGAGGAAGCCCGAGAAGACCTCGCCCATGATCTCGGCGTCGCCCGTCTGCTTGATGGTGACGCCCGGCGGCAGACTCCTGGCGGTCGGCGTCTGGAGCGCCTGCTCGATCAGGGAGCCAAGCGCGTCCGAACCCTCCATGTTGGCCTCCACCGCCACGCGTACGGCGCGGTCGTAGCGCTCGATTGCCCCGGGGCCCTGGCCGAGCTCGATCTCGGCCACCGCCGTCAGCGGCACCGCCGCCCCGTTCTTGGCCGGGACCTTCAGGGTCTCCAGGCGCGAGACCGCGCCTCGGGCGCTCTCCGGCAGCATCACCCGGATCGGGACCTGGCGGTCCTTCGCGTTGAACTTGGGAAGGTTCATCCCTGCGTCGCCGATCGTGGCAACCCGCACCGTCTCGGCGATGGTGTCGGTCGAAACCCCGAGGTCTGCGGCGACGCCCGATTTCGGGCGGATGCGCACCTCGGTCCGGTCGAGCGGCGCGGTGGACATCACCGAGACGAGGTGCGGGATCGCCGCCATGTCGCGCTGGAGCCGCTCGGCGATCTCCGTGACGACGTCCACGTCCGGCCCGCTCACCACCAGGGCGAGGTCGCGCTGGCCGCTATCGCGCAGCGTCCAGGAACGGATGTCGGGTTCCTCGGACAGCATTCGGGAGATGGCGATCTCCATGGCCTCCTGGTTGCGGGAGCGCTCCCCCTTCGGCGTGAGGTTCACCGTGAACGTGGCGAACCGGGTCTCCTGGCCGCCGCTTGCCTGCCTGCCGCCGTCTACGAAGACCGAAGCGACCTCCGGGAGGGTCCGGATGCGGGCTGTCAGCCGGTCGGTGACGGAGATGGTGTCGGCGAGCCGCGCGCCGGGGGCGAGCTCGACCTTGAACATCGTGCGGGCGTTGTCCTGCTTCGGGATGAAGCCCGAGGGCAGAAGCCCCGCCGAGGCAAGCGACGCGGCAAACAGCGCGAGACCGACCAGCAACGTCGCCACGCGGTGGCGCACCGACCAGCCGACGAGGCGCGCATAGGCGCGCATCACCGGCCCCTCGCGCTCCTCGTGGTGGCCATGTTCGCGCAGGAAGTAGGCCGCGAACAACGGCGTGATCAGACGGGCCACCAGCAGCGACATGAACACCGAGACTGCGATGGTCAGGCCGAACTGGATGAAGTAGCGGCCGGCGATCCCGCTCATGAAGGAGACGGGGGCGAACACCGCGATCAGGGTCGCGGTGATGGCGATGACGGCGAGCCCGATCTCGTCCGCGCCTTCCAGGGCGGCGCGGTACGGCGACTTGCCCATCCTCATGTGCCGGACGACGTTCTCGATCTCGACGATGGCGTCGTCCACCAGGATGCCCGTCACCAGGGTGATGGCCAGCAGGCTGATCATGTTGAGCGAGAAGCCCATCGCGTCCAACGCCCAGAAGGTCGGCAGGACCGAGAGCGGAAGGGCGGTCGCGGTGATGACCGTCGCCCGCCAGTCACGCAGGAAGATGAACACCACCGCGACCGCGAGGGCCGCTCCCTCAAGCAGGGTGTGCATGGCCGAGTCATAGCTGCCGAGCGTCATCGCCACGGAAGAGTCGATCTTCTCGAACCGGACGTCCGGGTAATTCGCCTGGAACTCGGCGACCTTGGCATCGACCACCGCCGCGACCTCGGTGTCGCTCGCCCCGTTCGCCCGCGAGACGGCGAAGGCGACGACGGCCTCGCCGTTCACGCTGGCGAAGGAGCGCGGTTCCTCGATGGAGTCCTCTATGGTCGCCAACTCTTCCAGTCGGACCTTGCGGTCCCCGGGCAGGACGATGCTGGTCTCCTTAAGGTCATGCACCGTGCGCGAGGCGGCGAGCGCGCGGATCGACTGCTCGCGCCCGCCGACCTCGCCCCGCCCGCCGGCCATGTCGGCGGAGGTCAGGCGCAGCTGCCGGTTCACGTCGGCGGCTGTAATCCCGAGCGCCAGCAGCCGATCCGGGTCCAGCGTCACCCGAACCTCGCGGGCGACGCCGCCGACGCGGGTCACGCCGCCGACACCCTTCAGGCCCTGGAGGGCGCGTGCCACCGTGTCCTCGACGAACCAGGAGAGGTCGGTCGGCGCCATCGTGGGGGCTGTCACCCCGTAGATCAGGATGGGCAACCCGGCGATGTCGACGCGCTGGATCACCGGCTCGTCGATGGTGCGCGGCAGGTTGATGCGGACCTTCGAGACCGCGTCCTTGACGTCGTTGACGGCGCGGTCGGTGTTCACCTCCAGCCGGAACTCGACCGTCGTGACCGACATGCCCTCGGTGATGGCTGAGGTGATGTGCTTGACGCCGCGCACGCCGGCGATGGAGTCCTCGACCCACTTGGTGACCTGGGTCTGCAGCTCGGCCGGCGCGGCGCCCGACTGCGTGATCGTGACCGAGACGACCGGCACGTCGACGTTCGGCATCAGCGTCACAGGCAACCTGAGGAAGCTGACGAGGCCGAGCACCACCAGCACCATGAAGAGGACGAGCGGCGGGATGGGCCTGCGGATCGCCCAGGCGGAAACGTTCAGGTGCATGGGATGACGGGTGTCCGGTCGGGAGGAGCTGGCGGTCAGGGCGCTCCAGCGGCGGCCTCAAGGCCGGCCTTCGGAAGCTTGGCTTCGCCGGACGGAGCCGGTGTGGAGGCCGCGAAGACGCGGACGCGGTCGCCGTTGCGCAGGAAGCTCTGGGCCTTCGCGATGACCTGCTCCCCCTCGCCGAGACCGGAGCGGATCTCGACGGTCTCGTCCTCCGCAAGGCCGGTGCGGACTTCGCGTGCCTCGACGGTGTCGCCCGATACGACGAGGACCGTGCCGCGGGCCGACCCGCCATAGCGGATGGACGCCAGCGGGATCACCACGCCGGCGGCGCGCATGATCTCGACTCCACCGCGGACGAAGGTCCCGATGCGGAGACGGGGATCGGGCTTGAGCCGCACACGCACCTTGCCGAGGCGGGTTGCCCGGTCGACCTCGGGATAGACGGCGCGGACGCTGCCCACGACGCGTTCGCCTCCGAGCTCGACGAACGCGGGAGCCCCTTCGCGCAGCCGCGGCAGCATGGTCTCAGTGACCTCGCCCTCCAACTCGATCTCGCCGCGGGCGATCAGCCGGAACAGCGGCTCCGCGGAGGCGGAGGCCGTCATGCCCACGCGCGCGGTGCGCCGGCTCACGATGCCGGCCTCGGGCGCGCGGATCTCGGTGCGGGCGCGACGCAGTTCCAGCTCGGACAGCATCGCCCGGGCCTGGTCTAGGTCCGCCTCGGCGGCGGCGACCCCGTTCCGGGCGGAGGCAAGACGACTTTCGGCCTGGCGCAGGGTGGCCGTCCGCCCTTCCATCACCACGGCGGTGGTGTTCCCGGTCTGCATGAGCTGGCGAGCACGCTCGAAAGCGAGCCGCGCCTCGACCTCCACTGCCTCGGCCTGCTCGATGTTGCTCCTCGCCTGCGGCACGGCGGTCGCCGCCTTCGCGACCACCGCCTGCTGCTGCGCGATCTGTCGCTCGATCAGGTCGCGCGAGAGCCGGGCCAACACTTGGCCGCGCTCGACCCTGGCGCCCTCCTCGGCGAGCACTTCCGTGATGCGGTAACCATCGACCTCGGGAGCGACCAGGACCTCGTCGCGGGGCACGAGCGTCCCGGTCACGATGGCGGTCTCGGTGATCTCGCGCTTGACGGCACCGACCACGCTGACGACGGGCGGGGACTTGCCTACCTCGCCGGAAACCGGCTCCGAGCCTGCCCGGACCGGCGTAAGCGCGAGCGTGAGCGCCGCAACGGCCCGGCAGGTATCGAATGGCGGGGTCATCGGCTGGGCTCCTTACTCGGCTCCGACGTGTGCAGAGGGATCGACCCGGTCGCCGCGGGCGACCCGGCGACGTCCTGCGAGGCATGCCGTGCCCAGGCGCCTGCGAGCAGCAGCAGCCCGAGGAGGATGGGTGTGTAGATCGGGATGACGGACATGCGTCCTCGTTCGCGCTGTCGCATGGATCAGCGAGTCCTTGCTTCTTGATGGGAAAAGGGGGCGCCGGGCCTGCTTCAGTCCGAGAGCGTCATCGCGATGAGCCGCTCTCGCAGCCCCGCCGCATCCGGAACGGCGGCGCCGTCTTCCCGCATGAGGTGGGCGAGCCAAGCCCCGTCTGCGGCCATGCGCACGATCTCAAGGATCGGCGCGTCGTCGGTCGCCCGGTGACGCGCCAACCGGGTCGTGAACCAATCCGCCCACATGCGGAGCACGGTCGGCTCCGCCAGGGCGGACACGTAGAGGGCCGCCGCCGGGTTCCCCTGGCCTTGGGGCAGGTCGTCGAAGGTCGCTCTCACGTAGGCTCGAGTGAAACTGCCCCGTGCGCGTGGATCCTCGGCCATGGCCGCGTCGATGTCGGCATCGAGCTTCTCCACCAAGTCGGCGAAGAGGCTCTCGACCAGGGCCTGCTTGCTCGGGAAATGATGGAAGAGACCGCCCTTGGTGACGCCGGACGCCTCGGCGACGGCCTGGACCGTGAGGCCGGCCGGTCCATGCTCCAAGGCCAGACGCATGGCGCAATCGAGGAGCGTGCGACGGACCAGTTCGGGATCCTTCTTGCGTTGGGAGGCGGTCTTCATGGCCGGTGCCCCGTCACGGTGGAGAACGCCTGCATCACCACGATGCCGCCGACGATCATGCCGATGCCGACCAGCGCCGGCAGGTCGAGGACCTGCTTGAACAGCGTGCTGCCGACGACCGCGGTGAGCACGACGCCGACGCCGCTCCAGAGGGCGTAGACGACGCCGAGGGGCATGGTCTTCAGCGCGTGCGTGAGGAAGTAGAAGGCGGCGGCGTAGAACGCCGCCATGGCGAGGGTGGGCACGAACCTCGTGAACTGCTCGGACAACTGCAGCAGGGTCGTGCCGGCGACCTCGCAGGCGATGGCGAGGACGAGGGCGACGTAGGCGGCGGTGTGACTGGGCATGCTCTCACGCTCGGATCTGCCCACACAACATACCGACCAAAAGGTATGTTTCAAGCTTTTTTTTCGCGGGCCGATTGTTGCGGCGCGCAGACTGGTTGCGCTCACATGCGGCGGATGGTGTCGCTGCCGTCGCAGACCAACACCAATCGGGAGTGGTGCCCGATGCCCGATGCGGTCACGCAAGCATCAAGGACGTTCGGATGAAGCCTGCCGCGACAAAACAACGAGGTGACGCCCTAGTCGGGCGTCCCTGATAATCAATCCTGTATCGGAAGGTTTGGGGATGAACTCTACGACTTTCGGCGGCAGGATGTGTGCTCTCGGGCTTCTCACCGGAGGCGTTGAACATCCGAATGGGGCCGCTAACCGCGTTGTTATTCAAGGCTCGCGATCCGATGTCGTCGCTTTCGTGCCCTTGTCCTGCATCTTCGTCACCAAGGCTATGATCTGCTCGGCGCTAGCCCTGTACCCTCCGCCGCCTTCGATCTGTCGGAAGCCGTAAAATTCTGCGGCCTCAATGATGTCGTTGGCGGCTTCAGTTCCGAGAGCAGGCGGCATCAGAGGAGTTCGTCCCTCATCTCGCGATTGCCGGGCTTGTCGCAGCCCATCGTAAATTTGCTCGATCAGGACGTGACCACTCCAATCGTCGGCGATCCGAATGACAGCATCACCGTGTTGGATCTCGAACAGGGGAGCAGGGGTATCAGCGCTTTTGCTCATACCCGCTGATGCCACAGCAGCCCTGCTGACGGGAAGCGCACGTCGACCTCTTGCGAGAGAGTGAACGTGAACGGGTGACGTAGCCGTCACTCCCACGTTGACCTCTTCGGGCAGTCGATGAATGACTGCTTCCGAGATGCGCCCGGGGACGCCCGAGTGACCGCTACGGGTCGCATGCGGAAAGTCCGCTTCCGGATGAGGGGCCGAGGTCCGATTGCCATCCCGACCGGCCATTCGCATAACATCGGCTTATGGGACGGGGCGCCAAGGAAGTGGGGGGCTGCTTGCGACCCACCCCGGACGTACTGAAGGCCATCTGGCTTCCCCCGTAAGCAGACGTAAGTTGGCGGGAGCGCGTCGCGGACCGAAGCCTTTGCTTGTCAGCCAGCCCTTCGGTGGATGGAACGTCAATTGGCACTTCTATAGGGCGTCGTAGTACCCGATTGCCTCCTCTAGCTCTCGCTCCTCGTACCCAAAGTGCGAGACCACCACACGCTCGAAGACCTCGTAGACTTCCCTCAAGGCGAGGACGCGCTCTGCCGTCGGCTCCAGGGTGACGGATTGCACGATGTCGCGGATGCGTTCGAGCAGGCCGTGCACGGTGCAGTGCTCCGCGCTGAGCCGGTCGAGGACCTGGTGCAAGCCCGCGGCTTGGCGGAGCCTTGGGTACATGTCGCCCTCCTCGATGTCGTGGTGCATCTGGAGGAGATGGCATTGGCGACCGCACAGGTTGCCGAAGGCACGGTAGTTCTCGGCCAGTGACAGGGATATCACGCCGTCCGTTATTGCCTCGACGGCGCCGGCTCCCGCCAGGAAGCGGTCGAGCGCGACGCGGACGGCGGCGAGCTCTGCGAGGTGGTGGCGGTGATACAGGGCCAGGCGCCGCCCCTGCGCCCGCTGGGCCGGGGTCACGCCGGGGATGGTTGGCGCCTTCGGACGCGTGGCATCGTCGAGGAAGGGGATGCCTTCAAGGGCGCGGCCAAGCCCGGCGCCGAGGGGCGAAGCGGCAGCTTCGGCGGTGTCGAGGATGTCGGAAGCCATCGGGTTCGCCGTCCCGCCTCAAGCCGGTGAGAGGCGCTTCTTGAGGTCCATGTTTTCCCGGTAGAGCGTCCCGAGGTTCTTGAACACGCCGGTTAGGTAGGACTGGTAGGTCGGCAAGGCTTCCGGTTCGACACCGGCGCGTTCCGCGAAGTGCGCGACGATGGCGTCAGACTCGGTCGTGAAGTTACTGGGCGTGAGTTCGGCCGTTGGGAAGGTCACCTTCTCAACGACTGGGTCGAGCAGGCCGCGAATTTCGGTTTCCTCCTCGGTTCCGGGGACGAACTCCCGCAGGACGACGCTGCCGAGTTGTCCGGCCTCCAGGAGGAACAGGCGCACCTTCAGGCAGAAGGGGCAGCCCGCCTTGAGGTAGACGGTGGGCGTGAACGGGGCCTCGGTCATCGGGTTGATGTCCTCTGTCATGGAACGATGGGTATAGGTGGCCAGCGCGATGGCGTGGCCCTAATGCCTAGCGCAGGCGTGCGACGAGGCGGGCGGACTGGTCGCGGCGCAGCCATGCGAGGGCGACGTCGAGGACGAGCAGCAGGACGGCGGGAGCCGCCGGGGTCGGCAGGACCAGCAGGTGAGCGAGGACTGCGCCGGCCATGGTCGCAGCCAGCCAGAGGGCGCCGAAGAACG
Organism: Methylobacterium sp. NFXW15; assembly: GCF_049887755.1. Classification (NCBI taxonomy): domain Bacteria; kingdom Pseudomonadati; phylum Pseudomonadota; class Alphaproteobacteria; order Hyphomicrobiales; family Methylobacteriaceae; genus Methylobacterium; species Methylobacterium sp. NFXW15. The sequence goes on along the minus strand of NZ_JAGEKG010000006.1, from coordinate 367,375 downwards.
CGTAGCCAGGCACGACGAGCGCGACGGCTCCGGCGACCTCGACGAGGCCCGTCACGATGCGGAACCACTGACCAAGGCCGATCTGGTCGAAGGTCTGGACCATCATCGGCACGCCGGCCAGCTTGGCCCCGCCGGCTGCCAAGTATGCAAGCGCTAGGACGACCGAGAGTATCCAGGCCGTGACGTTGCGGCCGCGCGAGGGTGAGGCCGGGAGTGCGAAGCTTTGTGACATGCCGGTCTCTCGGGGACGCGCAGGCGACGGGGCACCCAACCGTTCAAGTGTGAGAACTGGGCCGGGTGGGTCGCCCAGATGTGACGGGGTCGCTGAAACTCAATCGAGTTCCAAAGCGTGCCTCGGTTTCGTTTAGTGACCGGGTTATGATAAGGAAGCTGCTGCGGACCGCAAGACGGCACAGGAAGGGTACCAAGGTTACATGGATGTGACCGACCATCAGCCGGTTCATTCGGCAGGATGCATGCGCGTGTCGAAGCTACTCTCTCGCATCGGCGACAAGTGGACAGTGCTCGTCATCATGCTCTTGCGTGGTAAGTCGCGTCGTTTCAGCGATCTCAAGCGTGGCGTTGACGGTATCTCGCAGCGGATGCTGACCCTTACGCTGCGCAACCTAGAGCGGGACGGGCTCGTGACGCGAACGGTGACGCCGTCCATCCCGCCGCGCGTCGATTATGAGCTGACGGAGCTCGGGCACTCCTTGGCCGTGCCGATCCAGGCCCTTGGAGCCTGGGCGTTCGAACACATGGACCGGATCGATGCAGCTCAGGCAACCTACGACGAGAAAGAGAACGCGGCCTAGTCCAGGCTTCCGCGCCTCATCGGAATATCGAACGAAACGCCGCGAGGAATGGCCCGAAACTGGTATTCGAGAAGCAGCGGCGTCAGCTTCGATACATTTGCAACCTCAAAGCAGACCGGCAGAAGACCACCCATCTGAGACGTGCGTCCGGGCACTGGGCGACAGCAGATGCTGGCCGTAAGCGGAATGGCTGGTTCGGAGCCGGGCCTCCGGAATAGCGGACGAGCTCCTACCGACCCAAGGCAGCCGTTGAGATGGTCATCGCCGTTTCCCAAAAGCAGCCCTTCGCCAGCACGCTGTTGGGGTGAACTCGTGCCAGGGAGACGACCCGAGTTTTCTGCCTTGAACTAAACCGAAGGTCTCTCTCACGTTGGCCACCTGTGGACGCCTTGTCCTAACAGTTCCTGCGCGCGATACATGAGCGATGGCCACGCGTCTGACCGTTTCCGTCTCCCTCAGCCCTGAGCTGCATGCCGTCGCCGAGCGCATGCTCGCCTCCGGGCGTTACGGCAATTTGAGCGAGGTGTTCCGCGCGGCACTTCGCCTGCTCGATGAGCGTGAGCGGGGCTTCCAGCTGCATTGCGATACGCTCAGCGCGCCGCAATCCCTGCGCCAAACCGTGACCACATGAGCGTCGGGATGTTATCCGAACGATCCTGTCTGGCTGGCGGCGGCGAGGCTGGCGAGCGGCTGCGCGCCCTCGACTGGTCCGGCAACCCGCTCGGTCCCGAGGAGGGCTGGCCGCTATCGCTGCAGTCGGCCGTGCGCATCGTGCTGAGCTCGGCCTTCCCGATGATGCTCCACTGGGGGCCGGATCTCGTCACGATCTACAACGATGCCTACGCGCCGAGCCTCGGTCGCAAGCACCCCGGCCACCTCGGTCAGCCGGCACGGGAATGGTGGTCGGAGATGTGGGACCAGCTCACGCCCATCTTCGACCAGGTGCTCGCGGGACAGCCCTACCTCGTCAAGGATGCGCGCTACACCCCCGACCGGGACGGCACACCGCAGGATGCCTTTTTCACCCATTGCCATAGCCCGCTCTGGGACGACGATGGTCAGATCGCTGGTATCTTCCTCGTCGTCACGGAGACGACACGACAGGTTACTGCCGAGCGCGACCTAACCCGGCTCAACGAAAGCCTCGAACGGCAGGTCGCGGCCGTCCAAGCCAGCGAGATCCGGCTGCGCGAGAGCGAGCAGCGCCTCGATGCCCTGATCCGCTCGTCCTCCGAGGTACGCTACTCGATCAGCGCGGATTGGGGCGAATTACACCAGCTCGCCGGCGGCGGCTTCATCCCCGACAACGCCATGGCCAACCGGAACTGGCTCGACGAGTACATCCCGGTCGAGGACCACGCGGCGGTGCGCGCGGAGATCGAGCGCGCGATCCGCACGAAGTCCGACTACAGTCTTGAACATCGGGTCAAGCGCGTCGACGGCACGGTCGGGTGGGCCTTCTCGCGCGCGGTACCGCTCCTTAATCCGAAGGGTGAGGTAACCGGCTGGCTCGGGGCCGCCTCCGACGTCACGGATCGGCGGCGTGCCGAGGCGGCTCTGCAGGCCCTGAATGCGACCCTGGCCGAGCAGGTCCAAGAGCGCACGCAGGAGCGCAACGGCCTGTGGGAGGTCAGCCGCGACCTGTTCATGGTGACCGACGGTGACGGCGTGATCCTGAGCGTCAACCCAGCCTGGACCACGGTTCTGGGCTGGGACGAGCGCGAGTTCGTCGGCCGGACGACGGAGTGGCTGGAACACCCGGACGACCAAGTGAGGACGCGCGAGCAGGTCGCCGATCTCGCCGGGGGCCGGGCCACGCTGGCGTTCGAGAACCGCTTCCGTGCAAAGGACGGGGAGTACGTGAACTTGTCGTGGACGGCCGTGCCCTCAGACGGCCTGCTGTACTGCTCCGCCCGCGATGTCACCGAGAGAGGCCGGCAAGCGGGGCTGCTGCTGCAGGCCGAGGAGGCGCTGCGGCAGTCGCAGAAGATGGAGGCGGTCGGGCAGCTCACCGGTGGCGTGGCACACGACTTCAATAACCTGCTCACCGTCATCAAATCCTCGACCGACCTGCTCAAGCGGCCCGGCCTCGCAGAGGAGCGGCGTGTCCGCTACATCGCGGCGATCTCCGATACAGTCGACCGCGCCGCCAAGCTCACCGGTCAGCTCCTCGCATTCGCCCGCCGTCAGGCGCTGCGCCCCGAGGTGTTCGACGCGGCGGTCAGCGTGAGGACCATCGCTGACATGGTCTGCACTCTGACGGGCGCGCGGATCAGCGTCCGCCAGCATCTTTCCACCGAGCCGTGCTTCATCAACGCCGACCCGAGCCAGTTCGACACGGCGCTGGTCAACATGGCAGTCAACGCCCGCGACGCCATGGAGGGCGAGGGCGAGTTGACCATCGGCGTCCATCCTGTCGCGGGGATGCCGGCGGTCCGCGCCCACGCCGCCGTATCGGGGGCATTCGTGCAGGTGTCGATCCAGGACACCGGCAGCGGCATCGCTCCGGAGAAGATCGGGCGGATCTTCGAACCGTTCTTCACCACCAAGGAGGTGGGCCAGGGTACGGGGTTGGGGCTCAGCCAGGTCTACGGCTTCGCGAAGCAGTCCGGCGGCGAGATCATGGTTGAAAGCGAGGTCGGTGCGGGGACGACGTTCACCCTCTATCTGCCGCGCGCGGCCGAGAGACAGGCCCGCGCCCGCCCGGAGGAGGACACGCCGGTCACGGACGGCGACGGCGCCTGCGTGCTGGTGGTCGAGGACAACCGCGACGTCGGTACGTTCGTGACCCAGACGCTCGGCGAGTTGGGGTACCGAACCGACTGGGTTCTCAGCGCGAGAGCCGGCCTCGATGCATTGGCGCGAGACCCTGATGCCCACGACGTGGTGTTCTCGGACGTGATCATGCCGGGCATGAACGGAGTAGAACTGGGTCAGGAGATCGCTCGGCTGTACCCGCGCATCCCGGTCGTCCTGACGAGCGGATACAGCCACGTGCTCGCACAGGATGCGGACCATGGGTTCGAGCTCCTGCAGAAGCCGTACTCCGTGGAGGCGCTGTCGCGGGTGCTGAGCCGCGCCATGCGCAAACGCAGGAACGGGAGCACGAACGGCCCGTGAAGCGGCAGCTTGACGGGTTAAATTGAACCGCCCTGCTGCGTCACGAACGCAAACACGTTTCCCACCAGCGAACTGGGCGCACAGGGCTTTGCCAGGAACCGTGCGCCCTCAGGCAGGTCGGTGGCTTTGGGGCGGCTCTGACCGGAGACGATGAGTAAGCCTACTTCCGGCCAGCGCGTCGCAACTACTTTCGCCAGCTGGAACCCGTTCAGCCCGCCACCGCCCATATCCACATCGGTGATCGTCATGCGCACGTCGGTTCGGGTGGAGAGCACCTGTAGCGCCTCGTCGGCGTTTCGTGCTTCAAACACGACGATGCCGGCATCGGCGAGAGACTGCGCCATGTCCATCAGGAGTAGGGGATCGTCGTCCACGATCAGGACGCCGAGTTCATGCGCAGCCAATGACGCCCGCTGATCCGGGGCAAGCGCCGCGATCACGATGTTGACGCCATGCGAAGATGGTTCGAAAGCGTGGTGATCCGCGAACCCACCATCCGCACGGCCTTGCGCAACTGCGCGTCAGTCACGCCGTAGCGTTCAGCCCAGGCAGCCCGGGCGGCGCGATCATGGATGTCGATATGCGTGACGGTTCGGCTTAGGACTGGCGTAGGACTGAAAGACATAAACGATCTCTCGCGACTTCTCACGAAGATCGCGCCTCATTGCAACCGATTGGATGGATACTGATGCAACGGACGCGCCGGACTTAGGTTGCATAGGACCCTGACAGGCCGCGTTGGCCGCAGCATTCTTCGCATCGAGGAACGGATCGCCCGAGCGTAATGCGTTTCTCACGCTGATCGGCACCTTGGTCGAGCCTGTCCCGGCCGTATCGGTCGGAGACGGGGACAAACCTTAGCCGTTGACGCTAACCTCCACGGACATGTCCAGGAAAGCGTCCGCGGGTCCGGCGAAGCTGCCGACCAGCGGCATGGCCTGCCTGATGTCGCGTGCAACTGCGACCGGGATCAGGTTCGCGCCGCCGACGCTGCGGTTCGTCGGATCGAAGGTGATCCACCCCGCGCCCGGCAGGAAGACTTCCGCCCATGCATGTGTCGCCCCGGCATCGGCAGAACCGAGCAACGTTCGTGTCGGGTCGTGGAGGTAGCCGGATACGACCCGGGCTCCGAAGCCGAGAGACCGTACCGCCGCGACGAGGAGCGTCGCCAGGTCCCGGCACGTGCCCAACCCAAGCGCCAAGGTCTCGCTCGGGGTTTGTGTGCCCTCATCTTCCCGAACTTGATAGGTGATGGTGCTGCCGACACCGGCGTTCAGGTCTTTGAGAAGCGATAGGGTGTCGGTCGGGCAGGACGCCACGAACCCTTGCGCCCAGGCGCGTAGGCTCGGCGTTCCCTCGGGATACTGCAAAACCGTCAAGCTGCCGAGGTCGGTCCATTCGTCTTCGGAGTACCGGAACGGGAATGCGATGGCGGAAGCGGCGATGGCGAAAACTGGATACGCTGTGGCCGATAGTTCGACCCGAGATATGCTCTCAACGACGAGGCGCTCGGTCGGGGACCGGAACGTAGCCGTCGCCACGGCATTGCCGGCCACGTCGTGAGCCCAACTGACGGTGGCGTCCGGCGACAGAGCTATGCTGCTCGCCAGCAATCGAAGGTCGCGACCCTCCCGGGGCCGCATCATCAGCCGGTGCGGTCCGAGACTGACTGGCTTGCGATAGCGATATGTCGTGCGATGGTGGATACGTAGGTCGACCAAGAAAGCGCCCTCTCGATCCAATCACGGCCGCATGCGTGCGAAAGTTATCGCGCTGAAGCGTAGCATATTTCTGGCCATGCATGGATCGTTGACGTGGGCGATCCGCTGGGATGGCCGCCGCATTACGCCAAATCTTCCTATCCAATGTGTTTGGCTGACTATAGCCGCGGGATCGAAGGCAACAATCCGCTTCCACACGTTGCTGCCAGAAAGCGGATCGTGGCGAAACTACCTTGAGCAGCCCTCTCAGTTCCAACCCAACCCTTCTGTCTAGAACGCCGTTCGCGATTTTCGGAAGTGACCATTCGTTCGTCGTTCAGCAAGTTCAGCGATGAGTAGGAAGCAGCCTTCAGCCACATGCTGAACAGTAAGTATCAGCCTTCTTGCTCACGAACGACAGTACGAGGGCGCTTGCGAGTTCCTCGTAGCCGGCGTGATCATCCCACCATCTGTCGCATGACGGTTGTAATTTCGTCGTTTTTGTATGGTTTGGCAAAGAAGACGCCGCGCGCCGGCATCTCCTCGGCTCCGAGCCTTCGCTTGCCCGAGACGATGATAAGCTCGATGGGCGGCCAGCGGTCACGGACGGCCGCGGCGAACTGCATACCGTTCAGCCCCCCGGGCATATCGATGTCGGTGAATACCACGCGGATGTCGGGTCGGCTCTCCAGCACGCGCACCGCCTCAGCCGCGCTGGCGACGTCCACGACATCGAAGCCCGCGTCCTCGACAAGGTCCACGGCCATCAGGCGCTGAAGCGGCTCGTCTTCGACGACGAGTATGACGGGCCGCGGTAGCGGCATTGACTGACCCAACCGGATCTCCTCAGGAATGCTGCAATTGGACGAGCGGCGCGCGCATCGTCGCCTGGAAGCCGGACGGCGGGTAACGAAGTTCTACCCCTCCCGTTCCGACCAGCCCGAGGTGGATCAGCCGCGAGCCGAAGCCCTTGCGCCCACTGCTAGCTGGCGGTGTCGGTGGGGGACCGCCGCGTTCCGTCCAGTCGAGCGTCACCTCGCGCTCCTCACCTTCACCCGCCAATTGCCATCTCACAGCCACCCGACCGTCCGGCACGGAGAGCGCCCCGTACTTGGCAGCGTTCGTTGCGAGCTCGTGCAGCAGGAGCGAGAGTGACAGGGTCGCGCGTGGCCCAAGATCGAGTTCAGGGCCTGTGAGCTCGATGCGTTCGCCGTGCCCAGCGTTGACCAGTACCGCCCGCATCACCTCCTGCGCCGGTGCCGCCGACCAGCTCTGGCGCAACAGCACGTCGTGGGCGGAGGAGAGCGCGTGGATGCGGCGCACGAACGCCTCGACCGGCGCGCGCTCGGGCACGGTGCGGAGCGTCTGCGTAGCAATCGAGATTACCATCGCGAACGTGTTCTTGAGACGGTGCGAGATCTCCTCGTTGAGCACGCGCTGCTCCGCCTCGGCCTGAACGCGCGCCACTGCAACCTGCACGCGATCGGCGACGGTGCGAACGAAGGCGAGGTCATCCCTAGTGAAGGGATGTTGATCGGCCCAGTTGACGAAGGCGATGCCCACGAGCCTGCCGCGTTCTAGGATCGGCACGTTGAGCAGGACGCGTGTGTCGATGGCCAGCAGCGCCGCCGCAGTGTCCCGAGTGCGGGGATCAAGTGCCACATCGTCGATGGCGACGACCTCGCCGCGCTTGAGGTCCTCGATGTAAGAACCATAGGCACGAAATCCGTGCAGACCCGCGACAGACACGGTGCTGGGCGCGTGCCAGTCAGTCATGACCTTCACCGTATCGCGCATGGGGTCGACCAAGCCGTAGCCGGCTCGGGTGGCGTCGGTGGCGCGGGCCAGGATGCCAGCGGCGGCTTCGACCAGCGCCGGCACGTCGTCGAGGTCGCGCAGCCGTTCACCGAGTTCGAGCAGCGCGTCGCGTCGCACGTCCGCCTCAATGCGGGCGGTGACATCTAGAAAAATCATGCCGAACCGCTCGGAGCCGAGCGGGAAGGCGCGCCCCTCATACCAGCGTCGAAGGCTGCCGACCCGGCGCGTGAAGGTCACGGGCTCCTGGGTCTCGACTACGCCGGCGAACTCGTCCACCCATTCGTCCTCGACGTCGGGCAGGACTTCGCGCAGGGTTCGACCGACGACGCTCCCGGGGTCGAGCCCGACGAGGGCACCCCAGGAGGCGTTGACATCGATGTAGCGCCAGTCGGTGATCCTGCCTGCCTCGTCACGGACGACCTCGCCGACGAGGAAGCCCTCGTTCAGCCGCTCGAACAGGCCGCGCCAATGCGCCTCGCTCTCACGCAACGCCTCCTGCGCCGCGCGACGTTCCTCAATGTCGAGTAGGACGCCGGGAAAGCTCAGGGGCGTGCCGTCCGGTCCATGGTCTACCCGCCCGTTCGCCTCGATCCAGTAGTAGCAGCCGTCTGCCCGCTTAACCCGGTACTGGTGGGCGTAGGCCCCGCCCCGGAGGATGGCGTTGGTGATGGCTGCGCCCAGCCCGGCTTGGTCGTCCGGGTGCACAGTCGCGACGATCTGAGCGAGGGGTATGCCCTCGCGTCCCAACGCCGGATCGAGCCCGAAGCTGCGGGCGAACCCTTCGTCAACGGTGAATCGATCAGTCGGCAAGTCCCAGAACCACGTGCCAATGATCGCGCCGGCGGCGAGGGCGAGCTGAACGCGTTCGACGTTGCGCCGGGCCACCGCTTCGCTGGCGCGCAGGCCCGCCTCCGCTTTTTTGCGCGCGGTGACGTCGCTGAACAGGATCGCGATCCGCCGCTCGTCGGGATTGCCAACCCGAACCGCACGCACGTCGAACCAGCGTTTGAACGCCTCCGCGTAGTTCTCGAAGGTTGCCGGCTCGCCGGTCTTGGCGACATGCCCGTAGGTGTCGAACCAGAACTGCTCCAGGTCGGGCGCGAACTCGGTGACCCACTTACCACGCAGATTGACCCCGGCCTGGCGCTCGAATGCGGGGTTGGCCTCGACGAAGCGGTAGTCCACCGGGCGGTCGGCTGCGTCGAACTTTACCTGGACGATGGCGAACGCGTCCTCGACCGTCTCCAAGATCGTCCTGAAGCGCTCCTCACTCTCGCGGAGCGCCTCCCGCACCTCCATGGTCTCGTCGCGGTTCTCGACGACTCTTCGCAACGCCAATTGGCCGGACACTTGGCGGGCGAGCGCTCGCAGGTCGTCGGCCTGCTCCGAGGAAAGCCCATCCGGACGCGGGACGGTGTCAATGACGCATAGCGAGCCCAGGGCGTGCCCCTCGGCGGTGCGCAGCGGTGCGCCCGCGTAGAAGCGGATGCCGGGCTCACCTGTGACGAGCGGGTTGCCCGCGGTGCGCGGATCGACGGCGAGGTCAGGGATCACGAGGAGATCGGGCTCGTTCAGTACGAACTTGCAGACAGACGAGTTCAAGTCAGTCTCGCAGTGGGGAAACCCGACCCGGGCCTTGAACCATTGCCGCTCGCCGGCCACGAAGCTGACGAGCGCGACCGGCGCGGCGCACAGACGCGCGGCTAGGCGGACGACATCGTCGAAACCGGCTTCGGCGGGCGTATCGAGGACCGCAAGCGCGCCAAGCGCGCCGAGGCGCGCCGGATCGGCGACAACTGACGGGTTCATGCTTATCGCTGTCTTCATTCCCGCGTTTGAGGTCAACTGAATTGCCAGCAAACGGCCCTCTAAAAGGCGGCGTTGGATCACGGCCGGACGCGGTGAAACGTCTGCTTCTCCCGACTTCCACCCGAAAGCGGACCGGCGGAAAGCCACCCTCAGCGGTCATTTATCTTGTCGTACGGTATGTCCGGAAGTCGACCGCTTTGCCGACATGTCCGCATGGGTGATGTCGGTTGCCTAAGGTGTTCCGCAGAGATCCTTGCCGCCGATCAGAGCCGTGCTTGGGTTGCACCAGCCCGTCTGGACTTTCCTGGCGCTGACAGGGTCGGTAAATCCCCTGATGCCTGTCCTAACCGACCGTCAGCGGATCGAACTCGCAGTTCCCGCCTACCTCCTCTACGCGCTCACGGGCGCACCGGACGTGTTCGTTCCGGCCGACCCGGATCTGACCGCGAAAGCCGAGGCGGATATCACCGAGCTGCGTAGCAATCTACGGACCGCCTGCTTGGAGCCGTTCGCGGACCTGACGCCGGCCAAGAGCCAAGCGCTCATACGTCGCCTTGAGCGGATCAAACGGCAAACGACCACCGACTGGCACGAACGCCCGGCGCTCGGCCTCATGCTGATGCTCTGGTGCTTCCTCAAGGACCTCACCGACCGCGAAATTCTGATCCTGTGGGCGGGCTCGGCGATGGACCGGGCGATGCAGAAGCTGCTGCCGATGTGTGAGTATGGCTTTCAGAAGCGAGAAGACGACGTTGCGGCTCAGGACCAAGCCTGCGTGTTGTTCAGCCGTCTCCAGGCCGAGGGGCTATACCGCTGACCTGCAACCTGCACCTACAGCCGCATCCGACCCGATGCGGAAGTCTGCGGAGGACGGGCCCTTCTCGGACACGCGTCCTATCATGCCATATGTCCGGAAATCGATCGTATTTCCGACACCGATAAAGCGTCCCAGCCGAGCCGCCCTAAACAGCCTCGTTTTTGTCGGAGAAACGTGTCGGCTTTTCTATTGCCGGGGAAACGTACTTTTGGCACTGTCCCGACATGCTCGTCGGATATGCCCGCGTCTCCACACAGGACCAGAACCTCAACCTCCAGCGCGACGCCCTGACCCGTGCCGGCTGCGAGCGCCTGTTCGAGGAGAAGAAATCCGGAAAGGCCGGCACCAAGCGGCCTGCCTTCGATGAGGCCCTCGCCTTCCTGCGCCCCGAGGACGTGCTTGTGGTCTGGAAGCTCGATCGCCTCGGCCGCTCCCTCGTCGAGATGATGCGCACCATTGACGGCCTGCGGGTGAAGGAGGTCCACTTCCGCTCGCTCACCGAGCAGTTCGACAGCGCCACCGCACACGGCCGCTTCGCCCTGCAGATGCATGGTGCCATGGCCGAGTACTTCCTCGACCTAAATCGCGAACGCACCATGGAAGGCCTGAAGGCCGCGCTCGCTCGGGGTCGCAAGGGCGGCCGGCCAAAGAAGCTCAGCGAGGCCGACCTGGAGGCGGCCCGGGCCATGCTCGTGGCTGGCACGATCAGCGTGGCCGAGATCGCCAAACGTATGGGCGTCAACCGCGACACCTTCTACAGCTACTTCCCCCGCGCTCGAGCCAACAGCATCGCGGTCAAGCCGTGAACCCGCGCATGACACGTGTGACTGCGGCGTTCTGCCGGTCCCGGCCCAATGGATGTAACGACAGACCGCTTATCCCGATACGTACCTTCGCTGGCCTCGCGGGACTGCCGCTCACCGTCCAGCCCCACAACATCGAAGCCTCATGACGATCAGCCGCCCTCAGCTCGCTGACGCCCTGTTCACGGCCTCGCATATCGCCGAGCGGAACCTGATCGCGGCATTTATCGCCGATGCGGCGACTAAGCCCGCGCCCAACCCATTCCCGAACACCAGCGTCGGCGCCGTGCGACAGATCTGGCGGCAGCGCGCCGCGGAGTTCCAGTCGTTCGACGTTCAAGTGGCGGGGCTCACCTGCCTGCTCGCGGCCTTGTCGGACATGAGTGTGAGCGAGGCATTGGTGCAGGAGATCCTACGCGCTGGGCCTCACACGGCGAACGTGTTCCACCAGGGCGCCCACTGCCAGATCGTAGGCGCCGTTCTCTATGGCAAGCCCGGGCATGCTCTACCGGATGCACCGGCCATGCCGCTCGCGTACCGTGGTCCCAGGCGACGGGTCCGGACCGCCGTGGGGCAGCTCGACCTGTTCATGTGAGCGGTACAGCCATGGCTGGGATGTGTAGCTTTCAGCCGAGGGTATGCACATGTGCTTCCTAGGCGCGGCAATCGCCGCGGAGCCGGCCCTCGTATCAATCCGAAACGGTCGTTTCGGAGTAGTCTATAGAAAGACTTTGCTGTGATCGAAAGCGACTTCGGCATGGTTTAGCTCTCTCGCTAGAGCGCTCTTCCAATCCGAGTTGGAGCTGTATGGTATGTACACTACTGCTTCAAAATCTGAAGGCTTTTCGAGATTGCCACTGAAAAGCGCACATACCTTTTTCGGTCCTAATCGACCGAGGAAGAAGCCTAGTTCAAAAATGACGTTCTGCCGTGCTCGTGGCTGAAGGTGATTGGCGTCCAGCCCACCAACATCGTCGGGAGTCATGAGAACAATAGCGAAGACAGCGCCCGCTGACTCCTCCTGAAATTTCTGAATGATCGTTCTTCCGCCATTCGGCTGTTCGTGAAAGATTACAGCTTCAAGACCGATTTTCTCGACAAACCGCGCAACGTCGTTCTTAGTTGCTTCATCGCGCCCATGAACGATGAACACTCGCGGCTTCGAGCCTGGCATAATAGGAACTTTCGGCACCGCAGCTCCGGCTGGCATTTTCCAGGGAACCGCTGGTGGCGGAGCGGGGACATGAGGAGGCGCTGGAATGTGATGCGGCATCCCTGACGGCAACACCTCGCCATCGTGATAGCGATAACCATCCTTCTGTAAGCCGCGCCAAAAGCCGTCACGGCTTCTCTTATCTATTTGGTATAGCTCGCCTTCTGGATAATCAGGATCAAGACTTGCGGCGTGACGAACTACCGCCAACGATAGGGGCTCCCCATCCGCTGTCGGCTGCTCCATTTGTCGAACAGCATATTCACCTAAGGCAACGGAACGCGCGCGCAGACTACCGCGATTGCGGCCAGCATCTATTTCATCAATTCCTAGACCTAGGACAAACCGATCAAAATCACCGTGCCCCATAAGCTGCAATATATCTGCAGCAAACAAGACTGTTTGACGGGAAAATTTAAAGCTAGGAACTGGTGCTACAGACATCTTTAAAACATCTTTTCTCGACAACGCTTCGATTAAATCTACCTCCTTTATCGCCCAATGAGTTCGATTCATCTCGAACTGGTTGACGATATCGAGCGCTCGTTTTGCAGAGTCTAAATTTTTGGGATCGATCGGCTCAAATCGCTCATCAAATTCAAACGCTATCCGTATCGATCCATATCGTCGCTCAATGCTTTTGATCCAACCGATTTTCGCCGGTTTGTCTAAATGATCTTCGTATGCAAATAGCGCCGGATAGGTTTTGATTTCCTCAATAGTCTCATCTGTAAGTGTTTTATATTTTTCCCTCAATCCGTCTGAAGTGTACTCCAGAAATCGGCCTAGATCGGTACTAGCAGGGCTTTCCTCCCAGTAATCTTCACCAGCGGTAATCAAGAGGTTATACATCTTAAACCGGCACTTTATGAGACAAGCCGAAGCTGCGATTTGCCTGTTTTTGCAGGAGGTAAATTTCGCCCGATAAGTTTGAAAAGAATGCCTTCAAGCTCCTGCAAGGGGATAAGCAGCTCTGCTGCGATGTGCTCGCGTGTTATACGCTCCGACCACAGAGCACTCAAAACCTGCGGCCATATAATCGACTCTTCAGCCGGCAGACTGTCTGGTTCTTTCGTCCTGTAATTTTGCCGGTTAATCTCAATCTGAAGGCTCCGATGCTGCCATTCACTAACAATGTCCAATTTGTTTAGGCGGTATGCCAGCGCGGCCACAGAAACGCCCCAGCGCTTTTTAGCCTGTACGAGCTCTTTAACGCTCGTGATGAAGTGAATACGCCCGACTAGATCGTCAAAAGGCATCAAAAAGTTAGAGGCAAACTCGTTTGCTTCAGCTTCTGCCTGGCGGCTGTCTTGTGCTGGGCCGTGCCTGTGCAGGACCAGATGGCCTAGTTCGTGCGCCGCGTCGAAGCGGCTTCGCTCGGTTGATTTATAAGTGTTGAGGAAGATGAAAGGCTGATTGTTCCGCCAGCACGAAAATGCGTCCACATTCCTCGTATCTTCGCATAATGAAAAGACCCGGACGCCTTTGGCTTCCAGCAGCTTAATCATATTTGGTATGGGCTTCTGTCCAAGACCCCAATACTCGCGAACAGCTTGCGCCGCGCTTCCTGGGCTAGACTCCGCACCAAAATTTGGCACGTCGGCAGCAGGTAAGTTAAATCGCTCGGAGATCCAGTCGTTGAACAGATAGGCGATTGACCCGGCCGCTAGAGCTGCGTCTCGCTCCCTCGCGGTCATTGCAGACATGCTGCGAAAACTAGCCGCCTTCTCCGGCAGGTCATCGAAATCACCCGCGTAGAAGAATCCTCGCGGAAAGCGCAGCTCTTTCGCGATCGCGTCGATCGTTGTGTCTTCGGGCTCGTTGTTACCGTTCTCCCATCTGGAAACGGTGATAGGAGTTACGCCTATGGCAGCCGCAAGCGCGCGCGCAGTCATCTTCCGCCGCTTGCGACCGAGCACTAATCTACGGTGATTGAACATTCGTTGAGGTCAGTTTTTCCGAGACACTGTCACATCGAAATCGAGTGGCGGCTCATTATCGTCGGAGAGATCGAGGCCCTGCCATTCGCCATGCTGCACGAGCACGATACGCTCGTGGAATTCGTCATACTGCTCTTCATTGATTGCGATGGGTCGAGATAACTCAGCCCGAACGTCGTCGCCTTCCGCCATCACGAACAAGCACCATAATTTAGTGCGCGCTTCCTCGATTTCCTTTATCTGGGTTTCGGGGAAAAGATCATACTGCGCTCGCTCGACTGCCCTTGCAGCTCCGGCGCCCTTCCTTGAATTAGCGATAGGATCATTCAGGAGATCGCCGGCCCTCTCGGCATTCTGGAAAATGATTTTTGTGTCCGTCTCTGCGTTGTAGACCGAGGCGATATTGTCCTTGTCGCCCATCCGCCAGCCCTGCGAGACGAGGATTCGGCGAAGGTGAGCCGTTCCCTCGCTCCAAGCATTGAAGCCGGCCGTGGTTATCGGGTGAAAGGGCGTCGCGTTGCGACGTGCGCCGACAGCTGCGCGGATGACCTCGAGCAAGATGGCCTTGCTAAGGCCAAGCTGCTCCAAGCGCGGGGCGACTTCGTTCTCTTCGGCTAAGACGGGCATCGGGCTACCATGTTAATTTTCGCCCCCTCATCTGAGGGGATAAAAGTTATCATGTCAACGCCTAGATGGAGCTGCCGCCGAGCTTCAATCGGGCGATCGTCTGTCGGCTGACGTTGAAGCTCCGGCCGATGCTGGCCGGTGACTCTCCATCTATATCTCTACGCCTGACCGCCTCGCGCTGCTGGTGGGGGGTCAGTTTGGGCTTCGGTCCGAACCTCACTCCATCCGCCTTCGCCTTGGCACGGCCGGCGGTCGTGCGTTCACGCAGCCGCTTATGCTCCAGCTTCGCGGCGAGGCCGAGAACAGCCAGAACGACGTCGGCCAGCTCGTTTGTCGTGTCGAGGATCGGCTCGGCTAGCGAACGTAACCCGATGCCGGCAGCGCGCAGATCGCGCGCGATCGTCAACAGGTCTGCCGTGTCGCGGGAAAGACGGTCGGTCGCTGGGATGATGACGGTGTCACCATGGCTGACAGCCGCGAGAAGCTTCCGCAGTTGGGGGCGGTCGGTATTCAGCCCGGACAGCTTGTCGTGAAGGATACGCTCGCACCCGGCGGCTTCGAGCTGGCCGATCTGGGTGGCGAGGTCCTGGGCGTTGGTCGACACGCGGGCATAGCCGAAAATCATGCCCACATCTTGGCTGGGATTTATGGACGGGAAAAGCGCTTTTCGATCAAAGGCAGGGGAGGGTGTCCATAAGTCAAGATTTATGGACGGAGGGACCGTGATCGCGTTGCCTCGGTCGCGAAGCCTGAAAGGAGATCGGCCTGGCAACGGCAGATATCCGATGGCCCAGCTAATCGGTCGCGTTAGGACTTGGCGACGTCCCAAGGGTTGATGACCTCAAGGCCACAGCCCTCGAAGCCACCCACGTCGCGTGTGGCGATGCGGAAGCCAGCCGCCGCCGTAACGGCGGCGATCAGCGCATCAAAACCTTCAATCCGAATGCCTGCCGTGCGCCGCGCCATTGCGATCCGCGCATAATGCTCGGCTGCACTGCCGTCGAACGGCAGGATGCGACCGGCAAATTCCTCGGAGAAGATGGCCTGAACCACCGCCTCAAACCCGTCACGGCGTCGCCCGGCCGGAAGAGCCGCTACGCCGTAGAGGATTTCCGCCCGGTTGATGCTCGTTGTGTAGAGCGATGGGCGGGGCTGCGCGGCAACCCATGCAATCACGGCCGGGTCGGGCGCCGGCCGCATCAGCTCCGAAATCACGTTGGTGTCGAGGACGATCATTGCCCGAAGCTGGGCGGCTCACCGATCGAGATGGCCGGATGATCTTCAAGCTCGATGCCACCAAGCGGCGCGACCCGCCTGCGGATCGCTTCCGCCAAATTCACCGACTCGGTCGCCTCGGTGCCGAGCGTGTCCGAGAGGATTGAACGCACCTCGGCTTCCATTGATCGCCCGTTCCTGGCAGCGCGCACGCGAAGGCGCTCCTTCACCCGACCGTCGAGATTACGGATCGTGATCGTCGCGCTGGGTGCATGGGAAGCGGCCATCCTGTGATTGTAGTCGTTGCTAGCACTGCTGGCAACGAAATCGTTTTTGGCACTCTGCGTGGAGCCTCATCATCGCTCGATGTGGTGCCCTCGCTCACGCTCGAGTAGCGGATCGGTGCGACTGAGGCGGCGGGCAAGCTCATCAACCAAAGCGCGCGCCGCCCGGGCCGGTGCTTGCGTCAGACGACGCCCGTAGGCGTCTACCAGCCGCCACGTCGGCATGATGAGCGGCTCGACGCCGAGCCACGCTACGGTCTCACGCAGAAGCCTCGCTGCGCGTATCACGCGCCGCACGTCGATCCCTTGGCCGATGGGCTCACGCGTTCCGAGCGATCCATCCCGCACGAACGCGACCCGGTCGGCGGCGTGATCGACCACGTTGACCTTCTCGCTGTAGGTCCGCGCCTCTCGGAACAGGCGTTCCAGCACCATCGCGTCGGTCGCCGGCACCTGCGCATCTTCTTGCCGCTGCCGGCACAGGGCGTCGAGCCGGTCGCGCTCGACCACTACCCTGGCCTCGTGCCGGTGCCGGGTCAGGCCTACATAGATCTCCCGCGCGTCCGTGGCCGCCCCGACATACATCACCGCCGCGGAGGAGGTCCGGCCCTGCGCCGCGTAGCCGGTACCGGCATACGCATGCACGATCCTGGGCGGCGGCCTCTTCCGGCCGAACCGCGGCTGTTGCGCCAGATCCGACCACGCCGCCTCCAACGCGCGACCATCCTTCAGCGCCAAGCGCAGGCGTGCGCCGCCCTCCGGCTCGGCCATGATCGCCTCGACCCGGGCGCGATTGCCGTTGCGCACCCCGAGATGCGGCAGGCTCTCGCCGAAGCGAAGGGCGTCGCCGACAGCCAGCGCGAGCGGCACCGGCCTGTCGTCACGGTCGCGCGCCGGCAGGATGACCACATCGGGACCGAGGTATCCCTCTGTCCGCAGCACGGCTCGTGCCCGGATATTCAAGGCTGCAGCATCGGCGTTGCGCCTGGTCACGATCAGCACGTCCTCGCCGTGCGCCGCGCGCTGCTCGCTCCAGACCGCGAGCACGCGCGCTTGCGCGGCCTCGGTGCCGGCGACCAGCTCGACCCGCTCGCGGACTGCGTAGGCGCGCAAGGCCGCCTCGACCTCGCCGCGCGCCATCAGCACCGAGGCCGCACGCTGCCACTCCACCGTCTGCCGGCGGACCTGTTCGAGCACCGCGGAGCGCCCGACCACATCGGCGACCGCCCGCAGAGCACTCGCGCCCCCGACCGAGGCGAGTTGGCGCCGGTCGCCAATCAGAACCACCTTCGCCCCGGCCGAGCGGGCCGCGCTCAGCACGGCTTCCAGGTCGCGGGTCGCGACCATCCCAGCCTCGTCGACCAGCACCAGGGTCTCGGCATCGAGCAAGGCCGGGCAGTCCGGGCGGTGGGCGGTGTCCGGACCTGCTGTCAGCGTCCGGTCCTGGCGCCAGCGCGCGATCGCCTGCGCCGGGATCCCGGTCGATCGCCCGAGCTCGTCGGCCGCCACCCACGACGGGGCGAGGCCGATCACCCGGAGACCGGAGCCGCGGGCGGCGGCCACCAGGGCGGCCGCCGTCGTGGTCTTGCCGGTCCCCGCACCGGCCTGCAGCAGTGACACCCCGTCCCGACCCGCGGCGTGGCGCACGGCTTCGCCCTGCTCGGGACTGAGGTGAGGCGCGTGCTCCAGCGCGTTTTCGACCGCCGCGGGCGTGATCCAGACCCGCTCCAGGGGACGATCGGCCGCGCGCAGCATGGCGGCTTCGCAGGCGGCGATGCCCGGACTGGTCCAGCACGCGCTGGCACCCAGCACCATCACCGCGTCGGCCAGCGGCAGCAGTGTACCGTCCCGCTCGAGCTGGGCGAGCTCCGCCTCCACGGCATCGACCCCGATGCCGGCGAGTCCCGCAACCTCCAGGGCGCGCTGGAGCAGATCCTTGCGCGCCAGGACACTCTCGTGCCGGAACAAAGCCGAGGCGGCGCGCGCCACCGCACCGTCGCCGGGGATCTCGGCCGGGTCGAACGGGGTCTCCCGATCGCGCTCGACAGTCATCACGAGGGCGGGGTCGTGCTCAGGGTGACGCGCGGCCAGCCACGGATCAATCGCGCAGGCGCCGAGTTCCGCGCGCCAGCGTGCCTCCAGCTCCGGCCCGGTCGGCAGCTCCTCCTTGCCCCGGCGGGTCGCCAGGGCGGCGATCTCGCGCTGGGCGCTGCTGGCGCCCGTGCCCGCATAGGCCAGGATCTGCTCAGAGCGCTTGGAGAAAGCCTGGAGCAGCGTTTCCGGCAGGCCTGCGACCTCCCACTGCCCGCGTCCGGCCTCGCGATACCGCAGGCCGAACCGCTCGCGTAGTCCCTCGGCCAGGGCTGCCCTGTACGCCGCTCCTACCCCGAGCTGGGCAGCGTATAATCGCTCGGGCTCAATGGTTAGATGTGTCCGGGATTTGTAGCGACCGGCGCCGGCATTTGCAGGCGCACCAGCGACATTGATGAACACGCAATGTGTGTGAATATTCGGATCACCTTCACGAGTTGTATAGTGGTCGAACCGTCCGACGATCAGGTCGTGCGGTCGATGCTGCTCCTTGCCGCCCGCGCCGGTCCGGACGGTGATGAGCCCCTCCGCGGTGACAAAACTCAGCGCGCGCTCGACTGCGGTGCGATGGGCGGCCTCGATCGCCGCGCGCTGCTCGGACGTGCCGGCCATCCAAAGGACGGATACGGACTTCCCGGGCGTCATAGTGCAATCAACGCCGGCCCAGTGGCCCGGGCCCGCGCCGCGGACCAGCGGCCTGCCGGTGGCCGGATCGAGCCCTGCACAGAGATCCCGGAACGAGGCCGCATCGATCACCGCGCCGTGGCGCACGACGGTCTCGCCACTGCTCCACCACACCCCGCCGCCATCCGACAGGTAGTACTCGTCGCGCCGATCCGGCCGTGCTTCGCGCTGGCTGTCGTTGGTGTAGTACACCGCCGCCGGTGAGCCAGCGCCGAGGCGGTGCAGCGAGGCGGTCACAGCGCCGGATCGGCGGCGGCGCCCGCTCGGAGGCGGCAGACCTTGGACAGGTCGATACCGCCCGATGGCGCACCGAGGTCACCGACGGCCTGGGCCATGTCGAGGATGGCGCCGTCGATCTGCTCCATCCGCTCGATCAGGACCCGATGGCGGATCGCCACCTCCAGGGCTTGAGCGACGCAGTCAGCAGCGAGGCTCTCGGGGGACCAGCCGCGCTCGGTCGCGGCGGCCTTCAGTCGGTCGGCGAGCGCCGCCTCCAGGGTCACGGTGAGCTTGACCTCCTGGGCCATCGGCGTACCCGCTGCATGAGGAACTACGCCCCACGCCGTCGCACGATCCGGACGCTTCGGCGAGGCTCGCTCGGCCACGCGGTTAACGCCCCCTCACTTCAGTGCGTGTGGTGTGATGCGTCCTCTCATACCGTACGTGTTACCGTACCGCTGCCGTACTCGGCCGTAGCCTGCCGGACGCGACCGGACGCTAACGTGAGCTTGCCGTCGTCCCCGGTATTCGAGCGATTGGCTGCACGCCTCGGCAAGCCCTGGACTGCTAGGGCCTCGCCATGGCCCAGCGCCCCCGCCTCGACCTACGCCGCCTCGCCCGCGACGCTGCCGCTACACCCGGCAGCCGCCGCAGGGCTGAGGCGCCGGGCGGTCGGCCCGCCACGGGTTTGATGGATGCCGTACGCGACCATCTTGATGCCCTCATCGCGCTCCAGGCCGCCGGCCTGACCTGGGATGCGGTCGCGGCCGGGCTCACGGCGCAGGGCTACACCACCGCGAACGGCCGGCCGGTCACCGGGCGCAATCTCACCGGCATCATCTCCAGCGTCCGCCGGCAGTCCGCCGCCCGTGCGGCCAAGGCGATGGCACGAGCAGCCCATCCCGATCGGCCCAATCCTGCACCACGACACGCTGCCCAGACTGCCTCCGCTTCCCGATCGTCACGGCTCGCGCCCGAGCTTCGTGCGGAACGCGACGTGCCGGCCGCCGCGGACACGGACGCGCCGCTCACCGAAGCGGAGATCCGGCAGCTGCAGATCGAGAAGCACAGCCACCTGTTCAAGAAGGACTGACACCCATGCCCCGCGTCCTCCTCGTCGCCCAGGAAACCGGCGGCATCGGCAAGTCGACCGTGACCCGCGGCTTGGCCGAGGCGGTCCCGGACGCCGCGATCCTGGAGATCGAGTCGGTGCCGCGCCTGACCGAGTTCAAGACCGCCACCGCCGCCAACGAGCCCGGCAGCGTGCAGCACTTCCGCATGCGCGCCACGCGCGAGGCGATCGAGGCCAGCGGCGGCAAGGCTGCGCGGGCCGAGCTCGACGATGTGATCAACACGCTGCATACGGTGAAGACCGCCACCCTCGTCGACATCGGTGCGAACACCTCGGCGAGCCTGCTCGGCATCCTCAAGGACGAGGCACCGGTCCTGAGGAGCGTGGGGATCGAGCTCGGGCTGGTGGTGGTGGCGGCGGCTGAAGCCGGCTCCCTCGCCGACGCGGGCAAGCTGCTGCAGGGCACGCGGGACTGGGCCGGGGCACGCTTCGTCGTGGCCAATGCTGTGCGCGGTGCGATCGACCCGGCGATCCTGAAGCGAGTCGTGGGCGACGCGACGGTGACGCACCTGCGCGCCTTCGAGCTGGAGGACGAGACGCGCGCGGTCCTGGCGGCCGGTCAATTGCGCGGTGTCGGCCGGCTCGACCGGGCGAGCCTGGTCGAGCAGACCTCACCGGCGAAGGCCGGACGGATCCTGCGCGATCTCACCGCCTTCCGCCTGGCCGTGATGGAAGCGGTCAAGCCGGCCGCCCTTTGGCTCGTCGAGAAGACATCGGTCCCACCGGCACGCGGCGGGACGCAGGCGGGGGGAGCCAGGCGTGCCCGCAACGCCTGAGGACGTGCGCGCCCGTCTCGCGCAGGCCGAGCGCGCCGCCCGCGAGGCCGCGGCCGCATTCGAGCAGGACAGCCGCGCCGCACTCACCCGGTTGAAGGCGCGCCCGCAGCGCGAGCGCTTCGCCGCCCTGGAGGACGGCGCCCCGCAACTCCTACCGGAACATCGGCGCGAGCTCCTGCTCTCCCTGCGCGACCAGTCCGGAGAGGCGGAGCCGAGCGCTCGGCCGATGCCGGTCCACGCCAGCCGCATCGAGGTCTGGCGCGGGCGCCTGCCGTTCCGGGGGCGCCTCGTCGTCCGAAATGCGCTGCTCGCGCTCTGCCTGCTGTCCGCGCTGCTCCTGGCCTACCGCCGCACACCGATCTCCTGGGTCCAGGTTCGGAGCAGTGGCGACGTGCCTGCGGACTGGGTCATGCCGGATGGGCAGCCCGCCGGCGACCGCCTCGTGGCCGGACGTGCCTACGCGCTGATGCGCGTCACGGACGGCAAGGCCGAGCTGCGCGATTGGCGCCCCGGGGTCGGGTACGCCGTGACGTATGTGCCGGCGGATTGGCTGCAGACCCGTCCCAGACCAGCCTCGCACTGAGCGCCGGAGCGTCCTCGATTGAGGACGCTCCGGCGCCGATCACGTGGCAATCGAGCTGCCGAAAGCAGCTGAACCGATCAGCCCTGTCAGGTCCGGTCGCGCGTCCTCTCGACCTCTGCCGCATGCACGCCGGCGCATCGGGGACACGAGCACGGCGAGGGCCTCGGCTCAGCGCGTCCGACCGACCGGCGCCACGGAGGTGATCAGCCTGCGGAAGCGCGGATCGGTATGCGCGACCGTCTTCTTCAGGCGCAGCGGATGACGGGAGTGGCCGCCGCTGTTGGGAAACACCAGGAGCTCGTCGCCCGGCATCGCGATCAGCGCCTCCTTGGTCATCAGCCGAGCACCTTGCGAGGCACGGGTCGTGGACGGCGTGCCCTTGGCGTCGCCGGTCGGAGCGTTCTGCGTCTCAACGAAGGCGGTGTAGTCGCCGATCGCCCGCGACCAGCGTTCGGCCTCGTCCGGGTCGACGGCCGGGACGTCGAAGATCGTGACGACCTCGGCGGTGTTGAGCAGCACGTCCGCTCCGGCCTCACCGTAGAGGCCGACGAGCTGGGCGCGATCCTGCCACATCGTCCACAGACTGGCGCCGTAGCCCGGCAGTTCGCCCGACGCAGTGAGCAAGGCGTCGAACCGGCCGAGCACCGCGGCCTCGTCGACGAAGATCATCAACCGCTCGGTCGGGCGACTACGACGCACCGAGGCGAACAGGTCGGACAACAGCCAACGCAGGAACGGGGCGAGCACGGCCTTGTACTCGGTCGGCACCGCCACGAACAGATCGACGGTACCGGAGGACAGCTCCTCCAGCTGGAAGGTCGAGGCGCCGACGAGGTCGCGCAGGCGCCGGTCGGCGAGCCACTGGAACGCCTGCAGGGCGGTGGACTTGATTGGGTCCTTGGTCTTCGGATCGGCCTCCAGGATCTCCAGGGCTGCGTGGGCCGCGGGCTCGGGCCAGTGTGTGACGTACTGCTGCAGGAGGCCGCGGAAGCGCCCCTCGTCGCTGAGAAGGTCCTGGACCTCCATCACCGAGCACACCTCCGGGCGGCGCAGGGTGACCAGAAACGCGCCGGTAATCAAATCGACGGCCCGGTTGCGGAAGTAGGCAGAGGCCTCACCGTTCCCGGTGGCCTCGGGCAGCAGCGCCAGCGCGGTGCTCTGGAGGTAAAGGACATCGTCCGGGTCGCGGCTCTGGAGCGGGTTCCAGCGGTCAGTGCCGCCAGCCAGCTTCATGGGATCCAGGCAGACGACGCGCCGGCCGAGTGCCCGGCGCCGAGCGGCCACGGAGCGGTAGACTTCGCCCTTGGGATCGAGCACCACCGCCGGGCCGCCCCAGCCCTGAGGTTCGGGGAAGGCGAGGTTCGGGATCAGGAGACCCGAGGTCTTACCCTTGCGCGGCGGCGCGATGGTGACGAGCGTACCCTGTACGGTGATGCGCACTGGGCGACCCGTCCCCGGATCCCGGCCGAGTTCGAGGCCATCGCGCAGCCACCCGCGCTCGGCCGCGTTGGCAAAGCGGGCGGAGCCGAACAGGTCGGAGGTGTCCCGCTTCTGTTCGGGCTTGGCGCGTCGCAGCAGCTCGGCACTGAACAGGATCAGGAGGGGGGCGACGGCGAGGAGCGGCCCGAGTGACCAGCCGTCGTTCGCGAACTCGGGGGCGCGGCCGATCAGCATCAGATACGGTACCGCGAGCGCATCGCCCATTTGGCGGGAGAACAGGGTCTCAAACCAGACACCTGGGCGCGTCACCCCTGTGGGCCAATACGCCGGGTCGAGCCCGTTCTGGATCAAGCCCGCGACTGGGTGGGCAAGAAGCACAGTTGCGAGAAAAGCTAAGAAGACCAGACGCATGCGCATGAGGGGTCGATCACAAAGGCCGGCGGCGTCACTGCAAGCACGGCTGGTCTTCCACGCTAGGAACTGAGCGACGGCATGGCTTCCAGCCAAGCCATGCCGATTGGGAAAGACAGCCGTCGATGGATATCGGGGAAGCCTTAAAGCAGCGACAGGATGTCCCGCTCCAGGCGCGCGAGGGGCTCAACCTTATCCCCGGGGAGAGGCCTGACTTGCGAAAGATAAGACAGGCACCTCAGCCCGGCACTGAACTGATTACGGGTCGCTGACGTCCGCAGTTCGTTGTCTATGACCCTGCACAAACGCGCCTCGGCGATAAGCTTGTCGTCTTCCAGAGAAAACACATCACTCGCAGACGCGAACTCGCGCGCCACGTCGCCGTAATGGATCTCATCGCAATGATGTTCAAGAAAAGTCATCAGCATGAAGCAGTTCGCCGCAATTTCCCTGTAGATCTTGTATGGAAACTCCGACTTTTCAGAGTTAAAAACTACCTGCTGCAGATTGTAAAAATTTGGCACTGCGCATGTCCCTCAGGGTGACGTCGTCGGCATATACGCCTTTCCCTGAAATAATGTCTTGGGCAGCGCGCAAGCTTTAAGCAGGAAAATAATAGCTTGGTCATTTTGTTTTCTAAAATCAAGCACCTTTGAATGAAAGTGATATCACCCGCCTCCTCGTTTGCAGCTAAATGGAGCCAGAACCCGCCCCGACAGACAAGCAAATGACACTGGCAAAATTAATCTATAGATGTAGCGAGCAACGCGATGGCCCTTTCGTCGCGGGTATTACGCAAGCCAATGGCCTCATTCCCAAAGCTGGCCGGTTCATCGTCGACCAGAGCGTGATGGATGCGGTCCTGCGCATGGAGAAGACACCCTTCGCTGATCTGCTGCGCACCCTCGATCATGCACGGCCACCCTTTCCCCTCACGTGGATTGAATGGGGCAGTCCGGAAGGAGGCCATCTTGGCTATCTCGTCGAACAGGCTGAGGGTACGTCCGGCTTTGCCTTCCGTCAGTTCTTGCATGCACGAGGTATCGAACGCGCGACGGGCTCGACCGTGGTGTGTACCCTCGGCCGTATCCACGTAGATCCGAGCGGGTTTCGCTGCGAAAACGTGACCGAGGCCGCGACCAGTGGCAATGGGCCGGGCCCGAATCCGCATGAGCAGGCAGCCGCAGACCTGATCAGCATGTTCCTGATCATCAACTCGCCCTCGGGGGTCGTCACGATCGATGCGGCGCCAGACACGCAGCGGGTCGACGCGCGCCGGATCGCCAAAGGTCGGCCGCCGCTATCGAACCTGCGGCCGATCCGCCTCGACGTCGCCCGTCTGCGGCAGATCGATGTCGAAAATGGCGCCCTGCAAGCTGATGGACGCCCGCGGGCGGAGCACTTTGTGCGGGGGCACTTCAAGTTTCGGAAAGGCAGGATGTGGTGGTGGTCGCCCCATATCCGCAATCAGGCTGGGAACGAGCCCTCCGCGCTTCCTCGAGACTACCAAGTCATGAGCTCCGAAATTTGATTGATCAGATTTTGCTAAATCTCGGTGCAAGGCTGGCTCCACGCCTATCGTGATAAGCGGCATTTGATCGGAGCGCTTTTAGGTATGCGGTTGCCGTCACGCGCACGAGGCGGCATTGTGTGGCGTAACCCGGGTGGATAGAGCGGCGGGGGCCATATCGACTTTGCGGTTCCAGCCGGAGCCGCTACCCTGGCACGATGATCGATGCGCCGATCACAGCTGCTGCCTCAGACACGGAACCCACTGCCTCGGCAGGGCCGGCCGCAAGTACCATTGTGGCCACCCGCTACGAAGTTGCTCGGGCCGCAGAGCTGTGTGCTCTACTGCGGGAATGGCCACCCGTCTTCCCCGCCGAGATCGGAGCTCCAATCCGGCCACTGGCGTTGGGTATCCACGACGCGCTCCAAGCTCTCACCCGGCCGGAAATCGACGACGCGCAGCTAAAGCAGGCGGTGCGCGGCTACTGCCTCGGTCTTGGCTATCTGCTCGCCCAGGGTCGATCTGGAGCGTGGCGGTACGATCTGGCCGGTAATCCGGTGGAGCCAGTAAGCGAGGAGCACCGCCGGACGGCGTGGACGCGGTTCAAGACCGTGCGGGCACACCGAGAGCGGATCCGAATGACGCGGCGCGCCGCACAAGCGGCACAGGCTACTCTCGCAGTCTCACCCGTCGACGACGCACGCCCGGAAACGGACGTAAGTCGATCGCTCGCCTGAGGCGAGTACCAGGGCGCGCGGCAGCGCCTTTATAGCCCGAGCAGGACGCGGACGGAGCCGACAACGGTCATGACGAGACCGCACCCGAACGCGACGCTCATGCGCGTTCAAACGGATTGAGCGTGCCGCACTGTCCAATCGCTCCACCTCCTGTTTCCAGGCGTCATGCTCGTCCTGGATAGCCGCGATCCGGGCATGGAGCTGACCGGCTTCGATGGCGGTCTCCCAGAGCAGGTTCTCGGCGGTCGCGAGCTGCTGACGTAGCTCGTCGTTCTCTGTGGCCAGGGCGAGGAGCAGCGCCACCAGGTCGTCGCGCACGGCATCGGGTACGGCGCGCCTCCAGAATCGGGAAGGGCGCGTCTATCCGAGCCGCGCCGGGGTGTCGGCGCGGTTTGAGCGATTCGTCATCACGCCTTCTCGCCTCCCCTAAAGGAGCAGAAAAAGCTCAGCTTCGCAGCGTGTTCGTCAGACCGTCCGGGTTCAGAACCTCAGCGCATGGCTCTGGCCGTGCCACCATCCTGTCGGATTCTCGGAGAAACCGCACGGTCGAGGTCGCCCGCTGCCTTCCGGCAGCCCTTCGACGGTTGTTTTGTCCTCGAATCTAACAGGATTGGAACTTGAGTAGGCGTGGGGTTTGCAGATTTGCACCCTCCCCCCTTGGCCACTGTCCCGCGCCCTGAGCGCTCTGGCTGTCCGAGTGCCATCGGCAGTGCGGTCTTGCGGGCGAGCCTGAGCCAGGCAGTCCACTCCGACGCGATGATGCGGAGGATGTTGGTGTCGTTGCGAAAGCCAGTGATGCGCCGTTCCTCGACGCTGAGCAGCCCGAGCCTCTTCGCCCCACGGACGGCATTGCGCACGGTGGTCTCAGCCACACCGACGATCGCCGCGAGGTGGCCGACGGCGAGCCGGCAATCGCCCCGCCTAGTGGTCTCGGCCGCTACGAGCGCCAGCACCGCCTGCTCGGCGAGGGTGAACCGGGCTGCGAGCGCCGGCGGCAGCCGCCCGGAGGCCGCCCAGCGGCGGCGTCGCTCCAGCGACGCGTCCGTGCGCGGCCGCGAGCCGACCGCCCTCCTGGGTGCTGCTACGCGGTCCTGGAGGGTATCCCCTGCCCCACCGACCTGTGACGCCGCCGGTATCGGTACCTTGTTGAGGCGGGGGTTTGAGGCGGCGAGCGTGCGGGCCTCGATTAGCCTGGACAGGCCCTCAGCCTCGGCCTCGGTGAGCTTTCCCTCCCCGTAGGCGCGCCACAGCAAGGCGGTGACCTGAGGCAGTGTGATTCGGCTCGCGGCCTCGATGGCGCGGCGGATTTCGTCTGCAAACATCCCTTCTCGGCCCTCGTCGGGCCACGACAGGTCGTTCCGGACCGCCGGTTAGGGCGTCCGGTCCACAGGCAAAGCCTCACCGTCGCGAAAGTTGGCGCTTTCGCTTGACGCCCAGGGGCATCTCATGGCTTGTGAGGGGTGGATACGGGCCTCACAGGCCTTTTCGGTTTCGACGGCCCTCCAGTTTGGCGACTGGGGGGCCGTTGGCTTTTCAGGGGTCGACTTGCGGCGGCGGTGTCTCCTGATGCGTCCGGCGACTCGCGCGAGGCGATGCGTAGCCGGACATCGCATGTCGGCTGGAGCGCACGGTTAAGTCAACGTTGAGCTATCCTCCGGAGCGCTGAGCGCACCGTCACGGCAAGGGGCGGGCTTGGGCGGAGAGGTCCAAAATCGGCTCGGATAAGGGCGGCAAGATCGACACAGGTGTCGCCTGTGACGAGTATACGGGCGGCTCTCCGGTTGTCCGAAGGCCATTCTGACGGCTACAGCCTGCCGATGTCCGACAAACTCGACGCTCTTCTCGAACGCCTCAAGGCGCATCAGCGCACGCTCATCCTGGCAATGGCCGAACATGACGGGTTGCCAGCCGGAAGCGCGCTGCGCCAAGTCGCCGAACTGGAGAACGTCATCGCGGCCGTTGAGGCGGTCGCGGCTGAGGAAGCGGATCGACGGAAGAGCGATCGCGGATAACCGTTCGACAAGTTTAATCGGGCAGCAATTTGCCTATTATACAAGGAATTCTTTATACAAAGCTGCCCATAGCGATCTCAATCCAATCGTTCTATGGGTCAGGAAGCGCCATGCTTGCCAATATGCGCTTGAGCACGAAAGTCGTCACTGGTTACGCTGCTATACTTTCGACAATGGCAGCACTAACTATCTACGGCGTCGTCGAAGTTCGCTCAATTGATAATAGCCTAGCAACAATCAATGATCTAAATTCCGTCAAACAACGCTACGCCATCAACTTCCGCGGCAGCGTTCATGATCGCGCAATCAGTCTCCGCGATTTTACTCTGGTTTCTGATCAACGTTCGCGTGAGACGGTCCTCACCGACATCGCCCGATTGTCGGACGCATACGCTCGCTCTGCTGCCAGCATGGATCGCATGTTTGCTGAGCACCCCGACACCTCGGCTGAGGAGCGCACGATCCTCGGCAACATCAAGCAGACTGAGGCTAGAACGCTGCCTCTGATGAAGGAAGTCGTCGAGCTTCAGCAGGCCGGTCAGTCCGACAAGGCACGCTCGGTTCTGATGCAGGAGGCTCGTCCCGCCTTCATTGAGTGGCTCGGGCGTATCAACCAGTTCATCGATCTCCAGGAAGCTCGCAACCAGAGCATCGGCGCCGACGTGCGGGCAGTCTCGCACGCCTTCACCCTCCTCATGCTGGGCCTGCTTGGACTGGCCGCTGCCGTCGGCGTTGGGTTCGGCCTGTGGGCCTACCGCGCCATCCGACCGCTGAGACCGTTGACCGCTGTCATGCTCAAGCTGGCTCACGGGGATCTCGACGTCGTCGTTCCGTCGACGAAGCAGCGCGATGAGGTCCGCGACATCACACAGGCTGTCCAGGCCTTCAAGGACAATGCCTTGGCAGCGCGGGCCCTGGCCGAAGAGCGCCAAGCCGAGCAAGGGCAGAAGATCCAACAGGCCGAGCGGATCGATGCGACAACGCGCGCCTTCGAGAGCACGATGAACGCCATCGTCGGTCACGTATCGGCTGCGGCCAATGACATGCAGAACACCGCACGGATCATGGAGAGCACGGCAGGGAACACGGCAGCTCGTTCGAACTCGGTCGCCGCGGCCGCACATGAGGCTGGCGTGAACGTCACCACGGTCGCTGCAGCCGCCGAGGAGCTTGGCCTGTCGGTGCAGGAGATCGGCCGCCAAGTGGCCGGCTCTGCCGATTTGGCGAGGACGGCGGTCGTAGAAGCCGATCAGACCGGAGCATTGGTGCGAGAGCTGAGTGATGCAGTCACTCGCATCGGTGACGTGGTCGGACTTATTTCCTCGATCGCCGGCCAAACAAACCTGTTGGCCCTCAACGCCACCATCGAGGCGGCTCGTGCCGGTGCCGCGGGGCGCGGCTTTGCGGTGGTCGCCTCTGAAGTGAAGGCACTCGCTGAGCAGACGGCGAAGGCCACGGGCGACATCTCGGGGCAGATCGCACGTATCCAGGGCGTGACGGATCAGGCAGTGGGCGCCATCGGAGCGATCACGACACGGATCCGCGAGATCAGCGGCGTTGCTACCTCCATCGCCGCTGCGGTCGAGGAGCAGGGTGCAGCCACCCAGGAGATCGTCCGGAATGTCTCTCAGGCGGCCATGGGCACGGACGATGTGTCGAGCAACATCGCTGGCGTAGCCACAGCGGCGGGGGAAGCGGGTACCGCAGCAAACCAGGTCCTGGGCGCAGCTACGGAGCTGTCGCTCCAATCTGAGACCCTGGCGACGGAGGTTGGACGGTTCCTCGCCACCGTACGGGCGGCGTGACCTGCGTTCAGTTAGATAGAACGACAACGGCGCAGCAACCCATGAGGTCACTGCGCCGCTGGATCGGGCCGCAGAGGGGCGATGGCGGCCTGAAGAAGGGCTACGCCCGACGTCACCTCCGCGAGGTGCGCCCGAGCACATCCAAAAGGATGTGGCTCAGTAGCGACAGGGATCAGCCATCACCTGTGGACACCGCGAAGCGCCCCCGATCCGTCAAGGTTCAGGAGCGAGCGTGCTGTCCTCTCTCCCGATCCGGCCTCGCCATGTTCGCCAGCCCTCACGCTTTCATCCTGCATCATCGCGAGCGCCTCGCCGTGCTCCTCTCCTCGGCCCTGTTCTTGGCGGGCGCGCTGCCGCTGCTCTGGACGATCGCCTGACCGTCTCGGCATTCCATCCCAGAACGAAGAAACACCCCAGGAGCTTGCGCTCCCAGGGTGCTGCCGACCTCGCGGCCAGTTTGATCGGGCTGGGGATGCGAAGGTCAGCCGATCGGCTGCTCTTCGGCGGCGGAAGGTGATGAGGAGGACCAACTACCCCTCACCTGCTGCCGCAACTCCCGGCACAGCCGCCGGGAGCAGCGCGACCGGATCTCAGTACGAGCCGAACTTGTAGTTCAGGCCGGCGCGGACGACGGCGAACTCGTCGTCGCGGCGGCCGATGGCGCTATAGGCGACTGGGACGAGGTTGGCGGCGTTGACCACCAGGGCGCCCTGGTTGCGGGTGCCACGCTCCAGGTTCACGTACAGACCTTCCACCTTCAGCGTCACGGCCGAGGAGCGGAAGAAGTTCAGGAACGAGTCGGTGGGCAGGGCGTACTCGACACCGCCGCCGACAGCGTAGCCGGTGCGGAAGCTGTCGTTGCCGGCGTAGCCGCCGAAGGAGCGGTCGGCGCTGCCCGAGCCGTAGGCGAAGCCGCCGGTGGCGTACACGAGGGTGCGGTCGAAGGCGTAGCCGAGGCGGCCGCGCACGGTGCCGAAGAAGTCGAGGCTGGAGAGGCCGCGCGGGTCGGTGACGTAGTAGCCGGGGGCGACGGCGCCGGAGATGAAGGCGTTGTTCCGGTTACGACCGAAGTCGAGGTACTGGGCGTCAGCCTCGAAGCCGATCACGACACCCGAACCCGGGGTGATCTGCCAGTTGTAGCCGATCTGCGCACCGCCGGAGAAGCCGTCCTGGCTGCGGTCGCGGAAGGAGGCGACAGTGCCCGGAGCAGCGTAGGGGAAGGGCACCGAGAAGGTGTTGTTGGTGCGGCTGCTGGCGTCGAAGGCGTAGCCGGCGTTGATACCGAAGTAGGCGCCGGTCCAGGTGAACACCGGGACGGGAGTGAAGATCGGCGGCGGGGCGGCGCGGCGCGGCAGGTCGGCGGCCGAGGCGGCGGCGGTCAGGGCCGTGAAGGCGGCCAGCGAGGCCAGGAGCTTGGTCATAACGGAAGGTCCAAATTTCGATCTGGAGGTATGGCTACCGGTCCGTGATAGAAAAGGCTGTAGTTTTACGGACACACCATTCGGCGACGGGGTAGAGCGGCTTAGTAAACCGAATATGAACGCGCCCGCGATCGGCAAAATACATCGCCTGACACTCAGCCGGCCGCCACAACATCTCAGAAGCGTTTTGGTTGCAGTCTGCCACCATGTCGCCTGGCAGCTGTGGCCGAACGGCTACAGGATGGGGTAGGCGGTTCGCTGCAGAGTAGGACCCCCACTGGGTTTTCAGCCCCATCATGCCGATCCGGCCCGAGCACCGCTTCTTCTACCCGATCGACTGGGCGCAGCTCTCGGCCGTGATCCGGTTCGGCCGGGCGAAGGGCTGCTGCGAGGGCTGCGGGCGGCCGCACGGGCGGATCGTCTACCACCTCGGAGACGGGCGTTGGTGGGACGCGGAAGCCGGCCGGTGGCGTGACGGGTGGGGCAGGCGGATCCGGGTTGCGGTAGAAGCTGACATCCTCAGGCGGGCTCGCCAGACCCGCGTGGTCCTAGCCGCGGCCCACCGGGACCACGACACCTCGAACAACGCCGATGCCAACCTCGCGGCCTTCTGTCAGCGGTGCCACATGATCCACGACCGGCCCGAACATCAGAGGCGGCGTTGGCGGACGCTGTTCCGCAGGAAGGCGCTCGGGGACCTGTTCGGCGGCCCCTACGCCTGAAGGCTGGCGCAGATCGCTCCGCCGTCAGCTCTGCTGATCGAGTTCCAGATTGTGGATCAGGTCGCCAATTGGATCGCCATCGACAGGCTGCCTCTCGGCAACTGGTGGCACCAGTGCGCCTGGCAGCCTTGGAAATGTCCGGGTTCCTGCCGGCAGAGCAATCGTTGGGCGGTGTGCCAGCAGCGTGCTGCTGTCGGCCATCAAGGCGGCGGGCTCGCTGGCATGCAGCCTTCGGGGCGGGTCAGTCCATATGGTCGGCGTAGACAGCACCTCACGGGTGATAGCGACGACCCGCGCCTGCCGATGCGTTCGCTCATAGTTACCCGGATGAAGAACGTGGGCGGCACCAACCAGCCCAAGTACAGCAATCGCAGTGGTTGTGAGGGTTGATCGATAGTGTTCCATACACGAAGAACGAACGGTCAAGCTCGCCGTTCCTTGCCTCCCCTCGTGATAGCTAACCGTAACTTTACAGGCGCTTCAGCGGCTTGATCCGACGCGAAAACCGTCAGCGCCAGAGTGCGGTGAATTACCGACCTGCAGCTGCAACCAGAGAGGCATTTTCGGGTTGGAAGCCGGACTCCTGGCGAAGCCAGAATGCCCTTGGATCCGATCATGCCAACCGAGCTGCACGACAAGGCCCACATCGACGTCTTCGACCGCGCCGCTCGCGAGCATTGGGCACTGCGCTTCGGGGTGACCGAGGAACGCTTGCGCAAGGCCGTGCGGATGGTGGGCTCCCGTGTCACCAGCGTAGCGGCTTACCTCGGTCATCCTGCCCGGTGACGGGGCAGCCTTGAGCCGCGATCTCTACGTCAGTTCGAACGGCGATCGCTGGCTCCTGCTACGCGATCCGTCCGGCGGGCGCAGCTTTGTCCGCCACGAGGCCAACCCAGCTTCCGGCGGGCACGTCACCGACATCGCATTGGCGGCTTTTCTAGCCGCCGATCGCGGTGGCCCCGAGCATCAGGCGTTATGGGCGTTGATCGGTGAACTCGTCGACGATGGCACTACAGCGCCGTCTGCGATGGCTTAGGCTACGCCACCGCTTTGACGAGTGCATCCGCATCGACGTGAAGCGCAGCGGCGATCTCGGACAGGGCAGCGCGCTCGATGACGGCGATGCCGTCGTGATCTGCTACCTCGACCGCCACTCGAAACACGCCCTCGCGCTGCTCCACGGGCCGACCGGCAATCGCCGCGACCCGTCGCAAATTCTCCGCGCGGCCAGCCCGGGTGCCAGCCCGACCGATCGCCTCGTGTAGCGCCTCATCCAGCATCAGGACGTCGTAGCCCTTCTCCAGGATCGGACTGGCGAGGACGCCGCCGAGGGCTGTTTCCATTTCATCGCCCGCGACCTCGCCATCGGCGACGATCACATTGGCGGCTGCGGAGACACCGGCCTGCATCAGCGCATCGTCGCCGGCATAGGCGGTCACCGTCTGGCGGAAGCGGGCGAGCAGGTCTTGTATGAAGGGCATGCTGATGCGCTGCTGAGCGAGGTATGTCGGAGACGGATTTCTAACGGCACCAGGGGGCAGCGCCACACCAGCGCATACGCGCCACCGAGCCAGTGACGACAGGGTCGCCGACGAGGCGATGATCCCCTTCCGTCTTCGGCCTACTCGCCTCCGCCAGCATGGCTGCGGAGAAACAGCACAACATCAGGGCGGCGATCCATAGGAGGGCCCGAAAGGTGCGGAGGGGACGCTTCGACATGGTCGGCAGCGTGGTGGCGTAGCGTTAGCGAAGCCTTTCCAGCCTCCCCGTCAGAGAGTTTGTCAAACAGCGTGGAATGTTGACCCCGGATCGGCGTCCAAAATTGACCCCCTGGATGGATGTGTCGTGACGCCCCTGGTCAGCCCGGCGGAGCGGATCGAGGTGGCGCAGCCGGGCTGATCAGGGATCCAGAAGGCGCGACGGGTAGCCGACCTCAGGCGCGGTTCTTGAAGCGCCAGCTCTCGTTGCCGGTCTCGACGATCTCGCAGTGGTGTGTGAGCCGGTCGAGCAGCGCGGTCGTCATCTTGGCGTCGCCGGCAAACACCGCCGGCCATTCCCCGAAGGCGAGGTTGGTGGTGACCACGATCGAGGTGGTCTCGTAGAGCTTGCTGATCAGGTGGAACAGCAACTGCCCGCCCGACTGCGCGAACGGCAGGTAGCCGAGTTCGTCCAGCACCACGAGGTCGAGGCGGGCGAGGTGGTCGGCGATGCGGCCCTGCCGGCCGGCCCGCGCCTCCGCTTCGAGCCGGTTGACGAGGTCGACCACGTTGTAGAACCGAGCCCGGGCCCCGTCCCGGATGCAGGCCCGGGCCATCGCGATGGCCAGATGCGTCTTGCCGGTGCCGGTGCCGCCGACCAGCACGACGTTGCGCTGGTGGGCCAGGAACTCGCCGCCGGCGAGATCGCGCACCAGCATCTCGTTGATCGGCGTGCCGGCGAAGGCGAACTCGGCGAGGTCCTTGGCCAGGGGCAGCTTGGCGATCGTCATCTGGTAGCGGATCGAGCGGGCCTGCTTCTCGCTGATCTCGGCCTGGAGCAGGTCGCCGACGATCTGCTGCGGCTCGTGGGTGCGCTTGACTGCGACCTTGATGATCTCGTCGTAGGCCGCCTTCATCCCGAACAACTTCAGCTCGCCCATCGTGGCGAGGATCTGCTGGCGTTCCATCATCGGGCTCTCCTCAGGCTGTCGTAGCGGGCGCAGTCGGCAACGGGTTCGTGGCGCAGCCGCAGACCCTCGGGCGTCGGGAGGGTGACGGCGGCAGCAGGCTCGCGCTGGCGAGCCAGGATGTTGAGGACGACGTCGGCCGAGTGGACGCCTTCGCGCAGCGCCTCGGCACAGGCGGCTTCGACCGCGGGCAGGCCATCGCCGAGCACGGCGGTGAGGATCTCGACCATCTGGCGGTCGCCGTCGGCGCTGCCGGCAAGCTTGCGCCGGATCCGGTCGAGGGCGGCGGGCAGAACCCAGTCCTTGAACGGCGCCCCGTTGCGCAGCGCGCCGGGTTTGCGGGCGAGCACGGGAACGTAGTGCCAGGGATCGAACACCGTCTGGCCACGGCCGAAGGCGCGGGCATGCTCGGCAACGATGCGGCCGTCCTGGCGGATCTCGACACGCTCGGCGTAGGCGCGCACCTCGACCGGACGGCCAATGGCCGAGGCGGCCACCGAGTACTTGTTGTTGTCGAAGCGCACGAGGCAGGTCGAGGAGACGGCGGCCGGCACGGCGTGGAAGCCGTCGAAGCAGCCGGCATAGGGCACCAGCGCCGCCCGCTCGGCCTCGAACCGCTCCCAGACGCTGCGCTCGCGCTCCTCGGGATGAGGATGGGCCTTGGCGTAGGCGATCACCCCGTCGAGCAGCATGGCGTTCAGTTCGTCGTAGCTCTTCACCCGGATGCGCGGGGTGAACAGGCGCTCGCGCACCAGCCCGACCTGGTTCTCGACCTGCCCCTTCTCCCAGCCCGAGGCCGGCGTGCAGGCCACCGGCTCGACGAGATAGTGCGAGCACATCTGCAGGAAGCGGCGATTGTAGGCGCGCTCGCGCCCGACGAAGATCGTCTCCACCGCGGTCTTCATGTTGTCGTAGATCCCGCGCTGGCAGGCACCGCGGAAGAAGGCGAACGCCCGGTCATGGGCGTCGAAGACCATCTCCTGGCTCTCACGCGGGTAGGCCCGCACGAACAACATGCGCGAGTGGCAGAGCCGGACGTGGGCGACCTTGACCGTCGTGGTCACGCCGCCGATCAGCACGATCTCGTGGCTCCAGTCGAACTGGTAGGCCTCGCCCGGGGCGAAGGAGAGCGGCACGAAGGCGGGCGCCGTGATGGCAGTGCGCTCCCGCTTCCAGCCCTTGGCGTAGCGGCGCACCGCGTCGTAGCCGCCCTCGTAGCCGAGACCGCGCAGCGCCTCGAACACCCGGATCAGGGTCAGCCGCTCGCGCGGCGGCCGGCTGGCGTTCGTGGCCAGCATCCGGTCGAGGTCGTCCCGCCATGGTCCCAGCTTGGGCAGCGGCTGCACCTCGCGCTCGTAGGCGAAGCTGGTGGCTCCCGAGCGGATGACCTTGCGCACGGTGTTGCGGGAGACGTGCAGGTCGCGGACGATATCCTTGATCGACCGGCCGCGAATGAAGAACTCGCGCCGGATGCGCGCAATCGTGTCCACGCCCTTCATCCCCCACCACCCGTCCGGTCGTCCCGGAGGGCAGTCTGCGAGAGCAAGTTTCAGGGGGTCAGAATTGGACGCCGATCCCCCGCATCAGGGGGTCAAAGTTGCACGCCGAAACACATGCTGAGCGAGAGTGAGCGACGGTGCGCCCGATCATAGGCTAGACCGATTGGCATTCCGGACAGGCGCGCTGCTCTGAAGGGCGGCACCCAACTGAATTTTGAATGCAGTTGTGGGCCGCTTCACCGCTCGGCGCGTTGCCAAGCATGGCCATTGACGATCGATCCGCCCGCACCATCGCGACGCTGAAACAGCTCGCCCGCGAACTCAATGTACCGGTTGAGGCATTCCTCCAAGCGCCCGCAGAGGGCGAGGCAGGAGACCTACTGACCCTCGCGCGCCTTTGGTCCGCGATACCGGACACACAGGGGCGTCGCCGGGTCCTCAGCGTAGCGCGCCAGGAAGCGGAGCGATCCGAGGGCAAGGAGCGCGCCTGATCCGTCCCAATCCACGTTGGGCAACCCCGCTTCTGGCCGCATGGCCGCCGCGCCGCGCCTGCCGTAGCTCGGCCATATGGCTCCCAGTTTCGCACCCACCATGCTCCCCAACGCCGCCGCCCTATGGCGCAGCGCGCTTGAGGATCTGTCCGAGCACGCCTCTCCCTGCCGGTATCTCCTCCCGGCTCGGTGGGCGGCTCTCCGGACGAACGCCATAGCCTTCTGCGACCAGTTCGGCGCCGAGGCCCACCGGCATGGCTGGACGGCGCCTGAGCTGTTCGCGGTGCATCCGGAGCACGGCACCCTGCGCGTGGACTACTGCGGGGTCCTGATGGTGGTGAGCGAGCCTGTCCGAGGTGTCGAGGCGCAGCGGATCCTGTTCGAGCGGCTGACCGGCTACCGGAACAAGGTCGGCCAGCAATGGGGCATCCCGGTCTGGGAGTTCGCCAGGAAGGGCCACTAGGTCGCGGACTCATTAAGCTCGCAGCCAGACCCGCAGGGCTGCGAGCTTGACGCTGGCTAGGAAGTTGTCGGGATCCTTGTCGTAACGGGTGGCGACGGCCCGGAAGTGCTTGATCTTGCTGAAGAAGCGCTCGACCAAGTTGCGGTACTTGTACAGGAACGGGCTGAACGCCGGCACTCGCTTGCGGTTGGGCATCGGCTTCACATTCGCCCACGCGCCCTGCTCCGCCATCCGAGTGCGAAGCGCGTCGCTGTCATAGGCTCGATCCCCCAGCAGGATCTGGCCCGTGCCCAGACCGCCCAGCATGTCGGCCGCCGCGCGCCCATCGTGCGCTTGACCCGCAGTGATTTTGAGCGCCACCGGACGGCCGTCAGCATCCACCAAAGCGTGGATCTTGCTCGTCAGGCCGCCGCGCGAGCGACCCATGCCACCGGATCGGCCATCTTTTTTTGGGCGCAGGCGGCATGCTGGTGAACCCGCACGCTGGTCGCGTCGATCATCTGCAGGTCGCCGTCGTAAGCCTTTGACACCGCATCCAAAAGCCGATCCCAGATGCCACGCTTGCGCCAGCGCCGAAAACGGTTGCCGCAGGTCGTATGTGGGCCGTAGCGCGCCGGGATGTCGGCCCAGGGCGCGCCCGTGCGCAGCCGCCAGAAGATCCCATTCAGCACCCGCCGATCATCCACGCGCTCCTTGCCGCGCACGTCCGTCGGCAACAGCGGTTCGATCACCGCCCACTCCGCATCCGTCAGATCAAACCGCGCCATCAAGGCCCTCCTGCTCAGAGGGCTAACGACGCCGCGGTTCAACCGTGCCAGCCGTTATGGGTTCGCGACCTAATGCGTGACGAGGGGAGCGCTCTGCGGGTCCGGCCGTTGCCCTGGATGCGCACAGCCCTCGTCGTCCTGATCATGCTCGTTCGCTTCGGACCCGACCTCGTCTACGCGGCGGGCGACACGCTCCCCCATCCGGATCCATCGCATCAGACGACAGCGCCCAAGTGGGTCGTCAGCCCGCCTGCGGTGGTGGTGATCCATCCGCCTTCGGGGTGAGAAGGACGCTTAGGCGGCCGTAGGCTAAGGCAAAAACCTGCGCTTCATCCGAATGTCTGCGGATGTGTGGCCAGCCTTCCGACCTGCAGACTGGCCGACCTACTCAGACGCGACTGCCTCTTCGCCATCCTTGACGCCCAGCGCGGCCTTCTCGGCAAGGAGCGTCGCCAGCGCCTCACGAACGCGGTTGCCTTGCTCAACGAACGGCAAGTCACCTGCATCAAGCAGCGTGTTCCGATATCGCGTCTGGATCGCAGCCAGCTGCGTCGCCAGCCCGATTTTCGGGGCCGTCTTCTGTTCGGCCTTTGGCTTGGCTGCGGCTTTTTTCTTGGCAGGCTTCTTGTCTGGCATGCCGAAGGCTACAGCGTCCTTTTCGGGCCGTCCATCAACCCTAGTCGGATTGCTAATGCGAGCACGACGGGCCCGGTGATGGCATCGCCGCCATCGACTCGATAGACATTGGTCGCACCGGCTACTTCTTCGACGCGGTGGCCGGAGGATCGAAGGGCTTCCACGGCCTTGATGATCCGCTCTGCAATAATGGTCTCAGCCTATTGCGCCCGGCCTGGCCCATCCCGCAGGCCAGCTCGCACAGCCAGGGCCAACAGCTCATCATCGGAGATCCAGGGGCCATCATCGACCCGCCAACGCTCGAAGGCTTCATCAGGCTCGACCGTATGGCCGCGAGCTCGAAGCCCGTTCACGGCATCCAGGATGGGGTTGTGCCCTTCTGTCATGCTGCTACGCGGACGCGATCAGCATCCAGTTGCGGGCCCGAGCCAGTCGGTCTTCGTCCGAGGCAAGCGGCATGTCTGTGATGACGCGATCGACGATGTGGCGCGTCGTCTCCTGGTCGAGCTATGCGGGAGATTGGGTGACGACGGTGGATTGAAGGCGGCGTATCGAGGCGGGTGTCGAGCCTGCCAGAACCTCTCATTGAGAGCGATACGCCTATGCAGACACCTACCAACATCGTCCGGCTTCGTCAGCCCGAGGCCATCGACGATCCCCTGACGGACGTGCTGCGCGCCGGTGCCCGCCGCCTGCTCGCCCAGGCCGTGGAGTTGGAAGCCGATGCCTTCCTGAGCGCGATGCAGGATCTGCGGATGCCGGACGGACGCGCCCGGCTCGTGCGGCACGGCCACGGGCCAGAGCGGGCGATCCAGACCGGCATCGGCCCGGTGCCGGTCGCGCGGGTCCGCGTCCGGGACCGCGGCGCGAGCGGGTCCGAGGACCGGATCCGGTTCACCTCGACGCTCCTGCCGAAGTGGGCGCGGCGCACCCGCAGCCTGGATGCGCTGCTGCCGGTGCTGTACCTGCGCGGCGTGTCCACCGGCGACTTCCAGGAGGCGCTGGCAGCCCTTCTGGGGCGTGACGCCCCGAACCTGTCGCCGGCCGTCATCGCCCGGCTGACGGCGAGCTGGGCGGACGAGTATGCCCGCTGGCAGGGCCGCGACCTCTCGGCCCGCCGCTACGTCTACGTCTGGGCCGACGGGGTCTACCTGCAGGCCCGGATGGAGGACCAGGCCGAGTGCATGCTCGTGCTGATCGGCGCGACGCCCGAGGGCCGGAAGGAACTCGTCGGCTTCCAAGTGGGCGTGCGAGAGAGCGCCCAGAGCTGGCGCGAGTTGCTCGTCGACGTGAAGCGGCGCGGGCTGGCGATCGCGCCCGAGATCGCGGTCGGCGACGGCGCTCTCGGCTTCTGGCGGGCGTTGGATGAGGTCTTCCCCGGCACAGCTCACCAACGCTGCTGGGTGCACAAGACCGCCAACATCCTCGACAAGGTTCCGAAATCCGTCCAGCCGGCGATGAAGGCGGATCTGCGGGAGATCCACGGCGCGCCGACCCGGGCGGCCGCCGAAGTGGCACTGACCGTCTTCGTCGAGAAATACGGGGCCAAATACGCGCGCGCTGCCGACTGCCTGACCAAGGACCGGGAGGCGCTGCTGGGGTTCTACGACTTCCCGGCCGAGCACTGGGACCACCTGCGCAGCTCGAACCCGATCGAGAGTGTGTTTGCCACCGTCCGGCACCGCACGGTCCGGACCAAGGGCGCACTCTCGTCCACGACCGCCAAGCTGATGGTGTTCAAGCTCGTGATGGCGGCCTCGAAAACCTGGCGTCGGCTGAAGGGCGAAAACCAGTTGCCCAAGGTCGTGGCTGGCGTCATCTTCCGCGACGGGACCGAGGTCACCGCGAGCCCAGATTGATCGGCCCCCACGAGGTGGTCCAAGGTCAAAGTTAGTGCAGGGTTGGTCGCTGGACCACGGCGAGCTTGGCCGGTGCAGCCGGCCTAGCGGCTATAGCTGGCACGAACACCTCTGGCGCTGGCGGCCGGTAGCCCAATGCGCCATGCGGCCGAACCGTATTGTAGTGCCGTCGCCAGCCCTCGATCATGATCTGCGCCTCCTTGAGCGTGTAAAAAATCTCGCCATTCAGCAGCTCGTTGCGTATCTGTGCGTTGAAGCTCTCGACATATCCGTTCTCCCACGGCGAACCAGGGGTGATGTAGGCCGTCCTTGTGCCAACGGCCGCAATCCAGGACTGCACCGACTTGGCGATGAACTCCGGACCATTGTCTGACCGAATGTGCGCCGGCACGCCGCGCAGGATGAACAGGTCGGACAGCACATCGATCACGTCGGCCGCCTTGAGCTTGCGATCCACTCGGATGGCCAGGCACTCGCGGCTGAACTCGTCGAGGACGTTGAGCATCCGGAACTTGCGCCCGTCGTGGGTGCGCGTCTCGACGAAGTCGTAGGACCAGACGTGATTGCGGTGCTCCGGGCGCAGCCGGATACAGGAACCATCCCCGTCCCACAGCCGTGCGCGCTTGGGCTGGCGGGCCGGGACCTTCAGCCCCTCCTGCCGCCATAGGCGCTCGACCCGCTTGTCGTTGACCAGCCAGCCGTCCGCCCGCAGTAGGGCGGCGACCTTCCGATAGCCGTAGCGCCCGTAGCTACGGGCAAATTCGATCAGCTCGGCGACGAGCGCCGCCTCGTCATCTTTGCCCCGCGGCGCCTTGCGCTGTGTCGAGCGATGCTGCCCGAGTGCCTTGCAGGCCCGACGCTCGGAGACCTTCAGCACGGTCCGGACATGCTCGATGCAGGCGCGTCGGCGCG
Source organism: Methylobacterium sp. NFXW15 (assembly GCF_049887755.1). NCBI lineage: Bacteria > Pseudomonadati > Pseudomonadota > Alphaproteobacteria > Hyphomicrobiales > Methylobacteriaceae > Methylobacterium > Methylobacterium sp. NFXW15. The sequence continues at coordinate 326,379 of NZ_JAGEKG010000006.1, read as the reverse complement.
CGGGGCTGGTCAGTTTCCCCGGGCGGCTTCCTGCAGGATCAGCTTGTCCAGGGTGAGATCGGCGATGGCTTTTCTGAGCCGCTGGTTCTCCGTCTCCAGATCCTTCATCCGCCGGACCTGATCCGACTTCAGGCCGCCGTACTCACGCCGCCAGCGGTAGTAGGTCACCTCACTCACGCCGATCGCGCGGATCGCCTCCGCCACGCTCTGGCCTTGCCCGACCAGCACGTCCGCCTGCCGCAGCTTGGCGACGATCTCCTCAGGCTTGGGTCGCTTCCTCGACATCGATCCGTCCTCCAGGCTCAAAGCCATACCAAAGGGCGGACCACTTCATTGGGGGCGGATCAAAGACGCCTTTCGACTGAGCCGCACAATAAGCGGATTCCTTCCAAGTGACGGTCGTGGAAGGGGTTTCCGTTTCGCGCTGCGAAGGGGCGGTGCGGTATAGAATTCTCCCGTCTTCCGGCCGCCTGACGACGACGGGAGCTGTGGATCCGGCCGTCGCGGCGTCGGGCCTCGGTAGTTCCCATCGGCCCCGGGGGCGGGTGAGGATCGCATCCTCGTCCAGCACCAGCACGTCGAGGCAGGGGGGACCCGCCATATCCCGGGCGCTTGGTTCCGGGAGACGTGCGGGTGCCCGGTGAACGATGTCGATGGCGCGCACCGTCCAGGGCAGGGTGATATCGGCCAATGCCGATTCGAAGGCGGCCGGCACGACGAGGCGCGTCGGCACCGGCCGGAGCAGGGCGATTCGGAAGCTCGCCGAGTCGAACGGGATCAAGGTTTCCAGGGAGGCGCCCGAGGCGAGCGCCAGCCCGAGTCCGGTCACGAGACCGCGCAAGTCGTGGGGCGGCAGGAGGGTGAGGACGCGCTCCGGCGAGGCGAGCCGTTCCCGGTGCGCGGCAACGGCGGCGTCGAACCCGGCCGCGTCACGCTTCACCGGGCGGCGCGGGTCGGCCACGGCGAAGGTGAGGAGTCCGAGCCCCCTCTGCGGATCGATGACCCCACGCTCGAGCGCCATGGCGTCGAGGCTGATAACGCCGTCCGGCAATCCTGGCCCGAAGGCGGCGATGAAGCGCAGGCTGAAATGGCGCAGGGCCGTATGGGTGAGTTCCTCGGCCGGGCGCCGCTGTCCGCGCCGCCCCTCGGTGAGCACGGCGACGAGCCCCGCCGATTCGACTGCGCAGGAAAGGGCATCCTCATCCCAGACCGGAGAGAGCAGGCAGGGCAGGTGGCCCGCCGCCTCGACGGCGAGATGGGCGAGAGTGGCTTCGGCGCCGCCCGCGAAGCAAAGGCCGATCCGGCTGCCCGGAGCCAAACGCCACGCGGCGATGCCGCGCGCCAACCGCCCGACGATCTCGGCGGCGGCCGCGTAGGTCCAATTGATCGAGGGACGCCCGCACCAAGCGGTCCTGTCGCCTGAATCGCGCAGAAGTGTCCGCTGCGGATGGACCTGCGCCGCCGCGATCAGCGCGGAGGCCAGCCCATGCCGCAACGGCTCATCGGCGGGCGGTGCCGAAAATTCCGCCGCGTGCGCGCTCACTCGAACCCCTGTCGGACAGCGTTCGCGCTCACCTTCCCCGGCCATGGTTAACCGGCCGTTGACGCCGTCGAAGGCTGCGCCTCTCGATGCGCCTCTTGCGGCGGGACGGCGGGAAGCCTAGGGAGGCCCCCGTCTGCTTGCGGATCCAAGGGCAGGTGGCGTCATGCCTTCGCCTCAATCGGAAGGGAAGCAGCCGCCCGGCCGAAATGCCGGATGCTTCTGATCCGCAACGGCCGACGGCCAGACCGTACCGACCGGGTTTCGAGCGGCGAGTGAGATCGCGGCACGCTCCCCGGGAGCTTCGGCAAGCCGCCGCACAGGTTCCACGTCCAGGTAACGAACGCCCTAAGGAATAAGAGCCGATGTCCTTCACCCGCTCCGCGCCGTTCGCGCGCGCCGCCTTCCTCGGCCTCGCGGGCCTCGCGCTGGCGACGGTTCCGGCCGCGGCTCAGCCGAAGAAGCCTGCCCCGGCGGCTCCCGCTCCGGCCGCTCCCGCACCGTCCCAGACACCAGCCGCGCAGACCGCCGGTCAGACCGGTCCGCAGATCGTCACGCTGAAGTCCGAGCCGAGCCAGGCCGACTGGACCAAGGTGTGCGGCAAGGATCAGGGTTCGGGCACGGACATCTGCTACACCACCCGTGACTTCGTGTCGGACCAGGGCCAGCCGGTCCTCGCCGCCGCCGTCTACGATATGAAGAACACGGCCCAGAAGCAGGAAGTGCGCGTGGTGCGCTTCCTCCTGCCGCTCGGCCTGCTGCTGCAGCCGGGCATCCGTTTCAGCATCGACGGCCAGGGCGCCACCGCGGGCCGCTTCGCCGTGTGCTTCCCGAACGGCTGCTTCGCCGAGGTCGGCGGCGTGGATGCGGGCGTGATTGCCGCCCTCAAGAAGGGCACCACGCTCAACGTCTCCGTCCAGAACCAGACCCAGCGCGAGGTGACCTTCGCCGTGCCGCTCGCCGGCTTCGGCAAGGCCTTCGACGGCCCGGCCATGGACCCGAAGGTGCTCGAGGAGCAGCAGAAGAAGCTTCAGTCCGAGCTGGAGAAGCGCAGCGAAGAGATGCGCAAGAAGCTCGAGACGCAGCAGGGCGCGGCTCCCGCTGCTCCGGCTCCGGCTCCGGCCGCCAAGTAAGCGTCGTGTGACGCGGGGCGCCGCTTGGCGCCCCCTTCAACGCAAGAAGGGCCGGACAGCGATTGCCCGGCCCTTCTTGCGTCGGGAAGACGGTACGAAGCCGGATCAGTTCGTCGGCCGGTCACGCATCCGGTAGGTGCCGGAGGCATCACGCTCGAACATCTCCTTGATGCCTGCGTGGCGCAAAGCCTCGCCCGACGTGTCGGGCAGCAGGTTCTGCTCGGACACGTAGGCGACGTATTCCGTTTCGGCGTTCTCGGCGAGAAGATGGTAGAACGGCTGGTCCTTGCGCGGTCGCACTTCCTCAGGAATCGCGAGCCACCATTCCTCGGTATTGTCGAACACCGGATCGACGTCGAACACGATGCCGCGGAAGGGATAGATCTTGTGCCGCACGATGGCGCCGATGCCAAACTTCGCGGTCTTGAGTGTCACGTCCGTCATCAGTCGTTCCGTCCTGCGCGTGAGATAATCGCGCGGGGCGGTTCTGTCACCGTGGACGGTGGCAGCTTCATTCGCCTGTCACGATGCCGAGGTCCCGCGCGATGGCACGGGCGGTCGCCTCCCGGCGAGCAATGAGATCGGAGGCCGCCCCGCGAACTGCCGAGACCGTCTGCGGCGAGGCCGTGCGCGGGGTGCCGCTGTCGAAGGGCGGCTCCGGCGCATATTGCATCATCAGTTGGATCGCCTTCGCCGTCTCCTCGCCGCGCAGACGCGCCGCGAGCGTCAGGGCGCCGTCGATCCCGGCGGTGACGCCCGCCGCGAAAATCCAATCCCCGTCGATCACCACACGTGAGTCGACCGGAATCGCTCCGAAGTACGGCAGCAGATCGACCGCGCTCCAGTAGGTCGTGGCGCGACGCCCCTTGAGCAGCCCCGCCGCGCCAAGGATCAGCGCACCCGTGCAAACGGAGAAAACGACCTTCGCCCCCGCCGCCTGATTCCGCACCCAGCGGAGCACGGCCTCATCGCGCATCAGCGCCTCCTGTCCGGCGCCACCGGGGATGTGGAGCACGTCGAGTTGCGGGGCCTCCGCAATGGCGGCATCGGGCACAAGGCGCAGGCCGCGCACGTCGCGGACCGGGGCGCCATCCGGCGAGTACAGCCTCAACGTCGCGTTCGGCAGCCGCGACAGCACCTCGAACGGGCCGGTGAGGTCGATCTGGTCGATGCCTTCGAAGAGCAGGGAGCCGATGGTGAGCGGCGTGTCGTGCGGGATCATGGCGCGTCTCCTGTCTGGACGGAGAGACCTTAGCGCGTCATTCTCTGGCCGAAATGCCAAAGATCCCTCACTTTCCGCCACCTCTCCCCGAGCCGCCCCGCATCATCGAGATCCTGGCCTTCCCACAGGTTCAGCTCCTCGACGTGGCGGGACCGTTGCAGGTCTTCGCGACGGCCAACGAGCGCCTGGGCCTCCCCACCGAGCCCTATACGCCGCGCGTCGTGGCGCCGGGCTCGGGCTCGCTCCCGGCCTCGTCGGGGCTCGGGCTCATGGCCCTTCCGCTGCCTCGGGTGGACGCGCCCGTCGATACGCTGATCGTGGCGGGGGGACCCGGCGTCACGTCCGCCTGCGCCGATCCGGCCCTCGTCGACTTCGTGGAGGGGCGGGCGGCGCGGGCGAGGCGCGTCGCCTCGGTCTGCACCGGAGCGTTCCTGCTCGCCGAGACGGGACGTCTCGATGGCAGGCGTGCCGCGACGCATTGGGCGCATTGCGACCGGTTGAAGGCGCTGCACCCGCGCATCCAGGTCGAGGCCGATCCGATTTTCGTGCGGGACGGCACGATCTGGACCTCGGCGGGGGTGACGGCCGGAATTGACCTCGCCCTTGCCCTGGTGGAGGAAGATCTCGGGCGGGAGGCAGCACTCGCCATCGCCCGCCACCTCGTCATGTTCCTCAAGCGGCCGGGCGGTCAGGCGCAGTTCAGTGCCACCCTCGCGCTCCAGGGCGGTGAGGATCGCTTCGCCGACCTTCATGCCTGGATCGGCCGGAACCTCTCCTGCGACCTGTCGCTGCCGGTCCTCGCCGCGCAGGCGGGCATGAGCGAGCGCACGCTCAACCGGCGCTATCGGGAGGCAACGGGAACGACCCCGGCCAAGGGGATCGAGCGCCTGCGGCTGGAGGCGGCCCGGCGAGCGCTCGCGGAGACGCGGGCGCCGGTGAAGCGGATCGCCCGCGAATGCGGCTTCGGCACGGAGGAGACGATGCGGCGCGCCTTCCTGCGCCACGTCGCCGCGACGCCGCAGGATTACCGGGCGCGTTTCGGCGCCTGATGGCCTGACTCAGGCGGGGAGGGTGAGAACCCCCGCCTTGCCATCCTTGCAGCCGAACGCCAATCGGCCGCCGCGCCCGTCCCAGGCGATCGCCGTGACGGCGCTGCCCTGAACCGCCGGCCGGACGAGCAGTTCAGCCGCATCGGTGAAGCGGACGAGCAGGATGCAGCCATCCTCGTAGCCCATGGCCAGCACCAGCGCCTTCGGGTGGAAGGCCACTTGGGTCACGCGGGCCGGGCGCACGCCGCATTCGCGTGGGGGCTTGCCGGTCGGCCCGTCCTTGGAATCGAACGGCCAGACGATCGCCGCCTCGGCGCCGCTCGTGGCCAGCCAGTTGCCGTCCCCCGACCACGAGAGGGAGCGGACCTTTCCGGGATAGCCCGACATCCGCATGTGGCCCTTGTCGGGTTGCAGCCGCCAGCCGTGCAGGGAGTTCTCCTGCATGGTCGTCACGACGAAGCGCCCATCGACGGACCACGACACGTCGATGTGCGAGCCCTTCCACGTCAGATCTTCCGGCGCGGTCTCGAGGTTCGGGTACCAGAGGCTGGCGCCGTTGTAGTGCGACACGGCGAGCCGGTAGCCCTTGGGCGCGAAGGCGAGACCCCGAGCCGATGAGGGGGCCTGAAAGGTCTTCTCCCGCCCCTTGGCATCGATGGCCACGACGTTGCGTCCGGCCGAGAAGGCGAAGGCGCCGTCCGGATGAAGGGCCACGGCGTCGATCCAGGCACCATTGGCGGCCTTCGCGATCTCACGGCTCGTGCCGTCTGCGACCGTCTCGACGATGCGGCCATCGTCACCGCCCGTCACCAGCCGACCCTTTCCGCCAGTCGCGACCAGTACGCCGCCTTCGGGATGGGCGGCGACGAGGGTCGCCTCGCCGTCACGGAGCAGCGCGATCTGTCCATCGGCCAGGGCGAGGGCGGCGACCTCTCCGAGCCAATGGGCCGCGACCGCATGGGCACCGGGTTCGTAGGCGACGACGTGGCTGGTGAGCGAGGCGGTGGAGATCGGTGAGCTCATGAGGCAACCTTTGCAGCCGGCCGTTCACGGGCGACCAGCAGGCTAGTGATCAAGGCCAGCACGGCCGCGACGAGTGCCGGGGCGATGAGGGCGTAGAGGTTGAGGGCCTGATAGGCCAGAGCACCGCACAGGGCGCCCACGAAAAGCGACAGCCAGACGAGCCCATCCCCCGCCCAAGCGAAGGGGGGACCTTTGCGTGTGATCGCCTCGGCGATCTTCTGGCCGAAGCCGAACAGGGCTCCGGTGACGAAGGTGGTCCCGGCCCGAAAGCCCTTCACGCGCGACAACACGGCATTCTGCGCCCCCATCGCCGTGGCCAGGGCGAAGCTCGCCCAGCCGGGCTCGGGCGCCACGAGGCCGATGACGAGCGCCCCCGCGACGAGGCCGGCTTCGACGGTCAGCACGGCGGGCGTCGCCCATCGGTCACCGATGAGGATCGCGACGAGGCTCCCCAGGATCGCCCCGAAGAGGAAGGACCCGATCAGCGCGAGCGGCAGCCATAGATGCATCGTCTCGCGTTCACCGGTCAGCACCGCGAGTTGCGTGATGTTGCCGCTCATGAACGACGTGTAGAGGCCTCCGAGCCGCACGAAGCCGAGCGCATCGACGTATCCGGCCAGCGCCGTGAGCGTCAGGCCCGTGGCCAACTGCCATTGCCGGTTCACGAACGCGCTCCGCACCCCGTCCGCGTGAACCATTCGTTAACCATGAAGGGGGCTCCGTTCACCGGTCCAGCGACGCGGTTAACACATCGCTCACCAGACCTGAGCAATTCGATGCATGTCCGGCGAACGCCGCACCGGGGGGACCTGTTTCCCCTGCGAACTGGCTCCGGGGCCATCGGCCTCGACCAGGCGAGTTGGAGTTGCGTCATGATCCCGTTCGCATTCGCCGTCCCGGCCGTCCCGCACCTCGCCCCGGCCGCCACCACCGTGCTGGTCGTGGAGGATGAGCCCACCGTGTGCGAGCTCGCGGCCGAAGCGTTGGCGGACGAGGGGTACCGGGTGCTCACCGCAGCGGATGCCTGGGAGGCCGAGGCCATCCTGTCCCGCGAGAGCGTGGATCTGCTCTTCACCGATATCGATCTGGCCCGCAACACGAACGGGATCGTGCTCGCCCGCCACGCGCGGGAACAATGCCCGCATCTGCCCGTCGTCTACACCTCCGGCGGCCGCGCTTGCCTCGCGAGTGGGGAAGCCGTGCCGGAATCCATCTTCGTCCCGAAGCCCTATCGCCCGAGCCAGCTCGTCGCGCTGACGAACGAGATCCTGCGCCCGGCCGAGTCCCACCACGCCTGAAAGGTTGAACGTCCGATGCGGCCCGTCCTCTCCGCCCTGATGTGCCTCGCTCTTGGCACGCTGACGTCGCAAGGGACGGCCTGGGCCGCCTGCGACGTGAAAGGCGCGAAGATCGAGGAGCAGATCGCCGCCAAACCGGACCTGCAGAAGGACGCCAACGCTCAGACGGTGCGAGACCTTCGTACGCTGCGCGATGCGGCCATCGTGCTGGACACCTACAAGTATCCTGGCGAGTGCGAGGTGCTGCTCGGCATCGCCCGCTCCCTCCTGTCCGATCCCGGCAAGACGATCGAGCAGGGCGGCGATACCGACGAGGACAAGGCCGAAGGCTTGGTCGAAGCGCGCAAGCCCAAAGCCGCACCGGAAAAGGCGGCTCCCGAGAAGAAGGCGGACTGATCCGTCTACTTCGCGCCGCCGCCGCTCAACCGCGCCTTCGCAAGGGCGCGGGACAGCTTGGCCGCGATCTCCCCGCGCAGGGCATCGGCCATCTCGATATCCGCGAGCCGCCACGAGAACCCGCGCAGCCTTAGGCGGATGCGGGTGCGCTCGGCCCGGGGGCCTTCCGGCGGAATGGGGATGACCACGGCGCGGAAGCCGCGCATCTCGGCCGCCGCGTAATAACTCGCCAGGCGGCCGAAGCCACGAATGGACAAGCCCCTCGTGCGCGCATCCTCGGGCTTCTTCAGATCGAGTTTCTCCGGCCAGCCATCATCCAAAAGGTCGATCACCGTATCCGGGGTCACGAGGCTTTCGGCCAGCGCCAGGGCGAGGCCGTAGGCTGCCTCGTTAAGGCGCTGCCGGTCGCGGGGGTCCAGGTCCTCGTCGGCATCGGTGGCGACCCGCACGGCGGCGACGATCTGCCGGACCAGCGAGAGGCGGAGGGTGCGGAAGTTGACGTGCCCCTCCACGTAGGCGGCATCGTGCCGCCGCACAGCATCGGCTAGGTTGTAGAGCGACCATAGCGGGCTCAGCGTGAACAGGATCCACGCGATCGCGATCGCGAGGGGGATCGCGAGCCAGCGCCTCATGGGTCTAAACCGGACCGGGCCGCGTCATACCCGCTCCGCCCAGGCCGAGAGGTGCGAGAAGCCCGCCACGACCCGCTCGTAGACCGGGCGCTTGAACGGCACGATCAGGCCGGGCAACTCATCGAACCGCGCCCAGCGCCACGCATCGAATTCGGGCTTGTGCGCGCCGCCGCCGGGGCGAAGGACGTCGATCAGGGCCTCGGACCCCGTGAATCCATAGGCGAACCATTTCTGGGTCTGGCCCCGGTAGCGGCCTTTCCAGGCCTGCTTCAACACCGCTGGAGGCAGGTCGTAAGACAGCCAATCCGGCACCTCGCCGATCAGGCGCAGGGCCTCGGGAGGGACGTTGGTTTCCTCGAAGAGTTCGCGCCGCGCTGCCGCCTCGGCATCTTCGCCAGGGTCGATGCCGCCTTGGGGCATCTGCCATTGATAGGGGCCATCGACATGTTCCGGCCCGGCATCCTGCCGTCTGCGGCCGACGAACACGCCGCCATCCGGCCCGATCAGGGTGATCCCGACGCAGGGCCGGTAGGGCAGGTCGCTCGATTCGCTTGTCTGTGCCATCGGGGCGGACCATAGGCCGCCGTCACGAGGCCCGGCAACGCGCATTTGCCTGAGATGCGATCAATCGGCCTTGGAAAGCCGCTTGGGTGCCCCCCGGAGCGCAACGCTGACGGGCACGAGGCGAATTCCCTTTGCATCGAGGTTGCGCGCCCAGCGGGCGATGCGATCGACGGACATGAGCGAGCCGCCCGATGACACCAGGACGAAGCCGTTGGCGCGGGCCTGCGCCTCGGCACGGGCCAGCTCCGCGTCGATGGCCTCCGGCCGGGGCACGGCATCGAGGACGATCTCGGCGCGCGCATAGGGCGTGCGCGTCTTGTTGGCCGGGGGAGGGCCCTTGGGCACGGTGCCGTCATCGACGAAGCCGAGACCCCGCGCGCCGATCTCACGCAGGATCGGTTCGAAGGCGGGATCCGCGATCAGCTTGCCTCCCATCAGGTTGACGAGGCCGACATAGCCGGGAAAGCGCGACATCGCCCAAGCCAAGCGCTCGCCATTCTCCGGCCCCTTCAGGGCCGCGAGAAGGGCCTGCGGGCCGGGATCGCTGTCAGGATAGTCGAAGGGCTCCATCGGCACCTGCAGGAACACCTCGTGCCCGGCATCGCGCGCACGGGCGGCGGCGCGCTCGACCTCGTTGCCGTAGGGCGCGAAAGCGAGGCTCACCGCCTGCGGCAGACGCGCCGTGGCCGCCGCCGTGGCCGATTGACCGATGCCGAGGCCGGTGACGAGGATGGCGATGCGAGCGCCGCTGCCCGGCTCTTCCGGACGCGCATAGACGTCGAGCGCCCGCAGGCGGCCTTCGCCGAGGCGGGGCATGATGCCGTGGCGCCCCTGTTCGGCAAGGCGCGGATCGGGCGCGGCGGCCAGCCTGGGCGCGCTGGCGGGGGGCACCCGGATCACCACGGCCTCACTCGGGGCCGTGCCCGGCGGGCGAAACACCGTCACGCCGGATGCGTTCTCGAATTCTTCGGCACTCCGCTGCTGCGGCGGCGCCGACTCGGCGGCCTGGGGCGGCGTGATGGCGGCGACGGCAGGCTTCTCAGGAGCCTTCGGCGCGGGTGGCGCATCGCGGAGGTCGATCATCGCCCGGGCGCTCGGCTCCCCACCCTGAGGGTCACCGAGGACTAAGAGCAGGCCGAAGGCGCTTGCCAGGAGGGCCGCCGCGATGCCGGTGACAGCCCAAGGCTGACGGGCGCGGGCGATCAGCCCGGCGGCGCGCGTCTTCGGCGGCGGGGTTCCGGCATCGTCGACCCCGAGGGGCCTGGTCAGGATATCGTCGGCGGGCTCGGTCACACGAAACTCGTCGCAGGAGCCAACCCGCAACCGAAAGCAGCGGGCGATCCTCGTCCATATCTGCCGGTTGGTATGGTTAACGTTCCGCTAATGCGCCGCGCTGATCAGCAACGGTGACGCTTTCCGGCCACGCTCCGGCAACCAACACAGCAAAGCTCAGACAGTGATTATCATAAGTAAATACAGAATAACTTATGTTGTCAGAATGCGACTTTGCCACATACCCAAGTTCTGATCCGATTAAGCGCAGCTGGGAACTTTCGCGCGACCAAAGCATCGATAATCGATGCCGTGATTGACATTCACGGCCCCGCTAGCGGAGCGATATGATGAGTACCGACGCGCGCGAAATCTACATCACTGCCTTAAAGAACACCCACGCGCTGGAAATGCAGGCGCTGCAAATCATGGAGCGTCAGGTCGAGCGATTGGAACGCTATCCGGAGATGGCGGACGCCCTTCGACGGCATATCGATGAGACGCACGGTCAGCGTCACAGACTCGAAGAGGCGTTGCACAGCCTCAACGAGACCCATTCCGTCATCAAGGAAGGCTTCCTGGGCTTCGTCGGCAACATGATGGCGCTCGGTCACGCGCCTGCGCAGGACGAGATCCTGAAGAACACCTACGCCAACCACGCCTTCGAGAATTTCGAGATCGCGGCCTACACGTCGCTTCTCGAAATCGGCGAGGTGGCCGGGCTCGCCGCGCACAAAGCAGGCTTCACGCAGTCACTCGACGAGGAGAAGGCCATGGCGCAGCGCGTCCATGACCTCATCGTGCCGACCACGCGGCGCTACGTCGAACTCACCGTCAGCGGCGCGAAGGCGGATCGCTGAACGAAAGAGGCCGGTGCCTTGGGGGGCACCGGCCTCGTGATCCTTAGTTCGGTAGGCTGGGCTTCGGCTGAGGCGCCTGGGTCCCGTTGGAAGCGCCCTTCTGGACACCGTGCAGGTAGTCCACCGCCGAGATCAGCTGCTTGTCCTTGGCCGGATCCGGCGGGACGTAGGCGCTGGACCCACCGCGCTCGTCGGTATCCTTCTGCTTGAGGTGGCCCTTCAAGCCGGCCTCGCCCTTCGTCTCGTCCTTGCCCTTCAGCTCGTCCGGCACGTCCTGCAGCACCTCGACATCCGGCTCGATGCCCTTGGCCTGGATCGAGCGGCCCGACGGCGTGTAGTAGCGCGCCGTGGTGAGGCGCAGGGCGCCCGAACCGCCGAGCGGGATGATCGACTGCACCGAGCCCTTACCGAAGGAGCGCGTGCCCATAATGGTCGCGCGCTTGTGGTCCTGAAGGGCGCCGGCCACGATCTCGGACGCCGAGGCGGAGCCGCCATTCACCAGCACCACGATCGGCTTACCCTTGGTCAGGTCGCCCGACTTGGCCGAGAAACGCTGCGTCTCGTCCGGGTTGCGGCCACGGGTGGAGACGATCTCGCCGCGGTCGAGGAAGGCGTCGGAGATCATCACCGCCTGATCGAGGAGGCCGCCCGGGTTGTTGCGCAGATCGAGGACGAAGCCCTTGATCTTGTCGTTGCCGATTTCGCTCGTGAGCTTCTCGATGGCCGCGCGCATGCCATCGAAGGACTGCTCGTTGAACTGCGTCAGACGGATGTAGCCGACATCCGCGCCCTCGACCTTCGAGCGCACCGGCTTGATCTTGATCGTGTCGCGGGTGAGCGTGACCTCGATCGGATCCTTCGACTCCTTGCGGGTGATCTTCAGCTTCACCTGCGAGTTCACCGGGCCGCGCATCTTGTCGACCGCCTGATTCAGGGTCAGCCCCTGCACCTGATCGTCATCGATCTGGGTGATGACGTCGTTGGCGAGCAGACCGGCCTTGGAAGCGGGGGTGTCGTCGATGGGCGTCACGACCTTGATCAGGCCGTCTTCCATCGTGACTTCGATGCCGAGGCCGCCGAACTCGCCCCGGGTCGTGGTCTGCATGTCGCGGAACGCCTTGGCGTCCATGTAGCTCGAATGCGGGTCGAGCGAGGTCAGCATGCCGTTGACGGCCGCCTCGATCATCTTCGACTCGTCGGGCTTCTCGACGTAGTCGGTCCGCACCTTCTCGAACACGTCACCGAACAGGCTGAGCTGGCGGTAGGTCTCGGCAGAAGCGGCGACAGCGCGGGGCCCGGACAGGAACTCCGTCTGGGTCGCCACCATCGAGGTGCCCGCGCCTAGGAAGGCGCCGAGCATAATCAGGGAAGTCTTGCGCATCAGCCGCGAACCTTCTCGCCAAGAATCTTGTCATTGGGGCTCTTCGCCCACCACGGCTCCGGGTCGATGGAGCCGCCATCTTTCTTGAACTCGACGTACAGGGTCGGATCTCCGTCTGGCCCTGGCGTCCCCTCGCCCATGGATCCCAACGGTTCGCCGGCCAGCACGAACTGCCCGACCTCGACGCTGATCTGGTCCATTCCCGCCAGCAAAAGATAGTAGCCGTCGCCAGCGTTGATGATCAAGAGTCGGCCATACGAGCGAAACGGCCCCGCGAACTGCACCCAGCCATCGGCCGGAGAGGCCACTGTGGCCTTGGGCCGCGTAGCGAAGGAGACGCCCCGCGTCGAGCCGCCGTTACCGTCCGGCTGGTTGAAAGCTCGCACGAGTCGGCCCGCGACGGGGCGCGGCACTTCGCCCCGCGCCTCCGCGAATTTGACCTTCGGTGCCAAGCGGACGGGATCGCGAAAGCCTGCTGCGGCAAAGCGTTCCTGCGTAACCCGCACCTCGCGCTCGGCGGCAGCCTTCGCCTCCTCGGCGGTGCGTTTGGCCGCGCTCATCTCACCCTCGACCCGTTCGAGGAGGTCCTTCAGGCTCTTGGCCTGAACGCCGAGTTCGGCCGCACGCTTGCGCTCGGCGGCAAGCCCGCTCTCGATTTCGGCCTGCCGCGCCCGGCGGGCGGTCACCAAAGCTTGAAGACGTTGCTGCTCCCGCGCCCAACCCGCGAGGTCCGCAGCGAGCCCTTCCTTGTCACGGGCGATGGCATCGCGAAGCCGCACCATTTCGGTGAGGTCGGCGGCCAGGGTATCGAGTTCGCCGCGCAGTTCCGGCACCACGGCGCCGAGCAGCATCGACGTCCGGATCGCAGCCAGCACGTCCTCCGGGCTCGTCAGCACGGCCGGGGGAGGGCGCCGCCCCATCCGCTGGAGAGCGGCCAGGATCTCCGCCACGGTGCCGCGCCTTGCCTGGAGGGAGCGCCGGATCGCCGCCTCGCTGTCGGTCATCGCCTTCAGGCGATCCTCCAGCCGGGTCATCCGCTCCTCGGTCGCCTGGGCCTGACGGCTTGCATCGAGAAGGGCCGAATCGAGCTTGGCGCGATCCGAGCCGATGGCGGCGATCTCCTTCTCGAATTGCGCTCGCTGCCCCTCGCTCGCCGCCAGAGCATCCTGCACGCGCTTCAGGTTCTCGGCGCGGCGATCGCGCTCCTGGCTCGCCTGCTGGATCTTTTCCTGATCCGGCGAGGCATCCTGCGGAAGGGCGGGCCTCGGCGCGAGGAGGATCAGGCTTGCCAGGACGAGCCGCGCCCCTCGCACGGAGGTCCCTCCCGCCTCTTTGGGGGAGGACACCCTGCAAAGCAGGCGGGACAGGAGTGGGAGGGCGCCGATCAACCCAGTCGAACGCACCGCGCCTACCCCGGCTCGCCGCGGTGATAGGGATGGCCCGCCAGGATGGTGAGGCTGCGGTAGATTTGTTCGAGGGCGAGCACGCGCACGAGTCCGTGGGGCAATGTGGCGGCCCCGAAAGACAGGATCAGGTCCGCGCGCGTCCGAATTGAGGCATCGAGACCGTCCGGCCCGCCGATCACCATCGCCAGGGCCGGCTTCGCGGCATCGCGCCACGCGGCGACCCGGCCCGCCAAAGCCTTGCTCGACACATCGGCGCGCCCGCGCTCGTCATAGGTCAGCAGGGCGCTTCCGGGTGGTAGCAGCGGCAACAGAGCCGCCGCCTCCTCGGCGGCACGGTCGGCGCCGCGCCGGGCCCGCGATTCCGGGATCTCGATCAGATCACAGGCGGGAAAGCCGAGAGTTCGGCCGAGTTGCGCGGCACGCTCGCGATAACGTGACGCCAGTTCGCGTTCCGGCCCGGCCTTGAGCCGCCCGACCGTGGCGATCACGAGGCGCAAGACGAAGGTCGATCAGCCTGCGGCGACACCGGCAGGACGATCCGCGCCCCACATCTTCTCAAGGTTGTAGAAACCCCGCACCTCTGGCCGGAAAATGTGCACCAGCACGTCACCGGCATCGATCAGCACCCAATCGCAGGCGGGCAGACCCTCGACACGGGCCGTGCCGAAGCCCTTCTCCTTCATTTCCTGAAGGATCTTGTCGGCGATGGAGCCGACATGACGCTGCGAACGACCGGAGGTGATGATCATCGTGTCGGCCAGCGAGGTCTTGCCGGCGAGATTGATCTCGACCGTCTCCTCGGCCTTCATCTCATCGAGGCACCCGAGCGCGAGTTCCCTCAGGGCTCCCACGTAGGCGATGCCTTTGTCCTCGGCATCCGCGGGGCGGGTCGGGGTTTCGGTGCGCACGGTCTCAGTGCGAAGGGTCTCGGGCAGCGTCCTAGTTCCTCATGGGGCCGCGTGGCGGCCTGATCGTTCCAAAGTGGCGGCTTCGGCCCCCGATTGCAACCGCTGTCTCGTGGGTGGTGCACCGGAACGATCGCCTCAGGGCCTGCGCAGAGCCTTCTTCGCCCGGATCGCGGTGGACGAGAGCTTCGAGCGCGGCCCATGCAGGAACACCCAGGCCGGAGGCCGCCGCCCGGCGAGCGTGATGGCCGCGGCCTCGGGGACGCGCGCCTCTGACAGACGGCGTGCCGCCTTCGCGGAAACCGGCGTAAGCGTCGAGCCGGGGCGGTCGATCACCGCGATCGGCATGAGCCGGGCGATGTCCCCCGCGCCGCGCCAGCGGTGGAAGGTCGCGAGCGAATCGGCTCCCATGATCCAGACGAAGCGCACCCCCGGCCGACGCCGTACGAGATAGCGCAGGGTCTGTACCGTGAAGCGCACGCCGAGCGCAGCCTCGAATCCCGTCACCGTAATCCTCGGATGGGCGGCGACGCGCGCGGCCTGCGCGCAGCGGTCCGCCAGCGGCGCGAGGCGACTGCGGTCCTTCAGCGGGTTTCCGGGGCTGACGAGCCACCACACCCTGTCCAGACGCAGGCGGCGTAGGGCCGTGGTGGAGACGTGAAGGTGGCCCTCGTGGGCGGGATCGAACGATCCGCCGTAGAGGCCGATCCGCATGCCGGGAACGCTCGGCGGCAGGATCAGCCGCACGAAGCGCGGCCGGTGAGGGCGTCGATCACGGACGCGTCTGGCCGCGACCGTGAACCCGGTACTTGAAGGTGGTCAGCTGCTCGACGCCGACGGGCCCGCGGGCATGCATCCGCCCGGTTGCGATGCCGATCTCGGCCCCGAAGCCGAATTCGCCGCCATCGGCGAATTGCGTCGAGGCATTATGTGCCACGATCGCCGAATCGACCTCGGCGAGGAAGCGCCGGGCAGCATCCTCATCGTCGGTGATGATCGCGTCGGTGTGGTGCGAGCTGTAGCGCTCGATATGCGCGATGGCCGCATCGAGACCGTCCACCACCCGCGCGGAGATCACCGCATCGAGATACTCGGTGCTCCAGTCCGCCTCGCTCGCAGGCGTGACGCGCGGATCGACGGCGCGGGTCGCCTCGTCGCCACGCACGGCGCAGCCTGAATCGAGCAGGGCGCTGACGAGGGGCTTCAGATGCGTCTGCGCGCAGGCGCGGTCCACGAGCAGCGTCTCGGCCGCCCCGCACACGCTCACCCGGCGCATCTTGCTGTTGAGCAGGACCGTGCGCGCCATATCGAGATCGGCGGCGCGATCGATATAAACGTGGTTGATGCCGTCGAGATGCGCGAAGACCGGTACCTTCGCCTCGGCCTGCACCCGTTCGACGAGGCTGCGTCCGCCGCGCGGGACGATGACGTCGACACAGCCATCGAGGCCCGCGAGCATCAGCCCCACGGCGGCACGGTCGCGAGTCGGCACGATCTGGATCGCGTCAGCGGGAAGCCCCGCCTCCTCCAGCCCCCGGCTCATGGCGCGGGCAATGGCCTGCGCGCTGCGGAAGCTGTCCGATCCCGCCCGCAGGATCGCGGCATTGCCGGCCTTCAGGCACAAGGCACCGGCATCGGCGGTGACGTTGGGGCGGCTCTCGAAGATCACGCCGATGACGCCGAGGGGCACCGCGACGCGCTCGATCAACAGGCCGTTCGGCCGCTCGATGGCGGCGAGCTGGCGCCCGACCGGATCAGCCAGGGACCCGACCATCGCCACCGCGTCGGCAATGCCGCCAAGGCGCTTGTCATCCAGGGTCAACCGGTCGATCAGCGCGGCGCTCTGACCGTTTTCGCGGGCGGCGGCGATATCGCGCTCGTTCTCGCGCAGGATCTCGTCCCGGTCGGCGCGCAGACGCTCGGCGATGCGTTGGAGGGCGATGTCCTTGGTCTGCGCCGAGGCCAGGGCCATGAGCCGGGCCGCCTTGCGCGCCCGGCGGCCGATGGCAGCCATCTGCTCCGGCAGCGCGTCCGCATCCGCGAAATCGGATTTGAGATTGAGGACGGGCATGCGGAGCCTCCGGCTTCCGGAGCTAAGGGGCCGCTCTCTTGGCACATCGCGCCGAGACCCGACAAGGGCCGCCACGTGCGGCCCCTCACGGGGGATGCGGCTAGAAGAGGGCGAGGTCGTCGCGATGGACCATCCAGGCGCGTCCCGGATAGTTGAGCAGTTCCGCGATCCGCGCGCTCGGATGGCCGATGATCAGGGCGGCTTCCGCACTGTCATAGCCGACGAGGCCGCGCCCGATGGCCCGGCCCTCGGCATCCCGGATCAGCACGGCATCGCCTCGCGAGAAATTACCTTCGACGCTGCGAACGCCCACAGGCAGCAGGCTCGCCCCGCCCGCAAGCGCCCTCGCGGCACCGGCATCGATGGTGAGGCTGCCGCGCGGTTCGAGAGACCCGGCGATCCAGGTCTTGCGCGCGGCCGTGGGCGTCGAGCCCGACAGGAACCATGTGCAGCGCGCCCCCTCCTGCACCGCCTTCAGCGGATTCTTGCTGCGGCCATCCGCGATCACGAGATGCGTGCCGCCCGCCACCGCGATCTTGGCTGCCTCGACCTTCGTGCGCATGCCGCCCCGCGAGAGTTCCGAAGCGGGACCACCGGCCATGGCCTCGATCTCCGGGGTGATGCGCTCGACCACCGGCAGATGGCGCGCGTCGGGGTCGGTGTTCGGCGGAGCGGTGTAGAGCCCGTCGATATCGGAAAACAGCACCAGCACGTCCGCGTCGATCATCGTCGCGACGCGGGCGGCGAGGCGGTCGTTGTCGCCGTAGCGGATCTCGGCGGTGGCCACCGTATCGTTCTCGTTGACGACCGGGACCGCGCGCAATTCGAGGAGCTTCTGAATTGTCGAACGGGCGTTGAGGTAGCGGCGGCGCTCTTCCGTGTCCTGTGGCGTCACGAGGATCTGCCCGGCGACGATGCCGTGATGCCCGAGGGCCTCCGCCCAATGGCGGGCGAGGGCGATTTGCCCCACTGACGCGGCGCCCTGGCTTTCCTCAAGCCGCAACGCCCCCGGCGGCAGGCCCAGAACCGTCCGACCCAGGGCGATGCTACCCGAGGACACGACCAGCACGTCGACGCCCCGCGCATGCAGTTCGGCGATATCCTCGGCCAGCGCCGACAGCCACGCATGGCGCAGGCGACCGCGGGCACTGTCGACCAGAAGGGCCGATCCGACCTTGATGACGACGCGGCGGAAGGTGTCGAGGGCGGGGATCATGAGTCTCGTCGGGCGCTATCGCGCGAGATGTGGCGGAAGACGGCCCGTTTGAACAGCCGAGCCGCCGCATGGAGGGGTCGCCGTCGCTACGGCTGCCACGCCTCCGCGACCGGCGCCTCTTCCGCGCGGCCCGCTTCGATGGCGTCCTGCAACGCCCGCAGCGCCTCCGGCACGCCCTTCCGGCTGGCCGAGGAGAGCACCAGCGGTGCCTTGCCCGCCGCGCGCTTCAGCTTGGCGGTCTGGCTCTTGAGCGTCTCCGGGTCGAGGGCATCGGCCTTCGACAGGGCGACGATCTCCGGCTTGTCCGCGAGGCCGTGCCCGTAGGCCTCGATCTCGCCGCGCACGAGCTTGTAGGCCTTGCCCGCATGTTCGCTGGTGCCGTCCACCAGATGGAGCAGGACGCGGCATCGCTCCACATGGGCCAGGAACTTGTCGCCGAGGCCCACGCCCTCATGCGCACCCTCGATCAGGCCGGGAATGTCGGCGAGCACGAATTCGCGTCCGTCGGACCGCACCACGCCGAGTCCGGGGTGAAGCGTCGTGAAGGGATAATCCGCGATCTTCGGCTTGGCCGCCGTAACGCTCGCCAGGAAGGTCGACTTGCCCGCGTTCGGCAGACCCACCAGCCCGGCATCGGCGATGAGCTTGAGGCGCAGCCAGATCCACATCTCCTGGCCTTCCAGGCCAGGGTTGGCGTGCTTCGGCGCACGGTTGGTGGAGGTGGTGAAGTAGGCGTTGCCGAAGCCCCCGTTGCCGCCCTTGGCGAGGCGGACGCGCTGGCCGATCTCGGTCATGTCGGCAATGAGGGTTTCCCCATCCTCGGCGAGAACCTGCGTCCCGGCGGGCACCTTCAGCACGGCATCCGCCCCGGACGCGCCGTGGCAGTTGGAGCCCATGCCGTGCTCGCCCTTCTTAGCCTTGAAGTGCTGCTGGTAGCGGTAGTCGATCAGGGTGTTGAGGCCCTGGACGCACTCGATCCAGACATCGCCGCCGCGCCCGCCGTCGCCACCGTTCGGGCCGCCGAATTCGATGAACTTCTCGCGCCGGAACGACACGCAGCCCGGGCCACCGTCACCGGAGCGGACATAGACCTTGGCTTCGTCGAGGAACTTCACAGCACGTCTCGTTTCCACGGGCGGGCCGCACGAAGCGGCTCCGCCTCTTTACCTCATTCCGCCGCCGCAAGCGCGGGGACGTCGCCGCCCTGCAGAACGAGCCAGCGGCCCCGCTCCAGGCGAAAGTGATCGGTCTCGCTCTCCGTCCCGCGGGCTGGGCCATGCTGGAAGGACCGGCCGCTCCAAACGAAACCGGTCTTCTCCAGAACGCGGCGGGACGCCGGATTGGTCACCCGCGCCGAGGAGTCGAGACGCGCCGCCGGGGTCCAGGCGAACCACGCATGGACCAGGGCCTCCGTTGCCTCGGACATCAGTCCGCCGCCCCAGTAGGGACGGCCAAGCCAGTAACCGAGACGGCTCCTGCCGCCCTCGGCCTCGGGGGCGATCTCGATCATGCCGATCGCCCGGCCGGGCCGTGCCCGCTCGCAGAGCGCGAGGGTCAGACCCGTCCCGGACGCGTTGGCCGCCCGGCTCGACACCAAAAACTCATCCACCGCCACCCGGTCGAGGGGCAGGGGGATGCGAGCCGTCATCTCTGCCACCGCCGGATCCCCGGCCAGCCGCTGGATGGATTCGGCGTCGCGGGCGGTCGGCCAGCGCAGCCACAGGCGGCGAGTCTCGATCCGGAAGACGTCGTCGCGGAACAAATCTGGGAACATGGCGCCCTCACCGGCACCGCTCCCCTCGGGATTGCGGCGCCCAGAGACGACGAAGGGGAGGATGGCGTCCCATCCTCCCCGGTATTCCGTCAGACCAGTCCCGATGAAGGGCGGCTCACGATTCCGGTCTGGTGTGGGACACCGTCGCGGGACGCTCGCTTCGCCTTTCGGGCGCCCGCCTGTTACTCCGCGGCCTCAGCCAGCGGTACCACGGCTACGAAAGCGCGCCCGCGGCGCGTCTCGAACTGCACGGTGCCGGGTTTCAGCGCGAACAGGGTATGATCCTTGCCCATGCCGACATTGGCGCCGGGGTGCCACTTGGTGCCGCGCTGACGCACGATAATGTTGCCCGGAATCACGGACTCCGAACCGAACTTCTTGACGCCGAGGCGCCGGCCTTCCGAGTCGCGGCCGTTGCGGGACGAGCCGCCTGCCTTCTTGTGTGCCATCTCTGGAACTCCGAATCTGTCTGAGGGGTCGCGCGGATCGCGGGCCTAGTTCGGCCCGCGCTCAATCACGCGGAGATGCCGGTGATGCGGACCACGGTGTGGTCCTGACGGTGGCCGCGCTTGCGACGCGAATTCTGGCGGCGGCGCTTCTTGAAGGCGATGACCTTCTTGCCCCGGCCGTGGCTGACGATCTCGCCCGTGACGTTGATGCCCGACAGGGTCGGCGCGCCGACCTGGGTGGCGCCAGCGCCATCGGCGAAGAGGAGAACCTCACCGAAGGTCACGGACTCGCCGGCTTCACCCGCGAGGGTGGCGACGGTGATGGTATCGTTGGCGGCGACGCGGTATTGCTTGCCGCCCGTCTTGATGACTGCGAACATCGTTCTCTCGTGCTCTCGAACGGTCTCCGGATGCCTCGCGGCGGACCCTGGACCGGCTTCTTGTTTGAGTCATTGACCGGGCGTGCCGGGCAACGCGAAGACGCACGGATCCTGCCAGCAGGCCGCGCGTATCCGGGCTCCTTAGTGTGCGGGGCCGTCGTCTGTCAATGCTCGGTGAACGGCTTGCTCAGCGAACCAGCACATCCGTGGCGACGCTGCCCTGCGGCCCGAAGGCGTCGAAGGCGGCATCGCAGAACGCCGCCTTGCCATCCGCCGCAAGGCGGCGACGCAACTCCGTCGCCCGGTTGCGGAGCTTGGCTTCCAAGGTCGCTTCCTGCGCCGGGGCGACCTTGGCCGCGAGCCGCAGGGTGGTCAGCCGCCCGGCCTTCAGGTGCGTACCGGGACAGTTCTGCTCCGCGAGAATCGTGGTCGCCGCCGCCTCGGCATAGGCGTCGAGGGGGCTGAGCGGCGGGGACCCGGTGGCGTCGCCCTCGGCAGCCTGCGCACCCGCCGCACCAAGAACGAGCGCAAGCGCGAGAATCCCGGCACGCCGCATCATGGCGCGGCCTTGAATTCACCCGCGATCCGCAAGGTGACCTCATCCCCGACCATGGGCAGATACGCGTTCATCCCGAAATCGGACCGCTTGATCACGGTCCGGCCCTCGAAGCCGACCGTGTAGCGCCGGTCGACCGGGTTGGTGCCCGCCTGCGTGAAGGTGGCATCCACCGAAACCGGCTTGGTTACGCCGCGCAGGGTGAGATCCCCGGTGATACGGGCGGTGGTGGGGCTCGTCGGCTCCACCCCGGTCGCGGTGAAGCTCGCGGTGGGATGGGTCGCCGTGTCGAAGAAGTCCGCTCCGGCGAGGTGCTGGTCGAGACGGCTGCTGCCCGTCAGCACGCCGGAGAGCGGCACGGTGGCGCTGAGACGACTCTTGGTCGGCGCCTTCGGATCGAGTTCCAGGGTCGCGCTCACCCCGGTGAATTGGCCGTAATAGGTCGAGTAGCCGAGGTGGTTGACCGACCACGTGATCTTCCCGTGGTCCGGATCCAGCACATAGGAGCCCGCCCGCACCTGGTTCGGATCCTGGGTCGGATCGGCTGGCGGCTCCTGCGCGAATGCAGCGGAGCCGTGGAGAAGCAGAGCCGCGAGGGCGAGGACAGTGACGCGCATCGGAGGATCGTCTGTCGGGGTGACCTGACGCGGCTCTTTCCACGAAGCCGCCCGTCGCTCAAGGTCGCGGCTTCCGCGAAGGAGCGGCGACGCACGTTCCCCTTTGGCTCGCCGTGCTCTATCCCCCCGTCATCGGACGGACGGACAGGGCATGATCGGCAAGCTGAAGGGCATCGTCGATTCCTTCGGAGAGGATTTCGTGATCCTCGACGTACAGGGCGTGGGCTACGTGGTGCACTGCTCGGCGCGCACGTTGCAGCGCCTTCCCGCGGCGGGGGAGGCGACCTCCCTGTCGATCGAGACCTTCGTGCGCGAGGACATGATCCGCCTCTACGGCTTCCGGTCGGATGCGGAGCGGGAATGGTTTCGCCTGCTCCAGACCGTTCAGGGCGTCGGCGCGAAGGTGGCTCTCGGCGTGCTTTCGGTGCTGGAGCCGCCCGCGCTCGCGAACGCCATCGCCATGGGCGATAAGGGTGCCGTTGCCCGCGCGCCCGGCGTCGGCCCCCGTCTCGCAGCCCGGCTCGTGGCCGAGTTGAAGGACAAGACCCCCGCCTTCGCTCCCGTGGATCCGGCCCTCGTCGCCCTGTCCGAAGACGTGGCGGAGGGCAAGGCCCCCCAGCCGATCACAGACGCCATCTCCGCCCTCGTCAATCTGGGCTATCAGCAGGCACAGGCCTCGGCCGCCGTCGCCGCCGCCTTGAAGAGCGCGGGCGAGGGGGCAGAGGCCAAGGTTCTGATCCGCCTGGGGCTGCGCGAACTCGCGCGCTGACGCACCGTCCACCGCCGTGACTGACGGGCCCTTCAGACCGTCGCACCGATCTCGGAGAGGGCCGTCGTCAGAACGCAGCAGAAGCCGCTCTCGTTGAAGTCGGTGCGGACCTCACCGCCCGCCAAGCCGCGCTCGATCAACCGCGTCCCGAAGCCCTTGCGGGCCGGGGCCTTCACCACCGGGCCACCGGTCTCCCGCCACGACAGGCGCAGAAGCGTGCCATCGTCGGTCCATTCGACCTCGACCCGTCCCTGCTCATGGCTGAGGGCACCGTACTTCACGGCGTTGGTGGCGAGTTCGTGCAGGAGAAGAGCGAGGGAGAGCGCCGCCCCTGGCCCGATATGGAGGGAGGGCCCTTGCAGATGGAACCGCTCCGGTCCGTCCGCATGGAGCCCCAAGGAGCCACGCACCACCTCCGCGAGATCCGCCGCATCGCGACGCCCCGCCAGCAGGATGTCGTGCGCCTTGCCGAGTGCGATCAGCCGCAATGACAGGGCGTCCCGGGCCGAATCCAGATCCGGCGCATTACGCATCGTCTGGCTGGCCATCGACTGCACCAAGGTCAGCGTGTTCTTCAGCCGATGCGACAACTCGCTGTTGAGGATCCGTCGTTCGTCCTCGGCCTGGACGCGCGCCAGGGCCGCCTGCGTGCGGTCCGCGACCGTGCGCATGAACAGGATCTCCTTGTCAGAGATCGGATGCGGACGCTCGTAATGGACATAGACCAAAGCGGTGAGGCGTCCGCGAACGAGGATCGGTACGTTGACCAGCATCCGGATGCCGAGTGACAGCAGCGCCCCCGCCAAGGCCCTGTCGTCGGTGAGACAATCGGCGATGATCACCACCTCGCCGCGCTTCAGGTCATCGATGAAGCTGCCGAAATCGCGGAACGCGTAGAGACCGATGAGATCCATGGCCCCGGGCGCGTGCCAGCCCGGTAGCATCCGGACCGTCTCGCGCAACGGATCGACCGTGCCGTAGCCCGCCCGCACCGCACCGAGCGCCCCCGCCATGATGCGCGCCGCCGAGCGGGCGATGGCCTCGATGTCGTCGATGTCGCGCAGGGCATCACCGAGAGCGATCAGCGCATCCTTGCGCAGATCGGTGGCCTTGCGGTCGGTGATGTCGAGGGCGACGCCGGAGAACCGCTCTGGCCGCCCGTCCCCATCCAGGGTGAAGCGTCCGCGCGCATGAACCCAGCGGACCGGCCCGCCCGGTGGACACAGGCGGTAATCCTCGGCGAACTCTCCGCCCTCGGCCATTCCCTGGGCGATCCGCGCCTGAACCCAGTCGCGATCCTCGGGGTGAATGTTGTCGAGGTAGGTGGCCGAGGGCGCCCCGTCCGGCGTTGCGGCAAGATCCACCCCCGCGAGGCGTGTGAAGGAATCGCTCGCGTAGAACCGGTCGCCGGGAATGTCCCAGTCCCACCAAGCCAGGAAGCCGGACGCCGCCGAGGCGAGGCTGAGGCGCTCCTCGCTACGGGCGAGGGCTGCTTGGCTCTCCCAGAGGGCTGCGGTCAGCGCTCGCTCGACCCGCGGCTCGGCATCGAGCACCACAGGGCCTTGGCCAGGCTCACCGTGGCCGAACGTATGCAGCGCCGCGCGAAGCCGCACGTTCTCGGCCTCCAACTCCGCGAAGCTCCGGGCCCTCTGGTCGTTCCGAGTCACCGCTGGTCGCCGATTCAACTTCCGGTTGAAGAGATGAGCAATATCGCCGATTCTCGAAGAGGCACAATCACCGCAGAGTGCGCCAGAACATGTGTGTGTGGCGCCTGAAACTCCCCTGACGGCTCAACGCGATCGGGGGGCTCGACGCGGGGCGGCCACAGTCCGCGCGACCCGACCTTCAGGGGGCCGCGACCATTCCGCCCTTGACCGCGCGGTCGCATGCTGGCATCTCCCCCTCGCGCTAAGAGCTTGAAAACTTTGTAGTTTTTAAGAATTCCAAACTGGGCGCGACCGGAACATGGATACCACGATCGCATGATCGTCTGCTCCTGCAACGTCCTGTCTGACGGCGCCGTCCGTTCCTGCCTCAGCCCGGGCCCGGGCTGTCCGCGCACGCCTGCACAGGTCTACGCTTGCCTTGGTTGTAGTCCGAAGTGCGGACGGTGCGCTCGCACCATCCGCGAGATCATGCGTACGGCTTTGGGAGAAAATATTCCCGCCATCGAGCCTGCCCATGCTTGCACGACAGCTTGCGCTAGCGCTTGTACTCTGGTGAAGCTCCAAAGAGCGGAAGAGCGGGTCGAGGCCTGAGGGGGGCTGACCATCTTCCGGAGCCATTCTTTGGGAGTACGGGAATGAAGGGCGACACCAAGGTCATCGAGTATCTCAATCGCGGCTTGCGCAGCGAATTGACCGCGGTGAGCCAGTACTGGCTGCATTTCCGCATGCTCAATGACTGGGGCTACGTGGAACTGGCCAAGTTCTGGCGCAAGGAATCCATCGAAGAGATGAACCACGCGGACCGGTTCATCGACCGGATCCTGTTCCTCGAGGGCTTCCCGAACCTGCAGGAGCTGGACCCGCTGCGGATCGGCCAGAACGTGGAAGAGATCCTGCACTCCGATCTCGCTGCCGAGAACGAGGCTCGCTCGCTTTATCTCGAAGCTGCGAAGTACTGCGATTCGATCAACGATCGCGTGTCCAAACGCCTCTTCGAGGATCTGGCCGAGGACGAAGAAGGTCATATCGACTTCCTCGAGACGCAGCTGGAACTCATCAAGCAGGTCGGCCTGCCGCTCTACGCGCAGAAGCACATCGGCGGCCTCGAGCAGATCGCCCCCGAGAAGGAGTAAGGCTCAAGCTCTAGGGCTTGGAGCCTGAAAGACGGGGTCCCACCCGAGGGCGGGACCCTCTTTGAGACGACGAAAGACGGACAGGGTTAGATGCGGCTCGTCGTGGTCGGCGCCGAGGGGCGCATGGGTCGAATGCTGGTACGCGCCGTGGCGCAGGCCGAGGGCTGCACCCTCTCGGCGGCCATCGAACGCGAGGGCTCGGCTGCCCTCGGGCAGGATGCCGGAACCCTGGCGGGACTTCCGGCGCTGGGCGTCGCCGTCACCGACGACCCGCTCACCGCCTTCGCCGCCGCCGATGGCGTGCTGGATTTCACGGCCCCGGCGGCCACGGTGCATTTCGCCGAACTCGCCGCGCAGGCCCGTATCGTCCACGTCGTGGGGACGACCGGCCTGTCGGATGACGACCTCGCCAAGCTCAAGGCCGCCTCCTACCACGCGCGCATCGTGCGTTCCGGCAACATGTCGCTGGGCGTGAACCTGATGGCCGCGCTGGTGCGCAAGGTGGCCGCGACGCTCGGCGCAGATTTCGACATCGAGATTCTGGAGATGCACCACCGCATGAAGGTGGACGCTCCCTCGGGCACGGCGCTCCTGCTGGGCGAGGCCGCCGCCGAAGGGCGGGGCGTCGATCTCCCCTCTGTCCGCGTCTCGACGCGCGACGGCCATACCGGCGCGCGCAAGCCCGGCGATATCGGCTTCGCCACCTTGCGGGGCGGCTCGGTCGTTGGTGATCACAGCGTGCTCTTCGCGGGCCCCGGCGAAACGCTGACCATCAGCCACCATGCCGCCGACCGGGGGCTGTTCGCCTCGGGCGCGGTGAAGGCGGCCCTGTGGGCGCATCCGAAGCCGCCGGGCCTTTACTCTATGGCCGACGTTCTGGACCTGTGAACGGCCACGCTCTTTTATAACCTTAAGCGGATCACCACCCTTTGGGCTTGCGCCCGTGGCTGCTAGGAGCCCGGACGATACCGGCAGACTCGCCGCGGCTACGAACCCAGAGACACTGTTATGGAGCGCCTGCTCGTCCTCGCTCGGCACGGTCAGAGTGAGTGGAACCTCAAGAACCTGTTCACGGGTTGGCGCGACCCGGGCCTGACCGATCGCGGCGTCGAGGAGGCGGTGAAGGCCGGGCGCTGGCTGAAGAGCGAGGGCTACGGCTTCGACGTCGCCTTCACCTCCAATCTCGGCCGGGCCCAGCGCACCTGCGCGCTCATGCTCGAAGAGATGGGCCTCTCGAACATCGAGGTGCTCCGCTCGGAGGCCCTCAACGAGCGCGATTACGGCGACCTGTCCGGCCTCAACAAGGACGATGCCCGCGCCAAGTGGGGGGCGGATCAGGTCCATACGTGGCGCCGCTCCTATGACGTGGCGCCCCCCGGCGGCGAGAGCCTGAAGGACACCGCCGCCCGCGTGCTGCCCTACTACATCGAGACGATCCTGCCGCGCGTCATGTCCGGTCAGCGGGTGCTGGTCGCGGCTCACGGCAACTCGCTCCGCGCCCTGGTGATGGTTCTCGACCATCTCGGGCCCGCAACGATCGCCGGTCTCGAGATCGCCACGGGCGTGCCGCTCGTCTACCGCCTGAACGACAACACGACAGTCGCCTCGAAGTCGGTTCTGGAGCGCGATATCGACGTCTCGTGAGTGTCGAACTCCGCCCCGGCCTGATCCATCATCCGGGCTTCCTCGACGAGGCGGCCCGGGTCCGGCTGGCCGGGGAGGTCGCTGCCATTCTCGCCACCGCACCGCCCTTCACACCCCGGATGCCGCGCACGGGCAAGCCGTTCTCGGTGCGGATGGGCGGCGCAGGGCCGCTCTGCTGGGTCTCGGACGAGGCGGGCTACCGTTACCAACCGCACCATCCCGTCACGGGCGAGCTCTGGCCGCCGATCCCGCCCACGGCGCTCGCCGCGTGGGACGAACTGGCGCCCGACGCGCCACCGCCGGAAGCCTGCCTGATCAACCTCTACGGGCCCGAGGCCCGCATGGGGTTGCATCAGGACCGGGACGAGGAGGATTTCGACGCTCCCGTCCTGTCCCTGTCGCTCGGCGCCCCGGCGCTGTTCCGGTACGGCGGCCTGTCCCGCTCGGACCCGACACGCTCCGTCCGCCTGATGTCGGGCGACGCCGTGGTGATCGGCGGCCCCTCGCGCCTCGCCTTCCACGGCATCGACCGGATCTACCGCGAGCCCGATCTGCTGGCGCAGGACCCATTGCCCGGCCTGCTTCCACCGGGCGGGCGCTGCAATCTCACCCTCCGGCGGGTGACACGCTCCCATGCGGTAACGTGAACACCCGGATCCCCCAGCCCTCGCTTGACTCCTGATGCACGGCGTCGGACCCATCGTGCGGGCCTGCTCCGTCAGGAGCGGCAATGGAGAGCGTTGAGTTTCATGCCGTTGCGCGATCTCAGGTTGCCTCTTGCGGCGCTGCTCGTCGTCGCGGGGCTGATGCCCGCATCGGCGGCGGACAGGGTGTTCCCGGCGGGCTCCCGCTTCGGCTTCGAGCCACCCTCGGACATGGTACCCTCTCGGCGCTTCTCCGGCTTCGAGCGCGAGGGCGGCGGCGCCACCCTGTCGGTGGTGGAATTGCCGCCGAACGCCTTTCCGGAGCTCGTGAGCGGCTTTACCGACGCCAACCTGCGTAGCCAGGGCTTCGCCATTTCCAAGAAGGAGCCGATCAAGGTCGGTGACAACGAGGCGATGCTCTACACGGGCGAGCAGCCGAACGATCCGGCCAATTCCGGCCAGACGATCAACAAGTGGATCGTGGTGGTCGGCACGCCGAGCGTCACCGGTCTCATCATCGCCCAGGCGACCCCGGATGCCGAGACCGAGGAGACGATGCGCAAGCTCGTCACCGACGTCACCGTCCGTGGTCCCCTGTCGCTGACCGAGCAGGTCGATGCCTTGCCCTTCCGCATCGGGGACGCGGCGGGGTTCAGGCCCATCCGGGTGCTCGCGGGCAATTCCGTGCTGCTGACCAAGGGTCCGAAGGACCAGATGCAGAACCTGGAACAGCCGATCCTGGTGATCGCCCAGGCCGTGCAGCCGCCGCCCACGGCCGAGCAGCGCGACGCCTTCGCCCGCGCTGCCCTCTACGCGAACCAGACCATGAAAGACTTCGTGATCGAGCGTGCTCAGAGCTACCGTTCGAACGGCATCGATTGGCACGAGATCGTGGCGCGGGCGACCGACATGCCCACCAACAAACCGGTGGTGGTCGCCCAAACGATCCGCTTCAACCCCGATGGGTATCTCCGCGCCGTCGGCGTCGTCCGCGAGGATCAGCGCGAGGGCGTGCTCGCCAATTTCCGGCAGGTGGTGGACAGCATCCAGATCAAATGACGGACGGCGCATCCGGGCATGTATTATGCCTCTGACGGGTGACGTCGCCGAACGGTCGCGGGATGGCTGATTTCCGCAGCTTGGAAGTGTTTTACTGGGTCGCCACGCTGTCCAGCTTCCGCCGGGCGAGCGAGCAGGTGAACACGACCCAGCCCGCCGTGTCGCAGCGCATCGCCGCGCTGGAGCACGAATACGGCACGCTGTTCGAGCGGCGCAGCCGCGACGTGGCGTTGACCGAGCGGGGGAGGGTGCTGCTCGGCTTCGCCGAACGCTTCCTCGCCCTGCAAGCCGAGATGATCGCCGCCCTCGACGAGACCGGGCGGACCACCGGCACCCTCCGCCTCGGCGTGTCCGAGACCATCGTGCATCTCTGGCTGTCGCGCTTCATCGAGCGGATGCGCGCCGAGCATCCCGGGATCGGGGTCGACATCACCGTCGATATCTCCCCGAACATGCAGGCGGCGCTCGTCGCCAACGAACTCGATCTCGCCTTCCTCGTCGGCCCCATCACGGTGCCGAGCCTTGTGAACCGCACGCTGTTCCAGGCGCCGGTCGCGTGGATCGCCGCGCCGGGCCTCGTGCCAGATGACGAGCCGCTGAGCCTCGGCACCCTGATGCGCCACCCCCTCGTCACCTATCCGCGCAACACAAGTCCCTATGTCGAATTGCGCGACCTCGTGCTGCGCGCGAACCTGCTGCCGAGCCAGATCCACACTAGCGCGTCGCTGGCGACCATCGTGAAGATGGGGATCGAGCGGCTCGGTATCTGCGTGATCCCGCCCGACGTCGTGCGGGACGAGTTGTCCTCCGGTACCTTGCGCGTCCTGCCGGTGGAGCAGGCGCTGTCCGACCTCACCTTCACCGCAACCCACGCCAAGCGCTCGGAAGGGCATTTCGTGGTCGATGCCGCCCGCATCGCGGAGGAGGTCGCGCGGGACTGGGCCGCCGCCCGATAAGGCCGGGTTATCGCCCGCCATTCGCAAAGACGATTGGCGCATAAAGCGGCGCAATGGGAACGTGTCTCTTAAGGCGGCAAATCGACCGCGAAACGCGGCGAGAATGCGACCGCCGCGAGGGAGACATCCGGTGAGCGAACAAACCGACGCCCCCCATCCGGCCACGGCTTTCGAGGATGCACGCGCCGTCCGGCGGGCCATCCGCTCCGGTGAATGGCGGGGACACACGTCCGGTCTCGCCCCGGCCCATGTGCAGGGCAACCTGATGATCCTGCCCGCGGCACTTGCCCCGGATTTTCAGCGCTTCTGTCAGCAGAACCCCAAGCCCTGCCCGGTCATCGGTGTGTCGCAGCCCGGCGCCCGCGATCTGCCCATCCTCGGCGCGGATCTCGACATCACCACCGACGTGCCCGGTTACCGCATCTACGAACGAGGCGAGATGGTCGCCGAGGTCGCCGACCTGAGGGACCACTGGCGCGACGACCTCGTGACCTTCGTGCTCGGCTGCTCGTTCTCGTTCGAGGCGGCCCTGATCGAGGCGGGCATCCCCCTTCGCCATGTCGCGCAGGGGCGCAACGTCGCCATGTACAGGACCTCGATCGAGACCATTCCGGCCGGTCCGTTCCACGGTCCGCTCGTGGTCTCCATGCGACCGATGAAGGCTGCGGACGCGATCAAGGCCGTGCAGATTACGGCGCGGGTTCCGGCGGTGCACGGGGCCCCGGTCCATCTCGGCGACCCGAGCCTGATCGGCATCCGCGACATCGCCAAGCCCGACTTCGGCGATCCGGTCGCCATCGAGCCCGACGAGATCCCGGTCTTCTGGGCGTGCGGGGTGACGCCCCAGGCGGTGGCCATGGCCGCGCGCCTGCCGCTGTGCATCACTCATTCCCCCGGCTTCATGCTGGTCACCGACCTGCTGAACCGCGACCTGCCGTTCGTGTGAAACCGAATTTCCAGAGCATCCCACCCATCGCCGCACCTCAGGATGAGGTCGAGGAAAAGACCATCGTTCACGATCCCAAGCCTAACTCAGAGGGAGCAGGACCATGTGGTTGAAGGATACCAACCCAACAGAGCGCCGGGTCTTGGGCGCAGCCTTCGCCGGATACGGCGTCGATGCTTTCGATTACATGATCTATACCTTCCTCATCCCGACGCTGGTGATCGTGTGGGGGCTCACGAAGGTCGAGGCGGGCAACATCGCCACTGCCGCCCTCGTCACTTCCGCCATCGGCGGCTGGGCGGCGGGCATCCTCGCCGATCGCTATGGCCGCGTGGTGGTGCTTCAGGCGACCGTGGCGTGGTTCACCGTGTTCACGGTGCTCTCCGGCTTCACCCATTCCTACGAGCAACTGCTCTTCACCCGCGCCATGCAGGGCTTCGGCTTCGGCGGCGAGTGGTCGGTCGGCTCGGTGCTGATCGCGGAGACGATCCAGGCCCGCTATCGCGGCAAGGCGGTCGGGCTCGTGCAGTCGAGCTGGGCGGTCGGCTGGGCCTGCGCGGCCATCGCCTTCTGGGCGGTCTTCGCCCTCGCCGAACCGGCGCAGGCGTGGCGGATCCTGTTCTGGCTCGGCGCCGCGCCCTCACTGCTGATCTTCTGGATCCGCCGCAATATCGAGGATCCGGAGGTCTACCGGCAGACCCGCGCCGAGATGCACAAGCAAGGCGATAGCGGCAACTTCCTCGACATTTTCTCCCGCGATCTGATCGGCCGCACGGCGCTCGCGAGCCTCCTCGCGACGGGTATGCAGGGTGGCTACTATGCCGTGACCACCTGGCTGCCGACCTACCTGAAGACCGAGCGCAATCTCTCGGTGCTCAACACCAGCGGCTACCTGCTGATGCTGATCTTCGGCTCGTTCCTCGGCTACCTGACCAGCGCCTACCTCTCGGATCGCATCGGCCGCCGCAAGGGATTCATGCTGTTCGGCTTTTGCGCGGGTGTGCTGGTCCTCGCCTACACGCTGATCCCGATCACCGACACGGCGATGCTGTTCCTGGGCTTCCCGCTCGGCTTCTTCCTGTCCGGCGTGTTCTCCGGAATGGGCGCCTTCCTCAGCGAGTTGTTCCCGAGCCGGGTTCGCGGCTCGGCCCAGGGGTTCTGCTACAATTTCGGCCGGGCGACCGGCGCCGTCTGCCCGGCGCTCGTCGGGTATCTCAGCGGATCGCTGACGCTTGGCGTCGCCATCGGCGTCGTGGCGGCCTGCGCCTATTGCCTCGTGATCGTGGCGGCGCTTCTGTTGCCCGAGACGGCCGGTCGCGAACTCGACACGGATGTCGCGGCCTCGGCCGAACCCGCCCCGGCGGTGGTGGCCTGAGCAGCAGGAGAGTGACAGCGATGGCGAGCGTCGATCTCAACGCGGATCTCGGGGAAGGCTACGGCGCCTATTCCTGCGGCGATGACGGGGCGATGCTCTCCGTCGTCACCTCGGCCAACGTCGCCTGCGGCCTTCATGCGGGCGATCCCGAGATCATGGCCGCGACCTTCCGGCTGGCGAAGGAGAAGAGCGTGGCGGTGGGCGCCCATCCGGGCTTCCCCGACCTTTGGGGCTTCGGGCGACGGCGGATGCCGTTCACCCCGGCCGAGATCGAGCGACTCGTGGCCTATCAGGTCGGCGCGGCGGCGGCGCTCGCCGCCTATGCGGGTCACCGCATCACCTACGTGAAGGCCCATGGGGCGCTCGCCAACCTCGCCGCCGAGGACAGGGCTGTCGCCGATGCCATCGCGGGCGCCGTGAGGGCCGTCGACCGCAACCTCGCGCTGCTCGCCATCGCGCTGACCGCGCAGGTCCCGGCCGGGGAGGCGGCGGGCCTCGAAGTGCATCAGGAGATCTTCGCGGATCGCGGCTACACCGAGGAGGGGCAGCTCATCGCCCGCAGCCAGCCCGGCGCCCTCATCACCGATCAGGAGGAAGCAGCCGAGCGGGTCCTGACGATGGTGCGGGACGGCGCGATCCTGACCGCATCCGGCCGCAAGCTTCCCACGCCGATCCGCTCGATCTGCGTCCACGGTGACTCCGCCCACGCGGTCGGGACCGCCCGCGCCGTGCGCGCGAGGCTGGAGGGCGCGGGCGTCACGCTCGCGCCGTTCAAGCCGTGAGTGTCTCCCCCCGCATCCTCGACGCGGGCGAGGCGGCCCTGGTGGTCGAGTTCGGCACGAGCGTCGATCCCGCCATCAGTGATCGCGTGCTGGCCCTGGAAGACGCCCTCTCGGCCGACCGGCCGGACGGCATCGCGGAGACGGTGCCGACCTACCGCTCGCTGATGATCCACTACGATCCGCTGATCCTGGACCGGGATACCCTCGCCGATCGCGTCCTTTCGCTGACAGGCGGCGCGCCACAACGGGCCAGCGCCCCGGCACGCTGGATTCTGCCCTGCTGCTACGACGCTCCCCACGGGGAAGATCTCGCGGCGGTCGCGGAGCAGATAGGCCGATCCCCCGCCGACATCGCCACCCTCCACGGGCAAGCGAGCTACCGGGTCTACATGTACGGCTTCGCGCCGGGCTTCGCCTATCTCGGCGGCTTGCCCGAGGTGCTGGCAGTGCCGCGGCGGGCGAGTCCACGACCGCCACATCCGGCCAACGCGGTGATGATCGGCGGCGGGCTCGCAGCCGTGGCGACCGTGCCGATGCCGACCGGCTGGTACGTGCTCGGCGCGACACCGTGCCGACTCTACGCGCCGGAGCGTGACGAGAGCTTCTTCGTGCGCCCCGGCGACGAGATCCGGTTCGAGGCCATCGACGCCACCACCTATTCCGACCTCGCCGCGCGCGAGGCGGCGGGCGAGCGGGTCGCGCGGCAGGAGGAGGGGACGCGGTGAGCATCCTGGCGATCGAGGCCGCCGGTCCCGGCGTGACCCTTCAGGACGGCGGCAGGCGGGGCTATCTCCGCTACGGCATCACCGCCGCCGGGCCGATGGACCCGTTGATGTTTGCCACGGCGAACCGGGCCCTCGGCAACCCCCTCGACGCGACGGCGATCGAGATCTCGACCGGCGGGCTCAGCGTGAGCGCGCCCGATGGCCCCCTCGGCCTCGCCCTGGTCTCCGGGGGCTTCCGCGCTGCCCTCGACGGGGAGGCACTGCCGCCCTGCTGCGCCTTCACCCTGGAGCCGGGCCGTACCCTCACGGTGCGAGCGAGCAGCGCGGGATCCTGGGGCTATCTCGCCGTGGCGGGTCGTCTCGACGTCGCTCCTGTCCTCGGCTCGACGGCGACCCATACCCGCTCGGCCCTCGGCGGCCTCGACGGGCGGGGACTGCGCGCGGGCGACCGAATCCCGGTGGTGGATGCCCGGCAGGGGGAGGGCGCGCCGCAGCGCCTGCTCGCGCCCTGGCTCGACCGTGACCCATCACGCATCCGCGTCGTGCTCGGACCGCAGGACGATTACTTCACGCAGGATCAGATCGCAGCGTTTCTCGCAGGGCCATGGACCGTTTCGCCCCGTGGCGACCGTATGGCCTGCTTTCTCGACGGCACGCCGCTGAAACACGCCAAGGGCCATGACATCGTCTCGGACGGGGTCGCGATGGGCGCGATCCAAGTGCCGGGCAATGGCCTGCCGATTATCCTGATGGCAGACCGGCAATCGACTGGCGGCTATCCGAAGATGGCGACCGTGATCGGCCCCGATCTCGGGCGACTGGCGCAGGCGCAGGGCGGCACGCGCATCGCCTTCCAGGGGGTCTCGATCGCCGAGGCCGTCGCCGCTCGCCGGGCCGAGGCGGATGCCCTCAGGGGCGATGTTCCGCGTGAGCCGGTGCTGCGCACGGATTTCCCGGCGGAGTTCCTGCTGGGGCTGAACCTCGTGGGCGGGGTGACGGATGGGCGGGACGCTCCCCACCGGCATGGCGAGCGGAGCGAAGCCCTCCAGGGCGCCGCCACAGTCTGAGCAGACCCGCCGACCGCGGTCGCTTCGCGACGCTCGCGAAGACGAGGATCAGACACGAAAAAGGGCGCGAACCCTTTCGGATCCGCGCCCTGTTTTGGGGAGCAGAGCTCTCTTAGTACGGGCGGCCGTAGAGCGGCGAAGTCGGGTCGAGCCGGTCCACGAAGGAGAGATCGACGTTGCGCACGGCGCTCGACCGGGCGCCGATGAACGGGCCGTTGGTGATCGGGTCGGGCAGGATGCCGGCGCCGTAACGGTCGCTCGGGCCGTAGGGCGGGGTCAGCGCGTTCGAAGCCGCGATCAGGTAGGGGTTAGTGGCCGGGTTGCGCGAGCCACCAGCGCCCGGAACACCCGACGACAACGGCACGTTGCCGGCGTCGAGCCAGGAGCGCGGACGGATGCGGATCGGGAGCGGGCGGCTGACCCGGTAGACCGGACCGCTGCCGTAACCGTAGCCATCCTGCGCCTGGGCAGGCGCGGAGGAAACGGCGGAGAGGCCGGCGGCAGTGAGGGCGCCCAAAAGGGCGATCTTGAGGGAGCGCATGGCCGTCCTTCGCATAAGAGTGCCATCATTGTGGCGGCCGAAGCTTAACAGTTCGCCGCCCTTGTGGAGAAGACGTTCGAGGTCATTCTTAGTTCCTGCGTAACGGCCGCGCTTGTGCGCTTTGCCACATTCGTGCCTCAATTTTTCGTTGCCGACCTCCGCCGTTCGATCGACCCGGTTTTTCCGGCTGGATCGGCGGCTGCGCTGCCGCCGCCATCGCAGGCGCTTCGAGCCCGAGCCTGCCGAAAGAGGGCACTCGCGGTCGGGTCGGACTGATCATCGAAGTCCAGCGCGTCCAGGGTGCAGGCCAGCGACTTCGGTTCGGCGGCGCTGCCCAAGGGTCCGCAAAGAAAGCCGTCGATCCGCAGGCCCGGCTGAGCAAGGACGAAAGCCGTGCAGGCGCGGGTGAGGGCTCCCCCGGTCAACGTTGCCTCAGCAATCTCCGCCGGGCCGAACCGGGTCGCGACCACGCCGCGCGGCATAGCGCGCGACACGGACAGGGGCGCCTCGCCCCGTCCCGCCAGAGCCGCTCGCCGCGCGGTGAGCACGAACAACCCCGGTGCCCGCTCGGCGCCGATGCCGCGCGTGACCGCCAGGCGCAAAACCGGCGCCTCGATGGCAGCGAAGCTTCCGCGCCCCAGAACGTCCTCGCGCAGGCCCGATTTCGGGTCGATGCGGCCTGGCTCCACCCGCACGGGATCGATACCCGGCTCCGTGAGCCGCAGCGGTGCCGTGCCGACGATGGCCGGAATGTCAGCAGTCTTGTGCAGCACTGGCACCGCCGCGATCGAGGGCGGCCGCCGCACCGCGAAGGCGAGACCGCCGACGACGATCACGGCCGCCGCGACGCGCAGGGGCAGGCTGATCCCGAACAATCCGCGTCCGGCCCGCTCCTCCTCGCGATCGTCGATGGCTGCGATCCGCATGAAATCCTGTCCGTCCCGTGGCCCCCGGCCGGGGAAGCGTGCACGGGGCGGGGCCACCAGAGTCTTTCCGGCGGCCGCCTTTCACGGGACAGGGTGAATCGTTGCTTGATCGTGCTGCGGCGCGGCAAAGCGCCCTTGACAGGCCCGGGCCTTCCTGTGCCTTGCTGCCGCCATGGCCGTCGATGCCGACCCCCCAGTTGGTCGGGTCCACGGCCGCGCCCGTTTGCGGGCGAGACGGACCGGCGCGAACGATCCCGCCGCCGGCATGAACCCGAGGAGAGGCGCAACCCCCGGATCGTTCGGGGTTCTGGACGCGCGGAGACGAGAGATGGGTTACAAGGTCGCCGTCGTCGGTGCCACGGGCAACGTGGGCCGCGAGATGCTCGATATCCTGGCCGAGCGGGCTTTCCCCGCCGACGAGGTCGTGGCGCTGGCTTCGCGCCGCAGCCAGGGTCAGGAAGTCTCCTTCGGCGACAAGACCCTGAAGGTCAAAGCCCTCGACACCTACGATTTCTCCGACACGGACATCTGCCTGATGTCGGCGGGTGGCGAGGCCTCCAAGGAGTGGTCGCCGCGCATCGGTAGCCAAGGCTGCGTCGTGATCGATAACTCGTCGGCCTTCCGTTACGACGCCGACGTGCCGCTGATCGTGCCGGAGGTGAATGCCGACGCCATCGCGGGCTTCACCAAGCGCAACATCATCGCCAACCCGAACTGCTCCACGGCGCAGCTCGTCGTAGCCCTCAAGCCCCTGCACGAGGCCGCCACGATCAAGCGCGTCGTCGTCTCGACCTACCAGTCGGTCTCCGGCGCGGGCAAGGAAGCGATGGACGAGCTGTTTAACCAGACCCGCGCCGTCTTCACGGCGGGCGAGATCGGGCAGGGCGGCAAGTTCACCAAGCGCATCGCCTTCAACGTGATCCCGCACATCGATGTCTTCATGGAGGACGGGTACACGAAGGAAGAGTGGAAGATGGTCGCCGAGACCAAGAAGATGCTCGACCCGAAGATCAAGCTCACGGCCACCGCCGTGCGCGTGCCGGTCTTCATCGGCCATGCCGAGGCGGTGAACGTCGAGTTCGAGCGTCCGATCACGGCCGAGGAGGCCACCGAGATCCTGCGCTCGGCGCCGGGCATCCTCGTGGTCGATAAGCGCGAGAACGGCGGCTACATCACCCCGCACGAAGCGGCTGGCGAGGACGCGACCTACATCTCGCGCATCCGCGAGGACGCGACGGTCGAGAACGGCCTGAACTTCTGGTGTGTTTCCGACAACCTACGCAAGGGCGCGGCCCTCAACGCGGTGCAGATCGCCGAGGCGCTGGTGAACCGCAAGCTGCTGAAGGCCAAGCAGGCGGCGTAAGGGGCTCGCTGCGCCCTATCCCAACAAAAACTCATCCTGAGGTGCCTCGGGCGGGCACCTCAGGATGAGGGATAGTGTCGGGCGAAAGCGTTGTTCGCCCCAGTCACACCGACGGGCGTCAATGCCCGCCGAGATAAGCGGCCTTCACCGCCGGATCGTTCTTCAGCTGAGCCGCCGGGCCCTGGAACCGGATGCGGCCGTTCTCCAGCACGTAAGCGTGGTCGGCCACGCCGAGCGCCGCCATGGCGAACTGCTCCACGAGGAGCATCGTCACCTTCTCTTCCTTCAACTGGCGGATGATCCGGAAGACCTCCTCCACCAACTTCGGCGCGAGGCCCATGGAGGGCTCGTCGAGGAGGAGGATCTCCGGCTTCAGCATCAGCGCCCGGCCCATGGCCAGCATCTGCTGCTCGCCGCCCGAGAGCGTGCCGGCCAGCTGGTTGCGGCGCTCCTTGAGGCGCGGGAACAGGGCGAAGGCTCGGTCCCGATCCGCGGAGATGTCGCCCTTCGGCCGTGAGCCGGTGAGGCGCGGGAACGCGCCGAGCGTCAGATTGTCCTCGACCGTCAGCGTCGGGAATACCCGGCGCCCCTCGGGCGAATGGGCGAGCCCCTCGCGGGCGACGTCGTGGCTTTCCAGCCCGGCAATGTCCTTGCCGTTCAGGCGGATCGAGCCCGAGCGCGGCCGGATCATGCCCGACAGGGCGCGCATGGTCGTGGTCTTGCCCGCGCCGTTGGAGCCGATCAGCGTGACCACTTGGCCCTTGGGCACTTGGAAGGTCAGGCCGTGAAGCACCTCGACCAGGCCGTAGCCGGCATGGAGATCCTGAACCTCAAGCATGGGCGGTCTCCGCAGCGGTGCCGCCCATTTCGCCGGGCGCTCCGAGATAGGCTTCGATCACCTTCGGGTCCGCCTGCACCTCGCGGGCGCCGCCCTCGGCGATCTTGTGGCCGAAATCGAGGACGCTGACCCGGTCGCACAGGCCCATGACCACGTCCATATGGTGCTCGATCAGGATGACGGTGATGCCCGCATCCCGGATCTTGCGAATGATCGCCACGAGGTCGGCGATGTCAGGCGCCGTGAGGCCCGCCGCCGGCTCGTCGAGAAGCAGCAGGACCGGATCGAGGGCGAGCGCGCGACCGATCTCGAGGAGGCGCTGCTTGCCGTAGGGGAGGTTGCGCGCCTCCGTCTGCGACAGGGCACCGAGACCCATGAAGTCGAGGATGGCCATGGCACGAGCCCGCGCCTCGCGCTCCTCGCGCCGCCGCCGCGGGGTGCCGAGGATCGCATCGAACAGCGTGCCCTTGAAGGTGTGATGCAGGCCGACCAGCACGTTCTCCAGCGCGGTCATCTCGCGGAAGAGCTGCACGTTCTGGAAGGTCCGCGCCACGCCCGACAGGGCGATTTCGGAAGGCGTCCGCCCATCGAGGCGCTGCCCCCCGGCGACGGCGAGCGTCACCGAGCCCGCGGTCGGCTTATAGATGCCGGTGAGCACGTTCATCATCGTGCTCTTGCCCGAACCGTTGGGCCCGATGAGCCCGTGGATCGTGCCCGGCTTCACCGTGAGGTCGACGCCCGCCAGAGCCTTCAGGCCGCCGAACTGCATCAGCGCCTGATCGACCTTCAGCAGAGCCTCGGCCCCCGCATCGGCCCGCTGGGCGATGAGGGCCGAACCCTCGGCCGAGACGCTTCGCCCCTCCGCCGTATGGGCCGGGCGAAGCGCCGGGATCATCTGACGGAAGAAGCCGACGATGCCGTCCGGCAGGTAGTAGACCACGAACAGGATGAGCAGGCCGAACACCGTCAGACGGAAGTCGGTCACCGATTCCATGGCCATCGTGGCCGGGAAGAACAGGATGCAGAGCGCCACCGGGATGAGGATCGCGAAGCGGTTCTCACGCTTGCGCAGGAAGGCCTGCGCCCCGACGATCACGGCGACGGCCGCGATGATGCCGGCCATGATCCGCACGAGGCCGATATCGGCCAGGATGTTTGGCATCATGACGATGATCACCGAGCCGATCAGCGGCCCGGAGCGGGACTTGCGCCCGCCCATGGTGACGGCGAGCAGGAACAGCACCGTCAGCTCGAAGCTGTAGGTGTTCGGGGAGACGTAGCGCTCGGACCACGCGAACAGCGCACCGGCCAGACCGGCAAGACCGGCCGACACCACGAAGGCATAGACCTTGTAGCGGTAGACCGAGACGCCCATGCAATCGCAGGCAATGGGGGAGTCGCGCAGAGCCTCGAAGGCGCGGCCGAAGGGCGAGCGCACGACGCGGTTCACGATCACGATCGTGGCCAGGAGGCAGGCGCAGACGAGGTAGTAGAACTCGAGCTTGCGGCCCGCCGAACCCCAGGGGGCCTGCATGCCGATGAGCGAGAAATCGAGCACGCGGACCGGGGGCAGGGTGATGCCCAGCGGGCCGTTGGTGATCGGCGTCAGCTCGTTGATGAAGATCTGGATGATCGTGCCGAAGGCCAGCGTCACCATGGCGAGGTAGGGGCCGCTCACCCGGAGGGCCGGGATCGCGAGGAGCGCGCCGAAGGCCGCCGTGAGCCCAATTCCGGCGACGAGGCCGAGCCAGATGCCGATCTTGAAGTGGAAGAACAGCGCCGCCGCCGCATAGGCGCCGATGCCGAACAGCCCGGCATGGCCGAGGGAGACCTGACCGGTATAGCCGACGACGATGTCGAGCCCGAGGATCAGTATCGCGTAGATCGCGATCACGATCAGCAGGTGCACGTAATAGGTGCTCGTCACCACGTGCGGGAAGGCTGCCAGGAAGGCGACGAGCAGAAGCCCGCCGACCCAGCCGATGCCTCGGTTCAGGGAAGGGGTAGCGGCCGGCTCGGCCGCCGGGGCGAGGGCGGTGTTCGCCATGACGGTCAGACCTTCTTGATGACGGCCTTGCCGAACAGACCGACCGGCCGGATCGACAGCACGACGAGGAGGAGGATCAGGCCCGGCACGTCCTTGTAGCCGGTCGAGATGTAGAAGCCCGTCAGCGTCTCCGCGACGCCGAGGATGAGGCCGCCGACAATCACGCCGAGGCCGGATTCGAGGCCGCCGATGATCGCCACCGCGAAGGCCTTGAGCGCCAGCACCGAGCCCATGGTCGCCCCCGTGAGGGTGACCGGGGCGACCAGCACGCCCGCGAAGGCGGCGGTCATGGCGCTGATGGAGTAGGAAAGCGTGATGACGCGCTTGGTGTTGATGCCCATCAGCCCGGCGGCGTCGATGTCGTTCGAGGTGGCGACGACCGCCTTGCCCCAGATCGACTTGCGATTGAAGATTTCGACAGCGAGCATCATCAGCAGGGCGCCGACGACGATCAGCATCTCCATCGGCAGGATACGCACCCCACCGATCTCATAGGGCACGTCCGGCAGCGGCGAGGGGAAGGGCAGGTCGTCACGGCCCCACACGTTCTCGGCGACGTTCTTGAAGATGATGCCCAGCGCGATGGTGGCCATGATCCACCCGTACTCGGACTTGATCTGGATCGCCGGGCGCACCGCCAGCCGCTCCACCACGGCCCCGAGGCCGAAGCCGAAGACGAGGACAAGCGGGATCATCAACCAGTAGCCGGTGAACGGCACGAGGGTCAGGCCGAACAGCGCGCCGACCGCCAAGGCCTCGCCCTGTCCGAAATTCAGGGTCTTCGACGTGGCGAAGGTAAGCTGATAGCCGAACGCGATGGCGGCATAGATCATGCCGACTGCGACGCCCGAAGACACAAGTTGCAGAAAGATTGTCATGGCAGGCGCGGTACCCGTTCGATCATGGCCGGAAGTCGCGGGTGTGGTTGGGGCGGATCCTATCCGCCAAGCCTCGCCGTCATTGCGAGCGAAGCGAAGCAATCCAGGGCAGCGGGACGATCCGAAACCTTGGCGCGTCCCTGGATTGCTTCGCTTCGCTCGCAATGACGAGAGAAAAAGAGCGTACCTCGTGCACAGCCCGAGGTACGCCGACTAGCGCAATCAGTTCGAAGACTTTTCCTTCACGCGGACGGTGGATGCATTCTTGGCATCCTCCGGGTTCGCGTAGATAATCTTGCCGTCCTGCACCTTGCCGAACACGACCATGTTCCGCGAGATCGCGTTGTGGTCCTTGGCGTTGAACGGGTGGTCATAGGTCGTCACCACGCCCTCGACCTTGGTGTTCAGGTTCTCGAGGGCTTCGCGGATCTTCGGTCCGTCGGTGCCGCCCGCCTGCTTGATCGCGGCGGCGATCAGGTAGATCGAGTCATAGCCCTGCGCGCCGGCCACCGGGGTCGGGATCTTCGTCACGCCGTAGGTCTTGTAGTAATCGTCGAGGAACGAAGCGCGCTTCGGAACCGACTTATCCTCGATGAAGGTCTGCGGCATGATCACGCCGTTGCCGTTGGTGCCGGCGATATCGAGGAAGCTCTGCATCGAGGCGGGCCACGACGCGATCATCGGAACCTTCCAGCCGAGCTTGGCCATGCCGTTGGTGATCTGCGCCAGCTCTGGGCCGATCCCGTAGGCGAGGATCACCTCGGCTCCGGCCTCTTTGGCCTTCAACAGCTGGGCCGTCATATCGACGTCCTTGATGTTGAACTTCTCGACGGCGACCGCCTTCATCTTCTTGGCAGCAAGCTGCTTCTCGATGTCCTCACGGCCGAGCTGGCCGTAATTGGTCGAGTCCGCGAGCACGGCGATCTTCTTGAAGCCCTGACGCACGGCCTCGTCGACCATCATACCGGCCTGGAGGACGTCGTAGGCCGAGTTCCGGAAGACGTAGTTGTTGTCGTAATCCGGAGCCTTGAACTGCTCGGTGATGATCGTGCCGGTGGCGACGTTGTTGAACACCGGGATTTCGGCTTCCTGGTAGAAGCGCTGGGCCGCAAGAGCGACGCCGGTATTGATGAAGCCGACGGTGGCGACGACCTTTTCCTTGTTGATGAGCTCCTGCGCGACCTGCGCGCCGACCTCGTTCTTGGCCTCGTCGTCACGCTCGACGAGCTGGATCTGGCGACCCAGGACACCGCCGTTCTTGTTGATTTCGGCGGCGGCGAGCTTGGCGCCATCACGCATCGAGACGCCCATGGAAGAGGAGCCGCCGGTGTAAGGCCCGGTCAGGCCGATCTTGATCGGGTCTGCGGCGAAGGAGGGGGCGACGCCAAGGGCAGTCGCACAAAGCAGCGCGCCGACGAGGGCGCGTTTGGTCACGATCATCGTTTCCTCTCCCATGCCCGGACGGCGCCCGCGCTATCCCGGCGTTACGGCTCTTCGAGTTCTGGAGTCGCAAGCCGCTCGCGATACCGGCCTCTTGATGGGCCTGGTGGTCACTGATCGGCGACCGCGCGCCATGCCCTTCGCCGGGGCAACTTCCGTGCGGTAACGCACTCTTGAAGGCAACAGCGCTATAACGTCAAGGTCCGGGAGAGAGATCTGCGTAATGGATGCAATCGGATCCCAAGGGATGTTTGCACCCCCTCAGGATCCGGTTGGTATTTGCTATGCCATGCCAAGTGCCTGGAGGTACAACTCCAGGATCGCTTCCTGTTCCTGGCGCTCGCTGTGATCCTGTTTGCGGATACGCAGAATGGTGCGAACGGCCTTTGCATCGAAGCCACGGCCCTTCAGTTCGGCGAACACCTCCTTGATGTCGCCCATGATGCCGGCCTTCTCCTCTTCGAGGCGCTCGAGGCGCTCGATGAACTGCTTCAGTTCGTCGGCGGCCACGC
This sequence comes from Methylobacterium sp. NFXW15, assembly GCF_049887755.1. Taxonomy (NCBI): domain Bacteria; kingdom Pseudomonadati; phylum Pseudomonadota; class Alphaproteobacteria; order Hyphomicrobiales; family Methylobacteriaceae; genus Methylobacterium; species Methylobacterium sp. NFXW15. The sequence goes on along the minus strand of NZ_JAGEKG010000006.1, from coordinate 283,323 downwards.
CTTCGGCGGAGGAGACATCGCCGGAGGCGGGCATGCCCGGCCGGGGCATCGAATGCGCGTTCATGAAGGACTCCGCTTCTGCGCCGGAACGGGCGCCATGGACCCGCTGGTTAAGCGGTCAAGCTTACCCGATCCTTATAGCCCGGCACCGTCCCTGAGTCCCGTTCAGTGGCTGCCGTCGCGCTTGGCGAAGGCCCCGGACTGAGCCGGGCTGGCCTCGGTCTGGTGCCGCTCTTTCCACGTCTCGTAGGGCATGCCGTAGACCGCCTCGCGGCTCTCGTCCTTGGTCATGGGAAGCCCCTTGGCTTCGGCCGCATCCTTGAGCCAGTTCGACAGGCAGTTCCGGCAGAAGCCCGCGAGGTTCATCAGGTCGATGTTCTGCACGTCGGTGCGGTTCTGCAGATGCGCCACGAGCCGCCGGAATACGGCCGCCTCGAGCTCGGTCTGCGTCGCGGGGTCGATCTCGGCCATCGTCTCGTCCTTCGGGTGTCGGTTCAGGCAGCGATGAGCGGCGCGAGGATACGGGCGAACCTGTCGGCCCATTCTCGCTGCCCGTTCTCGCCCGCGATGAGATCCTGGCGAATCTCCACGAGGGCGTTGGGCAGGCCGCGCACCGTGGCATGCCGGTCGATCGTGTCGCCGGGTAGCCCGCCGCCATAGGGGTCGTTGTCGCCGACGATGAGCCCCGCCGGGTCGGCCTGCAAGGCCTCGATCAGCGGACGGGCGAGGCGGTCGTCGCGATCGTACAGGATGCCGACATGCCAGGGCCGGGGAACGCCGCGCCAATAGGGCGTGAAGCTGTGGATGGTCACGAGGAACGGCATCCGGCCCGCGCGCTCCGCCGCCGCCAGGGCAGCCGCGATGCCCGCATCGAAGGGCTCGTAGAACCGGGCGATCCGCGCCGCCTTGCCCGCCTCGTCGATCCGGGCGTTGCCCGGCACCACGGCACCGTCCGAGAGGCGCATCACCAGGGTCGGATCGGCACGCCCGCGATTCGGGTCGATGATCAGGCGCGAGAAGTTCGTGAGAATGGCGGGCGCGTTCAAAGCCTGCGCCAGCGTCCGCGTCACGGCGGCGGCGCCGATATCGTAGGCGATGTGGCGGGAGAACTCCTCCGGCGCGACGCCCAGCACAATATCGGGCGGCACGAAGTTCGAGGCGTGGTCGCAGGCGAGAACCAGCCCGCAGGCGGGATCGCCGGGGATGATCTCGCAGGGATGCGGGGGCGTGTCAGGCTCCGGGCGGATCACGCAAAACTCGCTGGCCGGGATGGGAAGGACGGGAAGTGCGGCGGAATGCACGGGCGGCACGCTTGCCGTCGCGCTACGGCTCGGGCACAGCACCTATCAAGGATCGTGCGCTCACGGCAAGGAACGGGCCCGCCGCCTCGAAAGGGGCGGGGATCGCACGGCCGGTTCGGGTCCTCCCGGCCAGGGAGCCCCACGCGAACAAGAACTGCGCGCCGCCCCGTCGGGTCACGGTGCCGAGGGAGCCCGTTGAACGCCATGTCGCAATCCGCCACCCCGTCTTCCGCCGCCGAGACCGACGTCCAGGCGCAGCGCGCCCATCTCGACGCCTTCCTGACCGCCGCGATCCGCGCCGCCCATCCGGATCTGTGCCTTCCGGCCCACCTTCCTCCGCCGTCCCCGGGCCGCCTCATCATCCTTGCGGCGGGCAAGGCGGCGGGCAGCATGAGCGCGGTGGCGAGCCGCTTCTACCGGCAGGAACACGGGCTCGGCGACGATCGCATCGTCGGCCTGGCCGTGGCGCGCCATGGCTACGGCCAGGAGGCGCCCGGCATCCGCATGGTCGAAGCGGGCCACCCGGTCCCGGACCAGGCGGGTATCGACGCGACCGAGGAAGTCCTGCGACTGGCCGAAGCGGCCGGACCGGAGGACGAGGTGCTGGTGCTCCTGTCCGGTGGCGGCTCGGCCAACTGGATCGCCCCGGCCGGGGATCTGACGCTCGCCGAGAAGCAGGGGATCACCCGCGCGATCCTGCGCTCCGGCGCGCCGATCGGCGAGTTCAACACGGTGCGCAAGCATATCTCACGGATCAAGGGCGGGCGCCTTGCTCGCGCCGCGCGCAACGCCCGCTCGGTCCTGACGCTCGCGATTTCGGACGTGCCGTTCGATGATCCGGCGGTGATCGCCTCCGGCCCGACCGTGCCCGATCCCTCGACGCTGGCCGATGCCCGCGAGATCTGCCAGCGCCGGAACATCCCGCTGCCGGAGGCGGCCCAGCGGCTCCTGAACGATCCGAACAACGAATCGCCCAAGCCCGGCGATCCGCTCTTCGCCAACAGCAGCTACCGCATCATCGCCCGGCCGCAGGATGCGCTCGATGCCGCCGCCGCTGCCGCGAAGGCCGCCGGCTACGAGCCGGTGATGCTGGGCTCCGACCTCGAAGGGGAAGCCCGTGAGGTCGCCACCGCCCACGCCGCCGAGGCGAAGCGCTACCAGGCGGAAGGCCGCCGCGTCGCGCTGATTTCCGGCGGCGAACTGACGGTGACGATCCGGGGCGAGGGCCATGGCGGCCCCAATCAGGAATATGCGCTGGCGCTCGCCCTCGCGCTCGACGGCACGCCCGGCATCAGCGGCATCAGCGCCGACACGGACGGCACCGATGGCGGGCGCGGCCTCGCCACCGATCCGGCGGGCGGCCTCATCGATCCGACGACGCTGGCCCGCGCCCGTGCGGCTGGCCTCGATCCGGCCGCGATGCTTGAGCAGAACGACTCCACTGCGTTCTTCGCCGCCATCGGCGACTTGGTGAATCCCGGCCCCACCTGCACGAATGTCAACGACTGCCGCATCATCCTCGTCGGCTGACCACCTGCGAGGCCGTTCACTCCCCCACGCGCTGCCTGCGTTGCTCCTCAGGATGAGGGCGTGCCTGGGATCGGCGGGGCTGCTCGTGGCCTTCGTGCTGGGCACGGGACCAGCCCGCGCTGACCTTCGGCTCTGCAACCAGACCGAGAGCAAGGTCGGCGTGTCGCTGGGCTACCGCGACACGCAGGGCTGGGTGACCGAGGGCTGGTGGGAGTTGAAGCCCAAGGGCTGCGAGACGCTTCTCTCCGGCTCCCTGGCCGCCCGGTTCTATTACGTCTTCGCCGTGGACTACACGCGCGGTGGCGAGTGGGGCGGGCGGTCGCTGATGTGCACCCGCGACGCGGAGTTCACGATCCGCGGAATCGAGGATTGCCTCGCCCGCGGCTTCGACCGGAACGGCTTCTTCGAAGTCGATACCGGCGAGCAGAAGAACTGGACGATCCAGCTTACCGAACCGGAGCGCGCTCCGGCCGCCGCCAAGCCCTGAGGCTCAAGCCGCTGGGTCGATCCGGTAGTGGATCGGCTTGAAGCTGCCGTTGTTCGATTGCAACGCCGAGCACGCAGTGAGACCGATGATCAGGTCGGTCTCGGCCACGAACACGATCCGGTCGCCCGCCCGGCTGAGGGGCGGCTCGACGGTGATCGCGCCGGTCTGGCTATCGACAGGCACGTTCATGAAGCAGTTGAATGCCACCGGGATGCGATCCGGCGCGATCCCATAGGGTTCGAGCGCCGCCGCGAGGTTGCCGAAGCAGCCCCGATGCGGATTCACATCGCCGTAGATGATGCGGAACGTGTCCGCCGAGCAGGGCGTCAGCAGAAAATCGTGGCGGCCCACCGTGTCCTCGATGATGCGCAGCATCACGTTCGAGCGGTTGGAGTAGAGCGGGTCGCCCGTGGTCAGGTAGATCCGGCTGGCATAATCGAGGGTCCGGCCGGACGAGATCACCTCGTCCGTATCGTTTCGGTTGTAGGCTACGAGGTCCGCGACCTGCTCTCCGCGGGGGTCGATCACCGTCAGCCTCTCGCCCTGGCTCAGAGTGAAGGCCGTCCCCGATCTCGGGGGTATCTCGATCGTCTTGTCCACAGATTCGCGTCTCCCGCTCGGCTCCATCATCTGGGTCAGATCAGGGGGAGGTCGAACGGGTGGATCGGCTCCCGCAGACGCGCGGCCTCTGTCGGGTCCGCTTCACGGCGGGGTGTGAAGGGACAGCGCCAGTCCGGCCCCACCTGCCGCCCGCTATATTGCCGGGCCTCGGACGCCTCGCCATGGCGGGACAGCATCGGGTTCGTGCTGCCCGCGAGCGCCTCGTCACGCTGAAGGATCGAGGATCGCAACTTCTCGTAGCGTCCCTCCGCGCGTAGCCGCTCGAACTGCGCGTGCAGGTTGAACACCATGACCGGCGAGGGGAAGCGACGCGCCGGTCGACTCGCCCCCGGATGCAGACCGACCACGAAAAAGGCCTCGCCGCCGAAGCTCAAGGAGAAGTGCGGGTTATCGGGATCGGCGGCGACGCGCCCGTCATAGGGTTGGCCAAGCCAGGAATCCTTGTCCGAAAGCGATTGCGCGCGCGCCCATAAGCTTGCCTCAAAAGTTTCTTCGGAGATCGCTCCGGGTCCCTCGAAGACCACCGCGAAGCTCTGGAACAGGTCAGGCGCTTCGCGATAGCTGGCAATGAAAGACAGAAGAGCCGGATAGATCCGCATGTCATCCCAGCCGGATGTGATATCGCGGGCCACGACGATCCTTAACCGTCCCCGTGAGAGGGCCGATTTCGCGCCGACGCAGGGAAAGGGTGGATCTTGGATGAACTCTCGAAATGCATGAGCACTCGGGTGCTCACGGTCGTCACGCGGTAGTTTCATTTTAGCTCTGCTGCTCGATTACTCAATCACGCACAAGCCGAAGGCAGCATCAGCCCGGCTTTCCGCCAACCTCACGCAGGCAGCAGCGTTCCTGGCTGCGACACAAGGTTTTGAGGATGAGGATCGGCGCCTGTGCAAACGCTGGCTTGACGTCACGTCGCGCCGGATGCTCAGACCGCCGCAACGGACCATGCCACCAAGGGTGGCGCACACGAGTCCCGGAGGGCCGCCACCTTGAAACGTTCCCGTCGCACCAAGATCGTCGCGACCCTCGGCCCCGCTTCCGACACGCCGGAAATGATCGCGCGTCTGTTCCGTGCCGGAGCCGACGTCTTCCGGCTCAACATGAGTCACCTCTCGCGGGAACAGCTGCCCGAGAAGGTCGAGGTGATCCGCACCATCGAGCGCGAGGCCAAGCGGCCCATCGGCATCCTGGTGGATCTTCAGGGCCCGAAGCTGCGCCTCGGCATCTTCGCCGAAGGCGCCGTCATGCTGGAGAAGGGCGCGACCTTCGTTCTGGACGGAGACACCACGCCCGGCGACGTGACGCGCTGCCACCTGCCGCACCCCGAGATCCTGGAGGCGCTGGAGCCGGGCCACGCCATCCTGCTCGATGACGGCAAGCTGCGCCTGTCCGTGGTCGAGACCACCGGCGACCGTGCCGTGACGCGGGTAGAGGTTGGCGGGCGCATCTCGAACAAGAAGGGCGTGTCCCTGCCGCACACGGTGCTGCCGGTGCCCGCCATGACCGAGAAGGACCGCTCGGATCTCGAAGCCGGACTGAATGCCGGAGCGGATTGGATCGCAGTGTCCTTCGTCCAGCGGCCTGAGGACGTGGCCGAGGTGAAGAAGGTCTGTGCCGGGCGCGCCCTGGTGATGGCCAAGATCGAGAAGCCGCAGGCCCTGGCCCGCCTCGATGAGATCGTTGAGGTGTCGGACGGCCTGATGGTCGCCCGTGGCGACCTCGGCGTCGAGATGCCGTTGGAGCAGGTGCCGGGCGTGCAGAAGCGCCTGACCCGCAGCGCGCGGCGTTCCGGCAAGCCGGTCGTCGTCGCGACGCAGATGCTCGAATCAATGATCACCGCCCCGGTGCCGACCCGCGCCGAGGTGTCGGATGTCGCCACCGCCGTCTACGAGGGCGCCGATGCAGTGATGCTCTCCGCCGAGAGCGCGGCGGGCGCCTATCCCGTGGATGCCGTCTCGACGATGAGCCGGATCGCCGAACAGGTGGAGCGTGACGCGCTCTACTGGTCGATCATCCGCGCGCAGAAGGACACGCCGGACCAGACCGCCGCCGATGCCATCGCGGCGGCCGCGCACCAGATGGTCGATGCCCTCGATCTGGATGCGGTCATGGCCTGGACCCATTCCGGTTCGACGGTCCTGCGGCTCACCCGCGAGCGCCCGAACGCCTCGGTCATCGCCCTCACGCCCAAGCGCGAGACGGCGCGGCGGCTCGCCATGGCCTGGGGCGTCCACCCGATCGTCACCAAGGATGCGAGCGACGTGGACGACATGGCCTTCCGCGCCGCCAAATTCGCCGTGCGCGAGCAATTCGCGGCCGTGGGTGATCGCATCATCGTGGTCGCGGGTCTGCCCTTCGGCACCCCCGGCGCGACGAACCTCGTGCGTCTCACCTTCATCACCCGGGAGCATGCCGAGAAGGCGTGAGCCTTCCCGTCAGGGGGTGGCGGCCGGAACCGCCTTGGCCCTGATGGCGGCCTCCAGATCCGATACCGCGCCTGCGACAGCCTCCGGCGCGGTATAGTGGATCATGTGCCCGGCGCCCGGCAGCAGGACGAGCCGTGCGCCCGGGATCACCCGCGACAGCGGCACGGCATGGATATCCGGCCTCACGATCGGATCGGCCACGCCGGAGACGATGGCCGTCGGCAGGCGGAGGGTGCCGTAGCGAGGGCTCAAGGACGTCAGCGCCTGCGGCAGGCCGACGAGATCCTGCACGTTCGCGAGCAGCGTTCCGGGCCGGAGCACCAGGGCCGCGCGGGAGGTCTCGATATAGCCGGGCACCGGCTCCTCGGGCTTGAACACCCGGCGCCCGGCCTCCCCGAGATAGGCGAGGGCGACGGGCGGCCCCACCGTTCGGCTGAGAACCCACAGGATTGGCGGCTTGAGGGCGAGGCGCCAGTACCAGGGCAGGCTGATCGGGCCGGGCATCGGCATCGCCACAGGCGCCGCGAGAACGAGGCCCGAGACGCGAGCCGGATGGTCGAGGGCCAGCGCCAAGGCGAGCGCGCCCGCCCAGGAATGGCCGAGCACGATGGCCGGGCCGACCTTCATGGCATCGAGCGCGTCTGCGATCAGGCGAGCCTGCGCGGCGGGCGAGGCATCGGCCCCGCCGCCGGGACGGTCGCTCCAGCCGAAGCCCGGCCGGTCGAAAGCCACGACGCGAAAGCCACGGGCCGCCAGAAGATGGCCGATGCCTCCCATCGGATCGGCGGAATTGGCTGAGGCACCGTGCAGCAGCACCACCGGCGGCCCGTCGGCGGGCCCCTCCTGCATCGTCGCGAGACGCCCGCCCGGCACGTTCACGAAGGGGCCGGCGGGCGGATAGAGGGCACCGACTCGCAACGCGATGACGAGGCTCGCCATCGCGCCCAGAGCCAAGACAAGACCCGCCAGAGCGAAGGGCAGGGCGAGCAGCACGAGAAGGACGGCCAAGACGCGCGACATCACGCTTGGGCCGCGTCGGCGAGAGAGGGCGTCACAGGTCGCGGCCGTCGACCTCGGGGGCGAGACGGTCCACCGCCTCGCGGAGCTTGTCCATCGTCGGATAGAGCGTCAGGGCCCGGCGATAGGCGGCGAGCGCCCGCGATTTGTCTTCCATCGATTCGTAAATCTTGCCGAGGGCCGACCACGCCTCGAAATGGCGCGGCTCCAGCACCAGCGCGCGCTGAAGGTCGGAGACCGCCTCACCCTTGTCGGAGAGGAGCCAGAACACCGTCGCACGGCGGTTCCACCCTTCCGACCACGTCGGCTCGAGGGCGGTGGCGCGGTCCATCAATTCGGCGGCAAGCGCGAAGTCGTGGCCGGTCATGGCCTGCCGTGCCCGGTCCGTGAGGAGATCGACCGTGGCGCTGCCGGATCGGTCGAGGCGCTGCTCGATCAGCTTGGCGACCCCCTTGGCTTCGGCCGGATCCTCGCTGGCCTTCAGCCGGGCGAAGAGATCATCGAGGCTCGGAGGCTTCGGAGCGGGCTTGGCCGCCTGCTTCTCAGGCGCGGACCGGTTGCCGCCCAGACGCGCCCCGGTGTCCGGCGGTGCCGCGGCAGCGGGGCCGGCCAGGAGCAGGGCGGCGAGAAGGAGTGGAAAGGTGTTCGGGCGCGGCATGAACGATAAGCTGCGGCGGGTGGGCCGCCACGTCAACGCGCTCTCGTGCCGCGCGCTCCACGCGCGAAAGCCGCGCCCTTACGGACGCGGCTTTGCAAAATCGTCGGCAACACCACACCCGGCCTGAACCGGGCGGCGCAGTCTCAGCCCTGGCGAGCCTTGAAGCGCTTCTGGGTCTTGTTGATGATGTAGACACGGCCCTTGCGGCGCACGAGCTGGTTGTCGCGGTGGCGGCCGAGCAGGGACTTGAGCGAGTTGCGGATCTTCATGGGTCTCTCGGCCCGCGAGGGGCCGTCCAGGAACGGGGTTCGTCGAAAACGTCCGGCCGGTCTCGGGACGCGCACGGCGCGCCCGGCGATGACGGCACAGGCATCGCGGGATGGGCGCCGCCATATCAGGATTCGTGCCGCCGAGGCAAGCCTTCGCGGCCCTTCCTGTCGCACTTGTCTCTCGAGATGGCCGCTAGGCCCGCGCGTAGGTTCCGATCAGACCGCCCTTGGCGAGGACCTTGCCTTCCATGGCCTCCACCAGAGCCTCGCGGCCGGATCCGGCTTCGAGGTCGAGGCGCTGCGACAGGGCGTAGACCTGGAACAGATACTCGTGGTCGCCATGGCCGGTCGGCGGATCGGGCGGGAGCCAGCCGGACTTGAGGAAGCTGTTCTTGCCCACGATCGGGCCGGATGGCCTGTCGCCCGTCGCGGCGCCCTCGATCAGCCGCGCGGCCGGATCGAGGTTCCAGGCGAGGAGATGGACCAGCGGGCGCGGCGTCGGGCTTCCCGCATCCTCCACGATGAGGGCAACGGAGGCGGTACCGGGGGGCAGGCCGTCCCAGGCGAGGGGCGGGGACAATGCCTCGCCATCGGCGGTGAAGCGCGAGGGGAGGGCACTCCGATCGGAGAAGGCATCGCTCGCCACCCGGATGACATCGGGAACGGTGGAAAAGCCGGCGTGGTAGGTCGTCCCGTCGAGACCGGCCTTCAGACCCGACAGGGCCTCGCCCAGCACGCGGGGCATCTTCTCAAGCATCGGGGGCTCCTTCTGACGCCGGTCAACGGCGGAAGGAGGCGCAGGTTCATACGGGCTTCGCGGCGCTCAGCATGTAATTGACCGCCGTATCGCGGGAGGCGCGCCAGCCGTCGTTGAGCGGGTTGTAGACGACGCCCGTCGTGTCGGTGACATCGAGGCCGCCGGAGCGGATCGCGGACGAGAGTTCATCCGGCTTCACGAACTTCTCCCAATCGTGCGTACCCTTGGGCAGCCAGCCGAGGACGTATTCCGCCCCGACGATGGCGAGCGCGAACGAGCGCATGGTGCGGTTGATGGTGGCCGCGAACAGCAGCCCGCCGGGCTTCACCGCCGCACAGGCGCTGCGCACGAAGGCAGGCATGTCGGAGACGTGCTCCACAACTTCCATGATGAGCACGACGTCGAACGCCTCGCCCGCCGCCACGACCTGTTCGATGGTCTGCCCTCGGTAATCGACCGGCACGCCCGCCGCCTCGGCATGGGCGCGGGCGACCGCAAGATTCTTCTCCGCCGGATCGAGCCCCGTCACCTTGGCACCGAGCCTGGCCAGGGGTTCAGACAGGACACCGCCGCCACAGCCGACATCGCAGATCGTCAGGCCATCGAGGGCGAAGGGCACGTCCGGATCGCGGCCATGGTGGCGGCACAGGGCATCGCGGATGTAGCCGACGCGCACCGGGTTGAAGCGGTGGAGCACCCGCATCGGCCCGGACTCGTCCCACCACGTGGCAGCCATGGCGTCGAACCGTGCGACCTCGTCCCGGTCCACGAACCCGCCCGTCGTCTCCGCCATGATCCAGCCCCTTACCCACCTCGGTGAACACCAGTCCGGACGAGCTTTACCGTGCTCCCACATGCGACCTCATCCTGAGGTGCCCGCGTGAGCGGGCCTCGAAGGAGGGCTCCAGACGGCTCAGCGATCCCTGGAGCCCTCCTTCGAGGCCGCATTGCAGCACCTCAAGATGAGGAAGAGCGAGGGGATCGAGGGGTGATCGCCTGATAACGCAATGCTCCCATCCGCAGGGCGAGCGCAACCCGGAAGGACGTCGCGGCTTTGGCGCACCCCAAGCCAGGCCGGACGTTGACAGGGGGAACCGGCGCGAGTACCCGCGAAACCCGTCCGGGGGCGGGCCCCGGCCGGTCTTCGGCGGGACGCCCGCTCCGGCTGCACGGGCTTGGAAACGTTCGAAGAATGCCCCGTCTGGTAATGAAGTTCGGCGGTACGTCCGTCGCCAATGTCGATCGCATCCGCAACGTCGCGCGCCATGTGGCCCGCGAAGTCGCGGCTGGCTACGAGGTCGCCGTCATCGTCTCCGCGATGTCGGGCAAGACCAACGAGCTGGTCGATTGGGTGAAGGATGCCAACGCCCTCTACGACACCGCCGAGTACGACGCCGTCGTCGCGTCGGGCGAGTTGGTGACGGCGGGCCTGCTCGCCATCGCCCTGCAGAAGGAAGGCCTGAAGGCCCGGTCCTGGCAGGGCTGGCAGATCCCGGTCCTCACCTCCGAGGCGCACGGCTCCGCGCGCATCGCAGACATCCCCTCCGCCAACCTCGATGCCGGCTTCGCGCGCGGCGAGGTGGCGGTGATCGCGGGCTTCCAGGGCATCCATGCCGAGAGCGGCCGGGTGACGACCCTCGGGCGCGGCGGGTCGGACACCTCGGCCGTGGCCGTGGCCGCGGCCATCGGAGCCGAGCGCTGCGATATCTACACGGACGTGGACGGGGTCTACACCACCGACCCCCGCGTCGTGCCGAAGGCCAAGCGCATGGAGCGCGTGACCTTCGAGGAAATGCTGGAGATGGCCTCGCTCGGCGCCAAGGTGCTGCAGGTGCGCTCCGTCGAACTCGCGATGGTGCACCGGGTGCCGACCACCGTCCGTTCCTCCTTCGACCCGCCGGACGCCGCGCGCCCGGGTACCCTCATCTGCGACGAGGACGACATCGTGGAACAGCAGATCATCACCGGGATCGCGTTTTCCCGGGACGAGGCGCAGATCACCCTGCGCCGCGTAAAGGACAGCCCCGGCGTCGCCGCCGCGATCTTCGGACCGCTGGCCGATGCCAACATCAACGTCGACATGATCATCCAGACGGTCTCGGGCGACCAGTCGACCACGGACATGACCTTCACGGTGCCGTCCGCCGAGTACCAGCGTGCCCGCGCCATCCTCGATGAGGCGCGCGAGCATATCGGTTACGCCCAGATCGAGGGCGCGACGGATGTGGTGAAGGTGTCCGCCATCGGCGTCGGCATGCGCAGCCATGCGGGCGTCGCCGCCAAGGCGTTCCGCGCGCTCGCCGAGAAGGGCATCAACATCCGCGCGATCACCACGTCCGAGATCAAGTTCTCGGTGCTGATCGACGCCGCCTACACCGAGTTGGCCGTCCGCACGCTGCATTCGCTCTACGGGCTCGACCAGGCCTGAGGCCTGGTCGACCACGCAGGCTGTCGAAAGCGGCACATTTCATGAACTAAACGCCCCGGGACGGATTGCCGTCCCGGGGCGATTGGCGCCAAGGTTGCAGGGGGCCGACGCCACGGTCACCCACCGACGCTGGAACGACGATACGATGCCCGCTGCGCTCGGAGGCCCGCGCCTTCTGCTGCGCCGCCTCCGCGAAGCAATGGCGGAGCCGGTGAGCCCGCAGGCGCGCCTGGACCGGATCGTCGTTCTGATCGCCGCCAACGTGGTGGCCGAGGTCTGCTCGGTCTACGTGCTGCGCGACGACAACATCCTCGAACTCTTCGCCACCGAGGGCCTGAACCGCGAGGCGGTGCATCTCACGCGGATGCGCGCCGACGAGGGCCTCGTCGGCCTCATCGCTTCCACCGCCGAGCCGCTGGCCCTATCGGACGCGCAGAAGCACCCAGCCTTCTCCTACCGCCCGGAAACGGGCGAAGAGATCTACCACGCCTTCCTCGGCGTGCCGCTTTTGCGGGCAGGGCACACGCTCGGCGTGCTGACCGTCCAGAACAAGACCTACCGCGTCTACTCCGAGGAGGAGATCGAGGCCCTCCAGACCACCGCCATGGTGCTCTCGGAGATGATCGCCTCGGGCGAACTCGACGGGCTCGGCTCGCAGGCGAGCGCCGCAGCCCGGCGCCCCGTGATGGCACGGGGCGTCTCTCTTTCGGATGGGATCGGCCTCGGCCACGTCGTGCTGCACGAACCGCGCCTCGTGGTGAAGACGCTCATCGCCGAGAACGTCGACCGGGAGGTCGAACGTCTCGACGCGGCGATCGAAAGCGTGCGCTCGGCGATCGATGCCCTGGTGGAGCGGGGCGACCGGATCGGCACCGCCGAATCCCGCGAGGTCCTGGAAACCGTGCGGATGTTCGCCCACGACCAGGGCTGGCTGCGGCGGATGCGCGAGGCCGTCGCCTCGGGCCTCACCGCGGAGGCTGCCGTCGAACGGGTCCAATCGGACAACCGGGCGCGGATGCTGCGTCAGTCCGACCCTTATCTGCGCGAGCGCCTGCACGATCTCGACGATCTCGCGAACCGCCTGCTGCGGGCGTTGATCGGCCCCGGTTCGGCGGGTCATGCCATGCTGCCCGAGAACGCGATCCTCGTCGCGCGGACCATGGGTCCGGCGGCGCTGCTCGATTACGATGCGGGCACGCTGCGCGGCATCGTGCTGGAGGAGGGCGGCCCGACGAGCCACGTCGCCATCGTCGCGCGGGCGCTCGGCATACCGGCGGTTGGCGAGGTCGAGAACGCCACCGCCCTGTGCGAAGCGGGCGACGCGATCATCGTGGATGGCGTCGCGGGGGAGGTTCATGTCCGGCCGGGGCCGGAGATCGAATCCTCCTATGCCGAGATGGTGCGCCTGCGCGCCCGGCGGCAGGAGCAGTACAGGGCGCTCCGCGATGTGCCTGCGATCACCCGGGACGGGGTGAAGGTCGGGCTCAATCTCAATGCCGGGCTGCTGATCGATTTCAGCCATCTGGAAGAGACGGGCGCGGAGGGTGTCGGCCTGTTCCGCACCGAACTGCAGTTCATGGTGGCCCAGCGCATGCCCTCGGCGGCCGAGCAGCAGGCGCTCTACCGGCAGGCCCTCATCGCTTCGAACGGACGCCCGGTCACGGTGCGCACCCTCGATATCGGGGGCGACAAGATCCTGCCGTACATGGCCAAGCTCGAAGAGGAGAACCCGGCGCTCGGCTGGCGGGCGATCCGCATCGGCCTCGACCGGCCCGCCCTGCTGCGGATGCAGCTTCGCGCGCTCCTCAAGGCCGCGGAGGGGCGCCCCCTCAAGATCATGTTTCCCATGGTCGCCACCGTGCACGAGTTCACGCAGGCGCGGGCGATCGTGGATCGGGAAAAGGCGCATCTCGCCCGGCACGGCTACAAGCTGCCGCAGCCCTGTGAGCTCGGAGCGATGGTCGAAGTGCCCTCGCTTCTGTTCCAGATCGATGAGATCGCCCGCGAGGCGGACTTCCTCTCGGTCGGCTCCAACGACCTGATGCAGTTCCTCTTCGCCGTGGATCGCGAGAACCGGCGCGTGGCCGATCGGTTCGATCCGCTGTCGATCGTGGCGTTGCGGGCCTTCAAGCTGATCGCGGATCGCGCGAACGCGGCGGGCTGCCCGGTGACGGTCTGCGGTGAGATCGGCGGCAGGCCCCTTGAAGCCATGGCGTTGATCGGCCTCGGCTTCCGGAACCTGTCGATGTCGCCCGCCGCCATCGGCCCCCTGAAGGCGATGGTGCTGAGTCTCGATGCGGGGGAGGTCGCCCGGCTGATCGAACGCGAGATGGCCACCCTGCACGATGGCCAGACCCTGCGCCCGATGCTCACGGCCTACGCTCATGAGAACGGCGTGCCGATCTAGGACGCCTCATGACATCGATCCCGGCCTCAACCTCATCCTGAGGTGCCGACGCGCGAGTTCGGCCTCGAAGGAGGGCTCCAGCAGGCGCTGCGATCCCTGGAGTCCTCCTTCGAGGCCGCTTCGCGGCACCTCAGGATGAGGGGAAGGGTAGGTCCAAGCGGGGTAGCGTAATCCTGCGTCGATCCCCGCACGAGAGAACGACAGCAGCCACCTTGCGGAACCTTCCGCCGGGGTTGTACGCCCTCGCGGAACCGGGCCGACACACCGACGTCCCCATAGAACAACCGGGCGATGATACCTTTTCCACCCGAACGCCTCGACGCCATCCTCGTCCGGCACGACCTCGTCACCGCACAGCTCGCCTCCGGCGAGGGTGAATCCGAGACGGTCGTGCAACTCTCGCGGGAATTGTCGGATCTCGATCCGGTCGTGGCGGCGATCCATGCCTACCGCGCGGCCCTCGACAACCTGAAGGGCATCGAGGGGCTGATCGACGAGGCCGGGACCGATCCAGAGATGCGGGCGCTCGCCGCCGAGGAAAAACCCGAGGCCGAGGCCGGGCTCGAGGAGGCGCACCGCGCCCTCCAGCTGATGCTGCTGCCCAAGGATGCGGCAGACGAAAAGAGTGCGATCCTCGAAGTCCGCGCGGGCACCGGCGGCGACGAGGCGGCCCTGTTCGCGGGTGACCTGTTCCGCATGTACGCGAAATACGCGGAGTCGAAGGGTTGGCGCGTCGAGGTGCTCTCGGAGAGCGAGGGCACCGTCGGCGGCTACCGTGAAATCGTCGCCGAGGTGAAGGGCAGGGGCGTGTTCGCGCGGCTCAAGTTCGAGAGCGGCGCCCACCGGGTGCAGCGCGTGCCCGACACCGAGACGCAGGGGCGCATCCATACCTCCGCCGCCACCGTCGCGGTGCTACCAGAGGCCGAAGATGTCGACATCGTCGTCAACGATGCGGATCTGAAAATCGATACGATGCGCGCGCAGGGCGCGGGCGGCCAGCACGTCAACAAGACGGAATCGGCCATCCGCATCACCCACCTGCCCACGGGCATCGTGGTCTTCGTCCAGGAAGAGCGCTCGCAGCACAAGAACCGGGCGCGGGCGATGTCGCTCCTGCGCGCGCGCCTCTACGATGCCGAGCGCACCGCCAAGGATTCCGCCCGCGCCGCCGACCGCAAGGCGCAGGTCGGCTCGGGCGATCGCTCGGAGCGGATCCGCACCTATAATTTCCCCCAAGGCCGCGTGACCGACCACCGGATCAACCTGACCCTCTACAAGCTGGAAGAGGTCATGGCCGGGACGGCGCTCGACGAGGTGGTCGATGCACTGATCGCGGAGCATCAGGCGGAATTGCTCGCCGCCGAGGGCATGGCGTGAGCGGGAAGGGCGGCCTCGACGCCTCCCAGTCCCGCCGTGCCGCCCTGCGCTACGCTACCGCCTTCCTCGACGCGGCGGGAATCGCCGGGGCCGAAGGGGATGCACGTTTCCTGCTGCTCGGCCTGCTCGGCCTGGCTCCCCGCGACCTCGCTCTGGATGGCGACCGGCCGATCGGTGGCGCGGGAGCCGCGTTATCCGACGCCCTGACCCGACGGGCGTCGGGGGAACCGGTCGCGCGCATTCTCGGGGCCTGGGAGTTCTGGGGCCTGCCCTTCACTCTCGTGCCGGACACGCTGGTGCCACGCCCCGACACCGAAACCGTGGTGGAAACGGCGCTGGCCGCACTGCCCGACCGCCAGGCGCCCCTGCGGATACTCGATCTCGGTACCGGTTCGGGGTGTATCCTCGTCGCGCTTCTGAGCGAGTTGCCGAACGCGATCGGCATCGGCCTCGACCGATCGGAAACCGCCTTGAGAACCGCCCGCGCCAATGCCCGCGCCAATGGCATCGGCGAGCGTATGCAGGTCGTGCAAGGCGATTGGTGCAATGCCCTGCGCGGCCCCTTCGATCTCGTGGTGTCGAACCCGCCCTACATCGAAACCGGCATCATCGCCGGGCTCGACCGGGAGGTCGCCGAGCACGATCCTCGCGCCGCCCTCGATGGCGGTCCGGACGGTCTCGACGCCTATCGCGCGATCTTGAACGCGATCGGGCAAGGCGGATTACTCAGGCTGGGTGCCCCCGCCATTCTGGAGATCGGCTACGATCAGGCGAGATCCGTCGAGGCGATCGGGGTCGCGAACGGGCTGACATTCGCGGGCTTGTCGCGTGATCTCGGGGGCCGCGACCGGGTTCTCACCTTCATCCATTGAAGTTCATCGTCCGGGCGCCCAAATCGTGCCGACGAATACAAGTGCATCACCATGCGATGGCGCGCACGGTGGCCGCATCGGGCCGCTTCCAGGAAAAAAGCTTGTTGCAGCGCATGGGAGAGGCTAGACTCCGCTTGAAGATCGCGAACGTTTCGTTAAGACGAGCCGCGATAGGGTCGGTGGAGACCACGGCCGCCACGTAGTTCGCCGATCCCCTCATCATCCGGAACAAGGCGCACGCGAGGTTCGCGTGCCGGTCCGGTACCGCTCGAACCTGACAACTGCCCTGTGGTCCGCGCCGTTTTATTCGGCCTGCGACGCAGGCGGTGGCTCAACCGATCGGAGAGGTTCGTGCGAAGTGTTGCACGGCTGCTTTCGGGCAGTGCGGGTCGGGACGACGCACCTGAGGTGTGCGCAATCCCGGACGCCCCTTTGACTTGTCTGGCGTGAACTGAGGGTCACTGAAGACCGATGAGACCGAACCAGAATCGACGGATGCGCGGGCGCAATCGCCCCAAGGGTCCTAATCCGCTGACGCGCTCGTACGAATCGAACGGCCCCGACGTCAAGATCCGCGGTACCGCTCAGCACATCGCTGACAAGTATGCGCAGCTTGCGCGCGATGCGCTCGCCGCAGGAGATCCCGTCGCGGCGGAAAACTACTTCCAGCACGGCGAGCACTACTTCCGGATCATCTCCGGCGCTCAGGAGCAGGCGCGTCCCGTCCAGAACGGATACGCGGCCCGGGCCTTCGACGACGAGATGGACGAGGGTGACGAGGACGCCCAGGGCCAGGGCGGTCAGGCCAACGGCAACGGCTATAATGGCCAGGGCTACGGGCAGGACGATTACGGCGATCCCGGCAACCAGCCGCAGCCCTACGAGGCACGGCAGGACAATTACCAGGAAGGGGGCCGCCAGAACCGCGACCGCTTCCAGAACCGCGACCAGCGCCGTTTCGACGGCCAGCCGCGTCAGGAGAACGGCCGCCAGGATTACGGCCGCGACCGTCAGCGTCAGGACAACCGTCACGACGGCAACCGGCAGGATTACGGACGCCAGGACCGCCAGGATAACGGGCGTCAGGATTATCCGCGCCAGGATTATCGCGGCCAGGACGGCACCCGGCAGGATCAGCCGCGCCAGGACTACCAGCAGCGGTCCGAGAGCCCGCGCGCCGAGCGGTCGGAGTTTCGCGAGAACCGCGCCGAGCGGCAGGAACGCCAGGACCGCCCCGAGAGACAGGACCGCCCCGAGAGACAGGATCGTTCGGAGCGTCAGGACCGTCCCGAGCGGCAGGAGCGCCGCGAATTCCGTCCCGAGGCGCCGCGCGGTGAGTTCCAGCGCACGGAAGGAGCACCGGCCCGCCGCGAGCGTCGCCGCGAAGAGCCCGCTGCGGTGACCGAGGAAGCGGCAGCCCTGCCGGCCTTCCTGATGGCCCCGGCGCGCCCCGCTGCTGCCGCACCCGCTCCCGAGCCAGAGCAGCCCCCGGCCCCCGAGGCTGAAGCCGCCGACGAGGCTCCCGCGCCGAAGCCCCGCCGCCGCCGCCGTCCGCGCTTCGAGAGCGCGGCCGCCGAGGCGGGCGAGGGCGGAACGCCCTCGAACGACACGCCGAGCGAGTAACCCTTGCCTCCGCCGCCCTTCGTGTGAGGGCGGCGGAGGGATTGTCGTTCGACCAAGCGGTATCTATGTCGCCTCGGCCGTGAAACATTGGATTCCGATGGCCGCTTCCCGACACGTCCTTGCCGGATTGCTGGTGATGGCGAGCCCCGCGCTCGCTGCCCCCACTGGGCCGGAACCGGCCCAGACCCCCAATGCGCAAGCGCCGATCGTGCTCGCCAACCACCGGGCGGTCTATGATCTGTCCTTGAGCGGCAGCACGGGAACGCGCACCGTCGAGTCGGCACGCGGACGCATCGTCATCGATTTCCGGGGTGATGCCTGTCGCGGCTATACGATGCAGACCCGTCAGGTCACGGAACTGACCTCCGGCGAGACCGGCGCCCGCCTGTCCGACCTTCGCAGCACCACGTTCGAGAGCGGCGACGGGCACGAATTCCGCTTTCGCAACACCACGGCGTCCAACGGCGAGAACGCCGTACCCATCGACGGCACGGCGACGGAGAACCGCGACGGGCTGAGCGTGAAGCTCAAAGGCAAGCCAAAGCCCATCACGTCGGACGGGATCGTGCTGTTCCCGAGCGCGCACATGCGCAAGCTCGTCGAACTGGCGCGCGCCGGGCAGAGCACTCTGTCGGTCAAGGTCTATGACGGCTCCGACGACGGGCAGAAGATCTACGACACCTTCGCGGTCATCGGTCAGGCGACGACGGCGACCACCGATCTCGACAAGCCGCTGCAGACCGGACCCATCGCGGCGGTGCGGCGCTGGCCGGTGAAGCTCACCTACTACACGGCCGGGGTCGGCGAGCGTACGCCGATCTACACGCTGAGCTTCGATCTCTACGAGAACGGCGTCAGCGGGCGGATCAAGCTGGATTATGGCGATTTCGCTCTGGCCGGCGTGATGACGACCCTCGACCTTGAGGCCGATAAGCCGTCGAAGGACGCCAAGGGCTGCACGCCCTGACGGCGGCGGCCTTCGGCCGTCGCACCCTCGCTACATCCACTCGTCGTCCGGCCGGGGCGAGAGGCGCTGCCACGCGGCGATGATGCGCTCGGGCTTGATCTCCAGCGAGCGGGCGCAGGCCAGCAGCACCGGCTCGTCGCCCGCAACATGATCGAGCACCCCCGCCAGGAAGACGGGGTCCTTGGCACCGGCCCTCACCGCCTCCAGATCGAGGCCGGTGGCCGCGAGGAAGGGGAAAAGCCGGTCCTCATCCCCAAGCATCCACAGAAGAACGTCGAGGGCGACATGCTCCGCGGGGTCATCCCCCTGTTGAGATTTGCCTTTCGTCAACATGTAACCCTTAAAACCGTCGCAATGGGGCTGATGGGTCCTTAATCATGATCGTCTCTGACCGAGGCAAGCAACCATGTCGAAGACGGTGCTGATCGTCGAGGACAACGAACTGAACATGAAGCTGTTCAACGACCTCCTTGAGGCGAACGGCTACGCGACTCTGAAGACCGCCAATGGCATCGAGGCGATCGAACTCGCACGCGCCCATCACCCCGATCTCATCCTGATGGACATCCAGCTTCCGGAGGTCTCCGGGCTCGAGGTGACCAAATGGCTGAAGGAAGACGACGACCTGAAGTCTATTCCCATCATCGCCATCACGGCCTTTGCCATGAAAGGCGATGAGGAGCGTATCCGCGAGGGCGGCTGCGAAGCTTATTTATCCAAGCCGATCTCGGTCGCGAAGTTTTTGGCAACCGTTCGCTCGTATCTTGAACCCAAATGACGCGGCGCCGTGCCGTCTCCCCCGTCGCGAGGTCCTGAGCCGCGCCCGAGGGCGGCTGTGGCGCGCGACGCAAGCGAGGTAGCATGTCGGCCCGCGTCCTGATCGTCGATGATCTCTTCCCCAACGTGAAGCTGCTCGAAACGAAGCTCGGCCTCGAATATTTCGACACGCTCGCTGCGATGAACGGCCCGGATGCCATCGCAATCTGCGAAAAGGGTCTCTGCGACCTCGTCCTCCTCGACGTGATGATGCCGGGCATGGACGGCTTCGAAGTTTGCCGCCGCCTGAAGAACAATCCTGTCACGGCCCATATCCCGGTGGTGATGGTCACCGCCCTCGACCAGCCCTCCGACCGGCTGAAGGGGCTCGATGCGGGCGCGGACGACTTCCTGACGAAGCCCGTCGATGACACCGCCCTGTTCACGCGGGTTCGCAGCCTCGTGCGCCTGAAGGCCGTGACCGACGAATTGCGCCAGAGGGCTTTGGCCTCCCGCGCCTTCGGCATGGGCGATCCCCTCGTCACCGCCGCCGCGGAAACCGGCCTCGACGCGCAGATCCTGCTGGTGGAAGATCGGCCCGGCGCCGCCGACCGGATGGCGGGCGCCTTGAGCCAGCACCATCGCGTCACGGTGGAAGCCGATCCGCTCACCGCGATCCAGGTGGCGGCCGAGGGCGAATTCGACCTCGCCCTGATCAGCCTCGATCTCACGGGGCATGACGGCCTTCGCCTGTGCAGCCAGCTCCGCTCCCTCGACCGCACCCGCGGCATGCCGCTGATCATGATCGCGGAGGCGCATGACCGCGCCCGCATCGTGCGCGGCCTCGATTTCGGGGTGCACGACTACCTGATGCGCCCGGTGGACCGGAACGAGTTGCTGGCGCGTGCCCGCACGCAGGTTCGGCGCAAGCGCTTCTCCGACGTTCTGCGCGGCGCGATGCAGGCCTCGATGCAGATGGCGGTGACGGACGGGCTGACCGGCCTCCACAACCGCCGCTACCTCGACAACCATCTCGGCATGTTGTTCTCGGAGGAGGCGATGCGCCATCGGCCGATGGCCGCGCTCATCCTGGACATCGACCGCTTCAAGGCGATCAACGACACCTACGGCCACGAAGCCGGCGACGACGTGCTGCGCGCTTTCGCCGACCGCGTGCGCCAGCACACGCGGCCGATCGACATCGTGGCCCGTTACGGCGGCGAAGAGATTGTGGTGGTCCTGCCGGATGCCGGGCTGGCCGAGGCCCAGGCGATTGCCGAACGCATCCGCGAGCGCATCCAGGCCGCGCCCTTCGCGGTTCAGCGGGCCACCCGTGATCTGCCGGTGACGGTCTCGATCGGCGTTGCCGTGCGCTGCGCCGACGACGCCTCCCCCGGCGACATGCTCCGCCGGGCCGACGAGGGGCTCTACGAGGCCAAAGCGGGCGGCCGTAACCGGGTGGTGGCGCAGGCCGCCTGACCTTCAGCGGGCCCCGACGCAGCACCGCCCGTCACTCGGGACGGTTGACAGAGTCTGGCTTCTCCCCAACACCTCGCGCCCGCAGCGACCGGGGTTCGTTCCGGGCGTGTGACCCTTCACGACCCGGACCACGGAACCCCATGGCGGCGACGCGCTCCTATCTCGATTTCGAGAAGCCGGTAGCCGAGCTTGAAGCGAAGCTCGAAGAACTGCGCGCCGTCGGCAGCCAGGACGGCGCCGTGTCGATCAGCGAGGAGGTCGGGCGGCTGGAAGCCAAGGCCCGGCAGGCGCTCGCCGAGATCTACGCGGCCCTGACCCCGTGGCAGAAGACACAGGTCGCCCGCCATCCGCAGCGCCCGCATTTCGTGGATTACTGCGCCGGACTCATCACCGAATTCACGCCCCTCGCAGGCGACCGGACCTTCGGAGAGGATGAGGCCATCGTCGGCGGCTTCGGCCGGTTCCAGGGCCGTCCGGTCTGCGTACTGGGCCAGGAGAAGGGCGCCACCACCGAGGCGCGGCTGCGCCATAATTTCGGGATGGCCCGTCCGGAGGGATACCGGAAAGCAGTGCGCCTGATGGAGACCGCCGACCGGTTCGGCCTGCCGGTCATCGCCTTCGTCGACACGGCCGGAGCCTATCCGGGTATCGAAGCGGAGGAGCGCGGTCAGGCCGAGGCCATCGCCCGTTCCACCGAGGCCTGCCTCGCCCTGTCGGTGCCGAATGTGGCGCTGGTGATCGGGGAGGGCGGCTCGGGCGGCGCCATCGCGCTCGCCACCGCCAACCGGGTGCTGATGCTGGAGCACTCGATCTACGGCGTGATCTCGCCGGAGGGCGCCGCCTCGATCCTGTGGCGCGATGGCGGCCGGGCCCACGAGGCCGCTACCGCCATGAAGATCACCGCGCAGGACCTGCTGCGCCTCGGTGTCATCGACGCCATCGTCCCCGAGGCGGTCGGTGGCGCGCATCGTGACCGAGAGGGCGCCATCCAGGCGGCCGGGCAGGCCCTGAGTGAATCGCTGTCGATGTTCGATGGGCTCGACGCGGCCACGATCCGGGGCCGCCGGGCCGACAAGTTCCTCGAGATCGGCAGGCGTCTGTGACGGCGGCGGCCGGGCTGAGGAAGGCTCTCGGCCGCCTTGGACTCCGCCGCCGCGATACGCGCGAGCCGGGGATGGCGAACGTCATCTCCCTTGGCTGCAACTGCCAGATGGCGCACGTCCTCAAGACCCTCGACCTGCGCACGTGGTCCGGCCCGTTCGACTGGATCTTCACCATGCCGGGCATGGTGCGGGATTGCCTGGAGGACGACTTCGCCACGCTGACCGACCGCAGCCAATTGGAGAGCATCCCCGTGCCCGAGCGCCGGGGCGCCGACATCTGGAAGGGGCGCCACCGCCTGTACCGTGAGCGTCACGGGCTGGAATGCGTGTTCAACCACCACGACCCGGCCGCAGATCAGGACGATTACGCGTTCCTCACCGAGGGCGTACGCCGCCTGCGCCGGGCCCTCGACACGCCCGGCACGCGCAATCGCCTGTGGATGATGACCCACCTCTACACACCCCGCCCGGTGGTGGAGGAGATCGACGCGCTGCTCGGGCGGCGAGCGAGCACCAACCACCTGACCTTCGTCCAGATCATGCCTGGCCGCGAGCGGGTGGAGGTCTCCGAGGCCACGGACATCTCGACAAGCCTGCGCTGGTTGACGATCGACAGCCCGACGGAGCCGGTCGGCCTGCGCCTCGCCGATCCGGCCGACGATGCCGCCCTCGTGGGGATCATCCGCGCCGAGGCCGGGCGGCGTCCCGAACGGCTGGCGTGAGCGCGGCGGGGGACGCGGCCGCCTCTCCCCGCAGGGACTCGACCAGGAAATCGACCAATGCCCGCACCCGCGCCGGCATGGCGGAGCCGCCGACGAACACGGCGTGGATCGCCTCGCGATCCTGCGGATTGAATGGCTCCAGCAGCGGGACGAGGCGGCCTGCGGCGATGTCCTCGCCGATATGGAAGTTGCCGACGCGGGTGATGCCGAGGCCGCGCACGGCGAGTTGCACCAGCGTCTCCCCGTTATTGGCGGCGACGTTCCCGCTCACCGGCAGGATGTAGTCCTTCCCATCCTCGCGGAACGGCCAGCCGGGTTCGCTGCGGCGGAAGCTGAAATCCAGGCAGTTGTGAGCCGCAAGATCGGCGGGCCGACGGGGCACGCCCATCCGTTCGAGATAGGCCGGCGCCGCGACCACCGTCCGCCCCGTCTCGCCGAGGCGGCGGGCGGTGAGGGGGCTGTCGGCCAGGGGACCGAAGCGAATCGCCACGTCGGCCCGCCCCCCGAGCACGTCCGCGAGTTCGTCGCTGAGATCGATCTGGGCGACGATGCGAGGATGGCGCGTGACGAATTCGGCGAGCAGCGGCACGATCACCAACCTCCCATGGGCAGTCGCGGCGCTGATCCGGACCCTGCCGCTCGGGCAGCCCCGGTCGGCGAGGGCCCGCTCGGTCTCATCGAGATCCGCGAGGATGCGCCGGGCGGCGCGCCCATAGGACTCGCCCTCCGCCGTCGGGCGTAAGCTGCGGGTGGTCCGCACCAGCAGCCGCACGCCGAGCCGCGCCTCGATCCGGACAACGATCCGGCTGACCGCCGAAGGCGTGAGGCCGAGCTTGCGCGCCGCCCCGGAAAGACTGCCCGTTTCCACCACCGCGACGAAGACGGACATTTCGCCCGTCCGGCCGATCCGATCCTGCAGCATTCGTGACGCCCAAGCACAAATCCTGATCCGCTAACGGGACTACCGCCCCGGAAACGATTCCGCCACGTGCTTCGGCGGAACGAGCGGAGACGGATATCATGGCGATCAACCCACCTCTTCTGGCCTTGGCAGTTGGCGCTTTCGGCATCGGTGTGACGGAGTTCACGCCGATGGGAATGCTGCCGCTCATCGCGGAGGATTTGCACGTGTCCATCCCTGCGGTAGGGTTGGTGGTCAGCGCCTACGCCATCGGCGTCCTGATCGGGGCGCCGCTCATGACCCTCGCGACGGCGCGGATGCCCCGCCGTCGCTTGCTGGTCGGCCTGATGGGTATCTTCACCCTCGGCAATCTCATGGCCGCCCTGGCCGACAGCTACGGTATGTTGGTCGTGGCCCGCTTGGTCACATCGCTCAATCACGGCGCCTTCTTCGGGGTGGGCGCCGTTGTCGCCGCCAGCGTCGTGCCTCCCGATAAGCGCGCGGCGGCGGTGGCCGCCATGTTCTCGGGGCTCGCCATCGCGACGATCGGGGGCGTACCCCTCGCGGCCTGGATCGGCGAGGTCCTGGGCTGGCGTGCCGCCTTCTGGGGCATCGCGGCGGTCGGCGCCGTCGCCATGCTGTCCCTGCGCTTCGCCCTTCCGCCGCTGGAACCCGAAGACGCCGCCGACCTATGGGCCGAGTTGCGGGTGCTGGCTCGTTTTCAGGTCCTCGCGGCCCTGGCGCTGACCATGGTCGGGTTCAGCGCGATGTTCACCGTATTCACTTACATCGTCCCGATTCTGCGGACAGAGACCGGTGCCACGTCGTCGTTTGTCACGGGAATGCTGGTCCTGTTCGGGACCGGGCTCACCCTGGGCAACTGGCTGGGCGGGCGCTTCGCGGATCGGTCGGTGGACGGCACGCTCGCGGGATCGCTCGCCGCGCAGAGCGTCATCCTCGTCCTGTTCGCCTGGGGCATGCAGGGGCAGGTCACGGCAGCGGTGCTGATGTTCCTCTGGGGTGTTGCGAGCTTCGCCAGCGTCGCCCCCCTTCAGATGCGGGTGATGGAGCAGGCGAGCGAGGCCCCCAACCTCGCTTCGGCGATGAATATCGGGGCGTTCAACCTCGGGAACGCGATCGGCGCTGCCGTGGGCGGCTTTGTCATCGATGCCGGGCCCGGCCTCCCGGCGGTGTCGCTCGCGGGCGCCGTCCTGGCCGGGGCCGGGTTGCTGCTGCTGTTGGCCCTGCGGCATGTGCGGCCCGTCACACTCCTGACCCCATGCTGAGGGAAACCGGTGGACCACCCCCTCCGTCGATGGCCCGGTGTTGCATCCGGGTCATTGCGGTAACGAAGCCGCAAGCTTAACGACGTTAGACGGTTGGGGAGTGACGCCCGAAACCGGCCGATACCAACGGCCTCCGGGCGAGAGTTCGAGGACGAGGTTCCCCATGACGGCGCGTCCCGCGACTGCGAGGATGCTGGCGGCCGCTGCCTTGACCGCCCTTCTGCTCGGCGCCTGCCAGGATGGCAGCGGGATCAACGGTCCCACCGCCCGGAGCATCGCACCCATCGCCCCGCAGACCCTGTCTCTGATGCAGACCAAGGGGATGCAGCAATCCGACCCGATCCTGATCCGCGCCTACAAGAAGGAAGCGGAGATGGAGGTGTGGAAAAAGGGCAATGACGGGCGCTACGCCCTGCTCAAGACCTACCCGATCTGCCGTTGGTCCGGACAGCTCGGTCCCAAGACCCGCGAGGGCGACCGGCAAACGCCGGAGGGGTTCTACACGATCACCCCGGGCCTGATGAACCCGAACTCGTCCTACTACCTCTCGTTCGATACCGGCTTTCCGAACGCGGTCGATCGCGCGAATGGCCGTTCGGGCCGCTATCTGATGGTTCACGGCACCTGCTCGTCGGCGGGCTGCTTCGCCATGACCGATGCGTCGATCGCCGAGATCTATGCCATCGCCCGCGAGGCCTTCATCGGCGGCCAGCGCAGCTTCCAGTTCCAGTCTTATCCATTCCGGATGACGGCCAAGAACATGGCCAAGTTCCGCAATGATCCGAACGCTCCATTCTGGCGCAACCTCAAGGAAGGGTCCGATTATTTCGAGGCCCTTCGCGAGGAGCCGAAGGTCGGCGCCTGCGGCACCCGCTATGTGTTCGGCGGGTCCGATGTCGCGGCCGGATCCTGCGCGCCGAAGGTCGACCCGCTGGTCGCCGAGAAGCGTTCGCAGGACCAGCACGAGATCGCCGAGCTCGTCGCCAAGGGCACGCCCGCCGTGCGTGTCGTCTATCAGGATGGAAGCCAGAACCCGGTTTTCCGCCCGCAGAACAACCCGACCGCCTTCGCGAGCCTCGGCGGCACCGAGCAGGTGCTGCCCTACGACGCGAAGGAATACGGCCGCCACACCCTCGGGGAGGTGAGTCGTCCCGAGAGCCTCGCCGCGGCACCCGAGGAGGTCGAGATCGACACGAAGGGCCGCCCGGTGATGCTCGCTGCCGCGCCGCAATCGCCGACGACGACCGCCTCGACCACGCCGAAGGCAGGTGACAGGGCTACGGCTAAGGGGAAGGCTCCGGCTTCGTCAGCGCCGACGACGCTGATGGCCGCGGCGCCCGAGACGCCCCCCGCCGCCCCGGAAAAGCCGGCCCGCATCGCGGTCGCGGATGCCGACGGCGAGTCCGACGGGTATCAGAAGCTTCTCGGCAACATCTTCTCCAAGGACAAGGTCGCCCCGGTCACCCCCGCGACGGACGCGGCCACGGTGGAGCCTGTCAAGGTCGCGGCGGCCAAGCTGGAAAGCCCGGCGAGCAAGGCAGCGGACACCAAGCCGTCAAATGCCAAGTCTTCGGTCGCCAAGTCTTCGGCTGCCAAAAGCGGCCCGGCGGGCAAGGAGCATCACCCTGCCCACGCGGTCGAGACGAAGAAGCCCGAGTCGGCCAAGCCCGCCTCCCGCCACACGATCGCGAAGGCGGACACCAAGCCCTGATGGTTCAGACCAGCGGCCGGTCGCGGTTCATCAGCCATAGGGCGTGAACCGTGCCGGGGATCCAGCCGAGGATCCAGAGTACGATGTTCAGCAGGAACTGAAGCCCAAAGCCCGTCGTGACGACCACGGCGATGGGCGGGATGAAGATGGCAAGCAGAATTCGGACCAGGCTGGACATGCTGCCTCCGTAAGGCGGGAATGGAAGGTTCGGCGCAAAAACAAAGCGCGGCCTTATCCGTTCCCTTAGACCCGTAATGCTCGCCTTGATGCCCATGCAGATTCGCCTTACCTCGCTCAAGCGAGGTATTTAGGCCGATGGCGATTCTCACTGTGACGGCACGCGGTCAGGTCACCTTCCGCAAGGAGGTCCTGCAGCATCTCGGCATCAAATCCGGCGATAAGATCGAGCTCGAGTTCCTTCCAGATGGGCGCGCCCAACTGCGCGCTGCCAAGCCTGCGGGCGGCTGGCGAGACCTGAGTGGCTTCCTCAAGGACAAGGGCAACGGCGCAGCTTTTTCCATCGAAGACTTGAATGAAGCGATCGCGGAGGCGGGAGCCAAAGCGGGCCGCGAGCGGTCATGAAGATCACCGCGGATACAAACGTGCTGGTCCGCCTGCTGATGGCGGACGACGAGACGCAGAATGCTCTCGCCATCCGCGCTGTCGAGGAGGCGAGCGCCGTAGCGGTCGGCATTCACAGCCTGTGCGAACTGGCTTGGGTTCTTCAACGCCACTACGGCGTGCCCCGTGCCGAGGTCGCCAAAGCGATCCGACGCCTCACCGAGGCGCGTAACGTCGTTATCAATCGTCCCGCCGTCGAAGCCGGGCTGGAGATTCTGGAAGCAGGAGGCGACTTTGCGGACGGAGCCATCGCCTATGAGGGGCGGTGGCTCGGGGGAGAGACCTTTGTCTCTTTCGACGCGAAGGCCGTGAAACTGCTTGAGCGGGCCGGCGAGCAGGTCCTGATCCTGGCCTGAACTCTGGCCCGCCAAAAGTGTCGGCGGGCCGGATATGACCTACTTCGGCGGTGTGGTGGCGCTCGGGACGTTGGCCGCCTGCTTCTCCGGGTTCTTCACTTGGCTATAGGCCACGTTGGAGAAGGTGCCGATCACCGCAGGCCAGCTCGGGTTGCCGTATTGGGGATCGTCGCGGCCGACCTTGCAGAAGGCCGTGGTGAGGCCGTTGACGATGTCGTCGTCGCTGACGCCGGTCTGCTCGGCCTTGATCTGCGGGGTGAGGCGGGCGAGCGTCGGCACGAAGTCCTGCTGCTTCAGACCCTTCAGGCTGTCCGCGATGTTCAGCTTGTCGAAGGCGGATTTGAGCTTGTCCTGCTCGATCTCGGCGCAGGGCGCCGTCCCCGCGAGCATGGTCTTGGTCGCCGCCCGCGCATCGGAGGCCTCAGTTCCTGTCAGGACCGGGGCCGAATTCCCCCACGAATTGCGGATGTAGTCCGTGACGTTCTTCACCTCGACGTCGGTCATCTGCTGGCCGATCGCCACCATCGGGGCGAGGCCGCTCTGGGCCGCGAGACCGCCATAGATGACCCGCAGCACCGTCTCCGGCCCCTTCGACTGCACCGACGTGTTGCCCGCGAGGGCCGGAACGGCACCTTCGATGCCCTTGCCGTCAGGCTGATGGCAGGACGAGCAATAGGTCAGGTAGGTGGAGGCGCCGGGCGCATCCTTCGAGTCGAAGGCTGCCAGATCCTTCGCCTTGAAGGTCTGCTTGGCGGGGATGGTGCGCAGGTAGGCGACCATCGCCTTCAGATCCTCCTCCTTCACCTTGGAAAGAGATTCCATGATGGTCTGGCGCATCGGGCCCGCCGCAACGCCGGGGCGATCGCCCGGCGCGGTGCCGGTCTTGAGGTAGGTCACGACCTGTTCGTTGGTCCACGCCCCGATGCCCTGATGGCCATCCGGGGTGATGTTCGGGGCGTACCAACCGTCGATGACGCCGCCACCGAAACGTCCGGCGAAGCTCGAATTGCCGACAAGCTTGTTCTCGTTGTGGCACATGGCGCAGTGCCCGAGACTCTCCACGAGGTAGCCGCCGCGATTGACCTCGGCGCTGGCATTCGGATCCGGCTTGAAGCGCTCTTCCGTGAAGAAGGCCGTCCGCCACGTCACGAGCGCAGTTCGTACGTTGAACGGGAACGGGATCTGGCTCTCTTGACGCTTCTCGTTCACCGCCGGAATCGACTGGAGATACGCCCAGATGGCCTTGGTGTCCTCGTCCGTTGTCTTGGTGAACCACGCGAACGGGAAGGCCGGATACAGGTAGCCGACATTCTTGCTGTAGCCGTGCCGGAACGCCTTCTCGAAGTCGTCGTACGTCCAGTTGCCGAGGCCCGTGTCCTTATCGGGCGTAAGATTCGGCGTCATGATCACGCCGAAGGGCATGTTCAGTGCATAATTACCGGCGAGGTACTTGCCGCCCGGCGCCGTGTGACACGCGGCGCAATCGCCCATGGTGGCGAGATACTTGCCCCGTTCGACGAGGTCCTGGCCATCCTGTGCGAGAACCGGCGAGGTCAGGATGGTGCCGGCGAGCAGGCCGGACGCAAGGACGAATCTGCGCTGCATGGCCGGCTTCTCCGGGGCAGGTTGATCGGAAGAATTCAAAACAGGTGTCGCGCGTAAATGCGCCTTGGATACCGTTGTTCCTGTCGCGTTAAGCCGGGCCCTGCGGCCAAGCGTCCTCAACCCTTGCATCGTTTCGGAGGATCGCGGGCCGAAGCGTTCTCCGGCGCAAGACGAGGTCAGCGACATGGGCGCCGAGACCCGCCAGCATCCAGCACGCCACGACCGGCCAGGCAGACCCGGTGAGCGCAGCGCGCAGGGCGAGCATCAGGGCGGCACCGGCTGCGATGGTGGCGCCGAAGGGCGCGAACCGCCCCGCGCTCCGGCACAGCACCAACAGAAGCACCGCCTCGACCGCGACGCCGACGAGGATCAGATCGACGATACGGCCAGAGGCGAAGAGCCCCTCCATCACACGAGGCTCCGGCGCGGGTTCAACTGCACGATACGCAAGTTGAGACAGGCGGCGACACCGACCCAGGCGAGGTAGGGAATGTTCAGGAGGGCGGCCACGGTGCTCACCCGCCCGACCGTCAGGATCAGCGCGACGATCGAAAGCCAGAGAAAGGCCACCTCGACCAGCGCCCAATCCGGGCGTCGCAGCCGGAAGAACAGCACGCTCCAGAGAATGTTGAGAACGCCGTTCACGGCGAAGACCGTGACGATGAGCGGCCGGGCGGCGGCCGACCCGCTCCAGGCGAGCACGCCGGAACTCGCCGTCAGCGCGAAGATCGTGGCCCAGATCGGCCCGAAGGCCCAATCCGGTGGCTTCCAGGCGGGGACGTGCAGGCGCCGGTACCACGCGTCGGTGCGCGTTGCGACACCGCCCGCCACAGCCACCAGCACGGCGCAGGCGGCGGCGATGAGGGCCGTCCCCCAATCCGCCTGCGCGAGGGCGGTCACGGGGACACCCAGCGGAACAGGTGGGCAAGATCCTTGAAGAAGATGCGGACATGCGCACCCGGCTTCGCCCGGACCAATTCCTTGTTCATGTAGGAATCCCAGGTGAGCTGCTGCACGTCTTTGTCACGGCAGATCGAGACGAACCGCTCGCGCAGGGCGTCGCTCCGGTACCAGACCCACTGCATGATCCCGAGGATCAGGAAGACCCGGCCGTGCTGCTTCATGAAGCGGCGGCGGGCAAGGCCCAGCGCTTTCGCATCGCCGGTTTCGAGAAAGGCGTCGGCAGCTTCGGCGGCGAGGCGCCCGCCCAGCATCGCATAGTAGATGCCTTCGCCCGAAGCCGGAGCAACGACGCCCGCCGCATCTCCGGCGAGGAGCACGTCGCGGCCATTGTCCCACCGCTTGAGGGGCTTCAGCGGAAGGGGCGCGCCCTCTCGCCGGATCGTCTCGGCCCCGGCGAGGCCCGACGCCTCGCGCAGTGCGCGGATCGAGGAACGGAGCGAGAAACCCTTGCGGGCGCTGCCGGTGCCGATGCTCGCGGTGTCGCCGTGGGGGAAGATCCACGAATAGAAGTCGGGCGAGTGGCGGCCCTGATAATAGACGTCGCAGCGGGTCGGGCCGATCGCCGCCGCGCCCGCCTCGCCGGGTTGCGGAACACGGACGATCTCGTGATAGGCGAAGACTTGCCGCATCTTGTCGTGGCCCGGCACCTCGGCCCGGCCGACCGGTGAGGTCGCGCCGTCGGCGCCGATCACCAGCTTGGCGCGCACGGCATGGCGCTCCAGAGTCTCGCCTTTCCCGGTGGTGAAATGGACGAGCGGCGGCCCGTCATCGGGGCGTGAGATCCGGTCGAAGGCGGCCTCACGCAGGTCGGCCCCTGCGGAAGCGGCGCGCTCACGCAGCCACGGATCGAAATCCTTGCGATCGACCATGCCGACGAAGCCCTCGCCGACCGGCATGTCGACCTCCTTGCCGCTCGGCGCGATCATGCGGGCGGCGCGGATCCGGGCGACGAGGAGATGGTCGGGAATCGCGAAGTCGCGGATCAAACGGGGCGGGATCGCCCCGCCGCAGGGCTTGATGCGACCGGGCTTGTCGAGAAGCAGCACGCTGCGCCCGGCACTGGCGAGATCGCAGGCCGCCGTCGCTCCCGATGGCCCACCGCCGACGACCACGACGTCGAAGGTCTCTCCCGCAGGGTGATGCTGGGTCATGGCCTACCTCGCCTCGAATGCCGGATTGAGCGGGAAGGAGGGGGCGGGCGCCACCGCGACGCGCAAGGCGAAGGCGACGGCGACGAGAAACAGGACACCCTCGGCCACGAAGACCGTGGCGTAGGCATGGACCGGATCGGCCACGACGACACGCATGGCATCGACCGCGAACGCGCCGAGCACACCGCCGCCGCCGAAGGCGACGCCCTGGGCCGCGCCCCAGACGCCCATGCGAGTGCCGCGCTCGCGCTCGCCGCCGCTTCCGGCGAGCGCCATCATCGAGCCGATGGCGGCGACCGCGTAGATGCCGTTGGCGACGCCGAGGGCGAAGACCGCGCCGCGTAAAGGAAAGTCCGGACCGGACGGCCCGCCCGCCGCGATGGCGAACAAGGCCAACGCCGAGGCGCCGCAACCGATGGCGATCCAGAGGCGCAGGGAAGCCAGCGCCGTGCCCTTGGCGAGCAAGGTCACCGCCGCGACGAAGAGCATGCCCGCCAACACGCCGCCATGCTGAAGTCCGGCGAGCTTGGTCGTCGCCCCCGGCCCCATGGCGAAGACGAGCCCGGCATAGGGTTCGAGGATGAGTTCCTGCGCGCTGTAGGCGAGCATGGAGACGAAGACGAACACGGTGAAGTGCCGGGCCACCGGATCGGCCAGCACCTTGCGCAGAACGTGGCTGAAGGGCGGCTTGGCCTCCGGCGCCTCGGGGCGCGGGACCGGAAGCCCCTTTTCCACGCCGGTCACGGCGAGCGCGGCCACGCAGAAGGCGATGAGGGAAACCGTCCCCGACACAGCGACGAGGCGCATCACCGTGAACGGTTCGAGGAAGTGGCCCGCCAGCGGCGCCGTCACCGCGAAACCGACGATCATCATCACCCAGACAAGGGTCGCCGCCGCCCCGCGCCGGGCCGGTGCGACGCCTCCCGCGAGCAGGACGAGGAGCGAGGTCCCCGCCGCGCCGACGCCGAGGCCGACGAGCAGGAAGGACATCGCGGCCAAAGCCAGCCCGGCCGCGAGATGGGTCTGGGCCAGGGCGGTGCCGCAGGCGGCGCCGAACCCGCCGAGGCAGAGCGCCGCCATGCCGCCGACGATCCAGGGCGTGCGCCGCCCGGTCCGGTCGGAGCCGTAGCCCCAGCGCGGGCGGAGCACCTGCACGGCGTAGTGGATGGCGACCAGCAGCCCCGGCACGAGGGCGGGCAGGGCAAGCTCCACGACCATCACCCGGTTCAGGGTCGAAGTCATCAGAACGACGACTCCGCCGAGAGCGGTCTGCACGAGGCCGAGCCGCAGGATCGAGGGCCAGGAGAGATGGGCGGGGCCGCTCGCCATCAGAGGCCTCCCACCAGGGGACGCAGGGCGAAGGCCGCCGCGAGCATGCCGAGCACGTACAGGGTCGTTCCCGTGCCGTTGTACCACGCGGCCCGTCCGCGCGGATCGTCGAGGAAACGGACCATCAGAACCGCCTGTCCGGCGAGAAGGGCGCCGACGAGGCAGGCATGCCAGGGCCGCCCCCAGGCCGCGAGCAACGCGATCACCACCACCTGCGGCAGGGCCATGACGAGGCAGGCGAAACGCGCCGCGTTGGCTGGGCCGAGCTGTACCGGCAGGGAGCGCACGCCGGTGGCGATATCGCCCTCCACCGACTTGAAGTCGTTGAGGGTCATGATGCCGTGGGCGCCGATCGAATAGAGCAGGGCGATCACGAGCACCCGCCAATCCGGCATGGCGGTGGCCATGACCGCAGCGCCCGTGAACCAGGGCAATCCCTCGTAGCAGATCGCGACCGCCGAATTGCCCCACCAGCCGTTGCCCTTCAGGCGGAGCGGCGGCGCCGAATAAAGCCACGCCAGCACGAGGCCGAAGAGAGCCGCTCCGAGAATCCACGGGCCGAGGGCCGCCGCGACGGCGAGAGACAGGAGCGTCCAGCCGAGCGCGAGATAGAGGCCCCAGCGACCGGGGATCCGCCCCGAGGGGATCGGACGGTTCGGCTCGTTGATGGCATCGACATGCCGGTCGAACCAATCGTTCGCCGCCTGGCTGGTCGCGCAGACGAGCGGACCGGCGAGAATGATGCCCGCCGCGATCACCGGCCATTGCCCGTGGGCGGGCACGCCCGACGACACCACTCCGCAACCGAACGCCCACATCGGAGCGAACCACGTGAGCGGCTTCAGAAGCTCGACGACTGCACTGGGAGCGGGCGTGGCGGCCATGGCGGGAGGCTATGCCACCCCCACCAAGTGTCAAGCGAGAATGACACAGACCGCGTCAACTTGCGGGCGTTTCGTCCGGGACGGGTGCGCGAGGGCGATGACGAATATTTTATTCGTCGCTCGTTAAGCTTCCTCGCCAGGACCGAGGTCGCCGACACCGTAGCGGCGCATCTTGGCGTAGAGCCCCTGACGCGAGAGGCCGAGCATTTCGGCCGCCGAGGCGCGGTTGTCGCGGGTGATCCGAAGCGCCGCCTCGATGCACAGCTTTTCGATGAGATCCGTGGTCTCGCGAACGAGGGTCTTCATCGAAACACGGCCGACGAG
Organism: Methylobacterium sp. NFXW15; assembly: GCF_049887755.1. Taxonomy (NCBI): domain Bacteria; kingdom Pseudomonadati; phylum Pseudomonadota; class Alphaproteobacteria; order Hyphomicrobiales; family Methylobacteriaceae; genus Methylobacterium; species Methylobacterium sp. NFXW15. The sequence continues at coordinate 249,389 of NZ_JAGEKG010000006.1, read as the reverse complement.
TTCGGCCATCTGCTCCACCGAACGGGGCTCGGCGCGGGTGCCGACATTCAGCGCCGAGCGGGGCGGCAGCGCCCGGATCGACAGGCCGATGCAAGCGGGCGACGAGGGCAGGGACACCGCGGCGATCTCGACATCCTCGATCCCGCCATAGATGCCGCGCACCACGCTGGCGAAACGGCGGACGGATCCGTGATCCTGCAGCGTGGCAAAGAGCGTACGCGCCTCGGTCTCATCACGCGCGAGCCACTCCTCGATCGGGCGGCCACGCGCCTGTCCCTCGGCGGCGAGTTGCGCCAGTTCGAGGAAGGCGGCGTTCGCCCAGAGAACCCGGTGTCCGGAATCGGTAACGACGAAGCCCTCGGGCATTGATTCGATCAGCGCACGGGTCGGCAAGGTGCTGGTCGATTCACCGGGCCCGGTTCCAGCCATGCCCGGCTCGGGGATGAGTCGCAGAATCGCGCTGGTTCCGCCCTCACCACGAAAGAGCGAGGCCGAGATCGTCACCTCGCCCCGGCCCTGGGGCAGGGCAGCGCGAATATCGGCGGCCTGCCCGGTGGAGCGAAGGGAGCCATGTTGCGCTTCGAGCGTGCGCAGGCTCGCCTGATCGAACAATTCCACCACATCGACGCCCACGAGCCGACGAACGGCGCGGCCGAGGAGGCGGGCTGCGGCCGGGTTGGCCTCGATCACACGGCGGGTGGTCGAATCGACAACGAGCACCGCCTCGCCGCAGATCTGGAACAGCAGGCGGTAACGAGTCTCGGCGGCGCGAAGGCGATCGTAATCGCGTTCCAGCGTCTGTTGCGTGTCCGCGAGGCGCCGCTGAAGCGCCGCGACGGTGCGCATGTCGCGCCCGAGCACGAGAATCGGCCCGTCCGCATCGGGCCGGAGCGCCGTATAGCGAATCGGCAGGTCGATGCCCGTGGGGGAGGGATGGTTCACCTGCCGCCACCGGGTGATTTCCCCCGGGCCCGCATCGCGTAGCAGTTCATCGACCTTGGTGCGGCTCTCGATGGTCACCGTGTCCACGAGGCGCCGCCCGAGCCAACCGCCGATCTTTTCCTCAGCGAAATCGGCGGCTCCCGAGGCGCCCTGGATCACGCCATTGGCGTCGACGATCAGCGAAAGATCGGACGCAGCCGTCACCGCGAGGCCCGCCGCGCTCCCTCCGAGGAGTGCGGCAACCTTGGGCAGGGCCTCGTTCAGGACGGGCTCGGCAGGGCGTGGTCGAGGTGTCACGGATTTGTGTCGCAGTGCGTCGAACTGTCTACCTATCAGCAAGTCAACGTCTGTCTGTCCAGCGCCGCTTCCGCAAGGCCAGGGGCAGACCACGCATCGGCGGCGTAGGCGTCGGCACCGAACGCGGCCGGATCGGCTCCGGTTCGGGCAAAATACGGGCCACCCACCAGGACGAAGAGAGACGGATTCCGTGAGGCCCGGCGCAGGGCTGGTATCAGCGCCTGCAAGGCCGGCGCACAGACATCGCAGGAGAGCGATAGCCCGAGGATGTCGTACCAGCCCTCTCCGAGCAGTTCGGCAGGATCGGCAGCAGAGTGACCGAGATTGGTCACCTCCCACCCCGATTCGCGAAAGAAGCTCGCGAGGATCGACAATCCGTAGACGTGAGTCTCGCCGGGGCAAGGCATGAGCAGAACGGAACGGCCCGTCGGCCGGGCCGACCGTTCCATGCCCGCGCAGAGGCGGCGAGTCAGAGCCTGAAGGCGGCCGAGCCCCTCGGTCACCGCCAGGAAATCGCAGGTATCCTCCTCCCACATGCTGCCGAGCCGCCGGGCCGAAGGGGCCAGTAGGTCGAGGAGCAGGCGATCCAGGGGGAGCCCACAGAGAAGGAGCGCATCCACGGCCCCGTCGAGGTCGAAGGGCTCCGGGTTCAGGAGGAGCGCCGCCAGGGCGTCGGGATCGTTGAGCGGCGCGACGAGCGTCGAGCGCGCGGGACGATGGGCCAGCATGAGCCGGGGAAGGATCTCGGCCTCGACGAGCCACGCGAGAACGTCGCGGTCCTCTTCGGCCCGGTCACGGTCCAGAATCACACCCAAATGGCCGTCGTCACAGAGGAGCCCCAGATCGTCCATCGGCAACCCTCCCGGCATCGCGGGCTCTGACGGCCCACCTCGCTATGGTCGCATCGTCATCTTCGCGTGTCTGACATGCTTCGGCACTGGCTCAGCCGTTCGACGGCTGAGTGGGACTACGCGGCGGGGCACCCCCGCCAACAGCCCGGAACAATCATAGGGTACGCTGGAAATGGCCTTTGGCAATCATCAAAACAGACGCCTCGCCTAAAAGTGTCACCGGCGCAAACCGTCAAGCGGGATTGACACTTCTAAGGGGCCAGATAGGTTCGCAGGCAACCGGGACGGATAGACGAACCGGATTGGCAGGCGAGGGCGAACCCATGGGTCGGCAGGACCTCGGTCGCAGAAACCGGCCGGCATCACCGCTCTACACGGCAGAAGAGCGGTCGAGGCGGGACGCCTCTCGCTGGACGCTGGTGCAGGGCGTGCTCGCCCCGGTCCAGTTCGCAATCTTCCTCGTGAGCCTCGGGCTCGTCCTGCGCACCTTGACGACGGGTGAGGGGGCGGCCGCCGCCCAAGCTTCGGTCGTGATCAAGACCCTCGCGCTCTACGCGATCATGATCACCGGCTCCATCTGGGAGAAGGACGTGTTCGGGCGCTACCTGTTCGCTCCGGCCTTCTACTGGGAGGACATGGTCAGCATGCTCGTGCTGGCCCTGCACACGGCCTATCTCGCTGCGCTCGCCACAGGCGCCCTCGGGGAGCGGGGCCTACTGGTCCTCGCGCTTACAGCTTACGCCACCTATGTCATCAACGCCGGACAGTTCGTCCTGAAGCTGCGCGCCGCGCGGCTCGAGGGCATGCCCCAGCGGATGCAACCGGCGGGGGCGCTGTCATGAACGCCCCGCTCACGCATTCCACCGGCTGCGGCGCCATCGATCTTCATCGCGAGGACGGCCAGCGCGCCGTATTCTGCGGGCTCACCGGCATCGTCTGGCTGCACCGTAAGATCCGCGACGCGTTCTTCCTCGTCGTTGGCTCGCGCACCTGCGCGCACCTCATCCAGTCGGCGGCGGGCGTGATGATTTTCGCCGAGCCCCGATTCGCCACCGCCATCATCGATGAGCGCGACCTGGCGGGCCTCGCCGATTGCAACGAGGAGCTGGACCGCGTGGTCTCGCGGCTCGTGGAGCGGCGGCCGGACATCAAGCTGCTGTTCCTGGTGGGCTCCTGCCCCTCGGAGGTGATCAAGCTCGATCTCAGCCGCGCGGCGCAGCGACTCTCGGCCAAGCTCTCGTCCGTGAAGGTGCTGAACTATTCGGGCTCGGGCATCGAGACCACCTTCACCGAAGGCGAGGATGCCTGCCTCGCCGCCCTGGTGCCGGATCTCCCGGCGGATCGCGCCGATGCGGCGCCCTCGCTCCTCGTGGTCGGCGCCCTGGCCGATGTGGTCGAGGACCAGTTCCTCCGCCTCTTCGCCGCCATGGGGATCGCCGACGTGCGGTTCCTGCCCGCGCGGAACGCGGCAGCGATGCCCCCCGTCGGGCGCAACACCCGCTACCTTCTTGCCCAGCCCTTCCTCACCGGCACGGCGCGGGCGCTGGACGAGCGCGGCGCCAAGCGCCTCGCCGCCCCGTTCCCGTTGGGAGCCGAGGGCACGACGGGCTGGCTCGCGGCCGCGGCGGAAGCTTTCGGCGTCTCGCAGGCCTCGTTCGATACCGCCACCGCCGCCGGGCGCGCGCGGGCCGAGACGGCGCTCACCCCGTACCGCGAAAAACTCGGCGGCAAGCGGGTGTTCTTCTTTCCCGATTCGCAGCTCGAAGTGCCGCTGTCGCGCTTCCTGGCGCGGGAACTCGGCGCGGACCTCGTGGAGGTGGGCACGCCCTACCTGCACCGCGCGCATCTCGCCGCCGAGATCGAGCTTTTGCCCGAGGGCACCCGCGTCACGGAAGGCCAGAGCCTCGACGACCAGCTCGACCGCTGCCGCGTCGCGAGGCCCGACCTGACGGTCTGCGGCCTCGGCCTCGCCAATCCCCTGGAGGCGGAGGGCCTCGCGACCAAGTGGTCGATCGAACTGCTGTTCACGCCTGTCCAGGGCTACGAGCAGGCGGGCGACCTCGCCGAACTTTTCGCCCGGCCGCTCGGCCGCCGCGCGCTGCTGGAGGTCTAGGCCGATGCAGCTCACCCTCTGGACCTACGAAGGCCCGCCCCATATCGGCGCGATGCGCGTGGCGACCGCCATGAAGGGCCTGCACTACGTGCTGCACGCTCCCCAGGGCGATACCTACGCCGACCTGCTGTTCACGATGATCGAGCGGCGCGACCACCGCCCGCCGGTCACCTACACGACCTTCCGGGCGCAGGATCTCGGCCGCGACACCGCCGAGTTGTTCAAGACCGCCTGCGCCCAGGCCTATGCCCGCTTCCAGCCGCAGGCGATGATCGTCGGCGCGTCCTGCACCGCCGAGTTGATCCAGGACGATCCGGGCGGGCTTGCCAAGGCGCTGGACCTGCCGGTGCCGGTCATCCCCCTGGAACTCCCGGCCTACCAGAAAAAGGAGAACTGGGGCGCGTCTGAAACCTTCTACCGGCTGGTTCGCGCCCTCTCCGGCGCGGTCGAGAAGCGCCCCGCCGGCGGTCGCCCGCTCTGCAACATCCTGGGGCCGACGGCGCTGGGCTTCCGCCACCGGGACGACCTGATCGAGATCCGCCGCCTCCTTGCCGATCTCGGCATCGACGTGAACGTGGTGGCGCCGCTGGGCGCCAGCCCCGCCGACCTCGCGCGGCTCGGCGCGGCCGACTTCAACGTCGTGCTCTATCCCGAGACCGCCCGCTCGGCCGCCGAGCATCTGAAGCGCGCCCTCGGGCAGCCCTTTACCAAGGAAATCCCCATTGGCGTTGGCGGCACCAAGGCGTTCATCGCCGAGGTCGCCGCGCTCGCGGGCGTCGATCCCGCCCCCGTCCTCGACGGCGAGGGCTCGCGCCTGCCCTGGTACTCGCGCTCGGTCGATTCGACCTACCTGACGGGCAAGCGCGTCTTCGTCTTCGGTGACGCCACCCATGCGCTGGGTCTCGCCCGGGTCGCGACGAAGGAACTCGGCTTCAAGCTCGTCGGGCTCGGCACCTACACACGCGAATTCGCCCGCGAGGTCCGGACCGAGGCGCAGGCCCACGGCATCGAGGCGACGATCTCGGACGATTACCTCGACGTCGAGGCCGCGATCCGCGCGGCGGCCCCGGAACTGGTGCTCGGCACACAGATGGAGCGGCACGTCGCCAAGCGGCTGGGCCTTCCCTGCGCCGTGATCTCGGCGCCTGTCCATGTGCAGGACTTCCCCGCCCGCCACTCGCCGCAAATGGGCTTCGAGGGCGCCAACGTCCTGTTCGATACCCTCGTCCATCCGCTGATGATGGGCCTCGAAGAGCACCTCCTGGGGATGTTCCGGGAGGATCCCGAATTCCACGATGGCGTTGGGCCGTCCCATCTCGGCGGCAAGCCGGCGGTGGCGCCCGAGGCCGTGGAACGGGTGCCGGCATCCTCCCCTCCGACACCGGCACCCGTTTCTGACTCTCCTCAGCCGATCGTCCTCACCTGGGCGCCGGACGCCGAGAAAGAGCTGAAGAAGATCCCCTTCTTCGTGCGCGGGAAGGCGCGCAGCAACACGGAGACATTTGCCCGCGAGCGGCGGCTCCCGCTCATCACCCTCGAGACCTTGTACGATGCTAAAGCGCATTTCGGTCGCTAGAGCATCCGCCGTCGAAGTGGTCGCCGGTTCGGCGTCAGCGGATGCGACACGTGCAGGACCAGGGTGCGAGGCCCGGCCCAAAGGGTCGGGTCGCGCGGCCCGGCCAGACATTCGCGTCGTCATCGTCACGCTCGACAATCACTTGGCGAGCGCGGTGGAGCGGGCCCGCGTCCGTCTCCGGCGTGACATGCCGGGCCTTCATCTGGGCTTCCACGCGGCGGCCGAGTGGGACAACGACCCCGCCGCCCTCGAATCCGCCAAGGCCGACATCGCCCGGGCGGACATCGTGCTCTCCGCGATGCTGTTCCTCGACGAGCATGTCCGCGCGATCCTGCCGTCGCTGCTGGCCCGCCGCGAGGCGTGCGATGCCATGGTCGGCTGCCTCTCGGCGGGCGAGGTGGTGAAGACCACCAAGCTCAACCGCTTCGACATGAGCGGTACGAAGCGCAGCGCGCTCGACTTCCTGAAGAAGCTGCGCGGCAAACCCGGCGCCGAGGGCAACGCCGCGAGGCAGATGGCCCTCGTGCGTAAGCTGCCGAAGATCCTGCGCTTCATCCCCGGCTCGGCCCAGGATGTGCGCGCCTATTTCCTGACCCTGCAATACTGGCTCGCGGGCTCGGATGAGAACGTTGCCGCCCTGATCCACTTCCTCGTCCAGCGCTACGCGACGGGCGAGCGGGCGGCCTGGCGCGATCTGCCCGCCGCCCCCGTGCCGCTGCACTACCCCGAGACCGGGCTGTACCACCCACGCATGCCGGGCCGCGTCGGCGAGGATGCCTCGCGGTTGCCCCGGCGGCAGGGCGCGAAGGGCCGGGTCGGCCTGCTCCTGATGCGCAGCTACGTGCTCGCGGGCAACAGCGCCCATTACGACGGCGTCATCGCCGCCATGGAGGCGAGGGGCCTCGACGTGGTGCCCGCCTTCGCGGCCGGGCTCGACAACCGACCGGCGGTGGACGCCTTCTTTATGCGTGACGGGCGCCCGGCCATCGACGCGCTGGTCTCGCTCACCGGCTTCTCGCTGGTCGGCGGCCCCGCCTACAACGATGCCAAGGCGGCCGAGACGACGCTCGCGCGGCTCGATGTGCCCTACCTCGCCGCCCACGCCTTGGAATTCCAGACGATCGAGCAATGGGAAGCAGGGGCGCGGGGCCTCTCGCCGGTCGAAGCGACGATGATGGTCGCCATCCCCGAACTCGACGGCGCCACCGCGCCGAGCGTGTTCGGCGGACGCTCCGTCGCCTCCGGCGCCGACAACACCCGCGATATGCGTGCCCATCCCGAGCGGGTCGCGCAGTTGGCCGAGCGCGTCGCCAAGCTCATCGCTCTACGGCGGACGCAGAAGGCGGCCCGCAAGGTCGCGGTGGTGCTGTTCAACTTCCCGCCGAATGCAGGCGCCACCGGCACCGCCGCCTTCCTCTCGGTCTACGCCTCGCTGCTCAACACCCTGAAGGGGATGAAGGCGGACGGCTACACCGTCGACATTCCTGAGAGCGTCGATGCCCTGCGCGACGCGATCCTCACCGGCAATGCGAGCCGCTACGGCACGCAGGCCAACGTCCATGCCCGCATCCCGGCAGAGGATCATGTCCGCCGGGAGAGGCACCTCGCCGAGATCGAGGCGCAATGGGGCCCGGCGCCGGGACGCCACCAGAGCGACGGCGCGGGCCTGTTCGTGCTCGGCGCGCAGTTCGGCAACGTCTTCGTCGGCGTCCAGCCCGCCTTCGGCTACGAGGGCGACCCGATGCGGCTTCTCTTCGAGAGCGGCTTCGCCCCGACCCACGCCTTCAGCGCCTTCTACCGCTTTCTCCGCGAGGATTTCGGCGCGGATGCCGTGCTGCATTTCGGCACCCACGGGGCGCTCGAATTCATGCCCGGCAAGCAGACCGGCCTGTCGGAATCCTGCTGGCCGGAGCGGCTGATCGGCGCCCTGCCGAACGTCTACCTCTACGCCGCCAACAACCCCTCCGAGGGGACACTGGCCAAGCGACGCTCGGCGGCGACGCTGGTGAGCTATCTGACGCCGAGCCTCGCGGCGGCGGGGCTCTATCGCGGCCTCCTCGATCTCAAGAGCTCGATCGAGCGCTTCCGTGGGCTCGACGCCGAGGCGGTCGCCGAACGGGCCGACCTCGCCACGCTCATCCAGGCTCAAGGCGCAGGCGTCGATCTCGTGCCCGCCGAGCCGGCCTGGGACGATGACCTCACGGGCCGTGTCTCCGCCCTGTGGCTCGCTCTGAACGAACTCGAACAGACCCTCATCCCCCACGGCCTGCACGTGGTCGGCGAGGGTGTCCCCTCCGAAGAGCGGTCCGACCTGCTCGCCGCGGTGGCGGAAGCCTCGCACGGGCTGAAACCCGCGCGAGCGGCGATCTCCGCTCTGGTCGCGGGGGAGGGCGCGGAAGCCGCCCTGCGCCTGTCCGGCCTTCCCGCGAACGACGAGACTCGCGCCGCCTTCGTAAGCCTCGAGCAGACGAACGCGCTGCTCTCCACCGATCATGAAGTCGCGGGCATCCTCACCGCCCTCGATGGCCGCTTCGTGCCGCCGGTCGCGGGTGGCGATCTGTTGCGCAGCCCGGCGATCCTGCCGACGGGGCGGAACATCCACGGCTTCGATCCCTGTCGCCTGCCCTCGGCCTTCGCGGTCGCGGACGGCGCCCGGCAGGTGGCCCGCGTGCTGGCCCGGCATGCCGAGGAGGGCAAGCCGCTCCCGGAGAGCGTGGCGATCGTCCTCTGGGGCACCGACAACCTGAAGAGCGAAGGCGGTCCCATCGCTCAGGCTCTGGCACTGATCGGCGCTGCCCCGCGCTTCGACGGCTATGGCCGCCTCGCAGGCGCCGAACTGATCCCGCTCGCCACGCTCGGCCGCCCGCGCATCGACGCGGTCGTCACCCTCTCGGGTATCTTCCGCGATCTGCTGCCCTTGCAGACCAAGCTCATCGCCGAGGCGTCGTACCTCGCGGCCACCGCCGACGAGCCGGTGGAGAGCAACTTCGTCCGCAAGCACGCGCTGGCGATCCAGGCCGAGCAGGGTTGCGACATCGAGACGGCGGCGCTCCGGGTCTTCTCGAACGCGGAAGGCTCTTACGGCGCCAACGTGAACCATCTCGTGGATTCCGGCGCCTGGGACGACGAGGACGAGCTGTGCGAGGCGTTCTCCCGCCGCAAGAGCTTCGCCTATAGCCGTACCGGCAAGCCCGCGCCGCAGCGGGCGCTGATGAAGGCGGTGCTCGCCTCCGTCGATCTCGCCTACCAGAACCTCGATTCCGTCGAGGTCGGGGTGACGAGCGTCGATCATTACTTCGACGGGCTCGGCGGCATGGGCCGCGCCGTGGCCCGCGCCAAGGGCGAGGCGGTCCCGATCTACATCAGCGATCAGACCCGCGGCGAAGGCCGGGTGCGCACCCTGCCGGAGCAGGTCGCGCTGGAAACCCGCACCCGGATGCTGAACCCGAAATGGTACGAGCCGCTGCTCGGCCATGGCTATGAAGGCGTCCGCCAGATCGAGGCGCATCTCACCAACACGGTGGGCTGGTCGGCCACCGCCAACGCGGTGCAGCCTTGGATCTACGAGCGCATCACCGAGACCTTCGTCCTCGACCCGGCCATGCGCGAGCGCATCGCCTCCCTCAACCCCACCGCTTCGGCCAAGGTCGCCCAACGGCTGATCGAGGCACACAAGCGCGGCTTCTGGACCCCCGACGCGGAGACCCGCGACGCCCTCGACCGGGCGGAGGAGGAACTAGAGGACCGTCTCGAAGGCGTGACCCCAGGAGTGGCCGCATGAACATCGCCATCCGCAACCCGGTCCCCGTGCGGAAGGAGGAGGGCAGCCTGCAGGTCGCCCTCGATCCCGATCTCAAGATCGAGACCGCCAAGGTCTTCGCCGTCTACGGCAAGGGCGGCATCGGCAAGTCGACCACCTCGTCGAACCTGTCGGTGGCCTTCTCGAAGCTCGGCAAGCGCGTGCTTCAGATCGGCTGCGATCCAAAGCACGATTCGACCTTCACCCTCACCAAGCGCCTCGCACCGACGGTGATCGACGCGCTGGAATCCGTGAACTTCCATTCGGAGGAGTTGCGGGTCGAGGACTTCGTGGTCGAGGGCTATAACGGCGTGATGTGCGTCGAGGCCGGCGGCCCGCCCGCCGGCACAGGCTGCGGCGGCTACGTGGTCGGCCAGACCGTGAAGCTCCTCAAGGAGCACCACCTCCTGGAGGACACCGACGTCGTCGTGTTCGACGTGCTCGGCGACGTGGTCTGCGGCGGCTTCGCCTCGCCGCTCCAGCATGCCGACCGGGCGCTGATCGTCACCGCCAACGACTTCGATTCGATCTTCGCGATGAACCGGATCGTCGCCGCGATCCACGCCAAGTCGAAGAATTACGGCGTGCGCCTCGGCGGCGTCATCGCCAACCGCTCGGCCAAGACCGACGAGATCGACCGGTTCAACGATGCCGTCGGCCTGAAGCGCCTCGCCCACTTTCCCGACCTCGACGTGGTGCGCCGCTCGCGCCTCAAGAAGTCGACGCTGTTCGAAATGGAGTCTTCGCCCGAGCTCGACGCCGTGACCGCCGAGTACATGCGGTTGGCCGAGACCCTCTGGGCCGGCGGCGAGCCTTGCGAGGCGCAGCCGATGAAGGACCGCGACCTGTTCGAGTTCCTTGGGTTCGACTGATGTCCAGCGCCAGCTACGACGCCCGCCGGGGCGAACTCACCACCTATTTCGACCGCACGGCCGTCGAGGCGTGGTCGCGCCTGACTTCGGACGCGCCGGTCAGCAAGGTCCGCGCGACGGTGCGGGCGGGGCGAGACGCCATGCGCGGCACGCTGCTGTCCTGGCTCCCGGCCGACATGACCGGCCAGCGCCTGCTCGATGCCGGATGCGGCACGGGCGCGCTCGCCGTCGAGGCCGCACGGCGGGGGGCCGAGGTCGTCGCCATCGACGTCTCGCCTACGCTGATCGGGCTGGCGCAGGAGCGCCTTCCGCAGATCGTCGGCGCCGGGCGCATCGAGTTCCGCGTCGGCGACATGCTCGATCCCGGCCTCGGCCGGTTCGACCACGTGGTCGCGATGGATTCGCTGATCCATTACCGCCCGGCGGACATCGCCCGCGCTCTCGGACGGCTGGCGGAACGGACGGACGGCTCGGTGCTGTTCACCGTGGCGCCGCGCACCGCCTTGCTCACGCTGATGCACGCGGCGGGCAAGCTGTTCCCGCGCGGCGACCGCTCGCCCGCGATCGTGCCCGTGACGGAACGCGGCCTGAAGCGCCGCATCGCCGATGAGGCAGCGCTGACCGGCTTCACCTGGGTGAAAAGCCACCGGGTGAACAGCGGCTTCTACCTGTCGAACGCCATCGCGCTGACGCGGAGCGCAGCCCGATGAACCTCACCCGCACCATCATGCGCCTCGGCCCCAGCATCCTGCCCTTCGCGGATGCGGCCACCGTCGAGCTGCCGATGGGGCGGTTGCTGCGCTTGGCCCTGTTCCAAGTCACGGTCGGCATGGCCGCCGTGCTGCTGATCGGCACGCTGAACCGGGTGATGATCGTCGAGTTGGGCGTGCCCGCCTGGATCGTGGCGGTGATGCTGTCCCTGCCGCTGATCTTCGCGCCCCTGCGCGCCCTGGTCGGCTTCCGGTCGGACACGCACCGCTCGGTGCTGGGCTGGCGGCGGGTTCCCTACATCTGGTTCGGCACGCTGCTGCAATTCGGCGGGCTAGCCATCATGCCCTTCGCCCTGCTGATCCTGTCGGGCGACACGACCGGGCCGCTCTGGGTCGGCAACGTGGCGGCGGCTCTGGCTTTCCTGCTCGTCGGCGCGGGGCTCCACACCACCCAGACCGTGGGTCTGGCGCTCGCCACCGATCTCGCCCCCGCCCATGCCCGGCCGAAGGTGGTGGCTCTCCTTTGCGCCGCGCTCCTCGCCGGGATGATGGCGAGCGCCGTGGTGTTCGGCCTGGCCCTCTCGAATTTCTCGCAGGTCCGGCTGATCCAGGTGATCCAGGGCGCCGCCCTCGTCACCATCGTCCTGAACGGCCTCGCCCTGTGGAAGCAGGAGCCGCGCGATCCGAATCGCGGCCGCGACGCGCCGCGCCAGACCTTCTCCGATTCCTGGCGCGCCTATGCCGGAAGCGGCCATGCGCGGCGGCGGCTGGTGGCGATCGGCCTCGGCACAGCGGGCTTCTCGATGCAGGACATCCTGCTCGAACCCTATGGCGGACAGATCCTGCATCTACCGGTGGCGGCGACCACCGCGCTCACCGCGATGCTCGCGGCGGGGGGCGGCCTCGGCCTTCTGCTCGCGGCGCGCTGGCTGAACCGGGGCGGGGATCCGTTCCGCGTCTCGGCGGCGGGCGCGGGGATCGGCATTCTCGCCTTCTCGGCGGTGGTCTTCGCCGCGCCGCTCGCCTCGCAGAACCTCTTCGCCGTCGGCGTCAGCCTGATCGGCCTCGGCGGCGGACTCTTCGCCCACGGAACGCTCACCGCCTCCATGGAGAAGGCGGGCCCGGAGGATACCGGCCTCGCGCTCGGGGCCTGGGGTGCGGTGCAGGCCACCGCCGCCGGGTTGTCCATCGCCGCCAGCGGTATCGTGCGGGACGTGGGCGCGGCCATCGCCCAGACGGGCATCCTCGGCGAGGGGATGAACGAACCCGCCATCGGCTACCTCATCGTCTACCACATCGAGATCGCGCTGCTCTTCGCCGCCCTCGTGGCCCTCGGGCCGCTGGTGCGAAGCAGCGAGCGCCGCCGTCTCATCGAGAGAACCGCCTGAGACCAGGGGGGAGGATCCTATGCCCACAGGTGCCTTGACCGGATACGTCGACGTCGCGCAGGTCGTGCTCTACGCGTTCTTCCTCTTCTTCGCGGGGCTGGTCTTCTACCTGCGCCGTGAGGATCGCCGCGAGGGCTACCCCCTTGAGGACGAGGCGGTGGGCCTGCGCCACTCGCCCAACCCGTTCCTGATCCCGACCGCCAAGAGTTTCCACCTGGCCGGCGGCGAAACCACCTTCGCGCCACAGGCGATGCAGAGCCGCCGGGACATCGAGACCGGCATCCCCGCCCGCAAGGTCGAGCCGTGGCCCGGCGCGCCGTACGAGCGGACGGAAGGCTCGCTCGCGGCGGGCGTGGGACCTGGCTCCTACGTCAATCGTCACGACGTCACCGACAAGACGTGGGAGGGCGAGGATCGCCTCGTGCCCCTGCGGGTGGCGACGAACTTCGTCGTCCACGAGGCGGGCCCGAACCCAATCGGCATGACGGTGTTCGGCACCGACAACGCGGTGGCGGGTGTCGTGGCCGACCTCTGGGTCGACCGGGGTGAGTCCCTGGTCCGCTACTACGAGGTCGAGTTGACCGACGGGTCGCGGCGCCTGATGCCGTCGGTCTTCTGCCGGGCGGGCGGGTTCACCCGCACCGTGAAGTCCGAGGCGCTGCTCGCCTCGCAATTCGCGGACATCCCGACGACCAAGAACCCCGAATCTGTCACCTTCCTCGAAGAGGAGCGGATCATGTCGTATTTCGGCGCGGGCACGCTCTACGCGACGCCGAAGCGCGCGGAGCCGCTGCTATGAGCGGCGACGACTTCCTTCCCGAAGGCACCCTGCGCGGGCTGCCCGGGCCGCTCCCGCGCAATGAGCGGCTGCTCTGGCAGGGGGCGCCGACGACGACGGGCGTTTTCGTGCGGGTGTTCCATGCCCGCATCGTCGCGCTCTGGTTCGTCGGCTGGGCCTGCATCTTCGCCGCGAGCGCGAATTCACCGGGCCGCGCCGTGATGATCGGCAGCGCGATCATGCTCACGGGGGCACTCGGCCTCGCGGTACTGTGGGTGCTGTCGTGGCTCACCCACCGTACCACCGTCTACACGATCACCGACAAGCGGGTGGTGTTCCACACCGGCATCGCCCTGCCGGTGACCCGCAACCTGCCCTTCGCGCAGATCGAGAACGGGGCCCTGCGCGCCTTCTCGGATGACAGCGGCGACATTCCGCTGAGGTTGCGGCCGGGGGTGCGGATCGCCTACCTTCAACTGTGGCCGCATGCGAGACCCTGGCATGTCTCGCGGACCGAGCCCATGCTGCGCTCGGTGCCACAGGCCGAGTCGGTCACCCGTCTTCTGGTTCAGGCGATGACCGCCTTCGCCGAGAACGGGCAACCGGTCCAGCCGGTGGTGGTCATGCGGCCCACGCCGCAGGCCCCGCGCCTGGTGGCGGCGGAATAAAAAGGGGAGGGGCGGGATGAGCGGAGCGATCCCAGGGCGTGCGTCCGGGCCGGTGCCGGCGCTGCTGCTGATCGGCGCGGGGGCGCTCCTCGGCTTCACCATGCTCGCCGTGGCCATCGGCCGGGGCGAGGGCGTGGGCCTGACGCAGCTTCCCGCCGCCAAGGCCATCGCCCGCCTCGACTTCCGCGCCGAGGATCAGGCCGACGGCTCCATCGCCCTGCGGGACGCCGCCGACAGCCGCATCGTCGCCTGGATCAAACCCGGCGAGGACGGCTTCCTGCGCGGTACGTTGCGGGGCCTCGCCCAGGCCCGGCAGCGCGACGGGCTCGGCCGCGAGCCGCCCTTCACCCTGACCCGCTTCGACGACGGCCGCCTCGATCTCGCCGACGAAGCCACCGGGCGGCACGTGCCGCTGGAGGCCTTCGGCTCCACCAACGCCCTCTCCTTCGCGCGGCTGCTGCCGGGTCAGGGCGCCCCCGTGACGGAGACCCGCTGATGGGCTGGCCCGGCTCCCGTACCGTCACGGTGCCCTGCACCGTCGAGCTCGAGAACACCCCCGAGAGCCTGCACGCGCACGTCACCCTCGATGCGGGCTTCGACATCGAACCCGGTGACGAGGTGCAGGTACACGACGCGCCGACCGAGGTGGCCTACGGCGAGCGCCTCACCGTGCGCCGCACCGCCACCGTCACCCGCGCGGGCGCGCTGGAGCGCGCCTGGACCAAGCTCATCGCCCATCTCGAACTGACCGAACTCTACGAGGTCAGCTTTTCCGAACGGAGGACGCTGTGACCGCTCCCGTCCCGAAGATGCCGATCAACGAATCGACCAAGGCCGCGCAGGAGACGACTTTTCTGTCGCCCCGCTTCTACACGACCGATTTCGTGGAACTGGATCGCACGAATGTCGAGCCGGTCCGCCGCGATTGGGACGTGCTGATCGCGGAACTGAAGTCCGACCCGAACAAGCGCCATTTCACCCGCAACGAGGAGTTCGATTGCGACCTGTCGGCCATGGAGCCGGAGCTTCGCAAGGAATTCCTCGACTTTCTCGTCTCCTCGATCACCGCTGAGTTCTCGGGCTGCGTGCTCTACGCCGAGATGAGGAAGCGCGCGAAGAACAAGGACATCAAGGAGCTGTTCGGCCTAATGAGCCGGGACGAGGCGCGCCATGCGGGCTTCATCAACGACACGCTCAAGGATTTCGGGATCGGCGTCGACCTCGGCTTCCTGACGAAGACCAAGAAGTACACATTCTTCAAGCCAAAATTCATCTTCTACGCGACGTACCTGTCCGAGAAGATCGGCTATGCCCGTTACATCACGATCTACCGGGAGCTGGAGAAGCATCCCGAGCGGCGCATCCACCCGATCTTCAAATGGTTCGAGAAGTGGTGCAACGACGAGTTCCGGCACGGCGAGGCCTTCGCCCTGCTGATGCGGGCGAACCCGAAGCTCACGAGCGGCGTGAACCGCTATTGGATCCGCTTCTTCCTGCTCGCCGTCTTCGCGACGATGTATGTCCGCGACCATCACCGCCCCGCCTTCCACGCGGCGCTGGGGGTCGATCCGTCCGACTACGATTACAAGGTCTTCCGCATCACCTCGGAGATCTCGAAGCAGACTTTCCCGCTGGAACTCGACATCGACAACCCGAAGTTCCGGGCGGGGCTCGACAGGCTGCTGGCCCACAGCCGTGGCATCGCGGCGGCGAAGGCGAAGGGCGGACTCGGCGGCAAGCTCGCACAGGGTGCCCACGCGGTCGGCGCCGCGCTCACCTTCGCGCGCCTCTACGTGCTGCCGGTGAAGGCCAACGCCCTGCCGGCCGACATCCGCCTGCAACCGGTCTGGTAGAATGGCGACTTACGCCGCCCCTGTGGTCTATGCGGTGGTGCTCTGGTGGTTCTCCACCGGCGTGATCCTGCTGCTCGACCACGCCCCGCGCCGCACCCATCCCTGGAGCATGGCGGCGGCGACGCTGTTGCTCGCGGGGGCGCTGGTGGCGGTGCGGACGAGCGCGGGCGATACGGGGACGGGCGGAGCCTACATGGCCTTCACCGCCGCCCTGATCGTCTGGGGCTGGCAGGAGATGAGCTATTACATGGGCTTCATCTCGGGCCCGCGCCCGGTGGCCTGTCCGCCCTCGTACCGGGGGAGCGAGCGGTTCTTCGCGGCGCTCGCCACCAGCCTCTGGCACGAATTCGCGATCGTGATCGGCGGGCTCGCGATCCTCGCCCTGGTCTGGGGACAGCCGAACAAGTTCGCCCTTTGGACTTACGCCACCCTGGTGGTGATGAACCTCTCGGCGCGGCTGAACCTGTTCCTGGGGGTGCGCAACCTCCATTCCGAGTTCCTGCCGGACCATCTCGGCTATCTCGCCTGCTACCTCACACGGGCACCGATGAACCGGCTCTTCCCGGTCTCCGTCACCCTCGGCACGGCCGCCGCCGCCTTGCTGGGGCGGGCTGCGCTGTCCGATACGGTTCTGGAGCATGAGCTGATTGGCTTCACCGTGCTTGCGACGCTGATGGCACTCGCGACGCTGGAGCACTGGTTCCTCATGCTCCCGCTGCCCTCCGCTGCCCTGTGGCGCTGGAGCCTGCCGGGGCGGAGCCTCGACGGCGCGCGAGGCGCACCGGATTAATCCACGGTGGACGGTTTTCGCTCAGGCGGGAGCCTTGCACCCCTCGATTTGGAATTCGTCGTATGCGAGTTCTTGAACGGCTAGAGCATAACGACACAAGCGGGCCGAACCTGCGGCAACCGGGGAGTAGAGGAATGGACTACGAGGCCTTCTTCGGCGCCGAGATCGCCGGCCTCCATCGCGAAGGACGCTACCGCGTCTTCACCGATCTGGAGCGTCACGCCGGGCGCTTCCCCCACGCGACTCACCACCATGGCGGCGGCACACGCCCCGTAACCGTGTGGTGCTCGAACGATTATCTCGGCATGGGCCAGCACCCGAGCGTGCTGAACGCCATGCACGAGGCGCTGGATCGCTGCGGCGCGGGTGCGGGCGGCACCCGCAACATCTCCGGCACGAACCATTACCACGTGCTGCTGGAGCGCGAGCTCGCCGACCTGCACCGCAAGGAATCGGCCCTGCTCTTCACCTCGGGCTACGTCTCGAACTGGGCGGCTCTCGGAACGCTCGCCTCCCGCCTGCCGAATTGCGCGGTCTTCTCGGATTCCGAGAATCACGCCTCGATGATCGAGGGCATCCGGTTCAGCCGCGCCGAGCGGCACATTTTTCGCCATAACGATCCTGAGGACCTGGACCGTAAGCTCAGCCTGATCGACCCCTCCCGCCCGAAGCTCGTGGCCTTCGAGTCGGTCTATTCGATGGATGGCGACATCGCCCCAATCGGCGAGATCTGCGATGTGGCCGAGAAGCACGGCGCGCTGACCTATCTCGATGAGGTCCACGCGGTCGGCCTGTACGGTGAGCGCGGCGGCGGCATCTCCGAGCGCGATGGCGTCGCCCACCGGCTCGACGTGATCGAGGGGACGCTGGGCAAGGCTTTCGCCGTCCATGGCGGCTACATCACGGCCTCCGAGAAGCTGTGCGACTTCGTCCGCAGCTTCGCCTCGGGCTTCATCTTCACCACCTCGCTGCCCCCGGCCGTGGCGGCGGGCGCGGCGGCCTCGATCCGCCACCTGAAGGAGAGCGGCGCCGAGCGCGCCCGGCATCAGGAGCGCGTGGCGACCGTGCGCGCGGCGCTGGAAGCCGCCGACATCCCGACCATGCCGAACGAGAGCCACATCGTGCCGGTGATGGTCTGCGATCCCGTGCTCTGCAAGGCGATCTCGGACACGCTGCTCGACGAGTTCGGCATCTACGTGCAGCCGATCAACTACCCGACCGTGGCGCGCGGCACCGAGCGCCTGCGCATCACGCCCTCGCCCCTGCACACGGATGCGGATGTGGCGCATCTGGTCGGCGCCCTTACCACCATCTGGGGCCGTATCGGCCTCCGGCAGAAGGCGGCGGAGTAGGGCCGAACCGTCCCTCATCCGCACGCCGTCATCGCGAGCACAGCGAAGCGACCCAGGGCAGAGGGGCGCCACTCATGGTGGCGCGTCCCTGGATGGCTTCGCTTCGCTCGCAAAGACGGGTAGCGATGGACCCGTCCCTAGGCCCGAACCCGGAACCGACGTGCCCACCTTTCCCTTCTCGGCCATCGTCGGCCAGGACGAGATGCGCCAAGCGCTGCTGATCGCGGCGGTGGACCCTGCGGTCGGCGGCGTTCTGGTCTTCGGTGATCGCGGCACGGGCAAGTCCACGGCGATCCGGGCGCTGGCCGCCCTGCTACCGCCGATGCTGGCGGTGACCGGCTGCCCCTACAATTGCGACCCCGCAAGCCCGGCGGACCTCTGCCCGCATTGCGCGACCATGCCGGGCGCGCGGAAGAAGTCCGAGAAAAAGCCTGTACCGGTCGTCGATCTGCCGCTCGGCGCCACCGAGGATCGGGTGGTGGGTACGCTCGATCTGGAACGGGCCCTGTCGGCCGGGGTGAAGGCCTTCGAGCCGGGCCTGCTGGCCCGCGCGAATCGGGGCTTCCTCTACATCGACGAGGTGAACCTGCTGGAAGACCATCTCGTGGATCTGCTCCTCGACGTGGCAGCCTCCGGTGTGAACACCGTCGAGCGCGAGGGCCTGTCCCTGCGCCATCCGGCACGCTTCGTCCTCGTGGGCTCGGGCAACCCGGAGGAGGGCGAGTTGCGCCCGCAATTGCTCGACCGGTTCGGCCTCGCCTGCGAAGTCGCCACGCCGACCGACATCGCCACCCGCATCGCCGTGGTCCGCGCCCGCGACGCCTACGAGCGCGATCCCGAAGGCTTCTGCGCCGCCCATGCGAAGGGCAACGCGGCCACAGCCAAGCGGATCGAGGCGGCGCGCAAGCGGCTCCCCTCCGTCACGGTGCCCGATGCCGCGTTGGAACAGGCGGCCCGCCTCTGCCTCGCCCTCGGCACCGATGGGCTGCGCGGCGAGCTGACCCTCATGCGCACCGCCCGGGCGCTCGCCGCCCTCGACGGCGCAACGACCGTGACCGACGATCATCTCCGCCGGATCGCCCCGGCCGCCCTGCGCCACCGCTTGCGCCGAAACCCACTGGATGAATCCGGCTCGACCGTGCGGGTCGAACGGGCCCTGGCCGAGGTGTTTGCGTGACGGGCCCCGCGCCCGACCGCATCTGGGCCGACGCCCTCCTCGCCCTCCGGCTATTCGCCTCCGACCCGCACGGGTTCGGCGGCGTCGTCCTCCGCGCCGCGCCCGGCCCGGTGCGCGGCGCCTGGCTCGACCACCTGCGCGAGGCCCTGAACCCCGGCGCTCCGTTTCGCCGGATGCCTCCCGGCATCGGCGACGAGGGGCTGCTCGGGGGGCTCGACCTCGCCGCGACCCTCTCGGCCGGGCGGCCCGTGACCCAGACCGGCCTTCTCGCGGCGGCGGATGGTGGGGTGATCGTGGTGCCCATGGCCGAGCGGTTGGAGCCCGGCATCGCCGCGCGCCTCGCCGCCGCCCTCGATACCGGCTGGGCCGGACCGCAGGGCGTGCCCGCCCGTTTCGGCCTCGTCCTGCTGGATGAGGGCCGCGACGACGAAGCCGCCCCCACCGCCCTGGCCGACCGTCTGGCCTTTCGCCTCGATCTCGATGCGGTGCCGCCGCGCCTCGCCGTGGCGGACGCTCTGACCCCGGAGGCGCCCGAAGGCGCGAGCGAGGGCGATCCGGTGGAGATGCTCTGCACCCTCGCGGCAGCCTTCGGCATCGCCTCGCCGCGCGCGCCGATCCTGGCCCTGCGTGCCGCACGGGCGCTCGCGGAGGCGGGTCTCCCCGGCGCGACCGTGACGGCCGCGCGTCTGGTGCTCGCTCCCCGCGCCGAGCGCCTGCCCGAACCCGCGCCGGAGCCGCCGCAGGAGAACGAGCGAGAGGAGACCCCGCCGGGCGAGAACCAAGAGCATGAGCGCGAGCCCGCGCCACCGGAGGATGTCGTTCTCGACGCGGTGCGGGCGGCCATTCCCCCGCGTCTGCTCGATCTGCTGCTCGCTGGGGGCTTACGCCGGTCGGAGGCTCGCGCTGGCCGGGGCGGCAGGCCGGAAGCCGTCGCTCGTACCGGCCGCCCGGTCGGCCACCGGGCCGGAGACCCGCGCCGGGGACGGCTCGATCTTCTGGCGACGTTGCGCGCGGCCGCCCCCTGGCAGCCCCTGCGCGGCGGACAGGCAGGGCGCCTTCAGGTTCGCAAGGACGATCTGCGAATCCGCAGGCTGCGGCGGCGGGTGGAGACGACGACGGTGTTCTGCGTCGATGCCTCTGGCTCGGCCGCCCTCGAACGGCTCGCGGAGGCGAAGGGCGCCGTCGAAGCGCTCTTGGCCGAAGCCTATGTGCGCCGGGACCGGGTCGCGCTGGTGGCCTTCCGGGGCAGGGGGGCGGATCTCGTCCTGCCCCCGACGCGCTCGCTCACGCGGGCGAAGCGCGGCCTCGCGGGACTGCCCGGTGGCGGCGGCACGCCGCTCGCGGCCGGGCTCGATGCGGCCCTGTCCATAGCGCTCGGTGTGCGCCGGGGCGGGGGCAATGCCGTCGTGGTGGTGTTGACCGATGGGCGGGCCAATGTCGGCCGAGACGGTACGGGCGGACGGGCCAAAGCTGGGGAGGAGGCGCTGGCGGCGGCCCGCGCCCTGCGTCAGGCGGGGTTACCCGCACTGGTGATCGATACGGGCGCCCGGGGCGGCGGCGCAAAACCCATGGCCGACGCAATGGCTGCCCGGTACCTCGCCCTGCCGCGTCTCGATGGCGGCGCCATCGGCGCGGCCGTCAGGGCGATCCGGTGAGGCGCTTACTCGACGACGATGCCGAGTTCGGCCAGCCGCTGGTGATGCGCGATCCAGGACGAGAACACGCCGCGCATCATGGCAGCGAAGTTCCAGCCCGCGAAGTTTTCGGCAGTGTGCGCGGCGGTGGGGACGAGAGGTATCATGACCTGCTCCTGAGTTGGGACGACATGTTCTTGTTCGACACCCTTAGACTGCGCTCCATCCCGCAGCGCAACAAGGCGCGGCACGACAGCGGTGGCATGCGGTCGCTGCATGGAATTATTGTTATTTGCGAAATACTTCTGCCCTTGAACGATAGAGCGTGTTGCCGTGCGGGCTTGCCCCGCCATGGTGCGATGCCGCAAACTCGCCGTCACCAAACGGCGCATTCCGCGAGACTCCCGTGCTGAGCTTCGACAAACCCGACCGGCCCGTCTGGGCCGAGGACGGGCAGGATTGGCCGCACCGGGCGGCCAGCCGCTTCGTGACGGCCGGTGGCCTGACGTGGCACATTCAGGAATTCGGTGAGGCCGGGGCGCCGGTCTTGCTGCTGCTTCACGGCACGGGGGCGGCCAACCATTCCTGGCGCGGGCTGGCGCCGCTGCTGGCCGGACGCTTCCGGGTGATCGCGCCCGATCTGCCGGGCCATGGCTTCACCGATCCGCTGCCGGACGGCATGCTCTCCCTGCCTGGCATGGCCAAGGCCGTCGCCGCGTTGATGACGACGCTCGGCCTGTCGCCGGCCATCGTGGCGGGGCATTCCGCCGGGGCGGCCATCCTGGCACGGATTTGCCTCGACGGTCTCGCCTCGCCCGGCCTGATCGTGGCCTTCAACGGGGCGCTCGCGCCCCTGCCGGGGGCGGCGAACCTGCTGTTCCCCAGCATGGCGCGGCTCTTGTTCCTCAACCCGTTCACGCCCCGCCTCTTCGCCTGGACCGCCGACCGCGCGGCGGTGCGGCGGCTGATCGAGGGCACGGGCTCACGCCTCGATCCGGCCGGGCTCGATCTCTACCGGCGCCTCTTCGCCCGGCCGGGCCATGTGCGCGGCGCGCTCGGCATGATGGCGAACTGGAACCTCGACCGGCTACACCGCGACCTGTCCCGGCTCGGGCCGCGTTGCCTGCTCGTCGTCGGCAGTGAGGACAAGGCGATCGCGCCCGACACCGCCTTTACCCTGGCCAAGCGCCTGCCCGATGCGCGGGTGGCGCTGGTGCGCGGCCTCGGCCACCTTGCCCACGAAGAGGCGCCCGAACGGGTCGTCGACCTGCTGCTCGACGAGGCGCGGGCGCTCGGGATTATCGAAGGCTGAGGATCGTACGGTAGGGCGCCTTGTCGCCCTCGACAAAATCGATCCGCGCCCGACCTCAGGCGTGATGCAGATTCACCTCGATGCCCTGGGTGGCGTGGCCGGCGACATGGTCGTGGCGGCTCTCCTCGATGCCTTCCCCGAGCACGAAGCGGGGGTTGGCCGCAGCGTGCGCTCCGCGCTGGACGCGGCCGCCCCGGAGGCGGCACCCGGTATCACCTGTACCCTCTCCCCCCATTCGGACGGTATCCTCACCGGGCGCCGCTTCCGCGTGACCCGCGACGGCAAGCCCGCGGAGGAGAACGGGCACCACCACCACGCTTATCATCACCACGATCACCACCATGGTGATCATCATCCTCACGACCACAGCCACGACCCTGCGCATCACGTCCACGGCCACCGGCACTGGGCCGAAATCCGTGACGGGCTCCGCCGGGCGGACCTGACGCCGGAGGTGACGCATCATGCCCTGGCGATCTTCGGCCATCTCGCCGAGGCCGAGGCGCGGGTGCACGGCATCCCGGTGGACGAGGTCGCCTTCCACGAGGTCGGGGCTTGGGATTCCATCGCCGACATCGTCGCCGCCGCCCATCTCGTAGCCGCGATCGCTGCGAGTGCCTGGACCGTCTCGGCCCTGCCGCTCGGCGGCGGCCGGGTGAAGACGCAGCACGGCCCACTACCGGTGCCTGCCCCGGCCACGACGCTTCTCCTCGACGGGTTCGCCATGGTCGATGACGGCATTGACGGCGAGCGCGTGACGCCGACGGGCGCAGCGATCCTGCGCCATCTCTGCGGCGGCAGGACGAGCCGGGCGGCAGGGACACGGGTGCTCGCCCGCTCCGGCACCGGCTTCGGCGGGCGGCGTCTGCCCGGCATCAGCAATTGCCTCCGCGTCCTGGCTTTCGAGGAGGACGCGGCGTCCGTCCCGGCGGGACATCGGGAAATCGGCATCGTCGAGTTCGAGGTCGATGACCAATCCGGCGAGGATCTGGCGCAGGGGCTCGACCGCATCCGCGCCCAGGACGGCGTGCTCGATGCGGTGCAGATGCCGGTCTTCGGCAAGAAGGGCCGGATGATGAGCCATGTGCGGGTTCTCGCCCGCGCCGAGGCTCTGGATGCCGTCATCGGTGCCTGCTTCCGTGAGACGACGACGATCGGCCTGCGTTTCCGCAAGGAGGCGGGCATCGCGCTGGAGCGCGAGAGCGTGAGTGTCGAGGCCGAGGGCCACGCGGTGAGGGTGAAGCTCGTGGAGCGGCCGGGGGGCCGCACGGCCAAGGCCGAGGCCGACGACGCGCTCGCCGGCGAGGACCACACGGCCCGGGCCCGCCTGCGCCGCGCGGCAGAAGCGATCGCCCTCAAGGGGAGAGACGAGAGATGACGGGCTCCCTGCGCCACAAGCTCGAAGACGTCCTGTCCGGCATCGGCCCCCTCGCCGTCGCGGTGAGTGGGGGCGTCGACAGCCTGACCCTGGCCGCCCTCAGCCATCGTGTGCTCGGCACCGGCGCGGCCATGGTCCACGCGGCCTCTCCCGCCGTGCCGGGCGAGGCGACGGCGCGCGTGCGGAGCGAGGCCGCCCGCGAGGGTTGGTCGCTCACTGTTGTGGAGGCGGGCGAGTTCGCCGATCCGCGCTACCGGGCGAACCCGGTCAATCGCTGCTTTTTCTGCAAGACCAACCTGTACGGCACCGTCCGTACGGTGACAGACCTGCCGATCGTCTCGGGCGCCAACCTGAACGACCTCGGCGAGTACCGGCCCGGCCTCGATGCCGCGCGCGAGCATGGCGTGCGCCACCCTTACGTCGAGGCGGGGCTCGACAAGGCCGCCGTGCGGGCGCTGGCCCGCGAGCTGGGCCTCGCCGACGTGGCGGAGTTGCCCTCGGCGCCCTGCCTGTCGAGCCGGGTCGAGACCGGCCTGCG
Organism: Methylobacterium sp. NFXW15; assembly: GCF_049887755.1. NCBI lineage: Bacteria > Pseudomonadati > Pseudomonadota > Alphaproteobacteria > Hyphomicrobiales > Methylobacteriaceae > Methylobacterium > Methylobacterium sp. NFXW15. The sequence goes on along the minus strand of NZ_JAGEKG010000006.1, from coordinate 225,361 downwards.
GATCGAACCCGGGACGCTCGCCTTCATCCATGCGGTGGAGGGGATGGTCGGCGGTGCGCTGGGCGTCGGCGATGCGAGCCGGTCGGTCCGCTGCCGAGTGCGCGCGGCGGGCGTGGTGATCGAACTGGATGCGGCGAGCCTAGCGGCGCTGCACGATTTCGCGCGGGACGATCTCGCGGCACGGATCGCGGCGGTCGCGCCTGCGGGCCTCGCGAGCAACGGCATCCGCTTCCAGCCCTACCGCGTCGGCAGCGCGTTCTTGACCGGAGATGCGGCATGAGCACCCGCGACGAATTCCTCCTCGATTTCGGCCGCGCCGAGCGCATCGGCCTCGAAGAGGCGATCTACTGCGCGGGCAAGTCGGCCGAGCAGATCGCCGCCATCCTCGACGCGGCGGCGGAGCGGGGCGCGCGTTTCCTGCTGACCCGCCTCGACGGGGACAAGCTGGAGGCCCTGCCGGGCCATCACCGCCGCGCCCTCGATTATTGCGCCGTCTCACGCACCGCCTTCTTCGGCGAGCCCCGCCCCGTGGAGGCGATCCCCGCCGTCGCGGTGGTCGCGGCGGGGACCTCGGACGTGCCCGTGGCCCGCGAGGCCCTTCGCACGCTGCACTACCAGGGCCGGGGTGCGACCCTCATCGCCGATGTCGGCGTCGCGGGCCTGTGGCGGCTGACCCAGCGGGTCGAGGAGATCCGCGCCCATCCCGTCGTCATCGTGGCGGCGGGCATGGATGCGGCTCTCCCGAGCGTCGTCGGCGGTCTCGTCTCGTCGCCCGTAATCGCGGTGCCGACCTCCGTCGGGTACGGCGTCGCGGAGGGCGGACACACGGCCCTGAACTCGGTGCTCGCGAGCTGTGCGCCCGGCATCACCGTCGTGAACATCGACAACGGCTACGGGGCGGCCTGCGCGGCCTTGCGGCTCCTGCACGCGGCCGAGCGCCTCGCTCGAGCCTCCGAACGCTGACGCCCTCCGGCAGTTGGCCTTCAACAACCCGGAGCGCGCCCATGACCTTCGATCCCACGATATTACGGAGAGCGATATGGAACGCCGCGATTTCCTCAAAGGGGCGGCGCTCGGCGCCGGCCTCTCGGCGGTCAGCCCTGCGGGGGCGGCCGTGAGCGACCCCGGCCTGCCCAACACCCGTCCGCAGGACCCGGCGGACCTGCCCTTCGTCACCGATCCCGGCGAGCGCCGGGGTGAGATGCTCTATCGCAAGTTCGGCAAGACCGACGAGATGATCTCGGCCATCGGCATGGGTGGGTTCCACCTCGGCAAGAGCGCCGTCTCGGACGATGAGGCGACCCGGTTGATCCACCAGGGGATCGACCGTGGCATCACGTTCATGGACAATTGCTGGGACTACAACCAGGGCCGGTCCGAGGAGCGGATGGGCATCGCCCTGGAGCAGAACGGCTACCGCAAGAAGGTCTTCCTGATGTCCAAGATGGACGGGCGGACCAAGGAGGAGGCGCTCAAGCAGATCGAGCAATCGCTCCGCCGCCTGCGCACGGACCATATCGACCTCGTGCAGCACCACGAGATCCTGCGCTTCGACGATCCCGACCGGGTCTTCGCCGAGGGCGGCGCGATGGAAGGCTTCATGGAAGCCAAGAAGCAGGGCAAGCTCCGCTACATCGGCTTCACCGGCCACAAGGATCCGCGCATCCACCTGCAGATGCTCTCCGTGGCGCAGGAGCGGGGCTTCCACTTCGATTCCTGCCAGATGCCGATCAACGTGATGGACGCGCATTTCCGCTCGTTCGGCCACCTCGTGCTGCCGCATCTCGTGCGCGAGGGCATCGCCCCGCTCGCCATGAAGACCTTCGGCGACGGGGTGATCCTGAAGTCGGACGCGCCGATCAAGCCGCTGGAATACCTCCACTTCTCCCTGAACCTGCCGGTCTCGGTGGTGATCACCGGCATCCAGAACCAGCGGGACATGGATCAGGCGTTCGAGGCGGTGAAGACTTTCCAGCCGATGGACAAGGCCAAGGTGGCCGAACTGCTGTCGCGCTCGAAGCCCTACGCGCTCGAAGGCAAGTATGAGCTGTTCAAGACCAGCGCGACCTTCGACGGCACGGCGAAGAACGCGGCGTGGCTCGGTGAAGACGTCCAGAGCGTGAAGAAGCTCGCTCCGGTGATGGAGTAGTCAACTCCGCCGTCATTGCGAGCGATAGCGAAGCAATCCGGGGCAATGGGGCGCCTCTTAGCGGGGGCGCCTCCCTGGATTGCTTCACTCCGTTCGCACTGACAAAGCGCGCCTCACGCCGCCGCAGGCTTGGCGTCGAGGTCGAGTTCCAGCGTGGCGCAGTTCTCCAGGAACGTGCCGGTCAGGTGGTAGAAGAAGGTGCCGTGGCCGACCACCGCGATGGTGTGCTCGGGCCGCGCTCGCAGCCACTCGCGGAAGGCGGCGACACGCCGGTCGAACAGGGGCCGGGGCTCGATCGGCAGACCGAAGATCGTCTCGGCCCCGTCCTCGGCGTGCCACCACACCTCCGGCAGGTGACCGACCTCGAGATGCGGAAACTCCGCAGCCAGCTCGGACGCCGCGCGGCCGACATCGCAGCTGCTTTCCTGGCATTCCCGGTGCAGCACCTCCACGAGGATGCGCGGCTCGGCCGGGTGCCCGTCGAAGAGCAGCGTGGCGGTCTGGATCGCCCGGGTCAGGGGCGAGACCACGACCAGTTCGAAGGGAATGTCCCGGAGCGCGGCGGCAGCGTGGCGGGCCTGCGCCTCGCCCCTGGGTGTGAGGCGCGCATCGCGATGGTCCGGATCGATCCCCGTCGCCCGGTGGGCGGCGTTGAAGGTCGATTCCCCGTGACGGATGCAGACGATGCGCGTGGACTCGGTCATGGCACCTGAAGTTGTGAGATGAAAAGGCTGCTGGGCGAGAGCGTTAGGCGAAGCGCCCGCCACGCTGGATGACCTCGATCTTGTAGCCATCGGGATCGGTGGCGAAGAAGAAGGTCGCGAGCGGGGTGTCGCCGTGCTTCAGCGTCTTCACGTCGGTCACGGTGAAGCCCGCCTGCTTGTGCTTGGCATGCTCGGCTTCGAGATCCTCCACCACGAAGGCGAGATGGCCGTAGCCGTCGCCGAGTTCGTAGGGCTTCTCGCGATCCTTGTTGACCGTCAGTTCCAGCTCGAAGGGCGAGGACGGATCCTTCAGGTAGAGAAGGGTGAAGTCCGGGAAGTCGAACCGGTCGGCGGGCTCCAGGCCGAAGGCGCGCCCGTAGTAATCCCTGGAGCGCGCCTCATCGCGGACGCGGATCATGCTGTGGACGGGCTTGGCCATGATGTCGTCGGTTCCGTGGACGGGATGGGACAGATGTAAAGCGCCGCGCCCTTTGGGGAAGTGCGCCACCATGGCCGCGCGGGTCAGCCGCCGATGCGCACCGTTTCGATCATCGCCCCGGCCGGAGCGAATGCATCCGCGTCGGTTCCGGTCATCCAGACTTGGCCCGAGAGGGCGTCCAGTGCCTCGAACAGGCCGAGCCTCCGGCGTGGATCGAGATGGGCGGCGACCTCGTCCAGGAGGATCGCCGGGGCGATGCCGCTCATCGCCCGCACCAGCCGGGCATGGGCGAGGACGAGGCCGATCAGCAGCGCCTTCTGTTCTCCTGTCGAGGCAGTCCCGGCGGGCACGTCCTTCGGCCCGTGGCGGACGACGAGATCGCTGGTCTGCGGCCCGCTGAGGGTGCGGCCCGCCGCCCGGTCGCGGGGGCGGCCCTGGCGCAGGGCCTGCCGGAAGCGATCCTCGGCCTCGATCGCGGGCCAGACTGCGACGAGATCGTCGAGGTCGCCTTCCAGGCGCACCGAAGCCCAGGGAAAGGGCTGCGCGTCGTCCCGGGTCTGGGCGATCAACTGATCCAACCGCTCCACAGTCTCGCGGCGCGCGAGCGCCACGGCCACGCCGAGTTCGGCGATCTCGCGCTCGATGGCGTCGAGCCAGCGGGCGTCCTGGCCCGGCTCCTCCAAGAGCCGGTTGCGCGAGCGCAGGGCTCGCTCCATCGCCGAGACACGCGCGCCGTGCCCGGCATCGACGGCCAGGACCAGCCGGTCGAGGAAGCGGCGGCGGTCGCCCGCAGGCCCCCGGAACAGGGCGTCGAAATCGGGCGTGAGCCAGACCACCCGAAAGAACTCGCTGAAGGCCACGGGCGAGGCGGCGGACGAGCCATCCACCCGGCACAGGCGGCTCGCGCGGCCATCGAAGCCCGGCGGCTCCATCCCCGTGCCGAGCCGGTGCTCGGCCCCGTCCCGGTCGAGGGTGAGGGAAACGGCGAAGCCCCCCGGACCTCCCTTGCGCGCCATGGCCGAGAATTCGGCCCGGCGCAGGCCGCGCCCGGGCGCAAAGAGGGAGATCGCTTCCAGAATGTTGGTCTTGCCCGCGCCATTCTCACCGACCAGGGCGACGAGCCGCGCCTGCGGTTGCAGGTCGAGGTCCGCATGGTTGCGGAAGTCCCGCACGATCAGGCGGCTGAGGCGCTGTTCGGAAGCGGCCGGAGAAGACGCGTCGGTCATGGAAGGGCTGATGGGCGGCGATCAGGCCGCCCGGCCGGGATCGAGCATGGCCGAGACACGGGTCGCGAGATCGGCCGAACGGAAGGGCTTGGCAAGAACCGGCAGATCGGCAGGGATCTTCATCGCCTCGGCATGACCGGTGAGGATCAACACCGGCAGGCCCGGATGGCGGGCCTTCACCTCGGAGGCGAGTTCCACGCCGCTCATGCCCGGCATGGCGAGGTCGGCAACCACGAGGTCGAAGCTCGCACGCGTCAGCAGGTCGAGGGCGGCGTGGCCATTGCCGGCCTCGGTCTCGTCATAGCCGAAGCCCGAGAGGAACGAGGCGGTGACGTGCCGGACTTCCGGGTCGTCATCGACCACGAGGATGCGCGCAGGTCGCGCGGCGGCGGGCACGGTGGCCTCGCCCTCGGCATCCTTCACCGGCGTCGTGGCCGCGAAGGGCAGCGCGAGTTCGACCGATGTGCCGCGCCCGACCTCGCTCTCGATCGTGAGCCGACCCTTGGATTGCTGGGCGAGGCCGAACACCATGGCGAGGCCGAGGCCCGTGCCCTGGCCGACGGCCTTGGTGGTGAAGAACGGCTCGCAGACCCGGCGCAGGATTTCCTCCGGGATGCCTGTACCCTCGTCGCTCACGCGGATCGCGAGGTAGGCGCCGTCGGCGATCTCGGGATCGCTGTTGATCGCCATGCGCCGCGTGGCGATCGTGATGCGGCCTCCCTCCGGCATCGCATCGCGGGCGTTGATGCAGAGGTTGAGCACCGCGAGTTCGAGCTGGTCCGGATCGACCTGCGCCGCCGACAGGCTCGGGGCGAGATCGGTGCGGACGCTGACGAGGCCGCCGAGGCTGCTCGTGAACAATTCGCTCATACCCTCGATCAGGGCATTCACGTCGGTCGCCCGCGCCTGAAGATCATGGGCGCGGCTGAAGCTCAGAAGACGTTTGGTGAGCGAGGCGCCGCGCTCGGCCGCGCCGCGCGCGTTCTCGATCAGGCGCTGGACCCGCGGCTGGTCGGCGACCTTCGGCGCCGCGAGTTCGAGGCTGCCGAGGATCGCCGTGAGCAGGTTGTTGAAGTCGTGCGCGATGCCCCCCGCCAGCGTGCCGAGGGCCTGCATCTTGTCCGATTGGCGAAGCCTGGCCTCCAGGCTCTTCTGCTCGGTGACGTCCCGCTCGATGACCGCGAGGTGCGAGACCGCGCCGCCGCCGTCGCGGATCGGCACGCGGGTGAATTGGCTCCACTTCTCAGCGCCGGGCGGTCCCTCGCTGATCAGCACCTCGGCGACGCGGCCATCGCGCATCGCCGCCTCGTCGGCGCTTGCATCGGCCTGGGCCTTCACCTCGGGCAGGTCGGCTTCGCGCAGCCCTAGGCAGGCGGGCAGGTCGCGCCCGAGCAGGGCGGCCTTGCGGGCGTTGAGCCGCACGAAGCGCCCCTCAGCGTCCTTGAAACTGATCGCGTCGATGGAATGGTCGAGCAGGCCGCGCAGCAGCGCCCGCTCGGTGGCGAGGTCGCGCCCGAGGCGGTGCCGCTCATAAGCCTGGGCGACGGTGCCGCGTAGCAGGCCGGGATCCCACGGCTTGGTGACGTAGCCGACGATGCCACCCCGGTTCAGGGCAGCGATGACAGCGGTGATGTCGGCATAACCCGTGAGCAGGATCGCCTGCGCCTCGTGGAAGGCACGGGCCTCGGCGAGGAGCGCGTCCCCGGTCAGCCCCGGCATGCGCTGGTCAGACAGGATCACCGCGATGTCCGGCTCGGCTCGCAGGATTTCGAGGGCGTCGGCGGGCCTGCTCGCGGTCAGGACGCGGTACGTGTCCTCGAAGAGATCCTCAAGGGCGATGAGGATGTCGGGCTCGTCGTCGACGGCCAGAATCGTGCCCGCCCGAGCCCCAATGCCTCCCCCGATGTCACTCATGAGCGCGCGCCGCCTGCCGCGGAATCCCGATCACGAAGCAGGCACCTCCACCTGGGGCCGTCTCTACGGTCAGCGAGCCGCTATGCGCCTGAACGACGCTGTATGCAATCGCCAGCCCAAGCCCCGTCCCGGCGCCGACCGGCTTCGTGGTAAAGAAGGGCTCGAAGATCTTTTCACGCAGATCCTCGGGGATCCCGGGGCCGGTGTCGCAGATCTTGATCTCGTCGCAAGTATCGTCGGAACGGGTCGTTATGGTGATCGTGCCACCGTCCGGCATCGCATCCGCCGCATTGCCGATGATGTTCATCACGACCTGATTGAGCAGCGCCGGGGTACAATGAATCTCCGGTCGGCCGGAAAACGTGCGCGTCACCGCGATCCGCTCTCCGAGCTTGTGGTGCAGCAGGGCGAGCACCGTCTCGATCGCCTCGGGCACGTTCACGAGGGACCGCTCGCCCTCGTCGAGGCGGGAGAACTTGCGCAGGTTCAGGACGAGATCCTGGATACGGGTCAGGCCGAGCCGCATGGCACCGACGCGGCTGCGCGCCTTTTCGACCGAGCGCGTGGCGGTGGCGGGATCGGCGGTGGGAAGCTCCCCGAGCAACCGTTCGACCGTACCCTGGTGAGCCAGGATGAAGGCGAGCGGATTGTTGATCTCGTGGGCGATTCCCGCGACCAGCTCGCCGAGGGAGGCCATCTTCGCCGCCTGGACGAGCTTGGCCTGCGCATCGGTCAGCCGCCGATTGGCATCGGCGAGGTCCTGGTTCGCCCGTTCCAGGGCATCGGCGAGACTCGCCCGCGCCTCGGCGGCGTCGGCCTCGGCGCGGGCGCGCTCCACGGCGCGTTCGCGCTCCCCGAACTCGCCGGCGATGCGGCGGTCGTCCTCTTCCAGCAGGCGGCGGCGAACAAAGCCGCGCACGCGCAGCGCCAGCACCTCGGCGTCGGTTTTGGAAATGACGTCGTCGGCCCCCGCCGCGAAAGCCTGGACGAGAAAATCCTTGGCCGGATCGCTGCCGGAAATGGCGACGAGGTGGAAGCCCGCCCCGGCCTTGCCCTCGCGGCGGCGGTCGATCTCGCGGCACAGGGCGAGACCGTCATAGGCGTGGCCGAGCAGGTCGAGGGTGATGCAGTCGAAGGCGTTGCCATCGCCGTCGAGGGCGGCGATCGCATCCTCCGCCCCCACCGCGACGGTGACGCGGTGCCCGTCCTGCCCGAGCAGACCGGCAAGAAAGGTGCGGTAGGTGGCGCTGCCATCGATGACGAGGATGCGCCCCCGGCGGAAGGCCGCCGCGCCGGGATTGTCGCCGCCCGCCCGCCTCTCGCGCAGCAGCGCGCGGATGCGGAGCACCATGAGGTCGCGGTCGGCGGATTTCGGCAGATAGGCGTCGGCGCCGCTCTCCAGTCCATGGCGCTCGCCGCCGCTGCCACCGGTCAGCATCAGCACCGGCAGCGCGCGGGTGCGGAGCGACAGGCGCATCTGGCGGATCAGCTCATCGCCGTTCATTCCCGGCAGATGGTAATCGGCCACGACGAGATCGGGCTGAGACTCGTTCAAGGCGTCGAGGGCGGTCTCGGAGCTGGCGCAGCGCGAGACGGAAAAGCCGTTGGCCTCGAGAAACAGGCGCAGTTCGAGGGCCTGCGTCTCGGAATCCTCCACGAGGAGAATTTTCGCCGGATCACTCGCGGCGGAGGCTGTCACGGATACGCCCCCGGCATGGCGATGCTCAGGACATGCGCGGCGATCCGATCGAGCGGCAGCACCGCGCGCGCGGCGCCAAGGCGCACCGCTGCGGCGGGCATCCCATAGACCACGGCCGTGCTCTCGTGCTCCGCCACCGTCTGCGCCCCGGCGGCGTGCATGTCGCCGAGGCCGACCGCCCCATCCTCACCCATGCCGGTGAGCAGCGCGCCGATGGCGGAGGGGCCCGCATGGCGGGCGATGGAGCGGAACAGCACCGTCGCGGCGGGGCGCTGGCCCGACACCGGAGCGGAGTCGATCACCCGCATCACCCGGTTGGTGCCGAGTTCGAGATGCCGGTCTCCGGGGGCGACATAGACCCGGCCGGGCTCGGCGCGCTCGCCGTCGCGCGCGAGGCCGACCGGCAAGGTCACGACGCTGTCGAGCCACGCCGCGAAGCCCTCCATGAAGGCGGGCCCCATATGCTGGACGAGCAGGATCGGCAGCGGGAAGTTTTCGGGCAGCGCGCCGATCACCTTGGCGAGGGCGGGCGGTCCGCCGGTCGAGGCGGCGATGCCGAAGACGCTCGGCGACTGGCCCGAGGCAAGCGGCATCGGCGCCGGGGCGGAGGGGGCCGCGGCGCTGCGTCCGGCCCATTCCGAGCCGATGGGCCGCCGCCGGATCACCGGCACCTGCGCCATGATGCGCAGCTGCGTGCAGATCTCACCCGCGACGGATTCATAACCCGCATGGGTGGTGGCCACGGGCTTCTCGACCACCGACAGGGCGCCCGCGCGCAGGGCGTTCATGGAAATGTGCAGGGAGGAATCCTCCACCGCGTCGGCGATCACCACGATGGGCGTCGGCCGTTCGGCCATGATGCGACGCGTCGTCTCCAGCCCGTCGATGCCCGGCAGGCGGATATCCATGGAGATCACATCGGGGCGCGCACTGCCGATCGCCGCCAGAGCCTCTTCGCCGGAGGCCACCGCTGCGACGAGCTCGAGGCGGGGATCGCGCGAAACGATGTAGCGCAACAGCTCCCGCACCACGAGGCTGTCCTCGACGATCATCACCCGGACGGTGCTCACGGCAAATCTCCCACGGCGATCCCGGCGCCGTCATCGCGTGCGAGGCGTGTGGTCACAGCAATTGCCCGATCGTATCGAGGAGCTTGCGCTGGTCGAAGCTCTGCTTGGTCAGGTAGGCGTCGGCACCGAGTTCGAGGCCTCGGGCCACGTCCTCGGGGTCGCCCCGCGATGTCATGAGCACCGTGGGAAGCCGGGCGAAGCGATCGTCGGCCCGCAGGGCCTTGAGCAGGCCGAACCCGTCGAGGCGGGGCATCTCCACATCCGCGAGGACGAGCGCGACCGGCTCGACCTCGGCGCGCAGCCGGTCGAGCGCGTCTTGCCCGTCGACACAGACGACGACACGGTAGCCTGCGGCCTCCAAGATGCCCTTCTCCAAGGTGCGGGTGGTGATCGAATCATCCACGACGAGGATCGTCGTGCGGGCCTGCTCGCCGGCCCGTGGCTTCGTCGCGGTATTCGGGTCCGAACGTGGCGCCTGCCCCTGGGTTCCGGCCAATCCCGCCCGCTCGGCGAGGCCATCCGCATCCAGCACCAGGACAGGCCTGTCGCCGGGCAGGATGGCCGTCCCCGCGATCAGGGCGGAGTCACCCCCGACTTCGGGCGCAGGCAGCACGAGGAGCGAGCGCACGTCGCTCAGGCGGTCCACGGCGATCGCGGCACGCCCATGCTCCGAGCGCAGGACGATCGCCACGAGTTGCCCCGCATCGGGATCGCCCGCCGCCCCGAGCAGGGTGGCGAGGTCGGACACAGGCAGGGCGGCCTCGCCCTCGACCTCGGACGGAAGCAGCAGGCGCCCCATGGCGAGGGGAAGGTCGGCGCGCGGTAGCCTGACGAGCCGCTCCACCGCCGAGGAGGGCAGGGCGCAGGTATGGCCGCCCGCCTCCACGAGGAGCAGGCTCCGCCGTGCCGCCGAGAGCGGCAGGCTGAAGACGAGGCTGGTGCCCGCAGGCGAGCGCGGTTCGAGGCGCACGCTGCCCTGGAGCGAGCGGGCGGCGTCGGCCGCCACGGAGAGGCCGTAGCCCCGCCCCGAAAGGGTATCGATGGCCTCCGCCGTGGAGAAGCCCGGCTCGAAGACGAGGCGCAGCAGCGTTTCGGGATCGGCAACCTCATCCGGTCCGAGGAGCCCCCGCGCCCGTGCCGTCTCCGCGATCCGCGCGAGGTCCGGTCCCGGTCCATCGTCGTGCACCGCGACCCGCAGGCGGCCACCGCGCAGGGCCACTTCGAGGGTCAGCGCGAGGGTCTCCGGCTTGCCGGCGGCCTGGCGGGTTTCCGGCGGCTGCCAGGCATGGCTCAGGGCGTTGCGCAGAGCATGGAGCAGAGGGTCCTTCAGCGCCTGAAGGGTTGCACGCTCCACGGGTACGTCGAGGCCGGTCACCTCAAGATCGACCTCGCGCCCCTGTTCACGGGCCGTGTCGCGGATGGTGCGGGCAAGGGGGCCGAGCACCGTTTCGGCAGGCACGAGGGCCAGACGCTCCGTCTCGGTACGGACGCGCGTCGCCGCGCCTTCGACGGCGCCGAGGGCGGCAGCCTGGCGCCGCGCATGGTCGGCCGCCTCGCGTGCCAGAGCCGCAAGCCCGGCGGCAAGGACCCGCTGGCCGGGACCGGCCTTGGCGGAATCCAGCGCCTCGGCCTTGGCGTGAAGGTCGCGGAGGGTCGCTGCGATCCGGCCGAGCCCTTCCGCCGCCGAAGCCTTGGCGGCGAGCGAGGTCGAGAGGTCCGCGCTGGCCCGGAGCAGGGCCGTCACCGTCTCGGCAGGCACCCGCAGGAAGGCGGCGGCGGGCTCCGACGCCTCGGCCGGACGCTCGGCGGGGATCTTCTTGGGCGGCGGCGGGGGCTCGACGGGGGCGGGCGTGGGTGGCGCTGGTGGAGCGAAAGCGGCGGCAGGGGCAGGGGCAGGGGCAGGGGCAGGGGCAGAAGACTGCGCGCTCGCCGGCTGGCCGAGCAACCGCCCGAGGGCGTCGATGGCATCGCCCGGCATGTCCGGCCCGGCGCCGCCGGACAGACCGGCCACGTAGGTCTCGATCCGGTCGAGGGCGAGTTCCACCGTGGAGGCCGCCTCGCGATCCAGCGCCATGCCTCCGGTGCGGACCCGTTCGAACAGGGTCTCCAACCGATGGGAAACCGCCTCCACCGCAGGCAGGTCGACGGCGCGGGAAGCGCCCTTCAGGCTGTGCGCCCGCCGGAACACGTCGTTCCAGTCGGGCGCCTCGGCACGCAGGGCCGCCCGGATGGCGCCGACATGCTCGCGGTGCTCGATGTCGAAAGCCGCGAGCAGCAGCTGGCGGATGTCGGTCGCCATGGCCGCGCTCTCAGGTGCGATACCGTTCCGCCAGGGCCATGAGGGCCTGGGCGAGTTCGGTCATGTTGGCGGAGGCGGTCTCGACCTGCCGCGTCCCGGCGGCCGTCTGCTGGCTCGCCTGGCGGATGTTCTGCAGCGCCCCCATCACCTGCTCGATGCCCAGCTGCTGCTGGTTCGTCGAGGCCACGATCTGCTGGAACGTCTGCACGTTCTCCTCGAAGCGCGCCGTGATCTCCTCGATCGTCCGCTGCGTCGTGTCAGACCGCGTCTTGCCCACCGCCGAGCGCTTCACCGCCTCCTCGGTCAGCATCACCGACGTGTTGATGCCCCGCTGGATCTCCCCCAGAATCGCCCGGATCTGGCCCGTCGCCGCCTTCGCCTGATCAGCCAGAAGCTTCATCTCCGAGGCCACCACCGCGAAGCTGCGCCCGCTCTCCCCCGCCGCCGCCGCCTCGATCGCCGCATTCAGCGCCAGGAGGTGCGTCCGCTCCGAGATGTCGTTGACGCTCTCGATGATCTCGCCGATCGCCTGCGTCTTCTCCGAGACCCCGACGATGTTGCCCGCCACCGCCTCCGCCTGCTCGCGGATCGCGTCCATCGCCTGCGCGGTGTCCGACACCGCCCGCAGCCCCTGCCGCGAGGTCTTGGCCGTGGCCTGGGCCGTGGCGATCACCTCGCTCGCCCGCTTCGAGATCTGCGCACCCGAATGGGTGATCTCATCGACCGTCGCCGCCGTCTCCTGCACCGCCGCGAACTGCTCCTCCACCGAGGCCGCCTGCTCCTGCGCCGAGGCCCGGATCTCCGCCGCCGCCGCGTTCAGGTCGGACGTCGCCGCACGGTTCGTCCGCGCAAGGTCGGACAGGCTCTCGACCATCCCGTCGAGGGTGCGCCCGAGGCGGGCGATCTCATCCTGCCCACGCGAATTCAGACGCCCGGTCAGGTCGCCATCACCGACGCGCGAGACGAAGCCCATCACGATGTTCAGCGGGCGAACCACCGCGCGGGTGACGAGGTAGGTGACTGCAAAAGCCAGCAGAACGGAGGCCAGCAGCGTGAACAGGATCGACAGGCGCGACCATTCGTAGATCTCCCGCACGGTCCGCTGGCCGACATTGACGCTCTCGTCCAGGGCCGAGCGGGCGCGCTCCACGGCGCTGGTCGTCGCGGCGTATTGGCGGCCGAGTTCGTCGTTACCCGCATCGACCGCCTCGACGTTGCCGTCGACCGCCGCACGGATCTGCCGCTCGCCGCTCTCCCGGTAACGGTGGAAGGTGGTCGTGGCCTCGGCGATCGCCGAGTGGAGCTTGTCGAAGGTCGCCGCCCGCTCGGTCGAGACCGCGTTCCTGCGGAACTCGTCGGCCTCCCGCAGGAGATCACCGAGGATCTTGTCCGAGACGGTGCCGTTGCGCCGCCACAGGCTCAGGATGTCCGCCTCGCGGGCCTGTCGGCCCTGGGACTTCAGCAGGGAGGCGATCACCGCGTCGCGGCGGAGCACGCCCATGTCGCGCGTCTGATTCCCCAACTCGTCGAGCTGGCGCATGATCAGGAGATCGCGGGCAACGATCCGGTCCGTCGTCTCGCGCACGGCGCCGACCTGCCCAATGGCATAGATGCCGAGCGCCACCAGCACCGCCGTGACGGCGAAGAAGCCGAGGAGGATGCGTCGTCCGATCGAGAGGGTCAGAGCGGAACTCCAGGCATGGGAGGGGTCAGGCGATCACCCGCCGCATGACTTGCGCGGGATCGATGATGGTGAAGTCCGGGCTGCCCTCGGCGGCGGGGACATAGAACGGAGCGGAGCCGTTTCCCAGGGGGGAGGCCTCGGCTTGCGAGAGGGAGGCCGGATCCTGCGCGGCCCGAACGATGCCGAGGGCGCGCTCGACGCTCAGCGCCACGGGCGGTTCTCCGCGCAGGAGAACGAGGTGCTCCCGCGCGTCGCCCTCCACCTCCGGCCGTCCGAGGGCGCGGGCGAGGCCGATGACCGGCACGATCCGCCCCGACAGGGCGACGAGGCCGGACAGCGCCGCGCCCGTTCCCGGCACCGGCGTGCAAGGACGGCCGGGCAGGACCCGCGCCACGGCGGGAAGGGGCAGGCCGATCCGGTCGCCGCCGCAGGTGCAGACCAGATACGGGAAAGTCTCCTGCTCTGGCCCGTCCGCCTCCTCGGCGCGGCGGGCGAGGGCGAGGGTGCGCGCGGCCTTGATCTGCCTGTCGCGGGCAAGATCACGCTCCGTCTGCTCGCGCATGGTCAGGCCCGCCCCCGCATCGTCTTACCGCTCCGGCCGAGCGCGGCCTCGACCCCGGCCGCGACCTCGCTGGCGAGCGCTCCGTCGCCTTCCGGCAGCACCGCATCCGGTGGCAGGGATTGGCTGAGGGCGAAGGCGTTGTCGAGGGCGCGGGCCGCCTCTGCCCGGCGGCCGAGGCCGAGCAGCAGCAATCCGAGATGGTAATGCGCCATCACGAAGCTTCGGTCGAGATAGAGCGACGCCCGTAGGGCCCGCTCTGCCTCGACCTCCCGTCCGAGGCTCGCCGCGACGAGCCCCTCGTAGAAGCGCAGCCGCGGATGGGTCGGATCGGCGTCGAGCGCGTCCCGCACCGCCCGCCACGCCGCGCCGGTCTCGCCTGCATCCGCCAGGACCCGGACCCGGTCGAGGGGATCCTCGGGGAGAGTGTCGAAGGGCAGTTCGTCAGAGTTGCCCTCGCTGCCTTCCACCTCACTCATCACAAGGTTCAGCGGAGCGACCGCTAGGGGGGGCTCCGGCAGGCTCTGCGAGCCCCGAAGCCCTGCTTCAAGGCCCGTCCAGGCGGGCCCCTCCGGGTCGGGCGCGGGGAAGGACGTGGGTGTTTCGATGCTGGGAGCCTGGAACGTGACGTTCGCTGCCAGGGTGCCCCCCGGCCGGTAGGCGACGGTGCCCGGGAGGCTCACCGGGTCGAGGAAGGCGGAAAAGGTCGGGTTCGGCTCGGCATGACCTAGCAGCAGCCAGCCCTCCGGCCGCAGACGCCGCCCAAGGCCATGCACCACCCGCGTCACGGTGGCCGCATCGAAATAGATCAGCACGTTGCGGCAGAGGATGAGATCGTAGCCCTCCTCGTTCCCAGGGGGCTCAACGACGGCCAGCAGATTCCCTTGTTTGAACTGGACCATCTGCCGGAATTCGGGGCGCAGGGCGAAACCGCCCTCGCGGCGGATCCCCGGCTCCGGCGGCAGATGGGTGAAGTAGCGCAGGCGCTCCTCCGGCGGCATCGTCCGCAGCGCCCAGCGCCCGTAATCCCCCGCGCGCGCCGTCGCGATGGCTTCGGCGCTGATATCGGTGCCGAGGATGCTCACCCGCCAGTCGGGCAGGGCTTCACCCAGGATCTCGCGCACGAGGATCGCCAGGGAATACGGCTCGGCCCCCGTGGAGCAGCCCGCGCTCCAGATCCGCAGGCGCCGCTCGGCCCTTCGCGCGGCGACGAGCCCGGGGAGGATCGTGCCGCGCAGGGCAGCGAATTGCTCGCTGTAGCGGAAGAAGAACGTTTCCCCGATGGTGATCTCGGCCTCGAGCCGCGCCCACTCACTCTCCCCCGCGACCCCATCGGCCAGAAGGGAATGGTAGGCGGCGAGGTCCGGGACGCCGGTCGCCCGCAGGCGGCGATAGAGCCGCTCGAGGAGAAGTTCGTCCTTGTCCGCGTAATAGGCATGGCCGGTGCGCGCGATGATGCGCGCCTTCAGCCCGGCATAGGCAGGCTCGACCTCGGGATCGAAGCGGAAGCGGCCGGTCCGGCGCATCCGGCTCAGGCCGTCGCAGGATCGGGCAGGGCGGAGAGGCGCGACGCGGCGGCCCGCGCCAGACCCTCGATGCGCGCCCGCTCCGCTTCCGTGAGAAGCCGCTCCGGGTCGAGGGCGGGCACAAGGCGGTCCGACAGGGCGAGCCCCGCCGCGACGCAACCGTTCAGGCTCGCCGCCGGATCGGCCGGACGTTGGGCGGAAGCGGGCACGAGGGCGAGATCGGCCACCCGGTCCACGAGCCACGCAAGGGACCGGTCCCGGGCAAGGACGAGATGGGCATAGAGTCCTGCGCCCGCGCTGGCCTCGCGCAGGCCCAGGATGGGCGCGAGGTCGAGGACCGGCACAGGCCGCCCGCCGAGATTGACGAAACCCGCGAGCCAGCCCCCCGAGGCGGGAGCCGCCTGGAGTTCGGGCAGGGGCAACACCTCCGCCACCGCCTCGTGGGGGAGCGCGCAGACTGTGCCCGCCACGTCGAGCATCAGATAAGCCGTCGATTCGCCCGCCACCCCGGCCTCCCCTTACCGGCATGAAGCTAGCCGGGCCGATGCAATCGGCAATTGCCCATCGAAAATGTCTTAACTGCGGAACCATGTCCTGCGCCGCGTCTTTGCGAGGCACGGCGATCGGGGCGCCACAGGTGGCGCCCGCCCGGTCGCATAGGAAAGGACGACACCCATGAGGAGCATTCTGTTCGGCGCTGCGGCGCTCACGCTGGTCGCAGGCTCGGCCTTCGCCCAGGGCGGCTCGCCCTACAATATGTCGGGCTCGCAGGCTGGTGGCCCCCGTGGCGGCATGGAGCGTTCGGCCCAGGGTGCCGAGATGGAACGCCCGGCCGCCCGCCCGATGATGAAGCGCAGCATGCACAAGCGCATGCACCATCACCGCAAGATGCATCACCGCCGCATGCGCCACGGCATGTAAGTGTCTTGAGGCCCGCCGGATCGGCGGGCCTTTTTTCTGAGGACGCCTCTCCCCTCGCGCGTTTGCGCGCCATCGCCGCAACGCTATGTTGCCAAGCGAAAACAAGGGGCGGAGGAACGGAATGGCGCAGCCGGTGGAGCACCGGGGCGAGGGCGGCGTCGAGGCGCGACGCGACGCGATCGTGGCGGCGGTCCGCCATCGCGGCTTCATGACGATCGAAGCCCTGGCGAGCCAGTTCGGCGTCACGGTCCAGACGATCCGCCGGGACCTCAACGAACTCAGCGCCGAGGGACGGTTGGAACGCTACCGCGGCGGCGGTGGCCTGCCCTCCAGCGTCGAGAATATCGATTACGCCGACCGCCGCGTGACCCTCCTCGCGGAGAAGACCCGCATCGGTCGCCTCGCGGCGAGCCGCATCCCGTCGCACTGCTCCGTCTTCGTCAATATCGGCACTACACCCGAGGCGGTGGCCCGTGAGCTGACCCGCCACGACGATCTCAGCGTCATCACGAACAACCTGCATGTGGCGCTCTCGCTCGCCGACGCCACCGCCTTCCGCATCGTCGTGGCCGGAGGCACGGTGCGCAATCGCGATGGCGCCGTCCTCGGGCAACTCACCAGCGACACGCTCGGGCAGTTCCGGGTCGATGTGGCGGTGATCGGCATCAGCGGCATCGACGCGGATGGGGCGCTTCTCGATTACGATTACGAGGAAGTCCGCGCGACGCAGGCGATCCTCGCCCACGCCAAGCGCACCTTCCTCGTGGCCGACCACACGAAATTCACCCGCCGACCGATGGTGCAGGCGGGTCATCTCTCGCAGATCGACACGTTCTTCACCGACCGGATGCCTCCACCCGGCATCGCCGCCATGATGGAGCGCGAGGGGGTGACGCTCGCCGTCGCCAGTGACGTCTAGCGAACACGAAATTTTCGCTTGCGAAAACAGAAGGGCGACGTAAGATCGCAGGAAAAGCATACAGGGATGGAGACAATGGCGGATTGCACGCCCCTGAGCGGACTCTTTGCGGTGATGGCCCCGGCGTCTCACGCTGGAATCACCCATTCCGCCCCATTCCGAATTCTTCAAGTTCCGTCGCAACCGTGAGGTCTTGGCTCACCGGGCCGACCGAGCGTGCCTCGCATACGAACGACACGGGTTCGGAAGCGAGCAGCCAGCGCGGGAATGAGCGGGCGAAGACGCCATTCTGAGAAGCGGGCCGTTGCGGCCCGGTTGCCAATTCCAGCCCCCGAACCGGCCGAGACCGGTGGGGATGAACCAAGGAGGAAACGATGAGCCGTTATGTCGGGGCCATCGACCAGGGCACGACCAGCACCCGCTTCATGGTGTTCGACCGTGAGGGGACCGTCATCACGGTCGCGCAGGAAGAACACGCACAGATCTATCCCGCGCCGGGCCATGTCGAGCACGACGCCGCAGAGATCTGGGCGAAGACACAGAAGGTGATGAAGGAAGCTCTCGCCAAGGGCAATCTCACGCCGAAAGACCTCGCGGCCATCGGCATCACCAACCAGCGCGAGACGACGGTCATCTGGGACCGGAAGACGGGCCAGCCTCTGCACAACGCCCTCGTCTGGCAGGATACCCGCAACGATCGTCTCGTTTCGGAATTCGCCCATGACGGCGGGCGCGACCGCTTCCGCGATCTCACCGGCCTGCCGCTGGCGAGCTACTTCTCCGGTCTGAAGCTGCGCTGGCTCCTCGACCACGTAGAGGGCGCTCGGGAGAGGGCCGAAGCGGGCGATGTCCTGTTCGGCAACATCGACACATGGCTGTTGTGGAACCTCACCGGCGGGCCGGACGGTGGCCTGCACGCCACAGACGTGACCAATGCCAGCCGCACGCAACTCATGTCCCTCAAGTCCCTGGATTGGGACGATGGGATGCTGTCCACTTTCCGTATCCCCCGCGCGATGCTGCCGAAGATCGTTTCGTCGAGCGAAGTCTACGGCGAAGCGAAGGGTGAGTTCGCGGGCGTGCCGATCGCGGGCATCCTCGGCGACCAGCAGGCGGCCCTGTTCGGCCAGACCTGCTTCACCCCCGGCGAAGCCAAGAACACCTACGGCACCGGCTGCTTCGCTCTGATGAACACGGGCGAGGAGGCCGTGCCTTCCAAGGCGGGCCTCGTGACCACTTTGGGCTACCGGCTCGACGGGCAGAAGCCGGTCTACGCCCTCGAAGGCTCCATCGCCATCACGGGTGCGCTGGTGCAGTGGCTGCGCGACAACCTGCACATGATCAAGGACTCGGCCGAGGTGGAAAGCCTTGCCGGGACGGTCGAAGACAATGGCGGGGTCTATTTCGTGCCCGCGTTCTCGGGCCTCTACGCGCCCCACTGGAACGAGGGCGCGCGCGGCCTGATCATCGGCCTGACCCGCTACGCCAACCGGGGTCACATCGCCCGCTCGGTCCTGGAGGCGACCGCCTTTCAGACCCGCGAAGTGCTAGCCGCGATGGAAAAGGATTCCGGCATCCCCGTGAAAGAGTTACGCGCCGATGGCGGCATGGTCGCCAACGGCACGTTGATGCAATTCCAGGCGGACATCCTCGATGTGCCGGTCGTGCGCCCGAAGGTCTCGGAGACGACGGCCCTCGGCGCGGCCTACGTGGCGGGCCTCGCGGTCGGCTACTGGAAGGGTCTCGACGACCTCAAGCGCAACTGGGGCGTCGACAAGCGCTGGGAGCCCAAGATGGACGCGGCCCGCCGCGAGACAACCGCGGCCATGTGGAGCCGCGCGGTGCAACGTTCCTTCGATTGGAAGGCGGACGAGGACTGAGGGCAGACGCCCCTCCCGAGGCTTCACGGCCACTCGCCTCCTCATCCTGAGGTGCCCGCCCCGGCGGGCAACGAAGGAGGCCTCCAGATAGCGCCGAGATGTCTGGACCTCCTTCGAGACGGCTGACGCCACACCTCGGGATGAGGGGGTGGGTCGGACGAATACCAACAAATCATCAAGGGAGGACACATCATGGCATCGCCGTTCCTGGGCGAGATGCTGGGTACGATGACGCTGATCGTGCTCGGCGACGGGGTGGTGGCGGGGGCGCTCCTCAAGCGCTCCAAGGGCGAGGCCATGGGCTGGATCGGCATCACCGCCGGCTGGGCCTTCGCGGTGCTCGCCGGGGTGTTCGTGGCCAATGCGACCGGCAGCGCCGACGCCCATATCAACCCGGCGGTGACGCTGGGCGGGGCGGTCAGCACCGGCGATTATTCGAAACTCGCGGTCTACCTGCCGGCTCAGTTCCTCGGCGCCTTCCTGGGTGGGGTGGTGGTGTGGCTGCACTACCTGCCGCACTGGGCCGAGACGCCCGAGGCGGACCTGAAGCTTGCGGTGTTCTGCACCGGCCCGGCGATCCGCAACACCCGAGCCAACATGATCTCGGAGATCGTGGGCACCTTCTTCCTCGTCTTCACCATCGCCGCCCTGGTGACGAGCACCTCCGGCAGCACGGGCACGTTCTCACGCGGCGTGGCACCCTATCTCGTGGCGATGCTGGTCTGGGGCATCGGCCTGTCGCTGGGCGGCACCACCGGCTACGCCATCAACCCCGCCCGCGATCTCGGCCCCCGTATCGCCCATGCGGTCCTGCCCATCGCGGGGAAGGGGTCGTCGGATTGGGGTTATGCGCCGATCCCCGTGGCCGGACCAGCGATCGGAGCAGTCCTGGCGGGGCTGTTCGTGCGCATATTGGGCCTTTGACGATCACTTAAAACAATCTCCGGTGGTTATCACAGATTATATTCAATCTATAGCCAGTAGAAACAGAATATAAGGGGGGTTAAAAGCCAGATGACTGGCAGATAATGAAGCCTGAGGGCGATGACACCCTCTTAGTGCTCCTCACAAAACTCCCGTTCACCGGGAGTTCTCCCCTGGCCTCGACGGCTCAGCGGGAGTTTTGCGAGAGTCTCTGAGGGTCATTGCCCCGGGTCGCGGGACGAGAAAATCATGTCGTATGTCTCGACCCATAGTCGCAACCCGCAAACCCTCCGTCCCTCAGGATTGATCGATACCAGGCAACTCGGCGATCTCTGGCGCGCCATGCTCCGCCTTACGCGGACGACCAACCTGCCGGATTTGAGGGAGATCGAATACGAAGAAGGCAACGATAGCCTCTTTGCCCTTTCGAATGTCGGGCCGGAAGTCTTCGTCTCGCTTCACGGCGACAATTACATCTCGCGCTCCCTCGCCAGAAACGGCAGCTTCGAGTTCGAAACCTTCGAGCGCACCCTCGCGCATCTGGGCGGACCGCGCGATCTTCTGGTCGATGTCGGCGCCAACCTCGGCACGGTCACGATTCCGGCAGCGGCCCGGGGCCATGCCAAGCAGGTTCTGGCCGTCGAGGCGGACCGGCTGAATTACCGGACGCTGATGGCGAACCTGTACCTCAACGATCTTCAGGATCGTGTGGTGGCCATCAATACCGCCGCGGGCGCCACCTCGGGCGAGCTTCTGGAGTTCCAGCTTTCGCCGGAGAACAAGGGCGACCATCGGGTCAAGCATTCCTCGGAACCGGGCGCGTTCGGTGAGGAGGCCTGGTCGACCTATCGGGTGGAATCGACGCGTCTGGACGACCTCCTGACCCGCCAGGGACTGTCCGAACGGCTCCCCCGCTCCCTGATCTGGATCGACGTGCAGGGCTGGGAGCTACAGGTCCTCCTCGGGGCGAGAGCCGCCGTCGCGGCCGGGGTGCCCATCGTCATCGAGTTCTGGCCTTACGGCCTCCAGCGCAATGGCATGATGGATGGCTTGGCGGCCTTCCTGTGCGAGCATTTCACCCGGCTGACCGTGGCGAATTCACCGGAGATGCCGGCCTTCCCCGCGACCGGGGAGGGCATTGCAGCGATCCGCGCCCGCCTCGATGGCACGAACCCCTTGAGCGCCTGCGATCTTTTGCTGACGCGTGACGCATGAGCGCCGGGATGTTTCTGCCCGTCACGGGTGATGCGGTCACGGCCTTCCACGCCGAGGGAACACGGGCCTACTTCGTGGACGGGAGCCTTTTGCCGCCGCCGAACGGGACCGCGCTCTGGCTGGCCCTGGCGGACAATCATCGCAACAACATGCAGCTCTGGGCGGAGGAAGATCTCGCCCGGCGAACGCATGTGCGCGACGCGGAGATCGCGGCCAACAAGCGGGCGATCGACCGGTTCAACCAAGCGCGGAACGATGCGGTCGAACGCATGGACGAGGTGCTGGAGACGCTGATGTCGGCGCCCGCCGCCGCGCAAGCCCGGCTCAACAGCGAAACCCCCGGCTCGATCATCGATCGGCTCTCCATCGCCAGCCTCAAGATCTTCCACATGGGGGCGCAGGTGGAGAGAGGGGACGTCGATGACGCGCACCGCGCCGCTTGCGCCGACAAGCTCGCGCGGCTTCGCCTCCAGCGGAGCGATCTGTCCGGCTGCCTCGACGCCCTCCTCGCCGAATGCCGCCAGGGCCGGGCGCGATTCCGCACCTACCGCCAGTTCAAGATGTACAACGACCCGCGCCTCAACATGGCTCTGGTGCGGGAAGCGCAGCAGGCCCCTGCGGCCGGGTAAGCGCGTCGAGTTCGCCCATCAGCAGGGCGATGGCGCCCGGCCAATCACCGACGGTCGGCTGGCGCACCAGGGTGGCGCAAGCCGGGTAGACGACGGAATCCCGTTCGCGGTTTAGATGCCGCCCGTCGAGCACGCGTCCCGCGAGCAACCATGTCCGCACGCCCAATGCCCCCGCGAGGTGGAAGGGCCACGCGCAGATCGAGGCGACACCATCGAGTCCCGCGATGAGCGCGCCCGCATCATCGAAAGGCAGTTCGACCCTCGTCACCGTGGCGTCGCGAGCGATCTCGGCCGCTTGCAGGCGCCGAAGCCCGAAGCCGCGCTGAAGGATGACCCAGTGGATGTCGGTGCGCGCGAAAAGCGGCGCGAGGGCAGGGAGCGGGATGCTCTTCGCCTCACCGAGATCCATGTCGCTGTGCCAGTAGAGGCCGATGCAGGGGCGGCCCGCCGCCCGGCTCCGTGCTTGCCGCAAGATCGCGTCTGCCTGCGCGCTCGGCGGAGCCCGGAGATACCCCGATGCGCTTTCGCCCCCGGCGCGGGCAAGGCCGAAGGTGCCGATCCAGCATTCGCTCCGGCTGCGGGCCGCCTCGAGTTCCTCCAGGCCAACGAGGTCATCGACACCCGCGCTTCGGAGCAGCCCGTGACACCGGGATGTAGCGGCAACGGTGATGGATCCGGCGCCAAGGTTCCGAAGCCGGGGGACGTGGCGAATGAACTGGAAAAGGTCGCCGAAGCCGCCATGCGGAACGATGGTGATCGACCGGCCCTCAAGGGGCTCGCCCTGCCACATCCGCTCGATCAGCGGCGTTCCGGAATAATAGATCTGGTAGAAGGCGCGGCTCGAGAAGGCCAGCGCGAGGCTATGGCCTTCGGGATCGCCCCGTTGAAGCATCACCATGCCGAGCGCCTGCTCAATGAACGGGTCGCCGGGCCTGTCGGACAGGAGCGACCGCAATTCGGCCTCGGCCTCATCCCCGAAGCCCGCTGCCGCAAGGATTCGGGGCCGCCAGCACCAATCGCTCGGATGGGGTGAAAACCTCATATCCAGCCGGTCGATGTAGGGGCGCGCCCAATGCGGCTCGCCGCTTTGCGCGGCACAGATCGCAAGGCCGAAGGTGGCGGGCACTCGATCGGACAAGCCCGCCTGCGGCGCATCGAGAATGAGGCGCCAATGCGACATCGCCTCGGCGAAGCGCAATTGCTTCGTCAGACACAAGGCGAGTTTCCCGCGAAGAACCAGATCGTCGGGCGACTCAGCGAGCCCGACCTCGGCATCCGCCTCCGCAACCTCGAATTCTCCGGCGGCGATGGCGCTCTCCACCGTATCGAGCAAGGATAGCATCACTGGAAAAACTGTATCATCACCTGAAAAATCGACCATGCACGCCGAAAACCGCAGGTCAATCAGCCGCAAGTAGCAATTATTTCAAATACAATTTTGAATTATCTCATATTTTGTACAGACATCGACGTTTTACGGACCACGCCCCGATCGCCGACCCGCTTCCGCGCCTCGCCCGATCCTGAGACAGGCGGAGGCTCCCGTCGCGCCCCAGCGTCGCGCCCGTTTGCGACGCGGGCGGGAAGGCCCTAAGTCAGCATCATCTCCTCGAAGGCGCGCACAGGCGCGATCCGGTTCCCGATGGCCGTCGTCCTCGACCTTATCAAGAATGATCCGCGGCCTCCGCGCCACCCGGAGAAGGCTCATCGGCCGGATCAGGCGGCGCAGCCGAAGAAGCCGGACTGGATCCGCGTGAAGGCACCGGGCTCCAAGGCCTGGACCGAGACGCAGAAGATCGTGCGCGAGCACGGCCTCGTCACGGTGTGCGAGGAAGCGGGCTGCCCCAATATCGGCGAATGCTGGGAGAAGCGGCACGCCACCTTCATGATCATGGGCGACACGTGCACGCGGGCCTGCGCCTTCTGCAACGTGCGCACCGGCCTGCCGGATGCCCTCGATACCGGCGAACCGGAGAAGATCGCCGATTCGGTCGCCAAGCTCGGCCTGCACCACGTGGTCATCACCTCGGTGGACCGGGACGATTTGGCGGATGGCGGCGCCATGCACTTCGCCCGCACCATCGCGGCGATCCGCCGGGCGAGCCCCGGCACCACCGTCGAGATCCTGACACCGGACTTCCTGCGCAAGGACGGCGCCCTTGAGATCGTGGTCGAGGCGCGGCCCGACGTGTTCAACCACAACCTCGAAACGGTGCCCTCCAAGTACCTCACCGTTCGCCCCGGCGCCCGCTATTTCCATTCCGTGCGGCTGCTGCAACGGGTGAAGGAACTCGACCCGTCGATCTTCACCAAGTCCGGCATCATGGTCGGCCTGGGCGAAGAGCGGAACGAGGTGCTCCAGTTGATGGACGACTTGCGCTCGGCGGATGTCGATTTCCTGACCATCGGCCAGTACCTCCAGCCCTCGAAGAAGCACCACGCGGTGATGCGCTTCGTGCCGCCGGACGAGTTCAAGGGCTACGAGACCACGGCCTACGCCAAGGGCTTCCTGCTCGTTTCCGCAACGCCGCTCACCCGGTCGTCGCATCATGCGGGCGAGGATTTCGCCAAGCTTCAGGCGGCGCGGAACGCCAAGCTGTCCCCCGTTCTGTCGGCCTGAGAAAGTCCCTTCGGAATGCCATCCTTCCGGGTCACGCGCCGGGTGCGACACAGCGCCGAGCAGATGTACGACCTCGTCGCCGACGTCGAACGCTATCCCGAATTCCTGCCGCTCTGCGAATCCTTGCGCGTCATCCGCCGCCAGGACAAACCGGAGGGCGGGCAGGTTCTCGTGGCCGAGATGGGCGTCGGCTACAAGGCGATCCGCGAACGGTTCACCACCCGCGTCAGCCTCGATCCGGAGGCACGCAAGATCGTGGCCGAATACATCGACGGACCGTTCCGTCACCTCGAGAACCGCTGGACGTTCAAGGACGCCGAAGGCGGCGGCTGCGACGTCGACTTCTTCATCACCTACGAGTTCAAGAGCCGGACACTCGGCCTGCTCATGGGCTCGATGTTCGACCGCGCCTTCCGCAAGTTCACCGACGCGTTCGAGGGCCGCGCGGCTCGCATCTACGGCACGGCCTGATCGTTCAGGCCGCCGCGGCAGGCCCCTCTGCCTCCACCCGGTTCCGGCCGAGCGCCTTGGCGCGGTAGAGCGCCCTGTCGGCGCTCGCGAGGAGCTGGCCGAGATCACTACCGCCGGGACGCGTCTCCGCGAGGCCGATGCTGACCGTCGCCCGGACACCCTCGACGGAGGATTCGGCGAAGCGCGAGGCCACCGCCTCGCCGATCTGTCGAGCCTCCGCGAGACCGGCCCCCGGCAGGAGCGCGGCGAATTCCTCGCCGCCGAGCCGCGCCACGATGGCCTCTGGTGCGATGTGATCGCGCGCCACTACGGCGAAGAGCCGGATCACCGCGTCGCCCGCCCCGTGTCCGTAGCGGTCGTTGATCGACTTGAAATGGTCGAGGTCGAAGGCGAGCAGCGAGATCGGGGCATCCTTCGCGCTGGTCGCCAGCACCCGGTCGCCCTGTTCGAAGAAGCCGTGCCGGTTCGACAGGCCGGTGAGGTAATCGGTCTGCACGGCGGCCTTCAGACGCTCCTGCGCCTCCTCACGCACCAGGGCGACGAAGGTCATCGGCATGGCGACGGAGAACAGCACCGCCTCGAACATCGTGGCCTTGGCGACGCTCATCAGGATCTCGCTGCCATAGGTGGCGGCGAGGGTCGGCACGATGAAGGCACGACCGACATAGAACAGCGCGTGCCCGGCGGGAATCGCGATGGCGACGGGACGGGAGCGCAGGCCCCGAAGAGCCCGGCAGCGCAGGGTGACGAGGGCCGTCGCACCGCAGATTCCCGCGATGGGAAGGGCGGCGACGTGATTCCAGAAGGCCTGCGGGAAATGCACACCCGCCACGGTCCACAACACGGCCATGCCGCCGAGGAGCAGGGCGTACCAGCGCAGCCCGCCCGCCGGCCCATCAAGGCGCCGCACCCCGTGCAGCCAGAGCAGATACCCGGTGAGGAACAGGATGTTCGCCGCGGCGAGGCCGCTCACGCCGGGAAAGCTCGTGCGAACCATGGCGACGACGCAGGCAACGGCGAAGACAAGAGCCCCCGCCGCCCAGAGGCCGAGAGCGGCAGCGCGTAGGGGCTGCGCCATCCGCTCCCACAGCATCATCGCCGCAGCGACGAGCAGCGTGCCGACCGTCAGCCAGTAGAGAGTTTGGAGATCGATCTGCATCGCGGCCACGGGAAAATCCGGCACATGATTCGCGAAGATATCGAAGATTTTGTTACAGAAGCGGACAACTATTCCATCATGGTTAAAGCACGCTGCATGCTGCGCTAAAAATGAGGCAGAGCGCGGATTTACTTAGAATATTTGAGTGCATCATCGAGCAAGCCGAGCGCGTCGGCCACGGCCGCGCGGCGGATCCCCGCCCGTCCGAGGTCGCCGTAGCGACGGGCGAGATGCGTCGTGCCACCGGGTCCCGACACCGCGAGATGGACGAGGCCCACCGGCTTCTCGGCACTCCCGCCGCCCGGCCCGGCGATACCGGTGATCGCCACGGCCATATCCGCGCGGGAGGCCGCCCGGGCGCCCTCGGCCATGGCGCGGGCCACCGGCTCACTCACCGCTCCATGCGTCTCGATCAGCGCCGGATCGACGCCGATCGCCTCGGCCTTGGCGGCGTTCGAATAGGTGACATAGCCGCGCTCCACGGCGGCCGAGGAGCCCGGCACCGCCGTCAGCAGGGCCGCCACGAGGCCGCCCGTACAGGATTCGGCCGTGGCGAGGGTCCGCCCGGCCTTCGCATAGGCCGCGACGAGGGCTTCGGCGCGGGCGAGCAGTTCGGGATCGTCGAGCATCGCGAAGAGGACTCCCGGCGGCGTCACGCGCCCTATGTCGCTGAAGCCTTCACCCTAGCCCCACAGGGGCTGGCGGCTCAATCACGGAGAACGCGACCCGATGATCTTCCCCGCGACCACGGCTTATTATGCCGCGCTGCTCGCCCTTCTCTATCTCGGCTTGGCGGGCTGGGTGATGGCCGGGCGTCTGTCCGGCAACGTGCTCCATGGCGATGGCGGCAGCGACGACCTGCAGAAGCGCATCCGCAGCCACGCCAATTTCGGCGAGTATGTGCCGCTGGCGATCATCCTGATCGGTCTGCTGGAGGCGCGCGGCACCTCGCACGGCACGGTCCAGGCGCTTCTGATCGCCCTTCTGCTGGGCCGCATCCTGCATCCGGTCGGCATGTTCGCCCCGCCCAACAGCCCGCGCCAGTTCGCCTGCCGCGGCGGCGGCATCCTGCTCACCTTCGGGACGATGCTGATCGCGGCGGTGTTGCTGCTGCTCTGAAGCGGACGGGCGCCCTCAGGCGTCCGCCTCCTCGTCCGGCAGACGCACGGTGGCGGCGGCTTGCGCGGCAAGGCCCTCCGCGCGGCCGACGAAGCCGAGCTTCTCGGTCGTCGTCGCCTTGATCGAGACGGCCGACAGCGGCACCCCGGCGATGGCCGCGATGCGGGCGCGGATGTCCTCGCGGTGCTTGCCGATGCGCGGAGCCTCCGCCAGCACGGTGATGTCGAGGTGGTCGATCCGGCCGCCGCGCGCCCGCACCAACTCGCAGGCATGGGCCAGGAACTGGTCGGACGAGGCGCCGCGCCACTTCTCGTCGGAGGGCGGGAAATGGGTGCCGATATCGCCGTCCGCGATGGCGCCGAGCAGCGCATCGGTCAGGGCGTGCAGGGCGACGTCACCGTCCGAATGGGCGAGCACGCCCCGGTCGGCCGGGATGCGGATGCCGCCGAGCCAGACATGATCGCCCTCGGTGAAGGCGTGAACGTCGAACCCCGTGCCAAGGCGGGTCACATATTGGGTCATCGCTGTGGCTCCGGCGGCGTCGGATGAGAAGGCCCGGTCGGCCTCGATCAGGTCCGAGGCCTGGGTGATCTTACGGTTGTCGATATCGCCCGCGAATACCACGACCGGCAGGCGGGCCCATTCGGCCAGCGCCCCGTCATCGGTGAAGGCGTGCAGGTCCTGGGCGGCGGCGGCGCGGTGGGCGTCGAGCAGAGGACCGAAGGCGAAGGATTGCGGGGTCTGCACCGCGCGCAACGTGTCCCGCGCCGGAGTCTCGGTCACGCGGCCGATGCCGGGCTCGATCTCCTCGACGCGCTTCACCGTGTCCGTCACGGCGACGCCCGGCACGGCGCCGCCGTGATCGCGCCCGGCCTTGATGGCCCGCGCGATCAGGTCCGGGCGGATGAAGGGCCGTGCCGCATCGTGGACGAGAACGATCTCCGGCGCCGCCCCGGCGGCCAGGGCCTCCAGGCCAGCGCGGACGGACATCTGACGGGTGGCACCGCCCTCGACCGGCTCCGCGATCCGGGCGCGAATCGAAGGATCGAGGTCTTCCAGGCACTCGCGGAAAAAGTCGGCCGCGTCGGCGGCGATGACAGGCTGGATCGTCGCCACGTCGGCATGGGAGGCGAGGGCAGCCAGCGTGCGGGTCAGGACGGCCTGACCGGCGATCCGGCGATATTGCTTTGGCACCCCACCGCCGACGCGGATGCCGCGCCCGGCCGCCACGACGATGGCGGCGACGCTTCCATTCTCTGAGGCGGCGGACATGGGGGCGAGGATCCCGGCTCGAACGGCGGCAGACCTGCCGCGCGGCCGGCGCCATACCTGTGAAACATGCCCGTCGTTTAAGCGGGGCAGGGGGCGAAATCAACGCGATGATGCCGCTTGCGTCCGGCCCGGCTTTGCCTCATTGTTGAGCAGAATGAAGACTGACCATTATTTGGGCGCCCTGCGCCGCGGGCTGTCGGCAGGGGATCCGCCTCTCTGCCTCCTGGCACCGCTGTCCGGCGTGACGGACCTGCACATGCGGCGCATCGCGTTGCGCTGCGGGGCAAGCGCCGTCGTGTCGGAAATGGTGGCCGCGCGGGAATTCGCCCGAGGCTCTGTCGAGGCGACCCTCCGCGCGGAAGGCGCGGGCATCGACACGCATATCGTCCAGCTCGCGGGATGCGAGGCCGCGCCGATGGCCGAGGCCGCCCGGCTGGCGGAGGCGAACGGGGCCGACGCGATCGACGTCAACATGGGCTGCCCCGCCAAGATCGTGACCGGCATCGCCTCCGGCTCGGCACTGATGCGCGACCTCGACCATGCCGAGCGCCTGCTCGCTGCCGTGCGCGGCGCGGTGTCCATTCCCGTGACGGTGAAGATGCGGCTCGGCTGGGACGATGCGTCCCGCAACGCCGCCGACCTTGCCGGGCGGGCCGAGCGGTTGGGGCTCAACGCGGTGACGGTCCACGGCCGCACCCGCCAACAGTTCTACAAAGGCCGGGCCGATTGGCCCGCGATCCGTGCCGTCGTGGAGGCGGTGTCGATTCCCGTCATCGCCAATGGCGACGTCACCGGAGTCGACGAGGCGCGGGCCTGTCTCGAAACCTCGGGCGCGGCGGGGGTGATGATCGGGCGCGCGGCGACCGGGCGGCCCTGGCTCGTCGGGCAGGTGGCGGCGGCGCTCGCCGGGCGCGAGGTGGCGGCGCCGAATCGCGGCGAACAGGCCGCCATGGCCGCCGAGCATTACGAGGGATTGCTGTCGCTTTACGGGCACCACATGGGTGTCCGCCATGCGCGGAAGCATCTGGCGGCCTATGCCGAGACCGGTGGCGCATTGAGCGCGGCCGAGCGGAGCGCGCTCCTGACCACCACCGACCCGCAGGCGGCGCTCGTCCTCCTGTCCCGTGCCTTCGCGGGCCCGGCCCCCGAGATGAGGGAAGCGGCGTGACCAGCGACGAATTCCCCCCCTCCGGCTTCAAGCTCTCCGGCAGCGAGGCAGTTCTGAACGCCCTGCCGCTGCCGGTGCTGACGATCGGCGGCGATGAGCGCATCCTCCAGTGCAACCACGCGGCGGAAGCCTTCTTCGATTATTCCGCGCGGCTGATGCAGCGGCGGCGCCTGCGCGACATCATCCCCTTCGCCTCGCCGATCATCGCCCTCGTGGCCGAAGTGCGGCGGCGGAAGGCGAGCGTCAGCGAGTACAGGGTCGAAATCTCGCAGCCCCGCACCGGCACCGAGCGCAGCGTCGACGTCTTCGCGACGCCCCTCGACGAGGGCGATGCCGTGGTGATGATGCTGCAGGAGCGCACCATCGCCGACAAGATGAACCGCCAGCTCACCCATCGCGGCGCAGCGCGGTCGATGGTGGCCCTCGGCGCCATGCTCGCCCACGAGATCAAGAACCCGCTGGCGGGCATACGCGGCGCGGCCCAGCTTCTGGAGAGCACAGGCGCGGAGGAGGACAGGCTCCTCACACGCCTGATCTGCGACGAATCGGACCGGATCGTCCGCATCGTGGAGCGGATGGAGCTGTTCGGGGATGAGCGCCCGGCCGAGCGCGGCCCGGTGAACGTCCACGGGGTGCTCGATCAGGTGAAGCGCTCGGCGCAGTCGGGCTTCGCCCGGCACATCCGCTTCATCGAGACCTACGATCCGTCGCTGCCGCCGGTCCTCGGAAACCGCGACCAGCTGATCCAGGTGATCCTGAACCTCGTGAAGAACGCCGCCGAGGCCATCGGGCCGGATGCGGTGGAGGGCGAGATCACCCTGGCCACCGCCTTCCGCACCGGCCTTCGGCTTCAGATCCCCGGATCCCGCGAGCGCGTGAGCCTGCCCATTGAGGTGGCAATCCGCGACAATGGCCCCGGCATCTCCGCCGAGATGCTGAGCGACATGTTCGATCCGTTCGTGACGACCAAGGCGCAGGGTTCCGGCCTCGGTCTTGCTTTGGTCGCCAAGATCGTCGGCGACCATGGAGGGATCGTCGAGTGCGATCCCGCCCCACGCCGGACGACGTTCCGCATCCTTCTTCCCATGTCGAGTGCGCGTGATGGGCGCGAGCCCAATGTCGAGCCATGATCGGGATGCCTGCCGGAGGTTTTGAGTAACAGTCATGCCGAACGGCCACATCATCGTCGCGGACGACGACGCCGCCATCCGCACCGTCCTGAATCAGGCGCTGTCCCGAGCGGGCTACGAGGTCCGATCGACGGGCAATTGCGCCACCCTCTGGCGCTGGGTCGCGCAAGGGGAGGGCGACCTCGTCATCACCGACGTGGTGATGCCCGACGAGAACGTGTTCGACCTTCTGCCGCGCATCAAGCGCGTGCGGCCGGAACTGCCGATCATCGTGATGAGCGCGCAGAACACGTTCATGACCGCGATCCGCGCCTCCGAGCGCGGCGCCTACGAATACCTGCCCAAGCCCTTCGACCTGAAGGAACTGATCGCCATCGTCGGCCGCGCCCTGTCGCGACCGCGCGGCGCCCCCGCGCAGGGGGCCGGGCCGGAGAACGAGGACATCCCGCTGGTCGGCCGCTCACCGGCCATGCAGGAGATCTACCGGGCGCTCGCCCGCCTCATGCCCACCGACCTCACGGTGATGATCACCGGCGAGTCGGGCACCGGCAAGGAACTGGTCGCCCGAGCGCTCCACGATTACGGCCGCCGCCGCACCGGCCCGTTCGTACCGGTGAACATGGCCGCGATCCCGCGCGATCTCATCGAGTCGGAATTGTTCGGCCACGAGAAGGGTGCCTTCACCGGGGCGCTCCAGCGGTCGGCCGGGCGGTTCGAGCAAGCCGAGGGCGGGACGCTGTTCCTCGACGAAATCGGCGACATGCCGATGGAGGCGCAGACCCGCCTGCTCCGCGTGCTTCAGCAGGGCGAATACACCACCGTGGGCGGCCGGGTCCCGATCCGCACCAACGTTCGCATCATCGCGGCGACCAACAAGGACCTGCGGGTCTCGATCCAGCAGGGCATCTTCCGCGAAGATCTGTTCTTCCGCCTCAACGTCGTGCCCCTGCGCCTGCCCGCGCTGCGGGAGCGGTCGGAGGACGTGCCGGATCTCGTCCGCCACTTCTTCGTGCTGGTCGAGCGCGAGGGCCTGACCCGCAAGACCCTCGACGGCGACGCGATGGAGAAGCTCAAGCGGTACCGCTGGCCGGGCAACGTCCGGGAGCTCGAAAACCTCGTCCGGCGCCTCGCCGCCCTTTATCCGCAGGAGACGATCACCGGGCCGGTCATCGAGGCCGAACTCGATACGCTGCCGCTGGCGCAGAGCCCCGCTCAAGGCGGAGCCAACGGCGCGGGGCGCAAGCCCACGGGAGAGTCGGAGACCCTGTCGAGCGCCGTGGAACGGCACTTGTCGGATTATTTTTCGGGCTACCGCGACACCCTGCCACCGCCCGGCCTTTATCACCGCATCCTGCGGGAAATCGAAGGTCCACTCATCGGGGCGGCGCTCGCCGCCACGCGCGGCAACCAGATCCGCGCGGCGGAACTCCTCGGCGTGAACCGGAACACGCTGCGCAAGAAGGTGCGGGATCTCGACCTGCAGGTGTTCCGCACGGCGCGGTGACGAGTCACCCGGTCACGGCGAGCGTGAGCGAAGCAATCCAGGGGCGGCGAACCCCTGGATTGGCTTCGTCCCTCGCAATGACGACGGGGGCGAGGGCCTACCGTCCCCGCAGGATCGGATCGCCCGCCATCAGCGCGCGAAGCCGCTCGGTGTCATAACCGTTGGGAATGGACGGGGCGGCCTTCTTCATGGCCGCGACGGGGGCGGGCATCGGAGCCGGGATCGAGCCCGTCGCCGAGGGCTCAAGCGTCACCGCGCGTGCCACCGGAGCCGGAGGCGCGAGGTGAGTGAGCCGGTCGGCCGTCACGAACACCACGACGGCGGTCGAGAGGGTCACGACGAGACCGCCGAGGAAGGGACGCAGGATACGCACGTCGCAGGACTCGGGAACGCACTAGGGGAACGGCAACAGATTGCACACAGGGCCGTTAACGAAGCTCCCACTGCGTGCGCGAGATCTCATGCCGAACGCTCAAGCCACCGCCAGCGACAGCCCCTTCATCCAGGGCCGCAATGCCCGGGTCTACGGAAAGCCGAAAAGCGAGTGCCCGTACCCCGAAGGCTCCGACGATCACAAGGCGTGGATGGAAGCTTACGAAGAAGCGCAACAATCCGATCCGCCGAAAACCATCCGCTAACGCCGTTCCACTTGAAACCGTCCCGAGCGTTCCTTGCGAGGTAAATCCGAGGATCGCCGGGATGGCCTGTTAACACGCCGCTCCATCTTAGCTTGCCTGACGTTGTGACGGCGCGGGGCGGAGCGAGACCCATGGATATCAGGCAGGGAAAGCGTGTCGCCCTCGACCGTCCCGGGCGCGTCGTGGCGGGCGAAAGCGGCCATCACGCCTGCATCGTCCGCGACATCTCGGCGGCGGGCGCCCGGCTTCTTCTCCCGGAGGCGGGACATGTCCCGGACACCTTCCTTCTCTCCCTCGATCCGTCCGAAGATCGCTGGTCCTGCCGCGTGGTCTGGCGGCGCCTCGGTGAGGTCGGTGTGGCCTTCAACTGAAGGCGGCGCTTGACGGATGGGGGCGCCCTCGGCTTCGTGCCGCTCGTCCGCCACGCGAGTCCAGGTCCCGATGTCCCTGACGCCGAAGCCCGAATCCAAGAAGCGGTTCGCCCCCGCCACCCGGCTCGTCCATGCCGGGCGCGATCCGTCCGAGCAGCACGGCTTCGTAAATACGCCGATCTATCGCGGCTCCACGGTCCTCTTCCCGACCTACGACGACATCCAGAACCGGCGCGGGCGCTACACCTACGGCACCCACGGCACCCCGACTTCGGACGCACTCTGCGATGCCTGGAGCGAAATCGCCGGGGCGGCGGGCACGGTCGCGACGCCGTCGGGCCTCGCGGCACTCTCCATCGGACTCATGGCCGCCCTCTCGGCGGGCGACCATCTGCTCGTCAGCGACTCGGCCTACCGCCCGACGCGGATCTTCTGCGACGAGGTGCTGAAGCGCTTCGGCGTCGAGACCACCTATTACGATCCGCTGGTCGGGGCGGGCATCGCGGACCTGATGCGCGAGACCACCAAGGCCGTGCTGGTCGAGGCGCCAGGCTCGCTGACCTTCGAGATGCAGGACATCCCGGCCATCGCCGAGGTCGCCCATGCGCGCGGCGCCTGCGTCATCATGGACAACACCTGGGCGACGCCGCTCCTGTTCCCGCCGCACGAGAAGGGCGTCGACATCGCCATCGAGGCGGGCACCAAGTATCTCAGCGGCGGCTCGGACCTGCTGCTCGGCCTCACCTCGGCCAACGCGAAATACTGGCCCCAGCTGAACCGCACCTACCATCAGTTCTCGGTCTGCGCCGGGCCGGAGGACATGTTCCTCGCCATGCGCGGCCTGCGCACCATGGGCCTGCGCCTGCGCGAGCACGAGAAGCAGGGTCTCGACATGGCCCGCTGGCTCCAGGCCCGCCCGGAGGTGCTGCGCGTGCTGCATCCCGCCCTGCCGGAGGATCCCGGCCATGCCATCTGGAAGCGGGACTTCACGGGCGCATCCGGCCTGTTCAGCATCGTCCTCAAGCCGGTGCCGGAGGCGGCGCTCGCCGCCTTCCTCGACGGGCTCGAACTGTTCGGGATGGGCTTTTCCTGGGGCGGCTTCGAGAGCCTGTGCATCCCCTTCGATTGCACGCCCTTCCGCACGGCCACCCGGTGGGAGCCGGGCGGGCCGACGCTGCGCTTCCATATCGGCCTCGAAGACACGGCCGACCTCAAGGCGGACCTCGATGCCGGGTTCGTGCGACTGAGGGAGGCGGCCGGGGAGATTTGACATTCCCGGCCCGATCCCGATTGAGGAACCGGGACCGGAGAGCCGCGACCCGGAGCTTATGACCACACGCCTCTCAGCCGGTGCGCGTCCGCGCAACGGCGAAGCCCAGCCCGGCGGCCTGCGCGCTGGGCGCATCACCCTCCTAGACCGGCTGTCCGCGAGCCATGCCCGCGCCTGCGCGGCGCTGGCCTTGCTGTGCCTTCTTCTCTTCCTGCCGGGGCAGGCCTCGCTCCAGCCCATGGACCGGGACGAGCCGCGCTTCGCCCAGGCCACCAAGCAGATGCTGGAAACGGGCGACTTCGTCGCGATCCGCTTTCAGGACGAGGCGCGCAACAAGAAGCCGGTGGGAATCTATTGGGCGCAAGCTGCCGCCGTCGCGGCGGGCGACGCGCTCGGTGTGCCCCATGCACGGACGCAGATCGCCCTCTACCGCATTCCCTCGCTTCTCGGGGCGCTGGCCTCGGTCCTGCTCGCCTATTGGGGAGCGCTCGCCTTCCTGGCGAGCCGGGAGGCGCTGCTCGCCGCCGCGCTCTACGGCGCCTGCCTGATGCTGAATGCCGAGGCGCATCTCGCCAAGACCGATGCGCTTCTCGCCGCCTGCGCCACTGCGAGCCTCGCGGCGTTGGCGCGGGTGTGGCTGCGGCGGGAGTCGCGGATCGGACGGCCGGTCTTCCTCGCCTTCTGGCTCGGGATCGCCGTCGGCATCCTCGTGAAGGGGCCGATGGTGCCCCTGTTCGTCGTCCTGCCCGCGCTGTTCCTGTCGTGGAAGGCGCGCTCCGCCTCCTGGCTTCGTCCCTTGCGACCGCTCGCCGGGCTCGCCCTGACCGCCGTGATCGTCGCCCCGTGGTTCGTGGCGATCACTCTCAAGAGCGGCGGCGCCTTCTATGCGGAGGCGGTCGGCAAGGACATGCTCGGCAAGGTCGGCGGCGCGGCCGAGCGGCATTGGGGGCCGCCCGGCGCCTACGCGCTTGCCTTCTTCGCGACCTTCTGGCCCGGCGCCGCCTTCGCCGCCATGAGCGTGCCGCTAGCGTGGCGGGAGCGGCGCACCGACGCCATGGCCTTCCTGATCGCGACGATCCTCCCGGCGTGGCTGATCTTCGAGGCCGTACCGACCAAGCTGCCGCACTACGTTCTGCCGCTGATGCCCTGGATCGCGGTGCTGACGGTGATCGCTCTGACGCGCGGCGAGGTCACGCCCCGCCGCCGGGGCGCGCGTGCCGTGGCGCTGCTGGTGCCCGCCATTCCCCTCGGTCTGACACTCGGCCTGTGCGTCACCGGCTGGAAGCTCGACAACCACACGATCCCCTGGATCTCCCTGCCCGTCCTCGCCGCCGCCTGTCTCGCGGCCGGTGCGAGCTGGCTCGCCTTCGCGCGCGATCTCCCCGAACGGGCCGTCGCCCTCGCGATCCTCGCCTCCGGCCTGCTGGGGCCGGGGGTGCTCGGCCTTGCGCAGCGGCAATTGCCGACGTTCAAGGTCTCGCCGCGCCTCGCCGCGTTCCAGAACACGATGCCCTGCCGCGATCCGCTCGTGGGGACCCTCGGCTATCGTGAGCCGAGCCTCGTCTTCCTCACCCGCACCGACCTCGTGATGCTGCCGGACGGGGATGCCGCCAAGGCGTTCCTGCAGGGAGGCGGCTGCCGCCTGCTGTTCGTGGAAGGCCGCGAGCGCGACGCATTCAACTTCGCATGGCCCGTGGGCCGTCCCGCCCCGCCGCCCCTGGGCGTGGTCGAGGGCTTCAACCTCAACAACGGGCGGCGCGTCTACGCGACGGCCTATGCGGCAGCGCCATGACCCAGCCGGATTCTCCACGCCTCAGCGTCGTCGTCCCGGTCAAGAACGAGGCGGGGAACATCGCCCCCCTGGTGGCCGAGATCGAGCGCGCCTGTGCCGATTTCCCCTTCGAGGTGATCTACGTCGATGATGGATCGAGCGATGCGACCCCCGCCAT
This sequence comes from Methylobacterium sp. NFXW15, assembly GCF_049887755.1. Lineage (NCBI taxonomy): Bacteria > Pseudomonadati > Pseudomonadota > Alphaproteobacteria > Hyphomicrobiales > Methylobacteriaceae > Methylobacterium > Methylobacterium sp. NFXW15. Next base: position 188,933 of record NZ_JAGEKG010000006.1, on the reverse strand, counting down.
CCTTGAAGAGGTCCGCGCCGTGCGGCCCTGGCTGCGGGTGCTTCGGCACGGGGCGAGCGCGGGCCAATCGGCGGCGGTGAGGAGCGGCGTGCTGGCCGCCCGTGGCCCCGTCATCGCCACCCTCGACGGAGACGGCCAGAACGATCCGGCCTTCATTCCGTCGCTTCTCGCCGCCCTCGACGAGGCCGGGGAGGGCGCGGGCCTCGCCCAGGGCCAGCGGCGGGGGCGCAAGGACGGACGCTTCAAGATGCTCCAGTCGCGCATCGCCAACGGTGTGCGCGGTCGCATCCTCAAGGATTCCACCCGCGACACAGGGTGTGGGCTGAAGGTGTTCCGGCGGCACGTCTACCTGCGGCTTCCCTATTTCGATGCGCTCCACCGCTTCATGCCGGCCCTCGTATTCCGCGAGGGCTACACGGTCGTCCACCGGGATGTGATCGACCGGCCGCGTCTCACCGGAACGTCGAATTACGGGATGTTCGACCGGCTCTGGGTCGGTCTACTCGATCTCGCGGGGGTGTGGTGGCTCATCCGGCGCAAGCGCGCCACGCCGCGCGCCGTCGAGGTGATGGCGCCCCAGGCTGAGGCGGTGAGGAACGAGGACGTCGGATGCTGATCCAGCTTGCCCACGATCTACCCGACTATTTCTACGACGTGTTCGTCACGCGCTTCGATTTCTGGCTCGTGTTCGGCATCCTCGCGCAGTTGATCTTCGGCTCGCGCTTCATCCTGCAATGGATCGCCAGCGAGCGGGCCGGAAAGAGCGTCATGCCGCTCTCCTTCTGGTTCCTCTCTATCGCCGGGGGGCTGATGACGCTGGTCTATGGTTTCGTGCGCAAGGAGCCGGTGATCATCATCGGCCAAGGTCTCTCGACAGGCATCTACGTGCGCAACCTCGCGCTGATCTTCCGGGAACGGACCCGGAGAAGCGGCGGCGCGGCGTGACCCCGCTCCCCGCCTTCTACGACGACCTCGACGCGAGCTTCGCGGAGCTTTGGCGGCTGATGGCGGAGGGGGCCGCGCATGGGCGCAGCGGCTTCCACCTCCCGACCCTTGCCACCGTCGCGGACGAGGGACCACGGCTGCGCACCGTGGTGCTGCGCGAGGCAGACAGGACGACGGGCACCCTCCGTTTCCACTGCGACCGGCGCTCGGACAAGGCGTTCGAACTGGCCGCGAACCCGGCCTGCGCCCTCGCGGCCTATGACGGCGAGACCAAGATCCAGATCCGCGTGGAGGGTCGCGCCGTCCTCCATACGGACGATTCCGTCGCCGAGGTGGCTTGGACCGGATCGCGTCCCATGAGCAGGGTGTGCTACGCCGCCGAACCGCCCCCCGGCACCGCACTCCTGACCGGCAACGCCTACACCCTTGCCGACGAGACCACGGCGACGACGACGGGCCGCCGGAATTTCTGCGCGGTGGTGGTGAAGGCGAGCCGCCTCGACTTCCTCTACCTCGACCGGCGGGGCCATCGCCGCGCGGCATGGTTCCGGGACGAGTTCGGGTGGGAGGGAGGCTGGGTGGCACCGTAGCCTCAAGTCATGAAAAAAAGGGGCAGCGCCTCGCGGCACCACCCCCTCACGCCTCCCGCGAAGGAAGCCCCCCTTCAGGCGAACATATCCGGCTGGGTCGCCGCGATGTGGTTGTAGATCGTCTGGAAGTGCAGCCAGCCGATATAGTCGCTGCCGACATGCTCGCGGCTGTAGCGGGCGGTCTTTTCGGAAAGCAGAGCTGGCTTGATGCCGGTGGCTTCCACCAGAAGCTGCTGCTTGCAAGCGCGCTCCAGGGCGATGAACCAGAAGGCCGCGTCGTCGATGCTGTGATGCGAGCAGGTCAGCAGGCCGTGGTTCTGGTGCAGCACACCGCGGTTGCGGCCGATCTGCTGCGCCACCGACAGGCCACTGTCCTTCTCCACCGCCACGGCGCCCGCGGAGGCGCCGATCACGGCATGGCTGTTGTAGAAGGCGGCGGCGTCCTGGCTGATCATGTCGAGCGGGCGGCCCGTGGCGCACCACGCGGTGCCGTAGGTCGTGTGCGCATGACACATGGCCATGACCTCGGGATACTCGTCATGCACGGCCGCGTGCAGCACGAAACCCGCCCGGTTGATGGCGTAGCGCCCCTCGACCACCCGGCCGTTATGGTCGGCGAGGATGAGGTTCGACAGGTTCACCTGCGAGAAGTGAACGCACATCGGGTTGGTCCAGTAGAGTTCCGGACGCTCGGGATCGCGGATGGTCAGGTGACCGGCGAAGCCATAGTCGAAGCCGTGCATCGCGAAGGCGCGGCAGGCGGCCACGAGATGCTTCTTGCGATACTCACGCTCCTCGGCGTGGTTGGCGAATTCCGGCATCTCCGGGAAGATCAGGCCGGACTGCTCCGGCTGGTAGATCGAGGTGCGCTTGCGACCGGAATCGTCGTTCGGCAGGTCGATGGCGACGCTGTCGTGATGGGCGTGCTCGTCATCAAGCATGGCGTTCCTCCAAGAGACTTCGGGGCGTGCCGTCTTCGCGGCTTATGACGCCAATCTCTTCCTCCCATCCCCTTTTGACAAACGACGAATTTTCACCGACAGGTGAATAGAATTCATGGATCGAGCGATGCGGCGGATCCCGAGCTTTCCTTCCCTGCGCGCGTTCGAGGCGGCGGCACGGCTCGGCAGCTTCGCCGGGGCGAGCGAGGAACTGTGCCTCACGCCCTCGGCCGTCAGCCATCAGATCCGCGCCCTCGAACGACATTTCGGCAGGGCGTTGTTCCGGCGGGAGAACCGGCAGGCCAACCTCACCGCAGACGGCGAACGCCTGCTCGCGGGCCTGTCTCGCGCCTTCGATGCGATCGAGGCCGCGTGCGCGGAACTGATGCCCTCCTCGGGCACGGGCCTCTCGGTCCATTGCACACCGAGCTTCGCCACCAAGTGGCTGGGACCCCGCCTGCCGGGCTTCATGGAGGCCAACCCGACCATCGCGATCCGCCTGTCCTCGGGGGCGGAACTGGTCGATTTGATGCGTCATCCCGGGATCGACGTGCTGATCGCCTATGGGCAAAAGCCGCGTGGGGCGGGCTTGCGGGTCGAGCCCCTCGGGCCGGAGGAGATTGTCGCCCTCTGCCGCCCGGACATGGCCCCGGAGCCGGGGAGCCTGACGCCGGAGGGTATTGCCCGGCTGAGCTGGCTCGAATCGTCCTTCAGTCCCGTGCGCTGGGCGGATTGGTTCGCCCTGAACGGCCTCGCGCCACCGAAGACGCGGGGCGGCCCGGCCTTCGACCGGGGCTCCCTCGTGATCTCGGCGGCGGTTCAGGGGCTTGGCGTCGCCCTGGAAACCCTTCGCTTCGCCGAAGAGGAGATCGCCTCGGGCGCCCTGGTCCGCCTCGGCGGAGCACAGTGCGAGGGCATTCGCCGCGATCTTCATTTTCTGTGCTGGCGCGCCCGCGACGATGACGCTCACGGCATCCGTCGCTTCCGCAACTGGATTCTCGCCGAGGAGCGCCGAGCGGACCTGTCGGGTGACGTCGGGATGGCAGCTTTGCAGTCAAGCGGCTGACCATTCGGCCTCCGCTCGGATAAAGACCCTCAACCGGTGCCAGGAACCGGCTTGAGGGAAACGCCGTGGGCCTCGTCTACGCGCTCGCCGCCTATCTGAGTTGGGGCCTCGTGGTCCCGCTGCACTTCCGGCTGCTCGGCGGCTTCAGCCCCTGGTACATCCTGGCCGAGCGCATCGTATGGTCGACGCTGTTCGCGGGCCTTCTGGCGCTGGCGTGGCGCAGGCGCCTGCGGCTGCCGGTGCCGCTGACGCGCAAGCATCTCCTGCTCGTCCTGTCGGCGACGTTCATCGGCGTGAACTGGCTGCTTTACCTGATCGCCATCGACCGCGGGCACCTGCTCGATGCGAGCCTCGGCTATTACATCAATCCGCTGATGAACGTGGCGCTCGGCCGGATCATCCTGGGAGAGCGCCTACGACCGGTTCAGGCTCTGGCCATCGGCATCGCCGCGGCTGGCGTGCTCGTCGCCGTCCTGTGGGCGGGCGACCTGCCGCTGATGTCCCTATCGCTTGCCATCTCCTTCGCCCTCTATGGGCTGACGCGGAAGATTTTGGCGGTCGATTCCCTGGTCGGCTTCCTGGCAGAGACACTGCTGCTTCTGCCCATCGCGGTCGGCTGGCTCATCCTCACGCCGGAACCGTTCCTCCCCGCCGATCCGCACAAGCTCGGCCTGATCATGCTCACCGGTCTCACCACGGCCTTGCCGCTGATCTGGTTCGCGGCAGCGGCCGTGCGCTTGCGCCTGACGACGCTCGGCCTGCTGCAATACGTGGCCCCGACCTGCCTGCTGATCCTCAGCGTCCTCGTGTTCGGCGAAACGGTCGAACCGCACCGGGCGGCGATGTTCGGGCTGATCTGGCTGGGCTTGGCCCTCTACACCATCGATGCCCTGCGCGGACGGCGCATCGAGACGAGGGCGGCAGCGCTCAAGGCGTGAGCGGCGCGGATACCCTTCGCCCCGCCGCGCACTAGCTGAAGCGAAGCCTCAACACCGGCGGAGCCGATGACCGAACCAGTGGGCGGCGATGCCGTCACCGATGACGATTTCCGCAACCTTGCGGATGTGCTGCCGCAGCTCGCCTGGATCGCCAGGGCTGACGGTCACATCGTCTGGTACAATGCCCGCTGGTACGACTACACCGGCACCACTCGGGAGGAGATGCACGGCTGGGGCTGGCGCAACGTCCACCACCCGGACCACCTCGCTGCCGTCGAGGTGCGCTACCGTCTCGCCATCGAGGCGGGGGTTTCATGGGAAGACACGTTCCCCCTGCGCGGCGCGGATGGCGAGTACCGCTGGTTCCTATCCCAGGCGATGCCGCACCGGGCGCCGGACGGGACGATCCTGCGCTGGTACGGGACCAACACCGACATCTCCCGCCGCCGCGTCACCGAAGAACGCCTGCGCCACTCCGAGGAGCGCTTCCGGGCCCTCGTCGATGCCTCGGCGGCGGTGATCTGGAATACGAACGCCGAGGGCGAATTGCTGCCGCCGCAGCCGCGTTGGGGCGCCTATACAGGCCAGACCGAGGAAGGCTACCAGGGTTGGGGCTGGATCGAGGCGGTCCATCCCGATGATCGCCAGCAGATCGCCGAAGCATGGTCCCGTTCCGTCGAGGAGCGGGTTCCCTATGCGGTGACCCACCGTCTGCGCCGCCATGACGGCGCGTGGCGGGACATGGAGGCGCGCGGCGTGCCGGTCTTCGCGGCCGATGGGTCGCTGCGGGAATGGGTCGGCACCCATACCGATATTACCGAGCGCAAGGAGGCCGAGGCCGAAGCCGAGCGGGCGCGGCAGGCCGCCGAGGCGGCGAACCGGGCGAAGAGCCAGTTCATTGCCAACATGAGCCACGAATTGCGAACGCCGCTCTCGGCGGTGATCGGCTATTCGGAGATGCTCGGCGAGGAACTGGAGGATATCGGTCAGGCGGCCCTGTTGCCCGATCTGCGAAAGATCGAATCGGCCGCTCGCCACCTGCTCTCGCTCATCAACGACGTGCTCGATATCTCGAAGATCGAGGCCGGGCGCGTCACCGCCTCGGCCGAGACCTTCACCGTGTCCGAGCTGCTGCAGGACGTCACCGACGCGACCGGCTCGCTCATCGAGAAGAAGGCGAACCGCTTCGTCCTCGATGCCGAGGACGATCTCGGCGCGATGCATCAGGATCAGACCAAGATCCGGCAATGCCTGCTCAACCTCGTGGGCAACGCCGCGAAGTTCACGGAGAATGGGACGATCACGCTGACGGCGCGCCGCCACCGGGAGGAGGAAGCCGACTGGCTGTCCTTCGCAGTGTCGGACACCGGCATCGGCCTGACGCCGGAGCAGATCGGCAAGCTGTTCCAGCGCTTCGTTCAGGCCGACGACTCGACCACGCGGCAATTCGGCGGCACGGGGCTGGGGCTCGCCATCACACGGGCCTTCTGCCGCACCATGGGCGGCGACATCGGCGTCGAGAGTGAGCCAGGCAAGGGCGCGACCTTCACCATCCGCTTGCCCTCGGTGCTGGTGGCCGAGGAGGAGCCGGGCGAGGAACCGCCAGCGGTCGCAGCACATGAACAGCACGACACCGTGCTCCTCGTGGACGACGATCCGGCGGCGCGGGAATTACTGCAGCGTTTCCTCGAACGGGAGGGCTTCCAGGTCCGCACCGCCGCCGATGGGCGCGCAGGCCTCACCCTGGCGCGCGCACTGAAGCCGCGGGCGATCCTGCTCGATGTCGAGATGCCGCGCATGGATGGTTGGGCCGTGCTCCACGCCGTGCGTAACGATCCGGATTTGGCCGGAACCCCCGTCATCATGACCTCGGTGGTGGCCGAGGAGGGTCTTGGACAGGCCCTCGGTGCCACGGATTACTTCGTGAAGCCGATCGATTGGGACCGGCTGAAGGGGCTGATGGAACGCTACCGGCCCCAGGCTCCGGCCGAGGCGCGGGTGCTCGTCGTCGATGACGACGCGGACGGGCGTGAGCGCATGCGCCGCTCCCTGTCCCGTGAGGGCTGGAACGTCGACGAGGCCCCCAACGGGCGGATCGCCTTGGAGCAGTATGACCGCGCGCGGCCCAACCTGATCCTGCTCGATCTGATGATGCCGGAGATGGACGGGTTCGGCTTCCTGCGCGCCCTGCGCGCCCGCCCAGACGGCGACGTGCCCGTGGTGGTGCTAACCGCCAAGGAGATCACGGCGGCCGAGAAGGCGAGCCTCGGGGCCCAGACGGACAGGGTGATCACGAAGGGATCGCTCAGCCTCGCGGAGATTGGCCGACAATTGCGCGTGCTCTACGCGCGCTCGGATTCCGAGACGATGCCGGGCCGTATCCAGGGCCTGATCGATCAACTGGCGGAGAAGGACGGATGAGCGACACGATCGACCCGGACAAGGCGGTGGCGATCCGCCTGCGCGCCCGCCTCGCGGTGGTGGAGCGAGCCGCATGGTTCGGCCTCGTCCACGCCATGCGCACCCGGCCCGAGGAAACGGAAGCCTTCCTCGCCTCCGAGCGCGCACGCTGCACCGAAGGCTTCACGAACAAGGAGGCGGGCGGCAAGGGCTGGGCCGGCGACCTGACCGATGCCGAGCGTGCCATGCTCGCCGCCGAAGTCGACAAGGGCCTCGCGGAACTGCTCTCGGATGCGAAGGACGCCGTTTAGCGGCGCCCGAACAGATCGCGCCATGCGGGCGGCAATCCGTCGAACCGCCGCTCGCCCGGAGGCATCGGCGTCACGCCCGGCAGGCTCGTTGCCTGATACACGCCGATGGCGATGGCCCGCGCCAATACCCGCGCCGCCGCATGCCCGAGCCGGGCCGTGTCGGCGATGGGGTCGTTGAGCGGCACATGCCCGGTGGCGGCGGCAAAGACGAGGTCGCCATCGAGCGGCGTATGGGCGGGCACCAGTGCGCGGGCGAGGCCGTCCTGCGCGGCGACGGCGAGGCGGCGGCATTGCGCCTTGGTGAGAATCGCGTCGGTGGCCACAACGGCAAGCGTCGTCGCAGTGCCGGGGGCGGCACGAGCGGGAAAGGCATGGGCGTCCTCGGGCACGGATTTGGGCAGGCCGAGCCCTCCGAACTCGTCACCCCGCTCGAACGGCGCCGCCCAGAAATGCGGCCCATCCCCCACCACCGCGCTTCCAAAGGCATTGACCGCGACGAGGGCGGCGACACGGAACGGCGTCCCCGGAACGGTGGACGAGGCCGAGCCGAGACCGCCCTTCAGGCTGGCCGTGCGGGCGCCGGTCCCGGCTCCGACCGAGCCCAGGGCATAGATGTCGCCCGCTGCCTCGGCGGCCTTCCGCCCGAGGTCGCGATAGGGCGGATCGTCCGCCCATTCCTTGTCGCCGCCGTTGAGCAGATCGAACAGGATCGCGGCGGGCACGATCGGCACGCGCATCCCACCCACGGGGAAGCCACGCCCCTGGTTCGCGAGCCAGCCCGTCACCCCGGCGGCAGCGTCCAGGCCGAAGGCCGAGCCGCCCGATAGAACCAGCGCGTCGATCGCCTCCACCGTGCGCTCGGGATCGAGCAGATCCGTCTCGCGGGTCCCCGGCCCACCGCCGCGAACATCGACCGAGGCCACCGCCGGTCGATCGAACAGGATGGCGGTGACGCCACTGCGCACGCGCAGGTCGGCGGCATTCCCGACCTTGATGCCGGGGATGTCGGTGAGAAGACCACGCAGGCGGGATTCGCTCATCGATCGAGGCTGCCACGTTCCGGCGAGGGCGGGAACGGGATCGGCATCGGCCAAGCGCACTTTCCCTCAGCCCAGCGGTTCCCATCTTGCCGACCATATCCCAGGAGGTGCTCATGGACGTTGGATTCATCGGAATGGGGCGCATGGGTCGCGGCATGGCCGCCCGACTCGCCCAGCAGGGTCACACCGTCCGCGCCTGGAACCGCTCGCCGGAAGCGGCGCAGGGCGTTCCGGGGGTGACGGCCGTGGGCAGCGCGGCGGAAGCCTTCAGGGGCGATGCCGTGATCACCATGCTGGCCGATGACGCGGCCCTTGAATCGGTGCTGGTCCAGGGCGGGCTGCTCGACGGAGCCGGACGGCCGGACGTGCATCTCGGCATGAGCACGATCTCGGTGGCTCTCGCCGAGCGGCTGACCGCCATCCACGAGCGGGCGGGCATACCTTATGTGTCCGCACCGGTCTTCGGGCGGCCGGACGTGGCCGAGGCGGGTCAGCTCAACATCGTTGTGGCCGGGCCGGAGGCCTCGGTTTCGGCCGCCGCCTCCCTCCTCGATGCCATGGGCGCCAAGACCTGGCGCTACGGCGAGGAGCCGAAGCGGGCAAATGCCGTGAAGCTTGCGGGCAATTTCATGCTGATCTCGGCCATCGAAGCCATGGGCGAAGCCTGCGCCTTCACCGAGGGCCACGGCGTGCCGGGCGCCGAGTTTCTCGCCTTGATGTCGAACACGATCTTCGCTGCCCCGGTCTACAAGAACTACGGCGCGGCCATCGCCGCCGGTCGCTACGAGCCACCGGGCTTCGGCTTGCGCCTCGGCGCCAAGGATATCCGCCTTGCGCTTCAGGCGGGCGAGGCGGCAGGGGTGCCGATGCCTTTCGCCAGCGTCCTGCGCGACGGGCTCATCGAGGCGATGGCCCGTGGGGACGGCGACAAGGACCTTGCGGCCTTGGCCGAAGTGTCCCGGCGGCGGCGGGCAGACCGATAGGTCGCCTGCCCCCCAACAGGGCGCATCGCGCCGTGAGTGATTCCCGGTGCGCCCCTCTGAGACACTGTCCACTATGTCACGACACCGTGAACGGAATTCGACGATTTTAAGCAATCGTTGAAAGTCGGGAGCCAATGACGAGTCTTCGATTATCGAGATACCGTCATGTCTGCATTCGTTCGCCGCAGGTCCAAGGCTCTCACGCTCTCGGCCAAAGTCATCCTGCTCGCGATGCTCGCGGTCACTCTGACAACGGGCGCGATCTGGTTCACGATGTCGCGCCAAACCTGGTCGCAGATGGAGGACCGGCAGCGTCTCAATGGCGAACGCAACCTGCGGACGCTCGCTCTCGTCCTTGCCGGACGCCTTCCGGGGGCGAAGGCGGACCTCGACGGGCCGCGGGTTTCGCGCGTGACCGCAGCCGATTTGACAGCATTCTCCGACGCCTCGGTGGTGGACGACGCGGTCGCCTATACCGGGGGCGTCGCCACGGTGTTCGCCTACGACGCGGCCAAGGACGCCTTCGTCCGCCGCCAGACGACCGTGCGCAAGGAGGATGGCTCCCGCGCGGTCGGCACCGCGCTCGCGGCCGACAGCCCGGCACTTCCCGTGTTGCGCGCGGGCCAGACCTACGAGGGCCCGACGATCCTGTTCGGGCGCCGGTTCTACACAGTCTATCAGCCGGTCTTCGATGGCGCGGGCAAGGTGAACGGCGTTCTCTTCACCGGCCTTCCGATCGAGATGTATTACGACGCCTATTGGGACACGATGCGCCGCCTCGGCATCGCCGCCTTGGTCATCGCCATCGTCGCCTGCGCCGTCGTCGGTATCGCGGCCTCCCGTCTGTTCCGTCCCTTCGCCGCGATGTCGAGCCGCATCGAGGCGCTCGCGGCGGGTGATACCGAGAGCCCGGTCGGCGACATGCGGCGGGGCGATGAGATCGGCGCCGTGGCTCGCTCCCTGGAAACGCTCCGCGAGGCCGTGCGCCGGGCGCGGGAACTGGAAGGCCTTCAGAGCAGCGACGCGGAACTGGCCTCGCGCCGCCGGATGATGCTCGACCAGACCATCGCCGCCTTCCGCAGCCGCGTGGATGCGCTGAAAGGGACACTGACTCTCAGCACGGGCGACATGCGCGGCCGGGCAGAGGAGATGCGCCTGAGCGCCGGGGAGGCTGCGTCCGCCGTCGCGGACACGGCGCGGGCGTCTCAGGAAACGTCATCGAGCGTCCAGACGGTGGCGAGCGCCGCCGAGGAACTCACCGCCTCCATCTCCGAGATCGGCGGCCAGCTCGGCCAAGCGGAATCCCTGGTCTCGTCGGCGGCGGGGGAATCCGCCGCCATGGAGTTGCAGATCGGCGGGCTGGCTGAAGCTGCCGCTCGGATCGGCACCGTCGTGGGCCTCATCCGCACCATCGCCGAACAGACGAACCTTCTCGCCCTCAACGCGACCATCGAGGCCGCCCGAGCCGGAGAGGCCGGGCGCGGCTTCTCCGTCGTCGCCGCCGAGGTGAAGCAGCTCGCTTCGCAGACTGCCCGTGCCACGGAGGAGATCGCCGACCAGATCGGCGCCGTCCAGGCCGCGACGGGTACGACGGTGGCCGCGATCGGCCGGATGGGCGAGCAGATGCGCGCGGTTCAGGCGACCACGGCCGGGATCACGATCGCCGTCTCCGCCCAGGGGGATGCCACGGCCGAGATCTCGCGTAACGTCGCGGAGACGGCCGGGGCGACCGGTGCCATCGCCCATGGGATGAACGTGGTGAGCGACGCGACCCAACGCTCGGCCCGGTTGGCGGAGACCGTGACCGCGGCCGCGGGTTCCGTGGACGCCGTCGCCTCGGAACTCGAAAGCGAGATCGGCCAGTTCCTGGCGCAGGTCGCGGCCTGACGATCTACAGACCGTAACGGGCGAAGGCCGCCCGCTCCTCGAAGGCCGCCATGGCCTCTGCGGGGAGCGAGGCGGCCGCCTCGCCGATCTTGCCGGGCGCTCCCCGCCGGAGCAGGCGGCTGATGAGGCCACCCCGAGCCTCTGCGACGACCACGAGCTCGACCTTTTCACCGAAGCGCGCCCGCATCGTCCCGCGCAGGTCTCCCAACGCATCCACGAGGCCGAGCGGCAGGGCCTGACGACCGGTCCAGACCGCCCCGGTGAACAGATTCTCGCCCACCGGCAGAGCCTTGCGACGGGACGAGACGAGTTCCGTGAACAGCGCCTGCACGTCGGCCTGGATGCGCTTCAGGCGCTCGATATCGGCGGGATCCTCCGGACGGAACGGATCGAGCATGGCCTTGGCCTCGCCGATCGTGTGAACCCGGCGCTCGATGCCGAGCTTTTCCAGGAGGCCGGGAAAGCCGAACCCCGCCGAAACCACGCCGATGGAGCCGACGATCGAGGTCGGATCCGCGACGATCTCGTCGGCGGCGCAGGCGATCATGTAGCCGCCCGAGGCCGCGACATCCTCCACGAAGGCGACGACCGGGAGGGACTTCTCCTCAGCCAGCGCCCGGATCCGGCGATGGATCAGGTGCGACTGCGCGGGAGAACCACCGGGCGAATTGATGACGAGGGCGACCGCCTTCACCCCCGGCAACGTGAAGGCCCGCTCCAGGCTACCCGCCACCCCGGCGATGGAGAGGCCGGGCCGCAGCGGCGAGACGGCACCGATCGCCCCGGAGAGGCGCACCACCGCGACGCGCGGGCGCCGGTTCCGCAGGCGGCCCGGAAGCAGGGCGCGGAGACGTTCGGACAGCGCGGACATGAAGGGATACTCGCCGGATCTGATCGAGGTTCGGCATAATGGGATTTCAGTCCGCATCCGCAAGGGCCGATGCGGCGCCGTGTCCCCCGCGAGTCACTTCCGGTTAGCCGTCTGCGTAGTCGGCACTGCAAGCTATGCAGGAACAAGCGAACCGTTTCGCGTCCTGCGCCGTTGCTCGCCAACGGACCGCCTTTCCCGCGGACCGTGTTCCGATATTGGGAGGATGACGAGACGATGCGCTCCTTGAGACTGCCGCTCCTGCTTCTGCTGGCCGCCTTCTTCTTCGGCCCGACCACCGCCCCGGTGAGCGCTGCTCCGCTCCCCGTGCCGATGGCCGCCGCCCAGACCGCCCCGGCCGCCGCCGTGGAAAACGTTCAGTACTATTACGGCCGCCGCCGCCATTGGGGCCACCGCCACTATGGCTGGCGCCGTCATTACGGCTGGCGTCCCCATTACGGCTACCGCCGCCATTGGGGCCATCACCGTGGCTGGGGCCACCGCCACTACGGCTACCGTCGCGGCCCGGCCTTCTTCTACTGAGTGACAGGGTCGCGTCCCTGCCGGAGGGCAGGGGCGCGCCTTGCGCGCGCACGCGAAAAGACTTAACCAACCGTCTGATATCTTTGCGCTTCCAAAGCGCCCCGCGTGGCCCCGGCAGGACGCTGCCAGAGGCCCGGACACAGACGGACAGACAACTTGGCCGAGACCGATCCGACGGGCGCCCCGCCGCCCGCCAGCGACATCCGCCCCGTTTCCATCACCGACGAGATGCGCCGCTCCTACCTCGATTACGCGATGAGCGTGATCGTGAGCCGCGCGCTGCCGGATGCCCGCGACGGGTTGAAGCCCGTTCACCGCCGCATCCTCTATTCGGCCTTCGAATCCGGGCACCTGCCGGAGCGCAAATACGTCAAGTCGGCCCGCATCGTCGGCGACGTGATCGGTCTCTATCACCCGCACGGCGACCAATCGATCTACGACGCCCTGGTCCGCATGGCCCAGGACTTCTCGATGCGCCTGATGCTCATCGACGGACAGGGCAATTTCGGCTCGGTCGACGGCGATCCGCCGGCGGCCATGCGCTACACCGAATCCCGCCTCGCGAAGCCGGCCATCGCGCTCCTCACCGATATCGACAAGAACACCGTCGATTTCGGACCGAACTACGACGAGTCGCGCGAGGAGCCCCTCGTCCTGCCCGCGCGGTTCCCGAACCTCCTCGTCAACGGGGCCGGCGGCATCGCCGTCGGCATGGCGACCAACATCCCGCCGCACAACCTCGGCGAGTTGATCGACGCCTGCATCGCTCTCATCGACGAGCCGGGCCTGACCATCGAGCAACTGAACCAGATCGTTCCCGGCCCGGACTTCCCGACCGGCGGCATGATCCTCGGGCGCGCGGGAACACGGCAGGCCTACACCACCGGGCGCGGCTCGGTGATCATGCGCGCCAAGTCGCATGTCGAAGAGCTGCGCAAGGAGCGCGAGGCGCTGATCTTCACCGAGATCCCGTATCAGGTGAACAAGGCGACGCTGATCGAGAAGATCGCGGAGCTGGTGAAGGAGAAGCGGATCGAGGGCATCTCGGACCTCCGCGACGAATCCGACCGCAGCGGCATGCGCATCGTGGTCGAGATCAAGCGCGATGCCATGGCCGAGGTGGTGCTCAACCAGCTCTACCGCTTCACGCCCCTGCAAAGCTCCTTCGGCTGCAACATGGTGGCGCTCAACGGCGGTCGCCCGGAGCTGATGAACCTGAAGGACCTGCTTCAGGCCTTCGTGGATTTCCGCGAGGAGGTCGTCTCCCGCCGAACCAAGTTCCTCCTCGGCAAGGCGAGAGAGCGCGCGCACGTCTTGTGCGGCCTCGCCATCGCGGTCGCCAACATCGATGAGGTGATCCGCCTGATCCGCACCTCGCCGGATCCGAACACCGCCCGCGAAGCGCTGATGGCCCGCGACTGGCCGGCCCACGACATCGCCCCGCTCATCGCCCTGGTGGACGATCCCCGGCACCGGGTGGCCGAGGACGGCACCTATCGGCTGTCCGAGACCCAGGCCCGGGCGATCCTCGACCTCCGCTTGCAGCGCCTCACGGCTCTGGGCCGCGACGAGGTCGGCGACGAGTTGAAGAAGCTCGCCGACGAGATCTCGGATTATCTCGACATCCTGCGCTCGCGGGCGCGGATCCAGGGCATCGTGAAGGCGGAGTTCGCGGAGGTGCGCGAGCAATTCGCCACGCCGCGCCTCACCGAGATTGTCGATTACGACTCGAGCGTCGAGGACGAGGACCTGATCCAGAAGGAGGACATGGTCGTCACCGTGTCCCACGCGGGTTATGTGAAGCGCGTCCCGCTCTCGACCTACCGCTCGCAGCGGCGCGGCGGCAAGGGCCGTTCCGGCATGGCGACCCGTGACGAGGATTTCGTCACGCGGCTCTTCGTGGCCAACACTCACACCCCGGTGCTGTTCTTCTCCAGCCAGGGCCAAGCCTACAAGGAGAAGGTGTGGCGTTTGCCGATGGCCGCGCCGAACGCCCGTGGCAAGGCGCTGGTGAACATCCTGCAATTGCAGGACACGTCAGAGCGCGTCACCACCATCATGCCGCTGCCCGAGGATGAATCGTCCTGGGAGACGCTGGACGTGATGTTCGCCACCGCCAGCGGCAACGTCCGGCGCAACAAGCTGTCGGATTTCACCACGGTGAACCGCAACGGCAAGATCGCCATGAAGCTCGATGAGGGCGACCACATCGTCCATGTCGAGATCTGCCGCCCGGACCAGAACGTGCTGCTGACGACCGCGCTCGGCCAGTGCATCCGCTTCCCGGTCGAGGATGTCCGCGTGTTCAAGGGCCGCGACTCCACCGGCGTGCGCGGCATCAACCTCGCTGAAGGCGACCGGGTGATCTCGATGACGATCCTCAACGCCTTCGATGCCAGCGCCGAGGAGCGCGCGAGCTACCTCAAGATGCGCCGCGCCGTGACAGGCGAGGCCGAGGACGGCAACGAGGAGCCGGAGGAGGGCGCCGAGGCGGCCGCGATCTCGACCGAACGCTACACCGAGATGGGCGCGGCCGAGCAATACGTGCTCACCATCTCCGAACGCGGCTTCGGCAAGCGGTCCTCGTCCTTCGAATATCGGACCTCGGGGCGTGGCGGTAAGGGTATCACCGCCATGCGCGTCAACGCCCGTAATGGCCACCTCGTGGCCTCGTTCCCGGTGGAGACCTCGGACCAGATCATGCTGGTCACGAATGGCGGCCAGCTCATCCGCGTGCCGGTGGACGATATCCGCATCGTCGGCCGCGCCTCACAGGGCGTCACCGTGTTCAACACCGATAAGACCGAGAAGGTCGTTTCGGTGGAGCATATCGAGGGTGAGGAGGACAGCGAGGGCGAGGCCGAAACGGCCTGACAGCCCTGGAGCGCATCCCGATGAAGGGGATGCCGGTTCGCGGTGAGAAAACTTGCTGCGGTCAGAAACGAGAGCCGCCGACCTGATACGATCAGGTCGGTTTCGGCTCCAGGGACGCCGGGCGTTCAGCGCCCGGCGGTCGCAGCCCGCCGGTTGGCGATGCGGGAGAACATGTTGCCCGTGTAATCGGCGGCCTTCGGCTTTTCCGGCTCGCCGACCTGGGCTTCGAACGCCTCGATCCGCTTCAAGAGGGCCGCGTCGTTGAACAGCGACGAGTTGAAGGTCTTGTGGGCCCGAGGACCCAGGGCGGTCTGGACCGCGTCGAGGCGGGCGAGAAGCTCTTTGCGCGTCACGTGGCTCTCCGGGGGCGAAACCAGCCGCCCCAAGCCGCCACTCGACGCCGCGTGGGTAAACGCGGGGTTAACGCGGTCGCGATATGGGCCGTGATCCCGGCCAGGCACGCGCGCCGTGCAAGACCGCAAGAATGTCGATCGCGTCGCCGGTCAAGCGGTAGGGGACTATGTAGGGAGTTCCCGAGACGACGAGTTCGCGTGTTCCAACGATGCGTCCCGGGCGGCCACGCTCGGGATAGAGCGTCAGACCGTTGATTGCCTCGCGCAAGCGGGCAATCGTCTTGTTGGCGGCAGCGGGATTATCGACGGCGATATAGGCCCTGACTTCATCGAGATGGCGCAGGGCACGCCGGGTGATCCTAATCTTCACCGTGGGGCGAACGCGGCCTCGACCTCTTCGGCTGAGGCAAAATCACCGGCATCGGCCTCGCGCAAACCAGCTTCGATCTCGGCACGATGCCACCGGTCGGCATCGACCAGAGCATCGATAGCTTCGTTCAGGAGGTCGGTGGGCGAGCGCGATTGGGTCTCAGCCAGCGCGACAAGGGCGCTACGGCGAGCCGGATCGAGGAAAGCGACGGCGGTGGGATCGATCAGCACACGTGCCATAACCTTATTCTACGCGTCACTTCCGTCCCGGCAAGCAGGCCTGCCACCACGAGCCATCGGCCCTCACAACCCCCTCAAGAACCCCGCCAAGCGCATCAACCCCTCCGGCCAGGGTCCATGGCCGCTCGCGATGTTGATGTGGCCCGATTCCCCTGCATCCACCGTGAGGGCGCCCCAGGCATGGGCGAAATCGTCGGCACGATCGTAGGCGCAGTGGGGATCGGTGCGGCTCGCCACCACGAGCGCCGGGAAGGGCAGGGGATCGCGTGGCACGGGGGCGAAGGCACGGACGAGATCGGGCAGGTCCGGAGCCTCCTCGACATCGGGGAAGGCCACGAACAGGGCACCGCGCACCACGCCTTCGGGGAAGAGTGGGACAGCTTCGACGCAGGCGACCACGCCGAGGCTGTGGGCGATGAGGATGACCGGCCGTGTGGCCTGCGCCACCGCCTCGGCCACCTTTCCGCACCAGGCTTCAGGAGTGGGAACGTGCCAATCGTCTTGAGAGACGACACGCGCCGTCGGGAGGCGCTCGGCCCACCGCGCCTGCCAATGACCCTCTCCGGACCCTCCGAGCCCGGGGACGATCAGGATGTCGCAATCGGCGGTCTTCATGGTGCGATGCCTAGTGCAGGGCGCCCGCGCCGCGCAAGCCTCGCGCCGTCATGCGGCGGCGGCCTCCAGCCTCGAGATCTGCGCGGCGATCTGCATGGAAGCGAGGTTCTTCGCCTTGGCCTCGATCTCGAAATCGGCCCACGAAAGATGGCGGGCCACGAGGTCGTTGACGGCGCGGTTCCACATCATCTCCGAATGGGCCGCAAGATCGCGTACGGAATGGCCTGCCTCACGCAGGGCGGGGAAGTCCGGCAGGCGATCCTCCGCCCCATCGGCGATGACGGCCTCCCGCGAGACGCTGATATGCGCGACTGGCCGCACCCCACGCCAGGACTCGATCACCCGGGCGATGCGCGGATCGTCCGGTTCGAGATAGGCGCCGCCGCTCTCCACCCAGTGATGATGCAGGTCGAGGACCACCGGCACGAGATCGGAGAGGCGCAGCACCTCATCGAGACCGAACAGGTTCTCGTCGTTCTCCACCGTCACGAGGTCCCGGGCGAGGCGGCTCGCACGGGGCAGGGTCTCGCGGAAGCCCGCGACGCCGGGGTCGCCCGCCCCGACATGGATGTTGATGTGGGCGCCATGCGGATGCCAGCCGCCGCCATAGCCCATCAGACCGAACAACTCGGCGTGGTAGTCGAGTTCGGACAGCCCATTCTCGATCGCCGCCGGGTTGCGGCTCGCCAACAGGCAGAACGGGCCGGGATGGAAGCTCAGGCGCACACCGAGACGCCGGGCGAGTTCGCCTGCCTCCGCAAGGCCGGTCTCGACGACCTTGCGCAGATCGGGCTCGGCATAGAGCGCCTGCACGGCAAGGTGCGTGTAGCCCGGCAGAACGTTGCTCCCCATGCGCAGGAGCCGTTCGAGGGGCGGGCGGGCGCCGACCCAGGCGATCTGCCGGGCGAGCGCCGTCAGGTTGTGCGCCACCACCCCGGCGAGCTTGTCCCGCCGCGCGGAGGCGTCGAGCTTGGTGAGGTGCGCCATGGTCACGGTGGTGAGGTTCATGGCGCGGGTCGCCTCGCGCGCGGCCTTCAGGGTGGCATGCGTGCCCGGCGGCTCATCGAGCACGAAGGTGCAGCAGAAGCCGAGGCGGGCCTTCGGCGGTGGGACGGAGGGTGAAGCATGGCTTTGCATCCCGTCCCAACGCACGAGCCGCCTTTCGGTCACGCGGAACGCGGTGACGACGCCGACGTTTGGCCTGATGGGAGCGTGGCAATACCGCCCACCTCCGGCCCGGCCAAAAACCTCGATGACGACGCCTTCCTCCCGCCCAGGCGGATCGCCAGACCAAGCCTCCACCCTCTGGGTCCTGATGCTCGGCACGGCGCTGGTCGCCCTGGCCGTCGCTCAGCCTCGGCGGATGGCCCATCCGCAACCCGCGACGCCCGTGCCGCAGCCGGATGCGGAGGCAGACCGCCAGCGCGCCACGAATGGCGGCGCGCGCTCCATCGAGGGTCGGGCGGCCCGGCTCATCGCGGCCACGCAACCCGAGCGCGGCCGCCACGCCGAGACCCCGGCGGATATTCCCGCAGCCGGATGGCGCGATATCGCGATCCGAGTCTATCTCGAATTCATCAAGGACCGCGTGCTCGCCGTGGCGGCGGGCGTCACCTTCTACAGCCTGCTCGCGCTGTTCCCCGGCATCATCGCCCTGGTCACGCTCTACGGCCTGTTCGCGGATGCCAACGTCATCAACGACCATCTCGCGCAGCTTCACGCGGTGCTGCCGACCGGCGCGGTCGAGATCATCGGCGATCAGGTGAAGCGGATCGCCGCCAAGCCCAGCGGCACGCTCAGCCTGACCTTCTTCACCGGTCTGCTCGTCTCGATCTGGAGCGCCAACGCCGCGATGAAGGCGATGTTCGATGCCCTGAACGTGGTCTACGAGGAAGAAGAGAAGCGGAACTTCTTCATGCTGAACCTCCGCTCTCTCACCTTCACCGTGGGCGGGCTGTTCTTCATCGTGCTGGCGCTCAACGCCATCGTCGTCGTGCCGGTGGTGCTCAATTTTCTCGGGCTCGGCTCCGAAGCGTGGCTGATCGCCGCCCTGCGCTGGCCTGCGATGCTGGTCGTGATCCTCGGCGCCCTGTCCGTGCTCTACCGCTTCGGCCCGAGCCGCGAGCATGCCCGCTGGCGATGGGTGGGCGTGGGAAGCCTGATCGCGGGGCTGCTTTGGCTCATCGCCTCGCTGCTCTTCTCTTGGTACGTGTCGAACTTCGGCACCTACAACGAGACCTATGGGTCGCTGGGGGCGGTGATCGGCTTCATGACGTGGATCTGGATCTCGTCGACGATCGTCCTGCTCGGCGGCGAGATCAACGCCGAGATCGAACATCAGACAGGACGCGACACCACCACCGGCAAGCCCTTGCCGCTCGGCGCGCGCCAGGCGCGGATGGCCGACACGGTGGGCGCCGCCGCCTGACGGTGCCCGACGCGCTCCCTATATGGGGAGCGAAGGAGATCCCCATGTCCGACAGCACCACCACCGCCCCCGAGGTTCTTAGTGACGAGGAGTGGCGCTCGCGCCTGAGCCCGGACCAGTACCGCGTGTTGCGCGAGCACGGCACCGAGCGGGCCGGCACGTCCTGCCTGCTCGCCGAGAAACGGGCTGGCACCTTCGCCTGTGCGGGTTGCGGCCAACCCCTGTTCGAGCAGGGCACCAAGTACGAGTCCGGCACCGGATGGCCGAGCTTTTTCGCGCCCCTCGAAGGCGCGGTCGAGACCACCAGCGACCGCAGCTACGGCATGGTCCGCACGGAGGTTCACTGCGCCCGCTGCAAGGGCCATCTCGGCCATGTCTTCGAGGACGGCCCCGCTCCGACCGGCCTTCGCTATTGCATGAACGGCGCGGCCCTGTCCTTCGAACCGGCCTGACCGGGCAAGTTCAGGCGAGCGGGTATCCACATGCGGGGATCATGGGGAAAGTTCTCCCCCAATCCCGCTCGCTTCGAGGGCACTGCCTTGATTTCGGCGTCATTATGCGTAGTCGCTTTATAGACTACGGGGTTCGCCTTCTGCGTGCCGTGGAACGCTCAAGTCAGGCTTAAGTGTTCTGCATCGCAACATAGGGGAATACCCGCCGAACCGTTCGCTCGGCTTGCACTCGACCCGGTGCGTCGAAGGTGGCCGGTCTCATCGGTCGTTCCCGAGCGCCACGCCGGGCAGGGCGTGAGGAGTGAAACAGTCCATGAGCACAACCCGCAGGTTCCTCGTCGCCCCGGCCCTGGTCCGCCTCATCCGCAAGGAGCGTGGCAGCAGCCGGATCACCGAGGGTCACTTCGCCCCGCAGGGCGGCCGCAATTCCTTCGTCCGCGTGGATGGGCAGGCCTGCCAGCTCATCCTGGTCAATAACGGCGTGGAGGAGCGCACTGAGGTGCCGCGCGCTCACGGCGACGCCCTCCTGGACGTCTGCCCCGGCAAGGCCGCCTACGACCGCACGACCATGGCCTCCGGCGGTCGTGAGATCATCATCGACCGCTACGTCTCCCCTGGCAGCCTCGACCTCGTAAGCGTGACCTTCGACGACGAGTCCCAGGCCTCGGCCTTCCAGGCGCCGATCTGGTTCGGCCGCGAGGTGACCAGCGAGCCGACCTTCGAGCGCTCGGCCCTGGCCATCCAGGGCGTTCCGGCGACGTCCGAACTGTCCCTCAGCAACGCCGCCCTCGACGCGGTGCTGGACCTGATCGAGCCGCGCTTCGGCTTCGGCCGGTACGGCGCCTCGCCCCGGACCAGCGACAGCTTGGATACCCTTGCGGGCACCCTGCGCCGTCCGGCCCCGACTTCGGCTCCGGCCGCCCCGGCGGCAGCCCCCGTCCTGACCGCCCCTGAGCCCGAGATCCTGGCTCCGGCCCCCGTGCCGCCCGCGCCCGAGCCCGTTCCGGCCATCGCCGAGACCCCGGCTCCCGAGCCGGTCGTGCATCACGAGCCCGCGCCGGAGCCCCATCACGAGGAGCCGCGCGCCGAGGAGCAGGCCAAGCCTTCCGCCACTCCGGCCGAGGCTGTCCACGGCGATGCCCGTATCGACGACGTGATCGAGAGCCTGTCGGCCGCGCTCGGCGCCGCCATCCACCAGAACCCGGCCCAGGCCGAGAAGCAGGAGGATCCGGGCGCCGTGTTCGAGCGGTGGACCGTCCGTCCCCGCCGCACCCAGACCCAGGGCTAAGAACTCCCGACAAAACTCCCTTTCACTGGATGTTCTCCCCCTGGCCTCGACGGCGCAGGGGGAGTTCTGTGAGAGGTTCCAAGCCCCCAGGATCCGGCGCGCCGCGATGCGTGCCGGGACGTTCAAGGCCCGATGATCACGGCGGCCCCGCGAGAGCTCCCGGAGAGCGGGAACGGGTTGGCCCCCAGGCCGTGACATGCGGTGAAGACCAGCCCTCCGTCGGCGGTCCCGCCATCCCCGTGACGTTCCTCGAAGTCTGTGGCAGTGCATCCGGCACGGCTACGTCTCTGCGCGTGCCGTAATCCCGCGCGGCTGCGGTGAACGTGGCTCAGCAGGGTCAATAGACGGGTTTTTGTCACGAAGCGCCCGAGGCAGACGACCCGGACGGCGTTGAGAACGCTGCCGAAGGCCGCTAGCGTGACCCATAGGGAGAGCGCGGGATCGCGCGAGAAGGACATAAGCATGGCGCAGGCGATCCATGCGGCAGGCAGTACCGCCGCCGCCCCCAAGGAGCCCTGGTACAAGGTGCTCTACATCCAGGTGCTGATCGCGATCGCGCTCGGCATCCTGCTCGGCTGGTACGATCCCGCCACCGGCAAGTCGATGAAGTGGCTCGGCGACGCCTTCATCGCCCTCATCAAGATGATGATCGCGCCGATCATCTTCTGCACCATCGTCCACGGCATTGCCTCGATCGGAGACCTGAAGAAGGTCGGCCGCGTCGGCCTGAAGGCTCTGATCTACTTCGAAGTGGTCTCGACCCTGGCCCTGCTCATCGGCATCGTGGTCGGTGAAATCGTCCAGCCCGGTGCGAACTTCCACGCGGATCCGACGAAGCTCGATGCGAGCAAGGTCGCGACCTACGCGAGCAAGGCCGCCGCCGACTCGACCGTCGCCCACATCATGGCGATCATCCCGAAGAGCTTCTTCGATGCCTTCGCCACGGGTGACCTGCTGCAGGTGCTCCTCATCTCGATCCTGACCGGCTGCGTCGTCACCGGGCTGGGTGAGAGGGCCGCCGCCGTCAGCAGCGCCATCGATACGGCCGGGCAGATCTTCTTCCGCATCATCGGCATCATCGTGAAGCTCGCGCCGCTCGGCGCGTTCGGCGCCATGGCCTTCACCATCGGCGAGTACGGCATCCAGAAGGTCTACGACCTCGGCGCCCTCGTCGGCACGTTCT
The DNA here is from genome assembly GCF_049887755.1 of Methylobacterium sp. NFXW15. Classification (NCBI taxonomy): domain Bacteria; kingdom Pseudomonadati; phylum Pseudomonadota; class Alphaproteobacteria; order Hyphomicrobiales; family Methylobacteriaceae; genus Methylobacterium; species Methylobacterium sp. NFXW15. Next base: position 166,619 of record NZ_JAGEKG010000006.1, on the reverse strand, counting down.
ACCTGACCTCGCTGCTCTTCGTGCTGCTGGTGCTCGGCACCATCGCGCGGCTGGCGGGCTTCTCGATCCTGAAGTTCCTCGCCTACATCAAGGACGAGTTGCTGATCGTGCTCGGCACCTCCTCCTCCGAGACGGTGCTGCCGCACATCATGACCAAGATGCGCCGCCTCGGTGCGTCGGACTCCGTCGTGGGTCTCGTGGTCCCGACCGGGTACTCGTTCAACCTCGACGGCACCAACATCTACATGACGCTCACCACCCTCTTCCTCGCGCAGGCGGTGGGAGCGGATCTGACGGTCGGCCAGTATGCGACGATCATCCTCGTGGCAATGCTGACCTCTAAGGGGGCCTCGGGCGTGACGGGCGCGGGCTTCATCACCCTCGCCGCGACCCTGTCGGCCATCCCGAACACACCCGTCCCGGTAGCGGCCATGACCCTGGTTCTCGGCATCGACAAGTTCATGTCCGAGTGCCGCGCCCTGACGAACCTCGTCGGCAACGGCGTGGCCTGCGTGGTCGTCGCCCGCTGGGAGGGCGAGCTAGACCGGAACAAGCTCAACGAGGTGATGGCCAACCCCATCGCCATCGGCACCGCCGTGACGGATAGCCCGCCCGCGCCGGTCAAGACCGAGACGAAGGTCGCCGCGGCGGAGTGATGCCGTCGCAGGCACGGCTCGGTATCGACCTCGGCGGCACGAAGATCGCCGGGGTCGTCCTCGACCATGACGGGACGCGCCTCGCGCAGGCGCGGATCCCGGCCCCGCGGGGCGAATACGGCGCCACGCTCGCGGCAGTGTCCGGCCTCGTCCTGCGCCTGGAGCGGGAGGCGGGCCGCTTCTGCAGCGTCGGCATCGGCATGCCAGGCAGCGTGTCGCCCGCCACCGGCCTCGTGCGCAATGCCAATTCCCACTGGCTGATCGGTCAACCCTTCGAGGCAGACCTCGCCGCGCGGCTCGACCGCCCGGTTCGGCTGGCCAACGACGCCGACTGCCTCGCCGTCTCCGAAGCGACGGACGGGGCGGGCGCGGGCGCTCGCGTGGTCTGGGCGGTGATCCTCGGCACGGGCGTGGGCTCCGGTCTCGCCCTCGACGGTCGGCTGCATCCGGGCCGCAACGGGTTCGCCGGGGAATGGGGCCACGGCCCACTTCCGGCTCCGCGCGATGACGAGCGACCGGGCCCGCCCTGCTATTGCGGACGGCACGGTTGCGTCGAGACCTGGGTCTCCGGCCCGGCGCTGGCGGCGGATCATGCGAGACGCCATGGTGGCGTACCGACGGCCGAGGCGGTGGTGGAGGCTGCGCGCAGGGGCGACGCGGCAGCGCGAGACACGCTCGCCCTGCACCTGGAACGGCTCGGTCGCGCAGCGGCTCAGGTGGTCAACGTGCTCGATCCGGATGTGATCGTCATCGGCGGCGGCCTCTCCCGACTACCCGAGCTGATCGCGGGCCTGCCGGACGCGATGCGACCGCACATCTTCTCGGACACGTTCGACACCCCTGTCCGAGCCAGCCTCCATGGCGACGATTCCGGCGTGCGCGGAGCCGCGTGGCTCTGGGGACCAGAGACCGTGTGACGCGCGGGGCTTCGCGCCCCGCACGCGGGGAGAGGGGACTTCACCCCAGGTCGTAGACCTTCGCCAGATCCGGGTCCTTCGCCGCGACGAGCTTGGCGAGGTCGACGATGACCTTGGCCTGCTTCCACGTGGCGTCGTCCTGCATCTTGCCGTCGAGCATCACCGCGCCGGTCCCGTCGGGCATGGCGGCGACGATGCGGGCTGCGAAGGCGACCTCGGCTTGATCGGGCGCGAAGACCTTCTTCGCCAGCGCGACCTGGCTCGGATGCAGCGTCCAGGCCCCGGCGCAGCCCATGAGGAAGGCGTTGCGGAACTGGACCTCACAGGCGGCCGCGTCCGAAAAGTCGCCGAACGGCCCGTAGAAGGCCTTGATGCCGTTCGCCATGCAGGCATCGACCATGCGGGCGATGGTGTAGTGCCACAAATCCTGCTGCGCACTGGCGCGGGCGGCATCGCCCGCCGGGTCGGCGATCACGCGGTAATCCGGGTGGCCGCCGCCGACGCGGGTGGTCTTCATGCCGCGTGAGGCCGCGAGGTCGGCGGGCCCGAGGCTCATGCCGTGCATGCGCGGCGAGGCGCAGGCGATGGCATCGACGTTGGCGACGCCCTCGGCGGTCTCCAGAATGGCGTGGACGAGGATCGGCTTCTTGACCCCGTGGCGCGCTTCGAGCTGCGCCAGCAGCTGGTCGATGTAGTGGATGTCCCACGGTCCCTCGACCTTGGGCACCATCACCACGTCGAGCTTGTCGCCGACCTCGGAGACGATGGTGAACAGGTCATCCAGAATCCAAGGGGAGTTCAGGGCGTTGATGCGCGTCCACAGGCCGGTGCCGGTGGCAGCGAAATCGGTCGCCTGCGCCATGGCGACGAAGCCCTTGCGCGCCGCCTCCTTCTGGTCGGCGGGAACGGCGTCCTCGAGGTTGCCGAGCACCACATCGACCGTGCCCGCGAGTTCCGGCACCCGGGCGCGCACCTTGTCGTTGTGCGGCGGCACGAAGTGAATCATCCGCTCCAGCTTCACCGGCAGGTCGCGGTAGGGGGCCGGCGCGCCGGTGGCGAGGGGCTGGAAAAAGCGGCGGGGCAGTTTCATCGGCGGGCCTTCTGGCTTGGCGTTCCTCGTGAGGGCGTTATGGCACCGAAACGGCCGAGGTAAAGCCGTGCCTTGGTCCTGTAACGTTTTGTGACGGCGGCGCTTCCACCGTTGCGGGGCGCAGGGCGGCGCCTATTCTTTCCCCCATGAACGAGGGCACCACACTCGCCATCGTCGAGGACGATCCCGAGATCCGGGCGCTGCTCGGCGGTTTCCTGGAAGGAGAGGGCTTCCGCGTCGAACGCTTCGACGGCGGCGCGGCCCTCGACCGGCGGCTCGCGCAGGGTCCGGCGCCGGACCTGATCGTGCTCGACTGGATGCTGCCCGGCGAGGACGGTCTGTCGATCTGTCGCCGCCTGCGCGAGGAGGGCGGGCCGCCGATCGTGATGCTGACCGCCAAGGACGAGGATATCGACCGGGTGCTCGGGCTCGAAATGGGCGCGGACGATTACGTCTCGAAGCCGTTCAACCCCCGCGTGCTGCTCGCCCGCATCCGCGCCGTGCTACGTCGAACGAAGGGCGGGGGAGCCCAAACCGAGCCAACGGCGGCGGAGCGGCTGCGCGTCGCCGACCTCGTGGTCGATCCGGCCGCGCGCTCGGTCCAGGCGGCGGGGGAGGGCGCGGCGCCCCACGAGATCACCCTGACCAGCGCCGAGTTCGACCTGCTGATGTGCTTCGTCACCCGCCCGCAGCGGGTCCTGTCCCGCGACCAGCTCCTCGACTGGACGCGGGGCCGCGTGGCCGACGTGTTCGATCGAACCATCGACGTGCAGGTCAGTCGTCTGCGCAAGCGCCTCGATGAGAGCGGCAGCGATGTTTCGGCCATGATCAAGACGGTGCGCAACGCCGGATACATCCTCGCCGCCCCCGTCCGCCCGGCCTGATCCGATGCTGAGCCGCATCGGCCTGCTCGGCCGGATCATGCTGATCCTGATGGCTGCGCTCGGCGCGGTCATAGTGGCCGCCATCGCGCTGGGCCGGATCGAGCGCACGAACACCCGCACCACGCAGGTGGCGCCCTATCCGCGTCTGGAACAGGCGGCGGGGGTGATCGATCTCGTCACACGCGCCGAACCCGCCTTGCGGCCGACGATCCTGCGGGCGGTGAGCGGCCTTCGCCTCCACGCGACGATTCAGGATGCACCGCCGCCCGAGGAGGAGGGAATGCGCCGCCTTCCCCGCGCCGAGGCGATGCTGCGCGCCTTCTCCGAGGTGCTGCCCCGGCCGGAACCCAGCCCGGACGACGGGCTCCGCGCCCTGGCCAACCCGGAAGGCGTGGGAACGGGATCGCGCCCCGTGCGGATCACCGCCCGCCTTTCGGATGGGAAGACGCTCGTGCTCGACGAGATCGAGCCGGTGAGGGGCCTCTCCCTCACCCTGTTCGGGCTGGCGCCGGGCCTCTGGATCGGCATCCTCGGTATCGCCGTGGCGGGGCTCGCGCTGCTCGGCGCGCAGCGGGAGATGCGCCCTCTGCGCCGTCTCAGCGCGGCGGCGGAAGCCTTCGACGGCTCGCCTCCCGCAGGGCCGATCCCGGTGACGGGCGCACCGGACGTGCAACGCCTCGCCCGGTCGGTCCATGCCATGCAGGAACGGGTGGCCGCGTTGCTGCAGGAGCGCTCGTTCCTGATCGGCGCGATCTCGCACGATCTCAAGACCTACCTGACGCGCCTGCGCCTGCGCGCCGAATCCTTACCGGATGCGGAGGGCCGCGAGCGCATGGCCGCCGATATCGACGGCATGACCGACCTGATCGAGACCTCGCTCGCCTTCGCGCGCGGCACCACCGTCTCGCAGATCCGGGGGCGGGTCGATCTCGCAGACCTCGCGGCGGTGGAGGCGGCCGAACGCTCGGCGCTCGGTCAGCCGGTGGTGCTGGCAGGCGACGAGGTGGCCGAAGCCACGGTGCCGGGCGATGCGGTCGCCCTGCGCCGGGTGATCGCCAACCTCGTGGACAATGCGGTGAAGTTCGGCCGGGGCCGGGTCGAGATCGCCGTCGAGGCCGGGACCGACTCGTGCAGCCTCCGGGTGGAGGATGACGGCCCCGGTGTCGGCAGCGCCGAGGCGGCCGCGATCTTCAGCCCGTTCTATCGCATCGAAGGCTCCCGCAACCGCCGGACCGGCGGCAGCGGGTTGGGGCTCGCCATAGCCCGCCAGATCGCCGAGGCCCATGGCGGGACCATCGGCGTCTGCGCAGGCCGCCTCGGGGGCGCATGCTTCACGCTCACCCTGCCGCGAGCGGCGGGGTGAGCGACGACGGCGGCTAGGATTGGCCGCCGCCGCTGCTCTGGCCGCCTTTCTGGCCCGCTTCCGCCGCGCGCTCACGATCCTCGGCGAAGTTGCCGGAACCGCCGCGATGCTCGCTCTTCCCAGACGATTGCGTCATGATCGTATCTTCCTGTTGTTCGATACGTCAGGATAATCATTCAGCAGATAAGTAGCCTCGAAAGTCACTTGGCATATTTATTTAGCATAAACTATTCTGTCGCGACTTTCGCCAAATAGTTTTACAACATAATCAAAAATAAGCCCCACCATAAAGCCGAAGCATTGGCGGGCTGCATGGATCAAATCAAATTTCTGTCCTCGCAAGGGTGGCGAGGCAATCCCGGAAGCCGCCACATGTCTGGAAGGATGCCGACCTGACCTGCCTCACACCAATTCGAGCACGGCTTCCGCGAAGGCCTCGGGTGCTTCCTGCGGAACGTTATGGCCGATGCCCGGCAGGCGGCGGTAGCGGTACGGGCCGCTGAACTTCGCCGAGTCGCCGGTCTCGGAGTTCGGCGGGAAGACGCCGCCGTCGCCCCCTTCCAGCACCCGCGTCGGAACCGTGATCGTGGGTTGCGCGGCGAGGCGCGCCTCGATCCCGGCATAGGCGGGATCGCCCGGCACGACGCCGTAGCGCACGCGGTAGGAGTGGATCACCACCTCCACGAAATCGGGATTGTCGAAGGCCGCCGCGCTGCGCGCGAAGGTCTGGGCGTCGAAGTGCCAGTTCGGCGACCATTGCCGCCAGAGCAATTCCGCAATTCCGGCGCGGTTCTCCGTCAGCCCAGCGCGGCCGCGCTCGGTGTGGAAGTAGTATTGGTACCAGAGGCGGGATTCGGCCTCTGCCGCAGCGGGGCGGCAGGAGCGTGCAACGTCGTGCAGGTTGTAGCCGCTGCCGCCGGAGACGAGTCCTCGCGCCCGTTCCGGCCAGAGGGCCGCGACGACGCACGCGGCGCGCCCGCCCCAATCGTAACCCGCCAGAACGGCCTGCCCAATGCCCAGCGCGTCGAGGAAGGCTAAAAGATCCGCGCCCAGAGCCGCCTGCTCGCCGGAGCGAGGCGTCGCGGCCTCGACGAAGCGCGTCGGGCCGTAGCCGCGCAAGAAGGGTACGAGGCAGCGCACGCCCCTTCCGGCGAGGATCTCGGCCGCCGGGAGGCAGGCATGGATGTCGTAGGGGAAACCGTGCAGCAGGATTGCAGGTGGCCCATCGGCGGGACCGATCTCGCGATAGGCGACATCGAGAACACCCGCACGGATGTGCTTTTCGGCACCGGCTGACACCATGGATCCAGGCTCCATTACTTCGACACGCGAGCAATCGGGTCGCATAGGCTTGCCGCACCTGTCCAGCGCCCGACCTACGTCGTCATTCTCCAATCGAAGGACGGGCGGGCGATGGGGCTCTTGGACGGGGTGAAGGATGTGCTCGGCGATCTCGCTGCGGCGACGGAGCGGACGATTGCGGAGATCGGGGGGCAGAACATCCCTCTGGCCTTCGCCAAGTTCTACCCCGGCGGCCTCCAGGGCTTCCTCGACCGTCTCCGTCAGGACGGTCACGGCACCGAGGTCGATTCCTGGCTGAGCGGCACCGATCCGCGCGCCGTCCCGGCCTCGACCCTGATGCAGGCCATCCCGGATCCCGTCGCCGATAGCCTCGCGACCGATCTTTCGGTCTCCCGCGAACGCCTGCCGGTCGCCCTCGCGGAGTTCCTGCCCGCTGCCGTGACGGGAGTGAGCAAGAACGGGCGCCTGACACCGCAGCCGGTCTTCGCCAGCACCCAGGTGATCGACAAACCGGCAGGCTGAGGCGACCGAACCACAGGTTACGCGCTGCGCTGCGACGACTCGAACGTGAAACACCATTATCCTTCCGCCGATCGGGCTGTCCGGCCCCGGCGGAGGACGACACATGAGTATCTTCGGCTCCCTCGGCGACATGGCGATGAAGGCGCTGCCGGGCATCTTGCAGCAGGTGCTGCCCGGCGGCCTCAACGCCCTGCTCGATCAGTTACGCAAGAGCGGCTACGAATCGCAGGTGAATTCCTGGCTCGGGCGGGGGCCGAACGAGCCGATCACCGCCGACGATCTGCAGAAGGTGATGGGCAACGCCCAGGTCCGCGAGATCGCCGCGAAGCTCGGCATCCCGGTGGAGCAACTCTTCCCCACGCTGGCCAAGACCCTGCCCGAGGCGGTCGATCAGCACAGCCCGAACGGCCAGCTTCAACCGCCGCAGGCCTGAGGGTGGCCCAAACGCAAACGGCGGCCCCGAGGGACCGCCGTTTCGTTTCGCGTCGAGGGTCTTAGTTGCTGGCGAGCTGGGACATCGGATCGACCGGCGCGCCGCTCTTGCGGATCTCGAAGTGCAATTGCGGCGAGGTCACGTTGCCGGACGCGCCGGACTTGGCGATCGTCTGGCCGCGCTTCACCTTGTCGCCCGGCTTCACGTCTAGCTCGCCGTTATGGGCGTAGGCCGAGACGAAGCCGTTGGAGTGCCGCACCAGCACCAGCTTGCCGTAGCCCTTCACGTCGGAGCCGGCGTAGGCGACGGTGCCATCCTCGGCGGCCTTGACCGGCGTGCCTTCCGGCAGGGCGATGTTGATGCCCTCGTTGCCCGAGCTGCCGTAGCCGGAGATGACCCGGCCCTTGGCGGGCCAGCGGAAGTTGTCGGCACTCGCCTGTGCACTGGCCTGGGCGACGGAACCGGTCGCCGCAGGCTCCGGCTTCGCGGGCTCGGCCTTGGCGACTTCGGTCTTCGGCGCAGCCTTGGTCTCGGCCTTCGCGACGTCGGCCTTGGCCTTCTCGGCGGCAGCCTGCTTCGAGGCTTCCTTGGCAGCCTCCTTGGCGGCTTCGCGAGCGGCCTTGGCTTCGGCGAGCTTCTGGGCGGCCTCAGCCTTGGCAGCGGTCTTGGCGGCGTCCTTCGCCGCCTCCTTGGCGGCGTCCTTCGCCACCTTGGCCTTGTCGGCGGCGGACTTCGCGTCGGCCTTCTCGGTCTTCACCTCGGCAACCTTGGTCTGGCCGGGGCGGACGTGCTTCTTCTCGCTCTCCTTCAGGGCGGCGAGCTTGCGCGCCTTCTCCTCGGCGGCCTTGGCTTCGGCAGCCTTGGCTTCCGCGACCTTGGCCTCGGCGGCCTTGCGGGCGGCGAGGTCCTTCGCGTCCTTCGCCTCGCGGGCTTCCTTCTCGCGGGCTGCGACGCGCTTGGCCTCCTGTGCCTTGGCCTCTTGCGCCTTCGCTTCCTGGGCCCTGGCATCCCGCTCGCGGGCTTCCTTGGCTTCCAGCATCTTGGCATCCTCGCGCTTCTCCTCGGCGGCACGCGCGGGGCGAGCGCTCATGGAGGCGGCGGAAGGATTGAGGCCGGACACGTTGTTGTAGGCGGGGATGACGATCTCGCGGCCAGGGGTGACCTGGCTGGCGCTCGACAGGCCGTTGGCCTGAAGGATCGCCGAAGCGGGCACGCCGTAGCGGGTCGCCATCTGGGCGAGGCTGTCGTTCTTGGCGACAGTGATACGGGTGCCACCCTGGGCGCTCCAGCCGGTCGAGCCGACGGAGGCGACCTTGGTCGGCGTCGCGGCAGCGGGCGGCGGCAGGGTGCTGGCCATCGGCGCCGGGCGCGACCCGCCAGGGGCGCCGAGCGCCTCGGACTGGATCCGTCCGGTGCGCAGGGGCGCCACCGGCTTCACATCGTCATCCGGAAGGCTGCCCGTTGCGGCAGGCTCGGAAAAAGGATTGCTGAAAGGGCTGCTCAGCCGAGAGGCGTCGGAGGAACACGCTGCCGCGCCGCCCCCGATGATCCCGACGAGGGCGACGCGAGACAGCGTCCGAAACCCTCTGATCGCTCCACGCACCCGCATCGACGCACCCGCCACCACAACGCTACCCGATGCCGCAATGAAGCCGGATTCAGGTTAAGCAACCGTTCCCGTTCACCATAAGAAGTCTGATCAGGGCGACCTTGCATGCAATGCAGCGGAGCGCATCGGGGCGGGATGCGACTTTCCGCGACGGCGCAGCACCCCACATCCTTGCGATGTTCACACTGGGCAGGCCGCGCGACTCCCTCATCGATCTTCCCCGCCTGGAGACGGCGCGGCTGACAGTCGGCGGCCTGTCGCCGGAGGATGCGCCCGCGCTCGCCCGGCTCACGGACGATCCGGCCATCACCGGCGCGATCGACTTCCTGCCGACGCCATTCACCCTGGAGGACGCGAAGGGGCTGATCCATGGCGGCAGCCGCGAGCGCGACCGATTCCTCGGCATCCGAGGCCGGGCAGAGGGCCGTGACGGGGAACTCGTCGGCGTGGCGGGCGCGCATCTGCGCGGGGAGGGCCTGATCGAGATCGGCTACTGGATCGGCGGCGCCGCGCGGGGACAGGGGTTTGCCTTCGAGGCAGTCTCGGAACTCGCCGCACTCCTCATGCGGCGCTTTCCCGCCCGAATCCTGGTGGCGGAGTGCCGTCCCGCCAACACGGCCTCCTGGGGGCTGCTGCGCAAGCTCGGCTTCGAGGAGACCGGCGAGGATGGCCACCGGCCCGGCAGGAAGCTGCTCTCGTTGGAGCGCCCCTGACGGACAGCCCAAACGAAGACGCCCCGGACCAGGTCCGGGGCGTCGTTTCGTCCAACGTGTCGGCGATCAGAAGGTGATGCCGGTCTCGACCATGTAGCGGTCCTGCGAGGTGCGGTTGCCGTCGCGGCCGAAGCCGGTGCCCAGCGTGCCGTTCGCGATGCTGCCGCGGGTGATGCCGCCGAGCTCGACGTGGGCGTATTCCAGACGGAGGAAGTAGCGATCCCAGGTGAAGGTGGGCGTGATCGTGACGGAGAAAGCGTTGCTGCCCGCCCCGTAGAGAAGGCTCGTGGTGCCCGAGCCGCGCACGCCGGTCTGCTCCTCGTACTCCACGCGACCCGCGAGGGCGAAATTATCCGTGAAGGAGTAGGCCGCAAGCAGGGCGCCACCGTAGGTCGACGCGCTCTGCAGGATGCCGATGCGCGGATCGGCCTCGACGTTCGTGTACTGGAAGTACGGCGTGATGATCCACGGGCCGTTCGAGTAGGTGTAGTTGATGTTGAAGATGCCGCTGTTCTGCTGGTTCAGCGGGGTGGCGAACTGGTAGCGCAGGCTCTTGGCCAGCACGTTCTGGCGGCCGAGATTCACGCCGCCGTTCACGCCGATCGTGTTCGAATCGTCGATCTTGTAGGCGACGTTACCGGTGAACCAGGAGATCTCGCCGGAGAAGAAGCCGTCGGTGCCCGCCACCGAGACCGACCACGGACCCTCGGCCCAGTTCAGCTGCACGCCGTGGTTGATCACGTTCTCCTGCGCGAAGAGCAGGCCGCGGTTGATGTTCAGGTTCTGGAAGGTGAAGGGCGCCTCGGAACCGATGATGGTCGGCATGCGACCGCCCTGCACCGACCACGCGTCGTTGATCTGGATCTTGCCGAAGGCCACCGGCAGCGGCGTGAACAGGAGGTCCGTCTGGTCCAGCGCGCTCAGGTTCTGCACGCCGAGGCCGGGGATCGCGTAGAGGCCGCCCTGGATGAAGAACTGGAAGGTGCCCTCGGGCTTCTGGATCCAGCCCTGGAGGTTCGAGACGTCGAACCGCGCAGCGCGGTCGGCCGCGTAGCCGGGAGGGGCGAAGGCGGTCGGGAAGGGGTTGTTCTGGGTGTAGCCGTAGCCCGTCAGCGCGCCGCCGACATAGATGTCGCCCAGGGCACCCACCGCGAAGCAGGTCGGGTTCGGGTTCGCCTTGATGACGCCGCCATAGGCCGGGCCGATCAGCGTGGCCTTGCAGGGCTCGGCGGGAGGCGGAACCGGAACGGGCGCCTTCGCCGCGAGATCAGCCGAAAACGCCGCCGTGGAGGAGAGGAGCAGGGCGGCCAAACCGGCCAGGGGAAAACGCTGAGGCATGTGTCGAGGCCCGGTTCGAAAAATCCACGGCCAAGCTGCCATCCGGTGCTTTTCGACACAAAATCAAAGAATTGGCACTTGCACACTTTTTGGGCAAAATTCATGCTGCAGTGCGGGTCTATTTCATCCTGTGACATACTCGCCACATCTGAGCGAGACCGAACGAATGCTTGCAACCTTTTGGTAAGACGCGCACGAACTCAATCGGCGCTGGCAGAGCCAAGTGGATCGCAGCGGAAGCCCCCATATCCGCTCCGTGCGAGTCGCTCCGCCAGGGCGGGCAGGAAGACCATCGCCTCGTCGGCAAGCCGCCAGGGCGGGTTCACCACGATGAGGCCGCTTCCGGCGAGACGGGCCGGATCGTCGGGGCGCTCGATCAGCAGATCGAGGCGGAGCGCCGGGCGAGCGAGGCCCGCGTCGAGTTCGGCCGCCATCCGGTCGATGGCGGCGGCATCCTTCACGGGATACCACGCGAGGAAGATTCCGGTCGGCCACTTGGCCACCGCGCGCAGGAGATGGGCGCCCAGGCGCTCGACCTCCCCGGGGATTTCGTAGGGTGGGTCGATCAGCACGAGGCCGCGCCGCTCGGGCGGCGGGATCTGGGCGTTCACCGCCGTCCAGCCATCGAGGTGCAGCACCTTGGTCCGCGAATCGCCGTTGTACCGCTCCTTGAGCAGGGCGGCGTCCTGCGGGTGCAGTTCCACGAACACGCCCCTGTCGCCCGGCCGCAGGAATTCGCGGATCACGGCCGGGGAGCCGGGATAGGCCGCCGGACCATGACGCTCGCGGGTCGCGGCCACCGCCTCGCGATAGGGCGCGAGCAGCGCCTCTACCGGCTCGGGAAAGGGCTCGGCGAGCCGCCCCCAGCCCTCGTGCCACTCGCCCGTGCGGCGGGCTTCGTCCGCCTCCAGATCATAGAAGCCGAGGCCCGCGAAAGCGTCGAGCGCCCGGAACGGTTTGTCCTTGAGGCAGAGATGGGCGAGCACGCGGGCGAGCACGAGGTGCTTGAGCACATCGGCGTGGTTTCCCGCATGGAAGGCGTGCCGGTAATTCATGGGCCCCGGTCAAGCGGATCCAGCGCCGCCGGTCCAGCACCGAGCCCACATTTTCTTGGCAGAATGGTCTTCAGCGCGCCGGATCGAGGGTGATCTGCGGCGCGCGACAATTGCTGCGGGCGAGATCGGGACAGGCGGTGAAGCCGCGCAGATCCTTCGAGAAGCAGATCCGCACCTCGGTAAGCTGCCCCCTGGCGCAGGACACCGCCATCATGTCCGGCCGCAGACCGTCATTGGCGGCCACGAAGCGCCGGGCAATCTCGATCGGCGCGAGGCTCTGTCCGCCGGTCTTCAGCGTGTCGGGGATCGTCACGGCCGTCCGCGCCTGCTTGGCCGCCGAGAAATAGGCCGCCGGATCGAGGCCGGAGCAGGTGCCGTGCTTGCGCCACTCGTAGCGGGCCAGACCCTCGCTCGGATAGACCTGACCCGCGACGTCCATCGCCTGACGGGTGATGGGTCGCTGCACGGCCGAGCAGTTCTGCGGATAACCGCGCGAATATTGCGGCCAGAGCCCATGCACGACGAAGCCGAGGCCGCGTCCCGGGGCGCATTGCGGCTCGTCGCGGCGGGCGCCTTCGCCCTCGCAATAGGTCGGCGACCAAGACAGGGCGAGGACGTAGAAGTCGAAATCGCCCGGCGATCCCCGGCGGCCGAAACCACCGTAATCCTGCGCGGCGGCGGGCAGGGCGGCGGACAGCGACGCCAAAATGGCGAGGCCGGTGCGGATCGCGTGGTGACGCATGGGCGTGCGTCCGCTCAGGGCCGCGCCATCCGGCAGGCCGTCGAGTAGGCGTAGGACAGGTCGCGGTCGAGCCCGTGAACGCAGAGTTCGACACCCCAGGTGGCACCGATGATGCCCAGACTCTCGCGCACCGAATAATCGACCTTGCGGCGCAGGCCGTCCGAGGTGGTGGCGACGGCGGAGCAGAAGCGGCGCGGAATCGTGTCGAGGCCCCAGGGGCGCCACGCCGTCCGCTCGATCCGGTCGAAGGACACGATCGTCATGGACGAGTTCCAGTACTTCGCTTCCTTCTCGGCGAAGTTCGTCGCCACCTTCTCCAGCACGTCCGGATCCTGGCAGCCGGGGATCTGCGCGTCGTAGGGGAACACGCGTTCCTCGGCGGGCTCGATATCCTCGCGGGCAGAGCGAGCCTCGGCGGCGCTGAAAGCGGTCAGCCCGAGGGCGATTCCGAGGGTGAGGCGGACGAGATGGGAGCGCATGACATGAGTCCGAACCAGCATGCCGAGACGATGGCCGCGACGCGACGCCAGTCAAGCCGCCACCGGGCCGCGCACACGGTTTGACCGCCCGGTGCGGCGCGCGGGCCACGGTGATGAGACGAACGTCTCGAACCTATCGCGGCGTCGAGGCGGTGTCCGGCGGCGTGGCCGGGACGACGGGAGTCGCCTTGGTCCACCACAAGCCGATCGAGAGGATGCCGATGAAGATCGCGGAGATGAACCCGCCGAGCAGTAAGCGTCGCATACCGTCGGTATAGGGCGCTCATCGTCGATCAGTAGATCGGGCCATCCACGGAAGGGGGCGGTGCGCCGAGTTGCAACGGCTCGCCCTCGTCCCCAGCGGGCTCCTCGGGCATGGCGGCGACCCGGGGGGCGGGGCGCGGGGCATAGGCCGGGCGGGCCTGCACCGAGGTGTAGGCCGAGGGCGCCTGGGCCGGAGCGCGCACGGGCGCACGGGCCACCTGCGTCGCGCTATGAGCCCGCGACATCGGCGAGACGCCGTAGGGGTCATCCTCCTCGATATCCACCGGCGCCTGCGGCGGCGCGGGCTGGCGCGGCGGCGGCACGGGCTTCGAAAGCGGGCGCGGCCCATCACCGCCGAGTTGCGGCGTGAACTTGATCAAGGGCTGGCAGATCCGGCGCAGGCCGCGCGGATCGTGGCGGGCGAGGTCCACGTGGATATGGTCGTAGTGGAACACGTTCGAGCCCGGCGCCAGCACCGTCGTGAAGCGCTGGCAGGCGCCCAGGAAGACCTCGCGCAGGAAGCTCTGCTCCGCCTCGGTGCCGCGCCATCCGCCCTTCACGGTGATAACGTGCCCGTCCGCGAGCTTGAACGACATGATGTCGACGGCGTTGCCGAAGCCGTGTTCGGAGAGCTTGGCGCCCGGCTGGTTGTTGCGGCCGCGGCAGGAATAGGAACCCGCGTTGATCTCGGCCACGGGCACGCCGAAATAGAGTTCGGCGGCGGGTTGGATCGTATCGGCGAGCCACGCTTCGGCCTCGGCGAGCGCCGGGCAGCCGAGGGTCATGCGCTGCTTGAGCAGCACGGATCCTTGCCCGAGCCGCGTCACCCGGAACGGCTGCTGCATGCCGCAGGGGCCGGGGCCGTCGATGGCGGCCGCGGGGGTGATGAACTCGGTCTGGGTCACGAGTTTCTTGGCGAGGCAGACCTGCTCGGCCTGATCGCGCCAGGGATCGCGCCGCTCGAACCGGTTGACCGAGCAGGCCGTGAGGGCCGCCCCGAACAGGGCAAGGCCTGAAAACGCGAGTACGCTACGCCGCATGATCAGGACGTTGCGCACGATCCCGTAAACGCTTCGTCAAGCGCGTTTTCGCTTCGCGGACCGGTGTGGCACGCGCCTTTCGCAACCCAGGCTGTTGACAGCCCCCCGCTCCGGTCGACCAGATAAGGAATGCTATCGCTCCTCGATCTTCGCGCCCGTATCGCCGCCGGAACGCTGACCCCGGCCGGCGCCATCGACCTTTGCCGGGAGGCGATCGCGAGCCGCGATCCTGCCATCGGGGCGTTCGTGGCCATCGATCAGAATCCCGTGATCCCGCAGGATGGGCCGCTCGCGGGCATCGCGGTCGGCATCAAGGACATCATCGACACCGCGACCCTGCCGACCCAGATGGGCGCCGCGATCTACGAGGGCTGGCAACCGAGGGCCGATGCGGCCATCGTTTCGCGGCTCAAGGAGCGCGGTGCCGTGGCGCTCGCCAAGACCACCACCACCGCCTTCGCCAGCTCCGACCCCACCGCGACCCGTAACCCGCACGATCCCGGCCATACGCCGGGTGGCTCCTCCGCAGGCTCGGCGGCGGCGGTCGGCGCGGGGATGCTGCCTCTGGCTTTGGGCACCCAGACGGCGGGCTCGGTGATCCGCCCGGCGAGCTTCTGCGGCTGCGCGGCGATCAAGCCGTCCTTCCGGCTGATCCCCACCGTCGGGGTGAAGACGTGGTCCTGGGCGCTCGACACGGTCGGCCTGTTCGCGGCCAGCGTGCCGGATCTCGCCTACGCGCTCGCCGCCATCACCGGCCGGGACGGGATCGAGGGGGAGATGGCCTCGACCCCGCGCATCGCGGTGGTGAGACAGGACTTCGCTGGGTCACCCGAGGTCGCCGCCGAGGCTGCCCTGGCGACCGCGCGGGCAGCCGCCGAAAAGGCGGGCGCTCAGGTCTTCGATCTGTCTCTGCCGCCGGAACTCGCCACCGCCTGGGAACGCCATGGCGCCCTCCAGGATTTCGAGGCGCGGCAGGCCCTGGGCTTCGAATTCACCCACCACCGGGACGCGCTGCCGCCCGAGGCGCGCCGCAACCTCGAAGCCGGGGATGCCGTTGCTCCGGCGGCCTACGACGATGCCCGCCGCCATGCTCACCGCGCCCGGCGGGTCTTGAAGGACCTGTTCGGCGGGTTCGATGCGATCCTCACCTTCTCGGCCCCGGGCCCGGCCCCGGCGACCCTCGCCTCGACGGGCGATCCCCGCTTCAACCGGCTCTGGACGATGATGGGCGTGCCCTGCGTGAACGTCCCCGTGCCGGGAGACGGCCTGCCGGTGGGCGTGCAGGTCGTCGGCCGGTTCGGCGGTGATGGTCAGGCCCTCGCGGTGGCGCGGCTGATCGAGGGGGCCTTGCGGGGGTAAATCTCCCCCCGCAAGCTCAAGAGGCCGCGTGCTCGCCGAGCGTATCCTCGACATAGAGCTGCTCCAGCAGCACCTTGATCACCGCGAGCATCGGCAGGGCCAGCGCGATGCCCCAGAGACCGAAGATCACGCCGAGGATCAACTGACCGGCGAAGATCGTCGCCGGGGGGATGTCGAGGGCGCGCTTCTGGATGAACGGCGTCAGCCCGTAACTCTCCAGGCATTGCACCGCGAGGTAGACGCCGAGGGCGCCGAGCAGCGCCTTCAGCCCCGAGGCGAGGGCGGCGAGCAGGATGACGACCCCCGCCACCAGCGGCCCCACCGTCGGAACGAAAGCCAAGAGCCCCGCCTGGAGGCCGAGGATCAGCGCCCCGCCGATACCGAGGAAGGCGAGCCCGGCCCAGGTGAACAGGAAGATCGCCGTCATGGTCAGCAACTGGCCGAACAGCCAGTGGCGCAGGGTCTCGCCCGCCCCATCGAGCACCTTCGAGGCCCGGGCGCGCTTCCGGGGCGGGATGAAGCGGAGCACCCCGTCCCGGTAACTCGCCGGGTCGGCCGCGAAGGCGACACCGAGGAAGACGATCACCAGCAGGTTGCCGACCGCATCCATCAGACCGAGCACCACCGCCGTCGCCGGACCGAGGACGCTGCCCGCACTCGATAGCACCGAGCTCGAACTCTTGAGCAGGCCGGAGGCGAGGCCGCCGAGTCCCCCCTCCTGCTGGCCCGGCTCCCGCCCGGCGCGGCCATCCTCCTTCGACGTCGAGTTGAGGAGCGGCACGTCGATTCCGTGATCGGCGAGCCAGCTATTCACCGATTCCGCCTGGGTCTTGATGGTGCCGCCGAGGTCGCGCCCCTGTTGAGCGATGGTCGCGCCGCCATAGCTGGCGAAGCCCAGGGCAAAGAGCGCGACGGTGAGGCTCGCCAGGATCAGGCGCAGGCTGCGCGGCAGCGGCAGGACATAGGCCAGTGCCCGCGTCAGACCGTCGAGGAACACGCCGAGCAGCATACCCGCGAAAATCAGGAGCAGCGTTCCCGCCGACATCCAGGCAAGGGCGAGGGCAGCAGCGAAACAGACTACGGCGATGCCGGAGCCGGCGAGCGGCGCCGCGCCCCGCCATGGTCCGACCGGACCCTTGAGGGCGTCGAGCTTCGATTCGGTCATGGGGCTCCTTGCCGACCTGCGGTCCCCGTCGAACGCTGCCCCGGCCGCCCGGTCAACCCCCGGCGACCAAATCGCAAGATGTGCGTTGTGACGGCACGATCGAAAGTCAGGAGATGTCGTCCATGGACAATTACGGCAGCACCCGTTTCAACCACCTCGCCCCCGGCGACAACATCGACAAGCGCGATCAGCTCAGCAGCGTCATCCTTCTCGGCCTTGCCGTGGCGGGCGGAGCCGTCGCGGTGCTGCTGAACGCAATCGTCTGAGGCTTCCGTCTGAGGCTTCGCCCTCAGGCCTTCGCCGTCAGCCAGCGATCCGCCGCCGCATCGTCGGCGGCGGTGGCCTCGACCCAGCGTCCGGTCGTGCCGTCGGCGAGATGCTCGCGCTTCCAGAAGGGGGCCCGGGTCTTCAGATAATCCATCAGGAAGCTCGCCGCCTCGAAGGCCGCGATCCGGTGGCCGGAGGCGGTGACTACGAGAACGATCCCGTCACCGGGCCGGACCAGCCCGTGCCGGTGGATGACCCGCGCCGCGAGGAGCGGCCAGCGGGCGAAGGCGTCCTCGACCACCCGGCCGATCTCGGCCTCGGCCATGCCGGCATAATGCTCCAGTTCGAGGGCGGCGAGGCGACCGGCCTCGTCACGGCACAGGCCGGAGAACGTCACGACCGCTCCCGCCCGGCCCGCGAGCCCGGCTTCGAGGCGGGCGACCTCCTGAGCAAGGTCGAAGGGCTCGGATTGGATCGAGACCGTCGCGGCGGACATCGGATACTCCATGGCGGTCTCTTGTCAGGCGCCTGACTGGTTGTGCAGCGCCCTATATGGCACGGAGGGCGGCCGGGCCGAACCGGGATTGGCAGGAGGCATGAGGCATCGATGAATCCAGAGATGACGCTGCCTTTCGGGGGCGAGACCCCCGTCTTCGCCAGCCGTCCTGTCTGGTGCGGGCGCGACAGCACCGTGATCGGCTCGGCGCGGATCGGCGCGCAGGCTTGGCTCGGCGATGCGGCGGTGATCCGCGCGGATGGCCAGCCGGTGGTGCTGGGCGACCGCTTCTGGCTCGGCCACCGCTCGACGGTGCATATCGCGACCTTCGACCAGGGCACGACCTGCGGCGACCGGGTGACCGTGGGGCGCAACAGCGTGATCCACGCCTGCACCCTCGGCTCGGACGTGGTGGTCGAGGACGACGTGGTGATCCTCGATGGGGCGAGCGTCGGCGACGGCGCGGTGATCGAGGCGGGCGCCACGGTGTTCCCACGCGCCGAACTCGCGGGCGGCTTCGCCTATGCGGGGAGCCCGGCGCGACCGGTGCGCCCCATCGAACTCGGCGAGGTGGCCGAACGGGCCGAGCGCATCCGTGAGCGCAGCGCCGAGGGGATCGGCCCCGATTCCGACCCGCCACAGGATATCGACCCGGACGTGTTCGTAGCCCGCACCGCACGCCTGCGGGGACGCGTCGGCCTCGGCGCGGGAGCGAGCGTGTTGTTCTGCTGCGCCCTTGAGGCGGAAGCGGGCCCCATTGTGGTCGGCGCCGACACCAACATCCAGGACAACACGGTGATCCGCAGCCGAGGCGAGGGCGTCGTGATCGGGCGCGATACGACCATCGCGCACAATGTCCGCATCGCCGATTGCCGGATCGGCGCGCGCTCCCTCATCGGGATCGGTGCGGTGGTGGCGCCGGGCACGCTGATTGCCGACGACGTGATGCTCGCCGCGGGGGCGACCACCGATCCGGGCCAGATCCTCGAATCCGGCTACCTCTGGGGTGGACGCCCCGCCCGGATCCTCTCACCCCTCGATGCCGACCGCCGAACGATGATGCTGCGCATCGTCGAGAGCTATTGCCAGCACGGCCGTGACTATCGCCAGGCGCAGGAGCAGCTTGCGGGCTGACGGACAGCCTCTTTCTTCCACCAAAGCGAAGCGATCCAGGAACAGGCCACGCTCGAAAGCGGCCTGCCCCCGGATTGCTTTACTGCGTTCGCAAGGACGACGAAGGCGTCAGTGCTGCAGGATCTTGGACAGGAAGGTCTGCGCACGCTCGGACCGAGGGCTGCCGAAGAAATCGTCCTTCGTGGCATCCTCGACGATCTCGCCCCGGTCCATGAAGATCACCCGGTCGGCGACCTTGCGGGCGAAGCCCATCTCGTGGGTCACGACCATCATGGTCATGCCTTCCTTGGCGAGCTCGACCATCACATCCAGCACCTCGCCGACCATCTCGGGATCGAGGGCCGAGGTCGGCTCATCGAACAGCATCACGACCGGGTTCATGGCCAGGGCGCGGGCGATGGCCACGCGCTGCTGCTGGCCGCCGGAGAGCTGGCCGGGGAACTTGTGGGCGTGGGCGCCGAGTCCGACGCGGGCGAGCAGGTCGAGACCGCGCTTCTTGGCGTCGTCCGATCCACGGCCGAGCACCTTGCGCTGGGCGATGGTGAGATTGTCGGTGATGGTCAGGTGCGGGAACAGCTCGAAGTGCTGGAACACCATGCCGACCCGCGAGCGAAGCTTCGGGAGGTTGGTCGATTTGTCGAGCACCTTGGTGCCCGCCACCGTGATCTGACCCTTCTGGAAGGGCTCCAGCGCGTTGACGCACTTGATGAGCGTCGACTTGCCCGAGCCCGAAGGGCCGCACACCACGACGACCTCGCCCTTGGCGACCTTCGTGGTGCAATCGGTCAGCACCCGGAACTCGCCGTACCATTTGCTGATGTTGTCGATGGCGATCATCGTTTCGCCCAGCGCGGCTTTCGGCTGGCCTGAGACGAGGGAGCCCGGCTGGAGGCCGGCATCCTTCGGGGCGTGGTCGGCGTCGACGGCGGGCTGCGAGGCGTTCGGGGCCGGCATCGGGGAGGAGGTCATGATGAAAATCCCCTGATCAGCGGATGATGGCGACGCGACGCTGCAGGCGGCGCACGAGGAAGGAAGCTGTGAAGCAGATCGCAAAGTAGACGAGCGCAGCGAAGATATACATCTCCACGAGACGTCCGTCGCGCTGGGCGACCTTCGAGGCGGCGCCCATGAAATCCGTGAGCGACAGCACGTAGACCAGCGACGTGTCCTGGAAGAGCACGATCGTCTGGGTCAGCAACAGGGGCAGCATGTTGCGGAAGGCCTGCGGCAGAACCACGTTGCTCATGGTCTGCCAGTAATTCATGCCGAGCGCCTGCGCCGCCGCGGTCTGGCCCTTGGGGATCGACTGGATACCCGCGCGCATGATCTCGGCGAAATAGGCCGCTTCGAACGCCGTGAAGGTGATGAGCGCCGAGGGGAAGGCGCCGACCTGGATCGGTGTCTTCGAGCCGACCACGTAGGCGCCGATATACGGGACCAGGAAGTAGAACCAGAAGATCACCAGCACGAGGGGCAGGGAGCGGCATAGTTCCACGTAGCCCTTGGCGACATGCCAAAGGCCGGGAATGCCCGACAGCCGCGCCATCGCGAGGAGGGTGCCGAGCACCACGCCCCCCGCCGCCGCCATGGCGGTGAGCGACAGGGTGAAGACCATGCCCGTCCCGAACAGGTAGGGGAGGGAGGTCAGGACGACGGAGAAATCGAAGTTCGAAAGCATCTCGGCCTGCGCACGATCGCCGCCGGGGGCGGCAGGTTGCAGCGGGGGCGGGCGGTCAGCGCTGCCCGGGGATGGCGACGGCGCGCTCGAGGAGGCCCGCGCAGACGACGACGACGAGGTTGATGGCCACGTAGAGGATCGTCGCGGCGGTGAACGCCTCGAACACCTGGAACGAGAACTCCTGCATGGAGCGCGCCCGGCCGGTCAGTTCCAGCAGGCCGATGGTGAGGGCGACCGACGTGTTCTTGAGGTTGTTCAGGAACTCGGAGGTCAGCGGCGGCAGGATGATGCGGTAGGCGTTCGGCAGCAGCACGTAGCGGTAGGTCTGCCCGGTGGTGAAGCCCATGGCCGTGCCCGCCATCCGCTGGCCGCGCGGCAGGGCCTGGATGCCCGCGCGCACCTGCTCGGCCACGCGCGAGGCGGTGAAGAAGCCCAGGCACACCACCGCCGTGTAGAACGGCGCGTCGGGCATTTGCTTGATCGAATCGCCGAGGCTCTTCGGCAGCACTTCCGGCAGCACGAAGTACCAAAGGAACATTTGGACCAGCAGCGGCACGTTACGGAAGATCTCGACGTAGGTCGTGCCGATGGCGTTGGCTGTCTTGTTCGGCAGGGTGCGCAAGACGCCGATGAGCGAACCAAGGAAGAAGGCGATCACCCAGGCGCAGAGGGCGGTCACGATCGTCCAGTACAGGCCGGACAGGAGCATGTCCGCATAGGTACCGGTCCCCTCCGGGGACTGGTCGAAGAAGATGCTCCAGTTCCAATTGTAGTTCATTGGCAGCCCGGCCCCGTTGCCGTTTCTCGTCGTGTCCCGCGGGTCGAGCCGCGGGACACGCCATCACGTGGAAATCAGTAGGCAGCCGGATCGGCGCTATCGATCGGCTTCGTGAACTGCTTCTTCATCTCATCGCTCATCGGGAGGTTGAGATTGATGTTGCGCGGCGGGATCGGCTGCGTGAACCACTTGTCGTAGAGCGCCTTGCCCTCGGGGCTCGTGTAGAGCTTGGCGGTGGCCTCGTCGGCGACGGCCTTGAACGGCGCGTCGTCCTTGCGGACCATGATGCCGTAGGGCTCAGGCTTCGAAAGGGCTTCCTTCGAGATCTCGTAGGCGCCCGGATCCTTGGACGAGGCGACGAGCGAGGCGAGGAGCACGTCGTCCATCACGAAGGCGACGGCACGGCCGGTCTCGACCATCAGAAACGCCTCGGCATGGTCCTTGGCGGGCAGGATGGTGAGGCCGAGCTTCTTCTCGGTGTTGGCTTCGTTGATCTGCCGGATGTTCGTGGTGCCCGAGGTCGAGACGACGGTCTTGCCCTTCAGGTCCTCGATCGTGTGCAGGTTGTTCGACTTCTTCGAGACGAAGCGCGTCGCGGTGAGGAAGTGGCTGTTGGTGAAGCCCACCTGCTTCTGGCGGTCGGCGTTGTTGGTCGTCGACCCGCATTCGAGGTCGATCGTGCCGTTGGCCATCAGCGGGATGCGGGTGGCGGAGGTGACCGGGTTCAACTTCACGTCGAGCTTCGGCAGGCCGAGCTTGGCCTTCACCGCGTCGGCAATCTTGTAGCAGATGTCCATGGCGTAGCCGACCGGCTTCTCGTCGGCGCCGAGATAGGAAAACGGCACGGAGGAATCGCGGTAGCCGATGGTGATGGCACCGGTATCCTTCACCTTCTTGAGGGTGCCGGTCAGATCTTCGGCCTTGGCCGCGAGAGGAGCGACGGCGAGGCTCAGGCCGAGCGCCGCGGCGAGGCCACGGCGTGCGTTAACGAACTGCATCGGTACGGAACTCCTGGGTCTAGCCGAGTGAGGTCGGCAGGCGGTGTCGGGTGCAGGCCCGACCGCATGGGCGGGGCCTTTGCAACGTTGATGCCGAAGAGGCACGACGGCGTAGGAATTTTCGCTGTCCAAGACCTGACGGGCCGAATTCCGGTCACAGACCCCTGTCGATCCGCCGAACGCCACGATCACCGCCTCTCCGAGCAGTCGGAGCCGGGCCGAGCGCCCGTGCTGGGGCATGTTGCATGATTTTCGGGCGGGCGCATCGGGGCAGCACCCTGAGCCCACAGGTCCTGACTGACGAATTCGGCTGTTTCGCAATGCAAAACCGCCCCGCTGAATGCGGAGCGGCTTCTGTGTTCTTGCCGGATGCTTACTGGGTCAATTCGTTGCCGGCATAGCCGATCTGGCCGTCGGCACCCTTCTTCCACTCGTAGATTACGTAGTCGGGCTTGGTGATGTCGCCCTTCTTGTCGAAGGAGATCGGGCCGATCACCGTCTGGAACGGCTTGCCCTCGTGCATGTAGGCGGCGACCTTCTTACCATCAGTGGACTTCGCGCCCTCGATGGCCTGCTTGAAGATCTGCGCGGCGGCATAGGCGTAGAGGGTGTAGCCTTCCGGATCGATGCCCTTCGCCTTGAAGGCGGCGACCACGTCCTTGGCGGCGGGCTTCTTGCGCGCATCCGGCGGGAAGGTGGTGAGCGTACCCTCGGCGGCCGGGCCGGCGATGGCCACGAGCTCCCGGTCGACCATGCCGTCGCCACCCATCATCGGCGCCTTCAGGCCCTGATCACGCATCTGGCGCAGGATCAGCCCGGCCTCTGTGTAGTAGCCACCGAAATAGACGATATCGATGCCGCTCTGCTTCAGTTTGGAGACGAGGGCCGAGTAGTCCTTCTCGCCGGGGTTGATACCCTCCATGAGGGCCTCCTTGCCGCCCTTGGCCTTGAACGCCTTCAGGGTCTCGTCGGCCAGCCCCTTGCCGTAGGGGGTCTTGTCGTGGACGAAGGCGACCTTCTTCCCCTTGTACTTGTCGGCGAGGTAATCGCCCGCGACCTGGCCCTGCTGGTCGTCACGGCCGCAATCCCGGAACGTGTTCCACAGGCCGCGCTCGGTGTACTTCACGTTGGTGGAGCCGGGGCTGATCGCGATGACGCCAGCGTCGGCGTAGACGTCGGAAGCCGGAATCGAGACGCCCGAGTTGAAGTGGCCGACCACGAACTTCACCTTGTCCGAGGCGAACTTGTTGGCGACCGACACGCCCTGCTTGGGATCGGAGGCGTCGTCGCCGACGCTCAGCTCGACCTTCTGGCCGTTGATACCGCCGCCCTTGTTGAAGTCCTCCACCGCCTGGGCGGTGCCGTTCTTGAGCTGCGCGCCGAAGGCTGCGCTGTTGCCGGTGATCGGCGCGCCGACGCCCATCTTGACCTGCGCCAGGGCAGGGCCGGAGGTCAGGACGCCGAGCGCGAGGCCCGCCAGAAGTATCGATCGCATCGCCACACTCCCCTGTCTGCACCCGGAAAGTCCGGGTGGATCGAGATGCCGAAAGCTCAAGGACTCAGCGCGGACGCCACGTCAGCGGTGAGGTCTTCTCGTAGAGCCAGCGATACTGGCTCGTCATCTGGCGGGTGCGCGTATAGCGAAAGCCCGCAGAACCAATCAGCAGCACGACGAGCGCATCGACCAGATAGTAATGCGCCGAGAGCAGCGTTCCGCCGAACAGGGCGAAGTGGATGAATCGCACCGCCGTCGCCACGAGGAGCAGGGCCGGCACGCAGTGCCAATACGGCCGCCAGCCCTTGGCGATGCCGCGGGCCGCCATCCAGGCCGCCCAGCCGCCCATCACCACCGTGACGAGGACGAACAGCCAAACCGAACCTTCCTCGTAGAGCAGCCCGTCAAGCATGGTCGCCCCCCGCCGGGGCACCGTGCCCGCCTTCGAGATAGGCCGCCTTCACGGACGGATCGTCCAGCAACTGGCGTCCGGTGCCGCTCATGGTGATGCGTCCGTTGACCAGCACGTAGCCGCGATGGGCCAGCTTCAGGGCGTGATACGCGTTCTGCTCCACGAGGAAGATGGTCATCCCATCCTCCCGGTTGAGGCGGCGGATCGCGTCGAAGATGCCCTTCACCACCAGGGGCGCGAGGCCGAGCGACGGCTCGTCCAGCAGCAGGAGCTTCGGTCGGCTCATGAGGGCGCGGGCGATGGCGAGCATCTGCTGCTCGCCTCCCGACATGGTGCCGGCACGCTGGTTCAGCCGCTCGCCGACGCGGGGGAACAGCGCGACGACCTTCTCGAGATCCTCCGCGAAGAACCGCCCGTCATGGAGGGCGGCGCCCATCTGCAGGTTCTCGTAGACGGTCATGCGCGGGAAGACCCGGCGGCCCTCCGGCGACTGGGCGATCCCGAGCCGGGCGATGGCGTGGGTCGGCACGCGGGTGATGTCCCGGCCCTCGTAGGTGATGGTGCCGGAGCGCGCCTGGGGCGAGCCGAACACGGTCATCATCAGGGTTGACTTGCCCGCGCCGTTGGCGCCGATCAGCGTGACGATCTCGCCCTCGCCGACATCGAGATCGACGCCCTTCAGAGCAGCGACGCTGCCGTAATAGGTCGAGACTCCCCGCACCGCGAGGAGCGGCGGCTTGCCCCCCGCCTGGATCGCCCGCGTCTCGTCCACGAGCACGTTGATGCCGGCGACGCTCAACGGTGCGCCCTCAGAGTCTCGATGGAAAGGCGAAGGCCACCCCCGTCTTTGCGAGCGCAGCGAAGCCATCCAGGGATCCGCGACGTTCGGGAGCGTCCCGCCGCCCTGGATTGCTTCGTTCCTCGCAATGACGGAGGTGCAAAAGGACTGTTCCGCCAAGCACTCATGCCGGATGTCCTTCGTGCGGCAGCGACAGGCCGACCTCGGCCTCCACCGCCTCGACCTCCTCGTCCTCGACACCGAGATAGGCGGCGATGACGCTCGGGTTGGTGCGGATCTCCTCCGGCGTGCCGTCGGCGATCTTCTTGCCGTAGTCGAGCACCACGATGTGGTCGGAGATCTCCATGACCACCGACATGTCGTGCTCGATCAGCAGGACAGAGGTGCCCTCGTGGTCGCGGATGTGGCGGAGGAGCGTGTTCAGTTCCAGCGACTCGCGCGGGTTCAGACCGGCGGCGGGCTCGTCGAGACACAGTAGCACCGGATCGGTGCACATCGCCCGCGCGATCTCGAGGCGCCGCTGCGCCCCGTAGGGCAGGCTGCCCGCCGGCTCGTCGGCACGCTCGGTCAGGTCGATCCGCGCGAGCCAACCCTTGGCCTTCTCGATGGCCGCGGCCTGCGCATCGCGAAAACCCTTGAAGCCGAGGAGCCCCAGCACGGTGTATCCGGACGCCCGCATCAGGGTCTTGTGCTGGGCCACCAAGAGGTTTTCCAGCACTGTCATGCCCGGGAACAGGCGGATGTTCTGGAAGGTGCGCGCCACCCGCGCCGTCCGGTTCACCTCATGGTTCGGCAAGCGCTCCAGCAGGTGCTCGCTGCCGTCGTCGTGGGTGAGGGTCAGCATCCCCTCGGTCGGTTTGTAGAAACCGGTGATGCAGTTGAAGACCGTGGTCTTCCCGGCCCCGTTAGGCCCGATCAGGGCCGTGATGTCGCCCCGCTTGGCTTCGAAGGACAGGTCGCCGATGGCGGTTAGGCCGCCGAAGCGCATGGTCAGATGATCGACCTTGAGGACGGGGGCCGCCATCAGCCGTGCCCCTCGCTCACGTGGGCGCCGGAGATCGCCCGCCTCTTACCCAATGTCACCGACGGCATTCGCACCGAAATCAGCCCGCGTGGGCGCCAGACCATCATCGCCACCATGGCGAGGCCGAACAGGAGGAGCCGGTATTCGTTGGGGTCGAACCCCTCGCCGAACACGGCCTTCAGCCCCCCGAGGTTGCGCAACATCTCGGGGCCCGCGACCATCGCCACCGCCGCGATGGCGACGCCGAACTGACTGCCCATGCCGCCGAGCACCACGATCGCCAGGATGATCGCGCTCTCCAGAAAGGTGAAGCTCTCCGGGGAAATGAAGCCCTGGCGCACGGCGAAGAACGATCCGGCGAAGCCACCGAAGGCCGCCCCAAGCGCGAAAGCCGTCAGCTTCGTCGCCGTGGTGTCGATGCCGAGCGAGCGGCAGGCGATCTCGTCCTCGCGCAGCGCCTCCCAGGCGCGGCCGATGGGCAAACGGCGCAGGCGGAGCGTCACGAGGTTGGTGATCAGCGCGAGCACGAGGATCAGGTAGTAGAGGAACACGACCCGGTGCATGGAATCGTATTCGAGGCCGAAGCGCGCCGCGAACCCGTCCTCGTCCGCCGAGAAGGGGATGCCGAAGAAGGTCGCGCGGGGGATCGAGGAGACGCCCGCCGCGCCGCCCGTCACGTCCGTCCAGTTGATGAGAACAAGGCGGATGATTTCGCCGAAGGCGAGCGTCACGATGGCGAGGTAATCGCCCCGCAGGCGCAGGACAGGGAAGCCCAGCAGCATCCCCCAGAGGCCCGCGAAGAGCCCCGCCAGCGGCAGGCAGACCCAGAAGGATAGGCCGAAGGTGGTCGAGAGCAGGGCGTAGGAATAGGCGCCGACCGCATAGAAGGCGACGTAGCCGAGGTCGAGGAGCCCGGCGAGGCCGACCACGATGTTCAGGCCCCAGCCGAGCATCACGTAGGTCAGGATGAGGATGCCGAGGTCGATCCAGTAACGGGCCGCGCCGAGGTCGCCCGTCGCGAGGGTCGCCAGCATCGGCAGGGTGACCGCGACGGCCACGAAGGCCGTGAGGCCGAACTTCGAGAATTTCTGCCCGGCATCGGGCTCCCCCCCCACGGCCTCGGTGGCCTGAGCGGGGGAGGGGGTGAGGGCGGAACTCTTGGCCCGTCGCGCGTCCCGCCGCAGCAGGAGCAGGCGCTGGACGAGGCGCACGGCGAAGGTGAGCGCGCAGAGGATCGCCACCAGCCCCCAGCGGGGGACGAGAACGAGGTCGCTGCCGGGCCCCGGATCCATCCGGAAGGCAATGAGAGGGATGCACAAGCCCAGAGCGACCAGGGCGCAGAGCGCGGCGTCGCGCAGGATCGCACCCATCACGCTGCCGGGGAGGGCGTCGGAGGCGGTGCGGGCCATCAGACCTTCTCCACCTCGGGCCGCCCGAGGATGCCCGAGGGCATGAAGATGAGGGTGATCGCCAGGATCGAAAAGGCGGCCACGTCTTTGTATTCGATCGAGAAATAAGCCGACCAGAAGGTTTCGATCAGGCCGATGATCAGCCCGCCGAGCACTGCGCCGGGCAGGGATCCGATGCCGCCGAGAACCGCCGCCGTAAAGGCCTTCACCCCGGGCACGAACCCATCCGAGAACGAGACCACGCCGTAATACATGACGTAGAGCACCCCCGCGACCGCCGCGAGGGCGGCGCCGAGGACGAAGGTCAGCGAAATCGTCCGGTCCACGTCGATGCCGAGCAGGGCGGCCATCTTCCGGTCTTGCTCGCAGGCCCGCTGGGCGCGGCCGAAGGGCGTACGCTGGACGAGGTACCAGAAGCCGGTCAGCAGCACCGCCGTCACCGCCATGATGAGGCATTGCTTGTAGGACAGGAACACCGTGTACCCGTCCCGCTCCAGCACCGTGATGCCCCCCGACAGAACCGGCGGCATCGACTTGTTGCGGGCCCCCTGCACCACCTGCACGAAGTTCGACAGGAAGATCGAGACGCCGATGGCCGAGATCAGCGGCGCAAGACGGAAAGAGCCGCGCAGCGGCCGATAGGCGACCCGCTCGATCGCCCAGCCCCAGAGCGCGGTCAGAGCCATGGCCACCACGAGCACCACAAGGAAGGCCAGCGCGATGGAGGAGATGCCGAGCCACGTCGTCAGCAGAAGGAAGCCGATCAGCGCGATGAAACAGGAGACCATGAAGACGTCGCCATGGGCGAAGTTCACCATGCCGATGATGCCGAAGACCATCGTGTAACCGATGGCGATCAACCCGTAGATCGAGCCGAGCGTCAGGCCGTTGATGAGCTGCTGGAGGAAAACGTCCATGCATCCGTCCGTCGGAGCGCTCCCCACCGGCACTGGAGACCGGTTCGGTGAGGAAGCACACGCTGCGTCCTGGAACCTCGTAGCGCAAGCGTGGGCTTTGCGCCACCGGGTCTCGGCGCCGCTAAATGAACAAAAACGGTGCTTTGCAGCCCAATTCTCAGCCGAATTGCGAGCATGATCTGCGCCTCGCTTTCGCCCCACGGGAGAGCGAGGAAGGGCGGACCATCCATCGCTTGACCAGAGATCCGCGAGCGTGCCGCCCATGCCGACCGCCGCCCCTTTCCGCAGCCTTGTCCTCGCCGGAGTTCTGCTCGGCTCAGGCACCGCCGCGCAGGCCCATCCCCACGTCTGGGTCACCGCGAAGGCGCAGGTCGTCTACGCGGACGGCAAGGTGACGGGCGTGCGCCATTCCTGGTCGTTCGACCCGGAATACTCGGCCTTCGTGACGCAGGGGCTCGACGCCAACAAAGACGGGACGCTCACTCCGGACGAACTCGCCTCCCTGGCGGCGACCAACACGGAGAACCTCGCGGAGTTCGGCTACTTCACCAAGCTCAAGGTGGCGGGCAAGGAACAGGCTTTCACCGAGCCGAAGGAACCCGCGATGCGAATGGAGGGCAACGCCCTGACGCTGAGCTTCCTTCTGCCGCTCAAGAGCCCGGCGGCGCCAGGCCGGGGCGTGGCGGCGCTGGAAGTCTACGATCCGACCTATTTCGTCTCCTTCTCCTTCGCCGATGCGGAGGATGCCGTGACGCTCTCGGGCGCGCCACAGGGCTGCACCGCCTCGGTCACCCGGCCCAAGGGAGACGGGGCGAAGGTCGCCGATGCCAAGACCGGCATGAGCGAGGCCTTCTTCGAGGCACTGACCGCCGCATCGAATTACGGCGAGCAATTCGCCAACCGGGTCATCGTGGCATGTCCGTAGGGCTTGGCATCACGCCCGCCGTCCCGGCCTCACGCCTGCCCCGGCGCCTCGCGCTGATGGGTGGGGCGATCCTCGTCGCGGGTCTGCTCGTCGCGCTGCTGGCATGGCTCGTCGCGCCGGGCATCGCCGCGCCGCCGCCGCGCTCTCCCTTCGGCATCGGCTTCCGCGAGGCGGCCCCCTCCGCCACCGGCCTCGGGGGCCTCATCCTCTCGCTTCAGGCGAGCTTCTCCCGGGCCATGAATGCCGCCGTCTCGGCCCTTAAGGGCGGGGGCGACTGGACACCCCTCGTCGGCCTCGCCTTCGCCTACGGCGTGTTCCACGCCGCCGGTCCCGGCCACGGCAAGGCGGTGATCGCAGGCTACATCCTGGCGGGCGAGCGCGCCTTCCGGCAGGGCTGCGCGCTCAGCGCCTGCGCCGCTCTGCTGCAATCCCTCGTGGCGATGGCCCTGGTCGGGGTCGGAAGCCTCATCCTCAACGCGACGGCGGCCACCATGACCCGCGCGGGCACCGTCATCGAGACGGTGAGCTTCGCCCTCGTCGCCGCAGCCGGGCTCTCCCTGACTTGGCGCAAGGCGGGACAACTGGCCGGGGGCGCGGCGTCCTGCGGGCCGAACTGCACGCATGGCCCCGATGCGCGAACGGCCGGGAACGCACGATCCTGGCGCGAGCGGGCGGGAATCGTCCTGGCGGCGGGCTCGCGCCCCTGCGCGGGCGCGGTGCTGGTGCTGGTCTTCGCCCTGTCGCAGGGCGTCGCCTGGGCGGGCATCCTCGCCGTGCTGGCGATGTCCGTCGGCACCGCGATCACCACCACCGCCCTGGCCGCCCTCGCGGTCTTTGCCAAGCGCACCGCTCTCGCCATCGCCGGGGGGCGAGGCCAAGGGGGCGCGCTCGCCGTCGGTGGCCTCGAACTCGTGGCGGCGGCCTTCGTGCTGGTACTCGGTGCGACGATGCTGGCGGGCCTCTCGTAGAGGTCGGGTTTCGGCGCCAGCCTGCTCATTGCGGGAGCAGAAAGTGTGTCTACTGCATCATTCGTGACGGACAGCATCCCCACCCGGCACTTTGACTGCATCGTTCCTTGGAAAGTCTGTATCCGCGCCGACTAGAAATGCCCTAAGGCACCCCGGCTCGCACCGTCGGGGTGTGGTTGGGAGACGAGGATGCTGGTCCGACACCTGGCTGCGGGAGCGCTCGCGCTCCTCGGCGTGCTCGGGGCCGCGCCGCGCAGCGCCGCCGAGCCTGTCCCGGTGAAGATCGGCGTCCTGACAGACCGTTCCGGCTCCTACAGCGAATCGACCGGCGAGGGCTCGGTCGTCGCCGCGCAAATGGCAGTCGAGGATTTCGGGCCGGAACGGCACGGGCTCACCGTCGAAATCGTCGCCGCCGACCACCTGAACAAGGCGGATGTCGGGGCGGCCATCGCCCGGCAGTGGTTCGACCGGGATGGGGTGGATGCGATCTTCGACGTGCCGACCTCCTCGGTGGCGCTCGCCGTGGCGCAGATCGCGCGCGACAAGAACAAGGCGTTCGTGAATTCCGGAGCCGGTACCGCCGACCTTACCGGACCGGCCTGTACGCCCAATACCGTGCATTGGACCTACGACTCGGCGGCCCAAGCCAACGGCACCGCGGCGGCGCTGCTGAAGCGCGGCGGCGAGACATGGTATTTCATCACCGCCGATTACGCCCTCGGCGTCGCCCTGGAGCGAGATGCGAGAGTGGTGATCGAACGGGGCGGGGGTCGCATCGTCGGCAGCGTGCGCACGCCTTTTCCCAACCCGGATTTTTCGTCCTTCCTGCTTCAGGCGCAGGCCTCGGGCGCGAAGGTCATCGGGCTCGCCAATGCGGGGCAGGACGCCGGCAATGCCATCAAGCAGGCGCATGAATTCGGCTTGCGGCGGGGCGGGCCAATTTTCGCCGCGCTCCTCGTGTCCGCCATCGACATCCGCGCCCTGGGGCTCGATATCGCCCAGGGCCTGTTCCTCACCACGTCGTTCTACTGGAACAGGAACGAGGCCAGCCGCGCCTTCGCCACGCGTTTCGAACGCAGGATGCCGGGCCGGATGCCGACCTCATACCAAGCGGGCGTCTACGCGAGCACGCTGCACTACTTGAAGGCGGTGAAGGCCTTGGGCTCGGCCAAGGATGGCGCCGCCGTCGTCGCGACGATGAAGCAGATCCCCACCGACGACCCGCTCTTCGGCCAGGGGACGATCCGTCCGGATGGACGCAAGCTCCACCCGATGTATCTGGTCGAGGTGAAGTCGCCCGCCGAATCGACGGGCGATTGGGACCTCTACAAGCTGATCGAGACGATTCCTCCCGAACAAGCCTTCCGCCCGATGGCCGAAGGCGGTTGCCCGCTGGTGACCGCGGGAAAGGGCCTTCCGCTCAGAACCAGCCGGTGACGTTGCCCCGGCTGGTCCCAGGCCTTCGAGCCGGTCTGCGCCGCGCCGCTGTCGGGCAGAGGGCACCCTGGTTCTGGGCGACGGCTCGGATGGAGGCTCGTCGACTCAAAATCAGCCCGAGCAATTCATCTTAACACTGCCGAGTATTCCAGATCATCTGCGCATCGCATCCAAGCAGCCGAGAAGCAAATTGTGTCGGCGGACGAGGTCGGCGCGAAGATAACCGGAATCACATCCGCTTGGTCACGAGCTCTTCCGCACGATCGTCCGGCTCGTGCCCGGCCGCCTGGAGGAGGGGCACGACCCCGGCCGCGTCCTGGGCCACGAGATAGCTGAGATCCAGCCCCTCGCGGATGAAACCATGGCCCCGCATATGGTCGAACAGGCCGAGCAGCGGCGCCCAGAAATCGTCCACCGAGACGAGCACCACGGGTTTCTTGTGCCGCCCGAGTTGCGCCCATGTCAGCTGCTCGACCAGTTCCTCCAGCGTTCCGATCCCGCCGGGGAGGGTGACGAAGGCGTCCGAGCGCTCGAACATCAGGCGCTTGCGGGTGTGCATGTCCGGCACGACGATGGTCTCGTTGACCGCCTCAAGCATGTTCTCGCGGGCTTGGAGGAAGTCCGGGATGATGCCGGTGACGTGTCCGCCATGGTCGAGGACCGCGCGGGCGACGGTGCCCATCAGCCCGACATCGCCGCCGCCGTAGACCAGGGACATCCCGGCCTGGGCGAGCGCGGTACCGAGTTGCTGCGCCGCCTCCCGGAAGGCCGGGTTCGCGCCGAAACCGGAACCGCAATAGACACAGACCGTCCTCACCAGGGCCATCCGGCGGCCTCCTTCACGCGTTTTGGGGGCCGCCCCCGCATTCATGATTCTTGCGTTCTGAATCCGGTCGAAGCGCAGCAAAGTGCTGAATGCCCGCAGGATTCACCGTTCTTCAGGACGGGGCGGCTTGGTGCAGGGCCGGTGTACGTTATTATAGCCCTGGCAGTCGACGGGTTTCCACGAGGAGGTCCGCGCAAATCGCGTTGAAGCCCCTCGTTCGGGGTTCCGGGGGAGGCGTTCAAGGTGACGACGGGTCGATTACGGCGCGGCATCGTCCTGGCGCTCGCGGGCCTCATCGCGGGCTTCGGTATCGTGCTGGGCGTGCACTGGTTCGGTGACCTGGTGCGGCAGGACGAGATGGCTTCGCAGAGCAAGGTGCCCGCCCTTGCACCGGAGGCCAATCTCGGCACGCCGCCGGGCGGCCCTTCGGCACCCGCCTATAAGAATACACCCGAGGCCGGGAAGCCGACCGCGCCGGGCCCGAAGCCCAGCGGAGAGCCACCGGCATCGGCGAGCCCTCCTGAGACCTCCGCGCCGAAGGAAAAGGCGGCCGAGGCGGATTCGCCGCGTTTCGACATCGTCCGCGTCGAGCCGAACGGCGATGCCGTGGTGGCGGGGCGGGGCAAGCCCAACACGGTCGTGGAGATGCTGGTGGACGGCAAGCCCGTCGCCCGCGCCCTGGCCGATCCGAACGGCCAATTCGCCATCGTCCCGCCCGCTCTACCCAAGGGCTCCAGCGAGATCACGCTCCGCTCGAAGACCTCCGACGGACAGGAGACGCGCTCGTCCCAGACCGTCGCCGTCTCGGTCTCGCCGGAAGGCAACGCTCGCCCCCTCGTCGCCCTCACGGCCCCCGACGCGCCGACCGTCGTGCTCTCGCAACCAGGCGCCCCCGCGACGCCGCCGGTCGCGGCAGCCAAACCCGGCGATGCGGATGGCACGGAGAAGAAGTCCGCCGATCAGGCCGCCCCGGGCAAGCCCGACGCGCCTGTGCGGATCGTCAGCGTCGATTCCGAGCCCGGTGGGCGCCTGTTCGTCACGGGCATGGGCAAGCCGGGCACCGATGTGCGGCTCTACCTCAACGACACGCTCATCGCACCCGCCCGGATCGGCGCCGATGGCCGCGTGACCTTCACCATCGGCAGCGGCGTGGCGACGGGCCGGTATCAGGTGCGGATCGATGAGATCGATCCGAAGACCAACCGCGTACTCCGCCGCGCCGAGGTCCCTTTCGCCATGCCGCAGGAGGTGGCCGAAGCGTCGCAGAACGCATCGGGCAGGTCGGACCAAAGCAGGTCGGACCATGCCA
This sequence comes from Methylobacterium sp. NFXW15, assembly GCF_049887755.1. NCBI lineage: Bacteria > Pseudomonadati > Pseudomonadota > Alphaproteobacteria > Hyphomicrobiales > Methylobacteriaceae > Methylobacterium > Methylobacterium sp. NFXW15. The sequence goes on along the minus strand of NZ_JAGEKG010000006.1, from coordinate 132,816 downwards.
AATCCGATATGGCCAAATCCGATACGAGCAAGTCCGAAGCCGGGAAATCCACCCAGTTCAAGCCCGAGCCGGGCCGGGCGGAGGCCGGGTCGACGCCGCCCTCGGACGCCATGGCGGCCACGCGCCCTCGAAGCCCGGCCGACAGGCCCCCCTTGGACGGAGCCAGGCGCGTGCCCGGCCCGGACATGGCCATGGATGCGGGCGCGGTCTTCGTGCCGGGCATCGCCACCGCACGGATCACGCGCGGCGACAACCTCTGGCAGATCAGCAAGCGGATCTACGGGCGCGGCGAACGGTACACCGTGATCTACGACGCCAACCAAGCACAGATCCGCGATCCCGACCTGATCTACCCAGGGCAGATCTTCGTGCTGCCGAACGACCGGCGGGGGTAGGGGCGGCGCATACCCATCCCGCACAGGGTCCGGGATGCCGTGAGGGCAGCACGTGCCTATATGCGCCGTAATCCCGCCCCAGAACCCGTTCCATGTCCGACACATCCGCGTCCCCTGCCGGGACGACGCCGACCGCGCGTCCCGGCCTGCTCGCCACCTATCGGCGCCTCTGGCCCCACCTCTGGCCGCATGGGCGGCCGGACCTTCAGCGGCGGGCCTTCCTCGCCTTCGGGCTGATCCTCCTCGCGAAGCTCGCGACGATGGTGACGCCGTTCACCTTCAAATGGGCGACCGACGCCCTCGTCGCCGCCGTGGGCAGCCAGGAGAAGGGCGTGCCGACGGGCCTGCTCGCCGCGCCGATGCTCCTGATCGGCCTCTATGGCGTGTCACGGGTGGCGATGGCGCTGCTGACGCAGGTCCGCGACGGGCTGTTCGCCAAGGTCGCGATGCATGCGGTGCGTCGCCTCGCCCTGCTCACCTTCAAGCACATGCATGCCCTGTCCCTGCGCTTCCACCTGGAGCGCAAGACCGGCGGCCTGACCCGCGTGTTGGAGCGGGGTCGTTCCGGCATCGAGGAATTGTCGCGCCTGATGGTGCTGACCCTGGTGCCGACCATCGTCGAGTTCGTCCTCGTCCTCGGCATCCTCGCCTACGAGTTCGACTGGCTCTATTCCCTGGCCGCCTTCCTCACGGTCGCGGCCTATCTTGGCTTCACCTACAAGGCGACGGAGTACCGGATCGCGATCCGCCGCCGGATGAATGCCTCCGACACCGATGCCAACACCAAGGCCGTCGACTCGTTGCTGAACTACGAGACGGTGAAATACTTCGGCGCGGAGGCTCGCGAGACCGCCCGCTACGACCAATCCATGGCGAAATACGAGAAAGCCTCGACGCAGACCTACGTGTCGCTCGCGGTGCTCAACGCGGGTCAGGCGGCGATCTTCACCGCAGGCATGACGGTGGTGATGTGGCTCGCCGCGCGGGACATCATGGCCGGGCGCACCACGATCGGCGGGTTCGTACTGGCCAACACCATGCTGGTTCAGCTCGCTATGCCCCTCAATTTCATGGGCATGATCTACCGGGAGATCAAACAGGCGCTCATCGACATCGACGACATGTTCCGCATCCTCGGGCAGAATCCCGAGATCGCCGACCGGCCGGGAGCGAAGCCGCTCGCCGTCTCGGGCGGCACCGTGCGGTTCGAGGACGTCCGGTTCTCCTACACGCCCGAGCGGCCGATCCTGCGGGGAGTCTCCTTCGAGGTGCAGCCCGGCCAGACGGTGGCCATCGTCGGCCCCTCGGGGGCGGGCAAATCGACCCTCTCGCGGCTGCTGTTCCGGTTCTATGAGCCGCAATCCGGACGGATCGCCATCGACGGTCAGGACATCGCGATGGTCACGCAGGAATCCTTACGCGCCGCGATCGGAATGGTCCCGCAGGACACCGTGCTGTTCAACGACACGATCGGCTACAACGTCCGCTACGGCCGCCCGGACGCGACCGACGAGGAGATGCGCGAGGCCGCGCGTCTGGCGCAGATAGACCGCTTTGTTTCGGGTCTCCCCGAAGGCTACGACACCCCCGTGGGCGAGCGCGGCCTGAAACTCTCCGGCGGCGAGAAGCAGCGCGTCGCCATCGCGCGGACCATTCTCAAGGGGCCGCCGATCCTGGTGCTCGACGAGGCGACTTCGGCGCTCGATTCCTTCACCGAGGCCGAGATTCAGGATGCCCTCGACCGGGTGGCGCAGGGCCGCACGACGCTGGTGATCGCCCACCGCCTCTCGACCGTCGTCAACGCCGACGCGATCCTCGTCCTCGACAAGGGGATCGTGGCCGAGCGCGGCACGCACACGGAACTCCTCGACAAGGGCGGGATCTACGCCGCCCTCTGGGCCCGCCAGCGCGAGGCGGATGCGGCTCGCGAGGTGCTGGCGCGCGAGGCGGACGCACCGTCCATCCCGCAGGGAAAGCCCGTGGCGGCGGAATGAGCAGGACGATGACGGCGCGTCGAGTCGCACCGGCGGCGCCTTGAAGAGAAGGTTTTCCTCCGACGTTACCGAAAACGCCCGGTGATGGGATTAACTCGGGCGGCGAAGCGCTATACCCCTGAAGGCACACGGCCCACGAAGAAGGCCGGTCGGACGACGTTGTGTCCTCGGGGAGAGTATCGTGATCAGACATCTACTGGCGGGCTGCCTCGCCGCCGTCGCGCTTGCCGTTCCGGCCCACGCGGAAGACGTCGTACGTCTCGGCAATCTCAAGTTCGCCCATTACGGCGCCATCTCCTACATGAAGGAGATCGCCCCGAAATACGGCCTCAAGATCGATGAGCGCCAATTCGCCAAGGGGGCCGACATCTACCCCGCCATGGCGGTGGACCAGATCGACATCGCGGCCTCGGGTGGCGACGGCGCGGTGGCCGCTCGCGGCAACGGCGTGAAGCTTCTCGTGGTGGCGGGCTTCGCCGATGGGGGGGTGCGCATCCTCAAGCGGCCGGACCTGCCCGCCAAGACCGCCGCCGATCTCAAGGGCCTGAAGGTCGCCACCGTCCGGGGCGGCACGCAGGACCTGATGCTGCTCGCCGAGCTCGACAAGCACGGGATGACCTGGTCGGAGCGGCCGGGCAAGGACGTGCAACTCACCTATTTCAACAACTACGCCGATCTGAACCAAGCGCTCGCGCAGAAATACGTCGATGTGATCTGCCAGTCCGAGCCCCAATCCACGCAGGCCATCAGCGCCGGCTGGGGCGTCGAGTTGGTGAAGCCCTACGACACGCCCATCGGCAAGCCGGTGCGGCCCCTCGTCATGACCGAGAAGATGTACAACGAGCGGCCGGAAGTCGCGCAGAAGGTGCTGAACCTCTTCGTGGCCGCCACCAAGGCGTTCATCGACGATCCGGCTCTCGCTGAGAAGTATGTCCGCGAACAGGTGTTCAAGGGCCAGCTGTCGAGCCAGGACTTCCGCGATGGAATGGCCAACGCCAGCTACACCTACGTGATGCCTGCCGGGCATATGCAGACCACGGCCGATTACATGGTGAAGTATGGCCTGGGTAAGATGCAGAACCCGCCGAAATCCGATGCCGAGTGGGTCAAGCTCGACCTGCTCGAGAAGGCCAAGGCGAATCTGAAGGTCAACTGACCCGATGGCGCTCTATCGATTGCGCGGTGCCCTGGTTCCGGTGGCTCTGCTCCTCCTGTGGGAGGTCATGAGCCGCACCGGGGCCGTTTCCCCTGTGGTGCTGCCCCCGCCCTCGGCGGTCGCGGCGAAATGGTGGGCCGGACTCCAGCCCGCCCTGCCGTACAACCCGGAGGAGGGTAGCTACTGGTCGTGGCTGCTCTCCGGAGAGATGCCGCATGACGCGGTCTCGTCGCTGGGCCGGGTTCTCGCGGGCTTTGCCATCGGCGCGGGTCTCGCCGTGCCGATCGGGTTGCTGCTCGGCACGAGCGACAAGCTCTACGGCCTGTTCAACCCGCTTCTGCAGGTTCTGCGGCCGATTCCGCCCATCGCCTATATCCCGCTCGCCATCGTCTGGTTCGGCCTCGGCAACCCGCCCGCGCTGTTCCTGATCGCGCTCGGAACCTTCTTCCCCGTTCTGGTGAACACCATCGCGGGCGTACGGCAGGTGGATTCGATCTACATCCGCGCCGCCCGCAATCTCGGGGCCGGGCGCTGGACGATGTTCCGCCGGGTGATCCTGCCCGCCGCCAGCCCCTTCGTGCTGGCAGGGATGCGGATCGGCATCGGCACGGCCTTCATCGTCGTGATCGTCGCCGAGATGATCGCGGTGTCCGACGGGCTCGGCTACCGCATCCTCGAGGCGCGGGAATACATGTGGTCCGACAAGATCATCGGCGGCATGCTGACGATCGGTATCCTAGGGCTCATCATCGACGGCGCCATGAGCCGGTTGAACGATCATCTGCTGCGCTGGCATCGCGGCCTGGAACGCTGAACATGACGCGGAAAAGTGGAAGCCGATGTTCCGGCGACGTCATGCGGCGGGGATTCTGACATGTCGGCAGAGATCGTCGTCTCGAACGCCGTCAAGGTGTTCGGAAGCGGAAGCGCGGGCGTGCCTGCCCTGCAAGACATCACCGCCACGGTGCCGGAGGGGCAGTTCCTCTGCCTCCTCGGCCCCTCGGGCTGCGGCAAGTCCACCCTGCTGAACGCCATGGCGGGCTTCACGCCGCTCACCTCCGGCGCGATCACCGTCGGCGGCAACGCGGTGCGGGAGCCGGGGCCGGACCGGGGCATGGTGTTCCAGGAATACGCGCTGTTCCCGTGGATGAGCGTCGAGGACAATGTCCGCTTCGGCCTCGATGTGAAGGGCGTAGCGCGGGCAGAGGCGGACGCGACGGTCGCCCGCATCACCGAAAAGCTCGGCCTGTCGGACTTCCTGAAGCGCTATCCGAAGGATCTGTCGGGCGGCATGCGCCAGCGTGTGGCCATCGCCCGCATCCTCGCCCTCGACCCGCCGGTCATGCTCATGGATGAGCCGTTCGGCGCCCTCGATGCGCTGACGCGGCGGACGTTGCAGGACGAGTTGCTGCGGATCTGGGCCGAGTACCGCAAGACCATCGTCTTCGTGACGCACTCGATCGAGGAGGCGATCTACCTCGCCGACCGCATCCTCGTGATGACCTACCGCCCCGGCCGCATCAAACGCGACGTGACGGTGCCGATGCCCCGCCCGCGCGATCCGGCGAGCGCCGAGTTCAATGCGATCAAGCGGGAGTTGGGGCAGCTCGTCATGGAGGAGCAGGCCCGCTTCACCGACGCGGAGTTGCACGCGCCGGCGGTGGATTAAGGCTCACCCCCGCACCTTGACCCCCAGTAGATCCTCGAAGGGCAGGACCATGGCGCCCTTGTCGCGGTCCCCGTGCCCCTGGCGCAGGGCGGTCTGGTAGGTCGCGGTCGCGGCGGCTGTGACGGGGAGGGGGAAGCCGTTCTCCGCGGCCACGGTGGCTGCGCTGACGAGGTCCTTGTAGGCCTTGGCCAGGGGATAGCCCTCGTCGAACTCGCCCTTGAGGATCCTCGGCACGAAGTATTGCGAGGCGTAGCTGCGGCTGGTGCCGGTGGTGACGACCTGCCCGAGTTGGGCCGGATCGAGCCCCATCGCCACGGCCATGGGTAGCACCTCAGCCAGCGCCGCGATGTTGATGTCGTAGAGCACGTTGTTGACCGTCTTGGTCAGTTGGCCCGCCCCCAGGGGCCCCATGTGCAGGACGGTGCCGCCGAACCGTTCGAGGAAGGGGCGCAGGCGCGCGAAGACTTCCGGAGCGCCGCCGCACATCACGGTGAGCGTCCCCGCCTCGGCCCCGGCGGGTGCCCCCGAGACCGGCGCGTCCACGAAGGCACGCCCCCCCTGTTCAAGCCTGCGCCCGATACGCAAGGCATCCGCATGCGTCGTCGTGCTGAGATCGACCACGACGGCACCCGGCGCGAGGCGGTCCGCCACCCCGTCCCGTCCGAACAGGACAGCCTCCACCACTGCTCCGTCCGGCAGGCACAGGAACAGCGCCTGCGCGCCGTCGATCCGGGACAGATCGGACGTCGCGACGAGCCCGGGAGCGTCGAGTCCGGCGAGGCGAGCCGGATCGGCATCGTAGGCCGTGACCGTCGCCGGGGCCTCACCTTTCGCCGCGAGATGCCGGGCGATCGGCGCACCCATGGCGCCGAGGCCGAGGAAGGCGATGCGGTGGATCATGAGCGCCTGAACTCCGAAGGGAATCGCTTCTTTTCCTAGCGGCGTGTATCATGCCGCCATGACCGAGCTACTGGAACGAGCCATCGCGCGCGTCCGCGCGCTCCCGGACGCCATGCAGGACGACGCCGCCCGCATGCTGCTGCGCTATGCGGGCGAGGAAGAGGCCTTCTACCGGCTGACACCGGAGGAGGAGGCCGAACAGGATGCAGCCGATGCCGAAGAGACGCGGGGCGACTACGCGACAGACGAAGAGGTTCGGGCGCTCTGGGCAAAGCACGGCCTGTGAAACTACGCTTTACCTCGACGGCTCTCCGTCAACTCGACGGGATTCTCAACACAATCACGGACCACCATCCAATCGGCGCGCGGAACGTTCAGGAACGGATCCGTGAGGTCTGCTACCTTCTGTTAGACCATCCATTCATGGGTCTGAAGACGGAGCGACGAAACATCAGGCGGATCGTCATCTCACCGTATCCGTATCTTCTGACCTACCGCGTCGGGACCAGCGAGGTCGTCATCCGTACGATTCGCCACACGTCCCGCCGCCCGCTTTCCTGACGGGCGAAGACCCGTCCCGGCCTCCAAAAGTTGACGCGGGCCTAACGGACTGCCATCCGCCCGGCAGAGATGTGATCCCCCGAGCCCATTCAGAATGACCGACCTCATCGAGACGATCCGGCGGACGCTGGTGCCGATTCACAAGGAGGGCTACCCCTTCATCCTGATCGGCATCGTGCTGACTGTGCTGGCCGGATACTTTTCCCAGTTCTTCGGTTGGATCTTCCTGATCCTGACCCTCTGGGTCTGCTACTTCTTCCGCGATCCCGAACGGGTCGTGCCGGGCGGCGATGGGCTCGTCGTCTCGCCCGCCGATGGCCGGGTGAACCTCATCGCGACCGTCCTGCCGCCGCCGGAACTCGACCTGCCGCAGGTGCCGACGCTTCGCGTCTCGGTCTTCATGAACGTGTTCGATTGCCACGTGAACCGCATGCCGGTCGCGGGCCGCATCGGGCAGATCCACTACACGCCGGGCCTGTTCCTGAATGCCGAGCTCGACAAGGCGAGCGATGACAACGAGCGCAACGGCCTCGTCATCGAGACGAGCCACCGCGGCAGCCCGGCGCGGATCGGCGTGGTGCAGATCGCCGGTCTGGTGGCGCGGCGGATTGTGGGCTTCGTCTCGGCCGGTGACACGCTGGCGGCGGGCGACCGCTTCGGCTTGATCCGCTTCGGCTCCCGGGTGGATGTCTACCTGCCGGCGGGCACCCGCGTGATGGTCGGCCTCGGCCAGAGAGCCATCGCGGGCGAGACCGTGCTCGCCGACCTCGGCGGCGGCCCCGAGCGCAGCTTCCGCCGGATCTGAGGGGGCCTGCCGTGGACGATCTCTTCCCCCCCTTCGAGCCGGATCCCAACGAGCCGCGCCCGCGCCGGTTCAAGCCGGTGCCGTTCCGGATGATCGCGCCGAACATGATCACCCTGATGGCGCTCTGCCTCGGGTTGACGGCGATCCGGCTGGCCTTCGAAGGCAAGTTCGAGCCCGCCGTCATCGCGGTGGTGGCAGCAGGCGTCCTGGACGGGATCGACGGGCGGGTGGCGCGTCTGCTCAAAGGCACGTCGCGCTTCGGGGCGGAACTCGATTCGCTGGCCGATTTCGTCAATTTCGGCTGCGCCCCGGCGCTGATCCTCTACGGCTTCGTGCTGTTCCACCTGAAGTCGCTCGGCTGGATCGTCGCGCTGATCTTCGCGATCGCCATGTGCCTGCGCCTCGCCCGGTTCAATGCGATGCTGGACGACCCGTCCCGGCCCGAATGGAAGAAGGACTTCTTCGTCGGCATGCCCGCGCCCGCGGGCGCGCTGACGGCGATGCTGCCGCTCTATCTCCACTTCCTCGGTCTCTCCTTCGATGCCTGGGCGGCCCCGGCCGTGCTCGTCTACGTGCTCTGCATCGCCCTGATGGTCGTCTCCACCGTGCCGACCTTCTCCGGCAAGACCATGGGCAAGCGCGTGCCACGCGGCCTCGTCCTGCCGATCTTCCTGTGCGGCGTGGCGGCCTTCGGCCTGCTCATCAGCTACCCGTTCGAGGCGCTCGTGGCGGTGAGCGGGGCTTATCTCCTCACCATTCCCGTGGGCGCAGCCCAATATCGCCGTCGCCTCAAAACCGAGCAGGCCGCGGCGCCCCTGGAGAAGGTCGCTTCCGCAACCGACGGTGGATAGACCCGCCGATCCACTTCCCGCCGGGCGAAGGGTTGAGGCACCGTCTCACCCATCCCCGACGGAGGTGAGCATGATCGAGGAATTCAAGAAATTCGCCCTGCGGGGCAACGTCGTCGATCTCGCGGTCGGCGTGATCATCGGCGCCGCCTTCGGCGCCATCGTCACCTCGGCGGTGCAGGACCTGTTCATGCCGGCGATCGGCGCGATCACCGGGGGGCTCGATTTCTCGAACTACTACCTGCCCCTGTCGTCCAAGGTGCAGACCGGGCTTGCCTATAGTGAAGCCAAGAAACAGGGCGCGGTGCTGGGTTACGGCCAGTTCCTCACCGTCTCCCTCAACTTCGTCATCGTGGCCTTCGTGCTGTTCATGGTGATACGCGCCATGAACAAGCTGCAGCATGCCGAGGAGAAGAAGCCCGAGGCCGTCGCCGAAGTCCCGGCGGATGTGAAGCTCCTCGGCGAGATCCGCGACATCCTCGCGTCCAAGCCGAAGGTGTAAACCACCCCTATTCCTTCGGCACTTCCGGCTTCACGCCGAAGGCGTCGAGGATGCGGTCGAGGGCGTGTTCCACGGCCTCGGTGCCTTCCTCATGCGTCTTGAGGCGCGTTTCCAGGCGGCGGAGGGTCGGCTCGAACTCGCCGGGGATCGGCGGCTCGTCACCGAGGAAACGCGGCTTGTCGGCCACGGGCAGGGCGCCGCGCAATTGCTGGCCGAGATGGTCCCGCACCGGCTCGGGCAGGCCCGGCCCGCCTTCGGTCGGGTCGTCGTTCATGATCGCTCCCTCCTTCGCGCTCGCGACGTCCAGGCGTCACGCAAAAAGAGGGCCCCGAAGCGCGGCGCTCCGGGGCCCTGGGTCGTTCTTGTCCCGCCGGAGCGGTGATCGTTCCGACGGGAAAGCCCTGGGTGAAACCCCGAACGCTTAGTCGATGACCTCGACGATGCGGTGACCACGGTCGACCAGCACCGGGCGATCGTTCACCACGGTGTAGCGGTAGCCCGGCTGCACGCGGTACTCGGTCGGCACGTCATAGTAGGTCACGCCGGAGGTCGGCAGCGTGGTGCCGACGGCGACGCGGCCGTCGTAATCGTACGAGCGGACATTGCGCTCACGGACGTAGCTGCGGAAGCGCGGGGCCATGTCGACGCCGAGGATGCCGCCAACGGTGCCGGTGGCCGCGCCAACCGCGCCGCCGACGATGGCGCCAACCGGGCCAGCCGCATCGGCACCGGCCGCAGCACCGCGCTCGGCGCCGGGAACGAGGCCCTGGGCCTGGGCGGCCAGCGGCAGCGAAAGGGCGAGGGCCGAAGCGGCGAGAAGGGTCTTGACGTTCATACGGATGCTCCGTTTCCGTGTCGTTCCGCCGCATGGACGCAGCGAAGCTCGGGCCACTAACGCCCGATCATCGGAATAGGATGCATCGATTTTCGCGACCTCTGACCCGAGCCGCGTCGTCATGGTTTCCAAAGGACTGAGTCCTTCGGCGGGTGAAGCGCGGAGGCCTGCCGATCCCGTTCAGGCGTCGGGCATCGCGGATTGAATAAACCGGTCGGAGCCCAGATCTTCCTCGTCATAACCGAGAAGCTCGGCGAGGCGGCCGCGCGCGCGGCTGACGCGGCTCTTCACCGTGCCGACCTTGCAGCCCATGATCGTGGCAGCCTCCTCATAGGAGACCCCCTCGGCGCCGACGAGCACCAGCGCCTCACGCTGATCCGGCGGCAGCTTGGCCAAGGCCGATTGCAGATCCTCGACATCGAGCCGGTCGCCCTGATGCGGCGCGGTCGCAAGGCGGGCGGCGTAGGAACCGTCCTGATCCTCGACTTCGCGCACGCGCTTGCGGTGATCCGAGTAGAAGATGTTGCGCAGGATCGTGAACAGCCACGCATTGAGGTTCGTGCCCGGCTGGAAGCGGGCGCGGTGCTGCCACCCCTTGAGCAGCGTGTCCTGAACGAGGTCGTCCGAGCGCGCCGGGTTCGAGGTCAGCGACAGGGCGAAGGCGCGCAAGGAAGGCACCGCCGCCAACAGGCCGTCGCGGAATTCCGGCTCGATCGCCTCGCCGCGCGCCCGCAGGGCCGCTTCCAGCTTGTCGATGAGTTCCGCGAACCGAGCGGGCAGCGTCTCCTCGCCCAACCGATCATAGGCGGTGCGCAGGTGTTCGCCGAGATGGGTCCGGATCGAGGAGGACAGATTCGGGCGGTCGTCCGAGGAGCTGTCCTGCGCGGGCAGGACGGCGGTGTCTTCGCGGATCATGCTCGTCGCACTCGTCAGCTTGTCGTGACCCAACCGCCGGTCCAAAGCGGCCGAGGGGCGCGGTTAAAGGCCGGTGACAGCGTGAACGTCCCGCCTGTGCGCGCCTAATTATGATATGTGTAGCGCATCGGGCGGCCGGTTGCACCCTCGCTCAGGTCGCAGGAGTGGAACCGTTGCGCCCGCTCAACACCCGAACCTCGCCTTCGCGCAGGGTGAGCATGTCGCCGCGCTCCACCACGGTCCAGCATTCGTCGCGGGTCAGCGCCTGTGTCGCGACGACCGTCACGACGTCGTTGGCGGTGGTTTCCCGGGCGAAATCGATGGTCCAATCCTCATCGATCAGGGTCGCCTTGCCGAAGGGCGAGCGGCGGGTGAGGTAGCAGAGCCGCTTGCCGCAATGGGCGTAGAGGGTCCGGCTGTCGGACATCAGCATGTTGAACACGCCGAGCTCGTGCAGTTCGGAGCAGAGGTCGGCCACCATGCGGTCGAGGGTGGCGGGCCGGGGCAGGGTCTTGAAGCGGTCCTGAAGCCGCCCGAGCATCCAGCAGAAGGCGTACTCGCTGTCGGTGGTGCCGATGGGCGTGAACGCCCCGAGCTTGAGGCGCTTCACGCCCTTCAATTGTCCGTTATGAGCGAAGGTCCAGCGGCGCCCCCAGAGTTCCCGCGAGAACGGGTGGGTGTTCTCCAGGCTGACGCGGCCGCGATTGGCGCGCCGGACATGGCCGACGACGATGCAACTCTTGATCGGCATATCGCGCAGGAGCCGGGCGAGCTGCGAGCGCGAGCTCGGCTCCGGCTCGTGGAAGCTGCGGGTGGTGCGCCCCTCGTAGAAGCTCAAACCCCAGCCGTCCGCATGCGGACCGGTCTCGCCACCGCGCCGGGCGAGGCCGGCGAAGGAGAAGCGGATGTCGGTCGGCACGTTGGCGCTCATGCCGAGCAGTTCGCACATCGGACGGGGCAGAGGTGAAGGGGGAGGGAGGCAAGCCGTTTAAGCGCCCCGGCCTGCCTGAACAACTGGAAATCAGCGGCCGAGGAAATCGGTGAGGGTCATGCCGACCAGAATGCAGACCCAGAAGAAGCCGAGCCCGGAGAACAACCGGATCAGCGGCGGCTCCTTCAGCACTTCCATCGAGACGAGAAGGATGATGCCGGCCATCAGCCCGGCGATGCCGAGTTCGAGCGCCCAGACATGGGCGAAGGGCTGGCTCGCCCCGAGCCCGACATTGACCGCGAGCAGGCCGAGGAGGGCGAGGAAGGTCAGGACCGGCTTGCGCAGCCGGTGCCGGACGAGGGCGCGATCCTCGGGCGAAAGCGAGGGCAGGGGCGAGCGCATGGATCACGGTCCCCGGTTGACGACGTAGAGGATGGGGAAGGCGAGGATCCACACGAGATCGATGAAGTGCCAGTACAGGCCGTAGATCTCGATCCAGTTCTGATGCCGGGCGAGGAAGCCCGCCTTGGCGGCCATCCAGGTCATGCCGAGCAGAAGGGCGATGCCGGTGAACAGGTGGAACCCGTGCAGCAGGGTCGCGACGTAGTAGAGGTTGACGAAGAGCCGCGCGGGCGGCGTCTCGGCGAGCGCGAAGGGGCGCGACGACAGGAACGGCATCATGTGCTCGTCCCAGTCGACGTAATATTCGTAGCCCTTCAAGACGAGGAACAGGCTTCCGAGCGCGGCGGTGGCGAGCATGGCCCGCACCATCGCCCGCTGCCAGCCCATGCGCGAGAATTCGATCGCCATGGACATGGTGAGACTCGAGACGAGGAGCACCACCGTGTTCGTCGCGCCGATCCAGAACTTCAGATGACGGGCCGCCGCCACCGTCGCCTCGGGATGCAGGATGCGCAGGATCAGCGCCACGAGGAACAGGGCTGCGAAGAGCAGCAGCTCGGTGATGAGCCACGCCCAGATGCCGAGCGTCGTCGCCCGGCGCTGCTGCGTCACCGTCTCGAAATGATGGGCGCGGGCGATGCCGACGCCCTCGGCGAGCCCCTCGCTCATCGGTGCTGGTCTTTGGATTCGGTGGCCTGGATCGGGTAATCGTACGGGATGCGCGGCACCTCCGGCGGGCTGGTGAAGTTCAGGGTCGGAGGCGGAGAGGAGGTCTCCCATTCCAGGCCCTTCGCATCCCACGGGTTCGCGGGCGCCTTGCGGCCGAACCATAGGGAGTAGACGAGGTACAGCATCGGAAAGAGGTAGCCCGCCGCCAGGATCGTCGCGCCCGCCGAGGACAGCACGTTGAGCAGCTGGAATTCCGGCGGGTAGGTCGCGTAGCGCCGGGGCATCCCGAGATACCCCAGGATGAATTGCGGGAAGAAGGTGACGTTGAAGCCGAGGAAGATCAGCAGGGCCGAAACCCGCCCCCACGGCTCGCTGTACATCCGCCCGGTGAATTTCGGCCACCAGAAGTGCAGGCCGCCGAGGAAGGCGAGCACCGTGCCGCCGACCATGATGTAATGAAAATGCGCGACCACGAAGTAGGTCGCGTGGACATGCTGGTTGATGGCGAGCGTCGCGAGATACAGTCCCGTCAGCCCACCGAGCACGAACAAGCCAATATAGCCCATCGCGTAGAGCATCGGCGTGTCGAGGCGCAAAGCCCCCTTATGGATTGTCGCGGTCCAGTTGTAGACCTTCACCGCCGAGGGCACGGCAACCGCGAAGGACAGGCCCGAGAAGACGAGGCTCGCCAGGTCGCTCTGGCCGTTGACGAACATGTGGTGGCCCCAGACGAAGAACGTCACGGAGGCGAGCCCGATCGAGGCGTAGGCGACGAAGCGGTAGCCGAACAGCTTCTTGCGCGAGAAGGCGGGGACGATCTCGGAGATCACCCCCATCCCCGGTAGGACCATGATGTACACGGCCGGGTGCGAGTAGAACCAGAACAGGTGCTGGAACAGCACCGGATCGCCGCCATAGGCCGGATCGAACACGCCGACATGGAAGGCGCGCTCGGCGATGAGCAGAACGAGCGCCGTGGTGATGACGGGGGTCGCCAGCAGGAAGATCAGGCTGGTGGCGTAATGCGCCCAGACGAAGATCGGCAGCTTGAACCACGTCATGCCGGGCGCGCGCATGGTGTGGATCGTGACGACGAAGTTCAGCCCCGTCAGGATCGACGAGAACCCGACAATGGTCACGCCGATCAGGGCGGGCAGGACCCAGGTGTTCGAGAAGGCGGTGGAGAGGGGAGCGTAGAAGGTCCAGCCGGTATCGACGCCGCCGAGCACCACGGAGACGAGGGTGAACAGCGCCCCCGCCATGAACACGTACCAGCTCGTGAGATTGAGTTTCGGAAAAGCCAGATCCTTGGCCCCGATCATCAGGGGGATCAGGAAATTGCCGAAGGTCGCGGGGATGGAGGGGATCAGGAAGAACCACACCATCACCACCCCATGGATGGTGAAGGCCTTGTTGTAGGTGTCGTTGGTCATGATCGCGCCGTTGGGCACGATCAGCGCCAGCCGCACGACGCCCGCCGCCAGGGCACCGATGACGAAGAAGCCGGTGATGGACACGAGGTAGAGGATCGCGATGCGCTTGTGGTCCGTACCGAGGAACCACGAGCGCAGGGTCGATTCCGCGTGGAGGTAATCGGGCTTGCGCCCGATCGTGGCCTCGGGGGCATGCGGCTCGCGCTGGGCCGCGCCTTCGATGGTGCCCGATGCGCTCATCGCGCCGCCTCCGCCGATTTGCCCGAACCCGGATAGGCCTTGATGAAGTCGACGATGCGGCCAAGCTCGTCCTCCGGGATCCGCCCGGCGAAGCTCGGCATCACCTGCTTGCCCCCGCCGGCGAGCTTGTCGCCGTTGGGGTTCAGGATCTTCTGGCGCAGCCATTCCTCGTCGGCGACGACGGTACGACCGTCGGCGAGGGCGACCTTGCTGCCGAAGAGGCCGGCGAGGCCCGGCGCCTTCACCGGAGAGCCCGGCTCGTGGCAGGCGGCACAGCCATAGGCCTCATAAAGGGCGCGGCCCGCCGCCACCTTGCCCTGGTAGGCGCCCGCATGGACCAGCCAATCCTGGTAATCGCCGGGGTTCATGAACGTCACCGTGCCGCCCATCACCGAATGGTCGGTGCCGCAATATTCCGAGCAGTAGAGGTGGAAGGTGCCGACCTTGTCGGCCTTGAACCACATTTCGGTGAAGCGGTCGGGTAAGGCGGCCACCTGCATCCGCACGGCGGGCAGATAGAGGGCGTGGATCACGTCCTGGCTGATGATCCGCAGTTTGATCGGCTGGCCGATGGGCAAGTGCAAGTTGTTGATCTCGGACTGGCCGGTCGGATGCTGGAACTTCCACATCCACTGGCGGCCGATCACCTCGACGACCATGGCATCGGGTGGCGGGTTCTTCGATTCCACGAAGACCCGCGCGCCCCACACGAAGAACACCAGGGTGAGCAGGAACGGGATCAGCATCCAGCTGATCTCGATCAGGTTCGAGCGGATGCCCGAGGGCGACCGGTCGGCCTCCGAACCCTCCCGGTAGCGCAGGGCGAACCATGTGATCGCAACGAAGACCGGCACGGTCAGCGCCAACGTCAGCACAGTGAAGGCGAGGATCAGCTCATCCGTCTCGACGGCCTTGGCCGAGGCGGCAACAGGCCAGAGTTGCAGGGCGGCGTGATCGGGTGTCATGGCGCGGCGCTCCCCCCGTCGAGGGAGCGGCCGACGACGACCTGCATCGCCCGGTCGAGGGGGATGCGGGCGCGGGTCCGGGCGGGATCGAGATAGCCGTAGCCGTCGAGCGCTGCGCGGGCCTGCGCCCGCTCGCGGTCGAGGTCGACATAGGGGTTCGGCTGCAGGTTCGGCGGCGGCGGCACGAGCCGGGTCGTCTGTTGCGGGGTCAGGGACGGCAGCGCGGCCCGCTGGCGCTCAGTGGTGATGCGCAGGAAAAGCACCATGCCGCCGATCACGGCGGCGGCCGACAGGGCAAGGCCACCCATGACCAGCACGGTGTTGCGCACGTTCACGTCGCGCGTCTCGTAAGGCGGGCCGTCCGCGCCACGCCGGGGCTCCTGCTCACGGCCGGTGCGAGATACGAGCCCACTCGCCCGCAGGGCCAGGGCGGCCAGCATGGCGGGGACGAGGCCGATCGGAGTACGTCCGCCGCCGCTCATCGGGTTTTCCTCCTGCGGGCGGGGGCGGGGCGGCCGGACAGAAGCGGATTGAGCGCCGCCGCAAGGCAGGCCACGGCCAGGGCGGCGAGACCATCAGACAACCGCAGGACGAACCGGTCGCGGAGCGCGGGCGTGACCAGCCAGAACATTTCCAGCGCATGCACGATGAGGGCGGCGGCGGCGAGCGCGCGGGTGATGACCCGGCCCGGCCGGAGGGTCGCAAGCCCGGCGAGGCTCGCCACGACTCCGGAGGCGACGGCGAGGCCGCGCCCCATCCAGCCGCCCCGGGCGGAATACCACGCGACTTCCTCGGGTAGGTTCGCGGACCAGACGATCAGCGCCTGCAGGAAATGCATGTAGGCCCAGAGGCCGAGCAGCACGACGAGGGGGATCAGCCGACCCCGCCCCGGCACGGCCCGGCCCCGTCCGATCGGCTCCGGCTCCTCCCAGGCGAGCATCACGGCAGCGGCGAAGGCGAGCCCGCTCCAGGCCGTCATGAGCAGGAGGCCGAGCAGCGCGGAATCGAGCCTCGGATCAAGGGCGGCCACCACGTCGAGGGCGAACAGCGTGCCCACCACCGCGTGCAGGGCGACCGCAGGCACGGTGCGGCCCTCGCCCGGCGCGTCGAAGGGTCTGGCAAAGCGCCAGCACAGCCATGTCCAGGCGGCGAGATAGGCGACGCACCGCGCCAGAAAGAACGGCCGGGTGAACCAGTAGGAGGCCAGGGCCGTGCGCGGCGGCTCATGCATCCACGGATAGAGGAGGAGGCTCGCCGCCAGCACCGGCAGGCCGATCAGCGCGGCGGCGGGCATCAGCGTCATCAGGCGCCGGAGGGCGGCAAGCATCTCGACGCCGCCGCGCTCGCGCACCTTCCGGCCGAACCTCTCGGCCACCACCGTCACCGGCAGGGCGCCGACGGGGAGAGCCAGGAGCACCAGCCATGCCGCGAGGCATGAGGCCGCCACGCCCTTCAGGTTGCCGGTGGACAGCGCTAGGGCCAATGCCCCGGCGCCGAGGATGGCGAGGAGAGGCATCCTCATCGCGCCGCCTCCAGGGCCGCCCGGTCTGCCGGGGGCAGGGCGGCGACGGAGGCGTCGCGGCTGAGTTGCAGGGCGCGCACATAGGCGACGATGGCCCAGCGGTCCGCCGAGGGAATCATCGACGCCATGGGCAACATGCTGCGGTAGCCTTGGGAGATCGCGCCGTAGACCTCCGAGGCCGGTGCCGCGCGCCATCGGCCGGACGTCAGGTCGCCCGCCGGGGCCAGGCCACGCGCCACGATCATCCCGGCCCCGCGCCCATCCTGTCCATGGCAGGGGGTGCAGTAGATGGCGTAGCGGTCGCGACCGCGTTCCACCAGGGTGGCGGTGATGGCGGCCGGCTGCGGCACCTCCCGGGCCGGGTCGGTGCGCGGCACCGTGCCGGTCACCGGATGGCGCATGGTCATCTGTTTGGGGAAGAACGCGTTCTTGTCCCAGGTGCGGGCCTTGGCCTGATCGTCCATGTTGGCCTCGCCGCAGGCGGCCAGCGGAAGGAGCGCGAGCAAGGCGAGGAAGGGGCGCGCGCTCATCGCGGGATCCTCGCCAGGGCGAGGGGGCGTCCGCCGCCGACGGGCAGGCTCGACAGGCGACGCTCGATGCGTGCGGCTTCGGTGCCGTCGCCGCGCAACTCGGCGGCGAGGAAGAAGCGATCCTGCGAAGCACGCAGGAAATCCGGGATGTTGAAGGCCGGGTGATTCAAGCGCGGCAGGCGGTTCAGCCAGAGCAGGGCCGCGTGGACGGCCAAGCACCCGCACAGCATGGCGAAGGACACGCTCGGCACCACGAAGGAGGGCCAGGAGAAGCGCGGTCGACCACCGATCAGGAACACGTAATCGTAGGCCGTGGCGTAGATGCACATCCCGTAGAAGGCCGCGCCGCCGCCGAGCGCCCCGGCGAGCGCATAGGGCAGGATCGAGCGGCCCTCGAGGCCGAGCGGACGCAAGGTACGGGGCATCGGCACCGGGCCGTAGCCATCGAGCCGGATTTTGTCGCCAAGCGCCGACAGGGCCTGCAACGCGGCAGCGAGGTCGCCCTCGCTCGGGAACGAGGCGGCCACGCCCCAGAGGGGAGCGCCCTGGACCGGGTCGCCTTCATGCTGGGGGCGACCCGCCGCGTCCTGGCCGGGCGCCGGGACGAGACGCCGGATTTCGGTGATCGAGAGCGAGGGCAGGTAGCGAACGAACAGCAGGATGAGGGCCAGGAACAGGCCCAGCGAGCCAACGAAGGTGGCCACGCCCCAGGGATCGCTCTGGTAGGGCAGGCGGGACGAGGGCAGGAAATCCTGCGTCAGGGTGACGACAAGGACCATGACATGGTCGGCATAGGCCCCCGCCGCCACGAGGATGCCCGCGACTGCGAGCGCCAGCGGCGAGCGCCGGGCGCGGGCCGACCAGAACAGCTGCGGCGGCAGGACGAGACCGATCACGGCGATCCAGAAGGTGAGGGCGTGGCCGCCTTCCATCCGGCGGATCAGCACCGCCCGCCCCGCGGCGTCGCCGTGGAGGAAGGTGCCAAAGATCTCCGTGGCGTAGCAGTAGGCGCTGGCGCAGCCGAGGCAGAGCATTAGCCGGGCCAGCACGTCGAGATGCCGGTCGGTGACGAGGGTCGTCAGGCCGTACACGCCGCGCACCAGCACGATCAGCGCGGCGGTGACGCCGACCCCCGAGAGCACGGCATGGATCAGGAAGGTGATCGGCAGAAGCGTGCCGTGCCAACCCGGCATGACCGAGCCCGCCAGCATCACCGAGGCGCCAGTCTGGACGGCGACGACGAGGAGGATTCCGAGCAGGGCGACGATCCGGTAGGCCTGCCCCCGGATCTGCCAATGGGCGGCCGAGCCACGCCAGCCCGAGGCGAGGATTCCGTAGGCCCGCGCCCTGAACAGAGCGACCTTGCGGGTCGGTGCCACGGCCTCGATCTGCCGGGTCGCCTCGGCGTAGGCGCGATCGCGCAGGCAGGCGATGTCGGGCAGGAGGCCGATGTACCAGAGGCTCACGGAGAGCACGAGGAACGACACGATGTCGATGGCGTCCCATAGGAGCGGCGAGCGGAATTGCGGCCATAGGCCGAAGGTGTTCGGGTAGGGCAGGTTCCAGTAGAAGTACCAGGGCCGCCCGAGATGGATGATCGGGTAGAGCCCCGCTGCCGCAGTCGCGAGCAGGGCGACCGTCTCCGCCACGCGGCTCACCGGCCCGCGCCACTCGACGCCGAGCAGGAGCAGGATGCCCGAGACGAGCAGGCTGCCGCAGGCCACGCCGATCCACCAATCGTAGCTCGCGATGTCGAGGGCCCAGACGACGGCGTTGTTGTTGTCCCAGATGCCGACGCCCTCGTAGACGAGATATCCGAGGGTGAAGACGAACATCCCGACGAGGGCCGCCGCTGCCGCGAAGGCGATCCACCAGCCACGGCCTGCGGGATGGTGCAGGGCGATCGCCGTCACCGCCTCGCCGACGGAACGCATATCCTCGCCAGGGCGAATCGCGGGTGCGGGGTTCTGGGCTGAGGACACGCTCAGCCCTCCCGGCCTTCGGGAACGAGCCCGGCGAGGTAGGTGGTGCGCGGCTTCGTGTTCAAATGGCCGAGGAGCGCATAGTTGCGCGGGTCGCGCTTGGCGGCGGCGGCCTTGCTTGCGGGATCGGCGATGTTGCCGAAGATGATCGCGCGGGTCGGGCAGGCGCCCTGGCAGGCGGTCTCCACGGCGCCGTCGGGGATCGGCGCGTGGGCGTCCTTCGCGGAGTCGATCCGCGCCGTCGCGATGCGCTGGATGCAGTAGGTGCACTTCTCCATGACGCCACGCGCGCGCACCGTCACATCCGGGTTGCGCTGCTGCTGCGCCACAGGGGGCATCCCGCCGGAATAGTCGAGGTAGTTGAAGCGCCTCACCTTGTACGGACAATAACTCTGGCAGGTCCGCGTGCCGACGCAGCGATTGTAGACCTGGAGGTTCAGTCCCTCGCTGTCGTGGAGCGTCGCCTCCACCGGGCAGCCGAGTTCGCAGGGCGCCGCCTCGCAATGCATGCAGGGCACCGGCTGGAAATGGGTGGCGGGCGCTTCCGGGCCTCCCTCGTAATAGCGGTCGATTCGCAGCCAGCCGAGCCAGCGCCCGCGCGCCACCTCCTCCTGTCCCACCACCGGGATGTTGTTTTCCGCTTGGCAGGCCGTGACGCAGGCATTGCAGCCGATGCAGGCGTCGAGGTCGATCGCCATGCCCCATTGCGCGGCTGTCCAGCGGTCCTGGGACTCGGGCGGCGGGTAGAAGGACGGCGCGGGAGGGCCCTTCGCATCGCCTGCGGGCGGGCCGCCCGGCACCTGCGTACGGATGATGGCGCGGCCTTCCTCGTCATCGGGCAGCGCGCCGAGATGCTGGGTCGTGGCGGGCATCTTCCGCTCGCCCGTGCGGATGAGCTTCGCCCCGGTGAGCCGCCAGGGCGTGTCGAGGGGCCGAAGCGTCCCGGCATCATAGCCGAGGCCGCGCGAAAGATGGTCGGGCACGTCCCGGCCGTAGCCGAGGGTGAGGGTGACGGTATCCGCCGCCTGACCCGGCTGGATCCAGGCCGGACCGGTGACGCTGCGAGAGCCCGCCTCGATCCGCACGAGATCGCCATCGGCCAGTCCCTCCCGGGCGGCCAGCGCGGGGCTCACGGCGATCACGTTCTCCCACACCACCTTGGTCAGCGGCTTCGGCAATTCCTGGAGCCACGCGAGGTCGGCATGGGTGCCGTCATAAAGGGTGCCGTCAGGCCGGAACACCACGTCGATTCCGCCCGCCGGAGCGGACAGGGCGGGCGCGGGGGTGGCGCCGGTGAGGGTCACAGCCTCGGCGGGCGCGTGGCTGTCGGGCCAAAAGCCCTGGCGCAGGGCCTCGCCGAAACGCGCCGAGAAGGTCGCCTCGTCCTCGCCCTCGTTGCGCCAGCGGGCCTTCAGAAGATCGAGCGGCTCGGTGACCTCGCCCGTGCGCGCCAGGGAGGCGACGATCTCCTCCGGCGTGTGACCGTTGTAGAGCGGCGACACGGTCGGCTGGATCAGACCCACGGTCCCGTCGAGGGAGCGCACGTCGCCCCAGGATTCGAGGGGATGGGCCAGCGGCAGATGCCAATCGGCATGCGCACCGGTCTCGTCGTAATAGAGCCCGGCATGGATCTTGAGCGGGACCCGCTCCATCCGCTTGGCGAAATCGAGGGCGCCCGGCGCGTCGTAGACCGGGTTCGCACCCAGCACGATCAGGGCCTCCACCTCGCCCCCGTCGATGGCGGTGGCGAGGTCGCTGAGCGACCCCGCCCCGGTCTCGGCGGCGGGCAGGACATGGCGCAGCGTCGCGCCGGTATTGCCGAGGGCGCCGTTCAGGCGATGCACGAGGTCGTGCACGGCGGGGCTCGCCGCGAGCCCCGCCGTGACGATCCCCGCTCCCCGCGCGGTCGAGAGCGCGTCCCAAGCCCGCCGCGTCCAGCGGGCGGCCGTGTCGTCTCCGGAGGGTTGCGACCCGCCCGAGGCGGCAGCGAGCATGGCCCGCGCGATCGCCTCGACCTGTCCGGAAGAGGCGGGGAAAGCGTCATCGGCCTTGGCGCTGGTCAGGCCCGGCGTCGGCGCGGCGGAAAAGAGCGGGAGCAGGCGACCCTGTGCCAAAGCGGCCCGGCGGGCCTCGATCCAACGCCGCGACAGGCCGACCTGTCCGGGGCCGAGATCGAGGAAATCGCCGTCGAGGGAGACGATGGCGCGGGCCTTGGCGAAATCGGGGATGGTCTCGACCGGGCGGCCGAAGGCGCGGCGCGCCCCCTCGTGCGAGCCGTCGCGGGACGACCCGGCGTACCAGCGCATCTCCGGGTAGGCTGCGCGCAGCTTGGCCAATCCGGCCGCGAGGGTCGGCGAGGTCACCGGGCCGGTGAGCAGGGCGAGGCCCTTGCCACGGGATGCCCGCCACCCTTCCGTGCGCCCGAGCATCGCCGCCTCGAAATCGGCCCAGGAGGTTGGACGGCCGAGATGCTGCACCGCCTGGCTGCGGAACGGATCGTAGAGGCCGAGCACGGACGCCTGGGCGAGCACATCGGTACCGCCGAGGCTCCAGGGATGGTCCGGGTTGCCCTCGATCTTCAGCGGACGTCCGTTGCGCGTCGTAACGAGGATGCCGTTGCCGAACCCGTCGAACAGGGCGCTCGACGCGTAGGAGAGGGAGGTGCCGGGCACGATCCGCCCCGGCTCCTTGACATAGGGCACCTCGTAGTCGCGCCCGTCCGGGCTGCAGGCCGCGAGACCGCCGAAGGCGAAGGACGCGGCCATCAGCTTCAGGAAGCCCCGCCGTCCCGGTTGCATCGCCAGGCGCGCCGCCGCGGGGAACTCCACCGCGAGGTAGGAGCGGAACTCTTCCGAATCCGCCACCGCGTCGAGGCTGCGCCAGAAGCGCGGGCCGTCGCCGCCCTGAAGGCGGGCGCGTAGGGCGGGAAGATCGGGCGCGCCGGTCATCGGTGGCAGATCCCGCATTCGGTGAGCCGCTCGCCGCCGCGGACGTGGTAGCGCTCGGCGAGCTTCGGCCCGAGGCTCGCCTGATCGGCGGGGGGCTTCCAGTTCATGTTCCAAACCTCCGCCGGGGTGCGAAGGTTCTTTTCGGGCGCCCGGTGGCAGTCGAGGCAGAATTGCATCTCGAAGGCGTTCGCCCGGTAGGTCATCTGCATCGCCGTCACGTCGCCGTGGCAGCTCGAACAGCCGACGCCCTTGGTCACATGGACCGAGTGGTTGAAGTAAACGTAGCCCGGCAGCTTGTTCAGCCGCAGCCAGACCAGCGGTTTGTCCTGCGCATAGCTCTCGCGTACCGGCTTCAGCATGTCCGAGCCGGTCCAGATCTGCGAATGGCAGGTCATGCAGGTCTCGGTCGGCGGGATCCCGGCACTCGCCGCCTTCTCGACTCCGGTGTGGCAGTAGCGGCAATCGATGCCGAGTTCGCCCGCGTGGTGCTTGTGGCTGAAGGGCACGGGCTGGCTCGGGGCGATGCCCACCCCCGTGACGTAGCTGGAGCGGACGATTCCGGCGCCCAGGACAGGCACGGCCACCAGGCAGGCGGCCAGGGTCATGAGGACGAGGCGATAGATCGCATCGGCACCGGGAGAGAAGAGCTGCGCCGTCCCGGGGCCCGATGGCCGGTCGTCGGCGTTCCCGTTCACCCACCATCCTCCGCCATGCGCCGACCCTCGGCACCTGTGCACGTGCGAAGGTAGCGTCGTGCCAGACCCCCGCCAGCCCCAGGAATGCGGCCAAACGCGCAACTCCTGCGGAAATGATCGGCCCGTCATGACGGGGGCGGGGGGCAGACCGGCCGCAGATCCGGCGCGAAAGGGGGGCGGAAAGGGTGTAAGACGCCGTGCCGTCCCACGCCGCGAAAGGCCCGATGGATACCGATCCCCTGCGCATCACATGGCGGAGCGCCCGGCGCCTGCACGCCACGGCCGTCGCCGTCGCGGTGGGCATCGGTGCGCCGCTCTGCACCCTCGCGCTCCTGTGCATGCGCGACCTGATCGGCGTGATGCCCCGCGATGAGGCGCCGAGCGTGCCGTTCTTGCGAATGACGGTGGCGCTCCCGAAGGGGGAATGGGTGCTCGCGCCGGGCTGGCCGATGACGCCCGAGCATCTCGAACTGGCCGGATTTCTGGGCGTCGCCGCCTGCTCCCTGGCGCTGGCGGGGGTGGGCTGGCTGGTCGCCGCTTTGTGCTTCCGCGCCCAGAATCGCGCGCAGGATGCGCTGCGCGAGCGAGTGATCCGGGCGGTGATCACCGCTCCGGCGGGCGGGCGCGACGACATTCGCGGCGTCTCCCGCTTGATCGGCGAGGTTCTGGGCCGCACCGAACGCCTGCTCGCGGCGGGCATCGTCGTGCCGGCCATGACCCTCGTCGCGCTCCTCTTGGCACTCGGGTTCGCCGCCTTGGCCGCGCCCCGTCTCGTGCCGGCCGCGGCGGTGGGCCTCGCGGCGGCGGGCCTTGCGGACGCGCTGATGCTCCGTCGCGGGCGGGAGCGGCAGGAACTGCGCCTGCGCACTGCCGCGCGGATCGAGGCGGGGATCGGCGACCTCGTGCGGCGCCTGCCCGCCGTGCGCAACCACGGGGCAGGCGCCCTCGAGATGGCGCGGATCACCGCCCGCGTCGCGGTGAACCGCGCCAAGATCGCCCGTGCGGAAGCGCGCCTCGCCTATGCGCGCGGCCCGGCCGTGGCCCTGGCGGCCATCCTGCCCGCGCTGGCCATCGGCACCGCCCTATGGCGCTCGAACGCCCATGGCCAACCGGCCTCGCTCCCGGTCGACACCGCCGACCTCGCGGCGGCGGCGGGGGCCTTCGGTGTGGCGGCCTGGCTCGTGGGCGCCTGCGTCCGCCTGTGGCTGACCCGTCAGAGCGTGAGGCCGCGCCTGCTCGAACTCTCGCGCATCCTGGCAGCCCTCGACGGGCGGACAGGTTCGCGCGCCGCGCCACCCACCACCCGGCGGCTGCCGGAAGGCGGGCTCCTCGCCGCGCAGGGCGTCGGCGCCTTCGACTCGGCGACCGGCGAGCGTCTGGCGCGGGCCGACGTCGCGGTGACGATGCCGGGCCATGTGGCGATCAGCGGCGGGCGGGGCAGCGGCGCGCGGGTGCTGGCGGCGGTGCTCGCCGGGCAGATCGAGCCGACCGCCGGAACCGTGACCTATGCGGGTCTCGACCTCGCGACCCTCGACCCCGTCCAGCGCGCACGGCGCATCGCCTTCGCGGGGGGCGAGGCGATCCTCGTCGAAGGGACCTTGCGTCAGAACCTCCTCTACGGCGCCCATCCGGCGAAGGCTCCGGATGACATCGCCCTGGTCGGCCTGTGCCGACTCACGGGGCTCGATGGGTTCGTCTACAGCCGGGGCCTGGAAAGCCGCCTCGATTCGGAGGCCGAAACCGACCTCGGTGCCGCCATCGTCGCCGCCCGGCGGGGCATGCAGGCGGCGCTGGCCGCCGAGGGCGCGGGCCGTCTGATCGAGCCGTTCGACCCGGATCGCTACAATCATCAGGCGAGCGTCGGCGAGAACATCCTGTTCGGCACGCCGGTCGGTGGGGCTTTCGCGCCCGGTCGGCTCGCCCGCCATCCCTACATGCGCGCCGTTTTGGAAGCGGAGGATCTGGTCCGGCCGCTGACCGAGATCGGCCTCGCCGTCGCCGCCATGACGGTCGAGATCTTTTCCGAACTGCCCAACGACCACCCGCTCTTCGACGCCTACTCGCTCTTTCCGGCCGCCGAGCGGGGCTATTTCGAGGATCTCGTGGTGCGCCTGCCCTCGGCCGCCTCCCTGCGGAGGGGACCGGCGGGCCAGCGCGACCGGAAGCGCCTCATCGGCCTCGCGCTCCGCTACAGCGAGACCCGCCACCGCTTCGGCCTGATCGACCCCGCCTTCGAAGAGCGCCTGCTTCAGGCCCGCCGCTCCTTCGCGCGGATGCTGCCCGCCCATCTCGCCGGGGCGGTGGAGTTCCACGATCCGGCGCGGATCAACCCCGCCGCAAGCCTGGAAGAGAACCTGCTCTTCGGCCGGGTGAGCCTCGGCGAGGCCAATGCCGAGCCGCGAGTGAGGGCGCTGCTCCGCCGCTTCCTCGCCGATGAGGGGCTGGAGGCCGCTGTCTATCGCCGGGGCCTCGACAGCCCGGTCGATCCGGCGGGCGGCGGCGCCTTGTCGGATGGGGCGATCGGCAGCCGCGACCGCATCGCGATCGAACTCATCCGCTGCCTCGCTCGCGAGCCCGACATCCTCGTCGTGGGCGTGCTGGAAGCCCGTCAGCCGGACGATTTCGCCACGCGGATCGCGGGGCTGCGGCGCCTGCGCGCCGGGCGCGGACTCATTGTCTGTCTGCACGGCACGGACGTGCCGGAGGGGATCGAACCGTTCGACGCAGTGATTCCGGTGGAGAACAACACGGTCGTGACGCAAGCGGACGTGCGTGACGAAGAGGTGATGCCGGAACCCGCCTGATCCGGCCTCATGCGCGCCGCAAAGCGAGGCGAAGATGCCTGCCTTAACAGTCGGTTAAGCACGATGCTGCTTCAGTCACGCGGCATCGCGCCCCAGGATCCCGCCCCGGTTCATGCCTTTCCGGAGATGCCTCGCCGCCACCCTCGTCCTCCTCACGCTCGGCTCGGCCGTGGCGGCACAGGACAAGGCTACGGCCCCGATCCCGGCGGGCACGCTGGCGCTGATGGCGGCCAAGGGCACCAGCGCCTCGGCGCCTGTGGTCTTCCGCGCCTACAAGCGTGAATCGGAACTGGAGGTCTGGAAGAAGACGGCCAAAGGCTACGTCTTCATCAAGTCCTTCCCGATCTGCCGCTGGTCGGGCCAGCTCGGCCCGAAGCAGCGCAACGGTGACCGGCAGGTGCCGGAGGGGTTCTATTCGGTGGCGCGCCGTCAGATGAACCCGAATTCCAGCTATCACCTGTCCTTCGACGTCGGATACCCGAACGAGTACGACCGGGCGCATGGCCGCACCGGCTCGGCCATCATGGTTCACGGCATCTGCTCGTCCATGGGGTGCTTCGCCATGACGAACGGGACGGTGGAGGAGATCTACGCCATCGCCCGCGAGGCCCTGGCGGGTGGGCAAGCGGCCTTTCAGTTCCAGGCCTATCCGTTCCACATGACCGTGGAGAACCTGGCCAAGCACCGGGCCGATCCGAACTACGCCTTCTGGCAGAACCTGAAGGAAGGTTCGGATCGGTTCGAGGCAACCGGCGAGGAGCCGCAGGTCTCGGTGGTCGGCGGGCGCTACGCCTTCGCCCCATCGAAGGATCCGCGTCGCGAGGCGGCCTTCGTCACGCGTCACGCCATGGAGGAGGCGCGCATTGCCGCCGCTACCGAGACGATGCCCGCCTTGCGCACCACCTACTCGGATGGGGGCCAGAATGCGTTCTGGGCGGCCTATGTCTCGCGCGGCGGCGCGGTGGGCGACATCAGCCGTCCGGAGGCCCTGGCCTTCGCCGCACAGGAAGTCGTCGTCGTGCCCGCCCGGCGACGGATGGTCCCGGTGGCCGAATCGGTCTGGACCGGCTGGATCGCGACCGCGACCGCAGCCCTGCCAGGTCAGACGCCGTTCATGCCCCCTTATGCGACGCCCCGCGATTCCCGCGCCAGCCTGTCGGATCCGATCCCGGTCCGCTATGCAGACAGCCTGCCGAGGCTCCTGCGCGACACTCTCGATCGCGAGAACGGCCCACAGGCCCATCGTGCCGGTCTTCTCGCCCTGGCGGCTCCGCTCTGAGAAGCGCCGAATGCCCTAAAAACTTGTTCCGGCAAAGCTTTAGCGTCAGGCACGCCGGACATGTCTGCCTTGTGGGAAGCCGACGGTTGGACCCTCAATCATGTGCGGCCTCGCACATCACGACGCGGTCTCATTCCCCAATTCATTGTCCTTCAGGGACGAAACGGTAGTCCTGTAATGCGCTTCTGCCGGACTTCGCCCACTTTCTCTGGAACGACGACGGGGATCCGATCTTGATCGATCGGATAGGTTCGTCCGAAGTGATCACCATGTCCCACGATCCCGTGCCCCTTCCGGGCATCGCGAAAGACGATCTCGTCCTCAGGTTCTGGGGCGTGCGCGGGTCGACGCCGGTCAGCGGGCCCCAATACGCTGAGTTCGGCGGTAGCACCCCGTGCCTGGAAGTTCGCTGCGGCGAACGTCTGTTCGTCATCGATGCCGGTTCGGGACTGTACAATTTCGGACAGAATCACCGGGCGGACTTACCGCGCGAAGTCGATCTTCTGTTTAGCCATCTCCATCTCGATCACACATCGGGGCTGCCCTTCTTCAAGCCGGCGGTGCTCGACTGCGACCGGACGATCCATACCTATTGCGGCAATCTCGGCGGCGAGTCGGCCGGCGCGGCCCTTGATCGTCTGTTCGCGCCACCGCTCTTCCCGGTTACCTTGAACGACCTGCGCTGCACCTTCACCCATCACGGGTTCGAGGCGGGCGAGCCCTTGGTCTTCGAGGATGGAACCCGCGTCGACACGATCCTGCTGAACCACCCGCAGGGGTCGGTGGGCTATCGCTTCGACCATAACGGCCGACGCCTGTGCATCATCAGCGATATCGAGCATCGCGATCCGTGGCCGGATCCGGCGCTCGCCGAGTTCGTCTCCGGCGCCGACCTGATGGTCTATGACGGCATGTTCACCGACTGCGAATATCCGACCTGCCGAGGCTGGGGCCATTCCACGTGGCAGAAGGGCGTCGAGCTTGCCGAAGCCGCCGGCGTAAAGGCGCTGGCGATCATCCATCTCCATCCGGCGCATTCCGATACGATGCTCCATGCCATGGAGGCCGATCTCAAGGCCGCGATGCCGAGCGCGTTCATCGCCCGTGAGCATCAATCGGTGGTGGTGGGCGCCGAGCAGGTGGATCTGCCGGATGCCCTCGGCCCGGCATCCGGCGTCGTCCGCCGGATCCGGGTTGCCTGACCTCACGATTGTCCGTCAGGCCGGGTGATTGCCCGGCGGATTGGTGTAGCGCCGGAAGGCACAGAGCCCGAACAGGGCCGCTCCCACGATCAGGACGCTCCATCCGAAGGGCGAAACCGCCTGCGCGTCCACGGGATGGCCGATCTGGCCGATGGCCACGAGCAGGCCGAACACGGCGACGAGCGCCGAAGCGAACATTCCGAGTATCATGGGAGACCCCCGTCGTTGGACTGTCGAACCGGACTATCCGGGGAATGATTCGGCCGTCCGCCTGTTCCCAGTTGAGACGGATCACGTCTTCACAACGTCGCGCGTGCTATGGGCCTCTCCCCTGCGGGCTCCGGTTGGGCTAAGGAAGCCCCGGCAGTGGCTTCCCGCACTGCAAGGAGCCCGAGACGACGGTGATGACCGGCCAGGAGACGACAGCTGAATCCCAGCAGGGAACCCCCGCCGGTCCGGCGCGGCGCCCCGACTCGCAGCTCGTGACGATCTTCGGCGGTTCGGGCTTCCTCGGCCGCCATGTCGTCCGGGCCCTCGCCAAGCGCGGCTACCGCATCCGCGTCGCCGTGCGGCGGCCCGATCTGGCCCTGTTCCTACAGCCCCTCGGCAAGGTCGGGCAGATCGTGGCCGTGCAGGCCAACCTTCGCTACCCGGATTCGATCACCCGCGCCTGCGAGCGGTCGGACGTGGTCATCAACCTCGTCGGCATCCTTCAGGAGAGCGGGCCTCAGCGCTTCGCCAAGCTCCAGGCCGAGGGGGCAGGGGCCATCGCCCGCGCCGCCGCCGCGAACGGCGCCCGGATGATCCAGGTCTCGGCCATCGGCGCCGACGCGAACTCATCCTCGGTCTATGCCCGTACCAAGGCGGAGGGCGAGGCCAGGGTTCTCGCCGCCTGTCCGGACGCGATCATCATGCGCCCCTCGCTGATCTTCGGGCCGGGGGATAGCTTCTTCAACCGCTTCGCCGGGCTCGCCCGCGCCCTGCCAGTGCTGCCCCTCGCAGGGGCGCAAACCCGGTTCCAGCCGGTCTTCGTCGGTGACGTGGCCGAGGCCATCGCCCGCGCCGTGGATGGGCAGGCTGCGCCGGGCAAGGTCTACGAACTCGGTGGCCCCGAGGTCGCGACCCTCGACCGGCTCGTGCGCTACATGCTCAAGGTGACGCAGCGCAGCCGCCTCGTGGTGGATCTGCCGCTGCCCATCGCCAAGATCCAGGCGCGCGTGCTGGAGGTCGTGAACACCCTGACGCTCGGCATGCTGCCGGACGAGCTGAAGCTCACCACCGATCAGGTCACCCTGCTGCAGACCGACAACGTGGTGTCCGACCCGGCCAAGGCCGAGGGACGGACGATCGAGGGCCTGGGTATCGTCCCGACCGCCGCCGAGGCCGTCGTGCCGGGCTACCTCTGGACCTTCCGCAAGGCAGGCCAGTTCGCCGAAGGGCGGGGCAACGAGTCGTTAGCCGGTGTGCCCGATCTCCTGGCTCCGACGCCGGGGGCCGCGCCCTCCACGCACCGCCCCGAGCGAGCCGCCGGGCCGGCGATCGGCGCGGATGCGGGCAGCAGCCGCATGGGATCGCGCTGGGGGACGCGGGGCTAAGCCCCACCCCCTTCCCAAGGAGCTGAGCCTCGCGGGGTCAGCCCGCGAGGTGAGCTTTCGCCTGCGCGTATTCCTGCGCCAGCCGCGCGACGAGTTCGGCCGTCGGCGGGGCATCGGTGATGCTGCCGACGCCCTGTCCTGCGCCCCAGACGTCGCGCCACGCCTTCACCTTGTCGCCCCCGAAATTCATCGCGGTCTTGTCGCGCTCGGGCAGCGCGTTGGGATCGAGCCCAGACTTGACGATGCTCGGGATCAGGTAATTGCCCGGCACGCCGGTGAAGCAGGGCGTGTAGAGGATGTCGTTGGCCGAGGAGCCCGCAATCATCTCGCGATAGCCCGGCGCCGCGTTCGCCTCCTGCGTGGCGATGAAGCGCGTGCCCATATAGGCGAGGTCGGCGCCCATGGCCTGGGCGGCGAGGATCGCTGACCCAGTGGCGATGGCCCCCGACAGGATGATCGGCCCGTCATAGAAGCGGCGGACCTCGGACACGAGGGCGAAGGGCGACAGCGTGCCGGCATGGCCACCGGCCCCGGCGCAGACGAGGATCAGCCCATCGACGCCCGCTTCGAGCGCCTTCTCGGCATGACGCACCGAGACCACGTCATGGAAGACCACGCCGCCATAGGCATGGACCGGCTTGATCACCGCATCCGGTGCCCGCAGGCTGGTGATGATGATCGGCACCTCGTGGCGGACGCAGGTCTCGACATCCTGCGCCAG
The DNA here is from genome assembly GCF_049887755.1 of Methylobacterium sp. NFXW15. NCBI lineage: Bacteria > Pseudomonadati > Pseudomonadota > Alphaproteobacteria > Hyphomicrobiales > Methylobacteriaceae > Methylobacterium > Methylobacterium sp. NFXW15. The sequence goes on along the minus strand of NZ_JAGEKG010000006.1, from coordinate 102,318 downwards.
CCGGTCGTTCGAGGCGTGGACGATCTGGTTTACCGCGAAGGGGGCGATCTTTCGCGAAGGGTCGGCGGCTTGGGCGTCGTCCAGCGTGGTCTTGATCCGCGTCAGCCACTCGTCCAGCGTCGCCTGCGGCCGCGCATTGAGCGCCGGGAACGAGCCGACCACGCCCGCGAGGCATTGCGCGATCACGAGGTCCGGCCCCGAGACGATGAACATCGGCGAGGCGATGACCGGGAGGGCAAGCCGCCCGCGCAGCACCGGGGGAAGGCGGCTCTCGGCGGCGGCGCTCACGAGCGGGCTCCCGGCATCGGGCGGCACGAAACTCTCATCCGGCACGTCACGCGGCGTTCTCCCTCGGCCTTGCGGGAAACCACCCGCAACCGCTTCGCTCCGCAATGGGTTGAGTCCCGTCTCGCAGCGGCACGCTGGTTCGCACGCCCCCGCCGGACCTGTCAAACGAGGCTGTTGCGATGTTCCGCTTGGCAGAACATCGTTGCGAGAAGATCCTGCGCCTGCGCTTCAGCCACCGGTCCGACGGCCCGTACGGCGACCACCATTGCATCAAAACAGAACAACATTCCGCTGAGCGGAACGGGAGGGTGTCGTGAGCGAGCGAGACGACCACGGCGGCGGCGCCAACGGCCGGGAGGATGGCGACGATCCACGCGCCAAGGCCTTGCGCCACGCTGCCTTAGCCGAGCGCGAGGCCGCCGATGTTCCGGGCCTGCCCCAGGATACACCTCGCCGGGACATCACCCGCGCCGCCATCATCGGCGCCGGGACGATGGGTGGCGGCATCGCCATGTGCTTCGCCAATGCGGGCATCCCGGTGACGGTCATCGAGACCGAGCAGGGCGCCCTGGCGCAGGGGCTCGACCGGGTGCGCGGGCTCTATGCCGGCTCGGCCAAGCGCGGCTCGATCACCGAGGCCGAGCGGGATGCGCGGATCAGCCGGATCACCGGCGCGGTCGGGCTGGCCCATGCGGCGCAGGCCGACATCGTCGTCGAGGCGGCCTTCGAGGAGATGGGCGTGAAGCGCACGATCTTCTCAGACCTCAGCCGTGTGGCGAAGCCGGGCGCGATCCTGGCCACCAACACCTCCTATCTCGATGTGGATGCCATCGCCGCCGTCACCGACCGGCCGCAGGACGTGCTCGGGATGCACTTCTTCAGCCCAGCCAATGTGATGCGCCTCGTGGAGGTGGTGCGCGCGGAGAAGACCGCGCCGGACGCGCTGGCGACGGCCCTCGATCTCGTCCGGCGGCTCAACAAACTCCCTGTGGCGGTGGGCGTGTGCTTCGGCTTCGTCGGCAACCGGATGCTGGAAAAGCGCAGTCAGGCAGGCGAGCGGCTGCTCCTCGAAGGCGCCCTGCCGCATGAGATCGACGCGGCGGTGACGGAGTTCGGCTTCCGCATGGGGCCCTTTGCCATGAGCGACCTCGCCGGGCTCGATATCGGCTGGCGCTCGCGCAAGGATTTCGGGGGCCGCGCCCCCGTGGCGGATTCCCTCGCCGAGATGGGCCGCTACGGCCAGAAGACCGGACGGGGATTCTATCTCTATCCCGAGGGCACACGCACCGGCACGCGTGACCCGGAGGTCGAGGTGCTGATCGGGCGGATCGCCACCGGGCACGGCATCGCTCGGCGCCGCTTCACCGCCGAGGAGATCGTGGCGCGGCTGATGTACCCGATGGTCAACGAGGGCGCGCGCATCCTCGAGGAGGGCATCGCGGCGCGGCCCGGCGACATCGATACGATCTGGATCAACGGCTACAATTGGCCGGCGTGGCGGGGCGGCCCGATGTACTGGGCCGACCAAGTCGGCCTCGACCGGATCGCCGCCGATCTCTCGCGCTTCGCCGCCGAGACCGGCGACGACACCCTGAAACCCGCCCCGCTGCTGGCGAGACTCGCCGCCGAGGGCGGACGCTTCAGTTGAAGACGGAGCCGAGACCGCCCTGGAGGCGCGACAGGCCGGACTTGGCGACGGCGTTGTTCGCGTCGATGCCGGCGGCGCGCTGGTAGTTCTCCAACGCCTCCTTGCGCTGGCCGGACTTCTCGTAAGCCAAGCCGCGATAGGCCCAGGACGTGGCGTCCTTGTTGTTCACGTTGAGCGCCGCGTTGTAGTCCTCGATCGCCTTCGGATACTGGTTCGTGGCGATCAGGCTCTGGCCGCGTGCGGCGTAGGGCGCCGAGACGAAGGGGTTGCGGTCGATCGCGGCGTCGAAATCAGCGATCGCCTGGGTGTCGAGCCCCTGCTTCTGCTTGACGAGGCCGCGGGCATGATACGCCTCGGCCGATTCCGGGCTCAGGCGGATCGCGACGTTGAGGTCGCCGAGGGCGCCGTCGAGGTTGCCCTGCGCGCGCTCGACATTGGCGCGGCCGATATAGGCCGGGCCGTAGTTCGGATCGATGGCGATGGCCTTCGAGAAATCCTGAAGGGCCGCAGAGTCCCGGCCGATCTGGCGGCTCGCCAGCGCGCGGTTGTTGTAGGCCGAGGCCGAATTCGGATCGAGCTGGATCGCCTTCGTGAAATCGGCGATGGCCTCGTTGAACTGGCCAGCGCGAGCATAGGCGGCGCCGCGCGTCGTGTAGGCGGCGGCGTCATTGGGGTTGCGCTGCACGACCTCCGACAGGGAGGCGATGTTGCTCGACGTGGCCCCCGTCGTATCCGTTTCGAGGACCGCGTACTGGCGCGCGCCCGCGGCGGAGCCCACGGTTTCGCAGCCCGCCAGCCCCGCAGCCGCGATCGCCGCCGCGCCGACCAGCGCAGCCTTCGAAACGAGCCCGTTGCGTTGCGTCATCGCCCCATTCTCCCGGGAGCCACCCTGTCCCGCGGTGCCCCGACCTAAACCCCGTCCGCCCCGGCGCTCAGCGACCGGTTCCGGCAATCCGCGCGCAAATTCGCGCAAGGCGGTGAATGCCCCCTTAAGCCGGGCCGCGATCACGGCCGGGCGAACCTTGGAATCGTTGGAAGCGGCGGGATGTGGCGAAGGTATGGCCCGCGCCATCGCCCCGCGAAATCCGGCGCTCCGGCGGCCTCACGGGCCTACAGGTGTGGCACACCGGCCTCAGGGATCGGTCGCGATCAGACCTTGAGGCGGGTCACGTGGCCCATCTTGCGGCCGGGGCGCGACTCGCCCTTCCCGTAGAGGTGAAGATGCGCACCGGGCTCCGCCAGCAGGGCGCGCCATGCATCGACCTGATCGCCGATCAGGTTCTCCATCTCGCACGGCAGGCCGCCGGTGCGGGCCGCGCTGCCCAGCGGCCAGCCGCAGACCGCGCGCACATGCTGCTCGAACTGCGAGGACAGGGCGCCCTCAATGGTCCAATGGCCGGAATTATGGACGCGCGGGGCGATCTCGTTGACGACGAGGCGCTCCCCGCCCTCGCGCACGAGGAACATCTCCACCGCCAGCACGCCGACATAATCGAGCGCGTCCGCGATGCTGCGGGCGATGCGGACCGCCTCCTCGGCCGTCTCCGGCGACACGCCCTGAGCGGGCACGCGGGTGAAGGCGAGGATGTGGTTGCGGTGCTCGTTCTCGCAGAGGTCGAAGGCAGCGAAACTCCCGTCCGCGGCTCGAGCAGCCACGACGGAGACTTCGCGCTCGAACGGCACGAAGCCTTCGAGAATCAGCGGCGCGCCGCCGAACTCGGCGAAGATCGCATTCCGGTCGCCCTCGAAGGGTTCGCGGATCATCCGCTGGCCCTTGCCGTCATAGCCGAAGCGCCGAGTCTTAAGCACGGAGGGCAGACCGATGACGTCCAGCGCGCGCGCGAGATCGTCGGGAGTGTCGACCGCCTGGAACGGCGCGGTCGGAATGCCGAGACGATTGATGAACGCCTTCTCCGACAGCCGGTCCTGCGTGGTGGCCAGGGCGTCGGCATTGGGGTGCAGCGGCGCGTGGCGCGCCAGCACCTCCGCAGTCGCGCGGGGGATGTTCTCGAACTCGTAGGTCACGACATCGACGGAGGCCGCGAAGGCAGCGAGCGCCGCCTCGTCGTCATAGGCGGCGCAGGTCGTGCGCGCGGCGACGTCGAAAGCCGGGCTGTCCGCATCGGGCGCGTACACATGGACCTTGAGCCCGTGGTTCGCCGCCGCCAGGGCGATCATCCGGCCGAGTTGGCCTCCACCAACGATCCCGAGCACCGAGCCGGGGGCGATCGCACGAGTCGTCACGGACCTTGAGTCTCCGGCCGTTCGGCCACCGAGGAGGTTTGCGCGGCGCGCCACGCGTCGAGGCGGCCCGCCAGGGCCTCGTCCGAGAGGGCAAGCACCGCCGCAGCCAGCAGCGCCGCGTTGACCGCACCCGCCCGGCCGATGGCCAGGGTGCCGACCGGCACGCCCGCAGGCATCTGCACGATGGACAGAAGGCTGTCCTGGCCCGAGAGGGCCTTCGATTCGACCGGCACGCCGAAGACCGGCAGGCTCGTCATCGAAGCGGCCATGCCCGGCAGGTGCGCCGCCCCGCCCGCGCCCGCGATCACCACCTTGAAACCCGCGTCGCGGGCGCCCTTGGCGAAGGCCACGAGGCGGTCCGGCGTGCGGTGCGCCGAGACGATGCGGGCATCGTAGGGCACGGCCAGCGCATCGAGGGTCTGCGCGGCATGGATCATGGTTGCCCAGTCCGACTGGCTGCCCATGATGATCGCGACGGGAGGCGCCGACATGCTTGGTTCCGGCAAAAGAGGGCGCTTAACCGCGCGGATCGCGGATCGCAAGGCGTAGGGTCCGCGAACCCGCCGCGTTCAGGCGATGATGTCCGGCGTCAGCATGTCCTCGATGTAGGAAATGCGGTCGCGCAAGGTGAGCTTGCGCTTCTTCAGGCGCTGGATCTGGAGTTGGTCTCCGGCCACGCTCCGCTCCAGCGCGTCGATGGCACTGTCGAGGTCGCGATGTTCCTCGCGGAGGCGGGCGAGCTCGGATTCGAGGTCAGCCTGTCCGTTGTCACCCGACTCAGCCGCCATCACACCCTGGGAAACCGAACACCCTTCGAAGGTCAGAAGCATGCGTCACGCCTCAGCGGGGAGCAAGCGATGGGTACAACCCTTGTGAAAGGATGCCCAGCGAAAACGCTTCGACAGGTGCGCGAACCTGTGCCAGTCTGACGGTGTCAGAACGATGACAGGAGATTCGCCTCATGTCGCTGCAGACGCATCTGAGCCAACTCGCCCGGAAGCACGAAGCCCTCGAGCGTGAGATTCAGGAGGCCATCCACAAGCCCTCGTCTAGCGACCAGCATATTGCCGAACTCAAACGCCGGAAGCTTCACCTCAAGGACGAGATGAACCGGCTGCAGGCCAACGGCACCCTGCACTGACACGACCCAGACATCGCGAAAGGCCTCGTCGTCCTTCCGGGCGGCGCGGTTTTTCGTTTCGGGTGACCGGCGAGCCGATGACGGCGACGGCGGCCTGACTGCCCAAAGGGACGAGCCTCGCTTGACTCCCCCGAGCAGCCGAATCAGCTACCTTCACGCCACCGCCGGAGAGCGGGCCGCGAGGAAGCGCCGAATCGATGACGACAGCCAGCCGCTACGCTGAGACCCATGCGGCCTCCATGCGCGATCCCGAGACGTTCTGGCTCGGTGCGGCCGGGGCACTCGACTGGGACCGTGCGCCGAAGCGCGCCTTCGACCCGGACCAGGATCCCTACGGCCGCTGGTTTCCGGATGGACGGCTCAACGCATGCTACAACGCCGTGGACCGGCACGCCGATGGCGACCGCCGGGACCAGAACGCCATCGTCTACGATTCACCCGTCAGCGGCACGAAGCGCGCCATCACCTATGGCGAATTGCGCGATGAGGTCGCGACGCTCGCCGCCGTGCTGAGGGATCTCGGGGTCGGCAAGGGCGACCGCGTGGTGCTCTACATGCCGATGGTGCCCGAGGCGCTGTTCGGAATGCTCGCCTGCGCCCGGCTCGGGGCGGTTCATTCGGTGGTGTTCGGAGGCTTCGCGGCGAACGAACTCGCCAAACGCATCGAGGACGCGCAGCCGAAGGTCGTTCTTGCCGCCTCCTGCGGCATCGAGCCGAACCGGGTTGTGGCCTACAAGCCGTTGCTTGATGCGGCCATCGCCGCCTCGGCGCACAAGCCCGGTGCCTGCCTGATCCTCCAGCGCCCGCAATGCGCGGCAGCGCTGACGCCGGAGCGGGACCAGAACTGGGCCGAGACCATCGCCGCCGCGAAGGCGAGGGGTGCCAAGGCGGAATGCGTGAGCGTCGATGCGACCGATCCGCTCTACGTCCTGTACACCTCGGGTACGACGGGTAAGCCGAAGGGCGTCGTGCGCGACACGGGCGGCTACCTCGTGGCGCTCGCATGGTCGATGCCGAACCTCTACGGCGTCGCGCCGGGCGAGACCTATTTCTGCGCCTCCGACATCGGCTGGGTCGTCGGCCACTGCTACATCGTCTACGCGCCGCTCCTGCACGGTTGCACCTCGGTGCTCTACGAGGGCAAGCCGGTAGGCACGCCGGATGCGGGGGCCTTCTGGCGCGTTCTGGCCGAGCACAAGGTGGTGTGCCTGTTCACGGCCCCGACCGCTCTGCGCGCAATCAAGAAGGAAGATCCGCAGGGCGAACTGGTCGGCGACTACGACCTTTCGGCCTTCCGCTCGCTGTTCCTGGCGGGCGAGCGGGCGGACCCGGATTCCGTCGCCTGGGCCGAGCGGGTTCTGGAGCGGCCGGTCATCGACCATTGGTGGCAGACGGAAACGGGTTGGCCGATCGCGGGAAACCCGATCGGGCTGGGCCTGCTGCCGGTGAAGCATGGCAGCACCTGCGTGCCGATGCCGGGCTACGACGTGCGCATCCTCGACGAGGGCGGCAAGGAGGTGCAACGCGGCACGATGGGCACCATCGCCATCCGGCTGCCGCTACCGCCCGGCTGCCTGCCGACCTTGTGGGGCTCGGACCAGCGGATGCGGGAGAGCTACCTCTCCACCTTCCCCGGCTACTACGACACGTCGGATGCGGGCATCATCGACGAGGATGACTACATCACCGTCCTCGGACGCACCGACGACATCATCAACGTCGCCGGGCACCGGCTCTCGACGGGCGGGATGGAGGCGGTGCTGTCCGCCCACCCGGATGTCGCGGAATGCGCGGTGATCGGCATCCGCGACACTCTGAAGGGCGAGGTGCCCTGCGGCTTCGTCGTGCTGAAGGCCCGCGTGTCCCGCGATCCTTCGGAGATCGAGCGCGAACTCGTCGCCAAGGTCCGCGAGGAAATCGGACCGGTGGCGGCGTTCAAGCTGGCGCTCACCGTGCCGCGCCTGCCTAAGACCCGCTCGGGCAAGATCCTGCGCGCCACGATGAAGCGCATCGCCGATGACGAGCCCTGGACGATGCCGGCGACCATCGACGACGCGAGCGTCCTCGATGAGATCGGCAGCAGCCTCAAGGGCCGTGGGATCGGAGGGGCCTGAGCCCTACTCGTCGCCGTCGTCGTCGGGCTGGGTGATGGTGACGTCGGGCGTGGTCGCCCGTCCGATCGAGCCCGTCGACACCGGAGCGACGTCGGGACTCGTCGGGATGGCGCCTGCGCCGATGGCGATCATCCCGGCCATGGCGCGCTCCTTTTCGGGAATGCGCGAATCGCGGGAGATCATCTCGGCCTCGCGTTGCAGCCGAAGATTGCATGCACGCGACGGCAAGCCGCCCTGGGGGGTGCAGGCATCGTGCCGGGCGCAGGCCGCGTCGAGGGCGTCGATGGGCGGCAGCGGGGCATTGTTGCCCGGCCCGCAATAGTTTCCGTGGATCAGCATCTTCGGGCCACCGAAGGCAGCGGGCTGGGCCTGGGACGCTCCGGCGAAGGCGGCGCAACCGGCGGCGAAGATGATCGGGGCGGCAAGTTTCGTGAGAATCATGGTCGGGACCTCGGGCGATCTCGCCCCCTCAGGCGGCTCGCTTCGGCCGCCGCACTGCGGCGACGGTGGCAAAACGGGAGGTCATGGCGTGGGGTTCCCCACCGGATGGGGTGAGCTCCGCTTGGCCGCACCCCACGCCTGCCCCAGATTGTCCCTGTACCGGAGGCCCTGATGACCGCACGCCTGTTCGAGACCCTGACGCTGGATTCTCTCACGCTGGAGAACCGGATCCTCATCGCGCCGATGTGCCAGTACTCGGCGCGCGACGGGGAGGCGACCGACTGGCACACGATGCATCTCGGGCAACTCGCCATGTCGGGCGCGGGCCTCCTGACGCTGGAGGCCACCGCCATCTCGCCGGAGGCCCGCATCACCGCCTGGGATCTCGGCCTCTACAATGACGGCTGTGAGCGGGCCCTGGCCCGCGTGCTCGGCGCGGTGCGCGAATACGCCCCCATCCCGGTCTGTATCCAGATCGCCCATGCCGGGCGCAAGGCATCGAGCGATGCCCCTTGGGCGGGCGGCAAGCAGATCCCGCCGGAGCATCCCTACGGCTGGCGCACGGAAGCACCGTCGGCCGTGGCCCATGGAGAGGGTGAAGTGCCGCCGCACGCCCTCAGCGACGCCGACCTGAAGCGGGTGCGCGAGGAGTTCGTCGCCACGGCCAAGCGCGCGGTGCGCCTCGGCATCGAGGCGGTGGAGTTGCATGCCGCGCATGGCTACCTGCTCCATCAGTTCCTCTCGCCCCTCGCCAACAAGCGCACCGATGCCTACGGCGGCAGCCTCGCCAACCGAATGCGCTTCCCGATGGAAGTCTACGACGCGGTCCGGCAGGTCGTGCCATCCGGCTCGCCGGTCTGGCTGCGCGTCTCGGCCACCGACTGGGTCGAGGAAGGCTGGGACCTCGAGGAGACCGTGGAACTCGCGCGGGTGCTCAAGCAGGCCGGCTCGCCGGTGATCCACGTCTCCACGGGCGGCGTCTCACCGAAGCAGTCGATCAAGCTCGGGCCGGGCTATCAAGTGCCTTACGCCGAGCGGATCAAGGCCGAGACCGGCCTCGCCACCATCGCCGTCGGGCTCATCACCGAGCCGCGCCAAGCGGAGGACATCCTCGCTGAGGGCAAGGCGGACGCGATCTCGCTCGCCCGCGCCATGCTCTACAATCCGCGCTGGCCCTGGCACGCGGCGGCGGAACTCGGCGCGCGGGTGCATGCCCCCAAGCAATACTGGCGCTCGCAGCCGCACCACCTGAAGGACCTGTTCAAGGACACGTCCTTCGGCCAGCGGTAGATCCTGCCCGGGAGTCTACCGGTCCGTGAGGCCGACAGCCTTCATCCTTCGACGCCGCGAAACAACCGCGAAGGATGAGGGGTCCGGTGAGAAGAGGGGGCGAGGCGGCGCCTACTTCGCCACCGCGCCGATCAGCGGCCCGAGGGGGCGCCCGATATCCGAGCGGTTGAGGTTCGGCGCGTAGAGGCTCGACACCGAGCCGTCGAGGAACAGGGCGTTGCGGCAGCCCAGATCGTCCCGGAACAGGCGGGCGAAGGCGCCAAAGCTCACCGGCCGCTCGGAGATGGCGAAGACGGCCACATGCCCGCCCTCGCGGGTGCCGACGCCGTTACGGATCTTCTGCGACGGCCCATCGGCGGAGATCTTCGGGTGGATGTGCCCGTCGATCACCAGCATCGGCCCCGATTGCGTCGCGAAATCCGGCTTGAGCCGGGCTTTGACGTAATGCCCGGTATCGAGCACCCCGGCGCGATCGCCCTTCACGTAGAAGACGCCGTTCGGCTTCAGGTGGAAATTGCCCGGCCCATCCGCCGTCGAGAGCGAATGCAATTCGCGCCCGTCCTCGACATAGAGTCCGACCGGCGCCTGATCCTTGTCGTACATGCCGCCATTCATGGCGAAGGAGAGTTTCGGCCCCTGCGCCTCGGCGAGCGCCGAAAGCGACGCGTAGGCCTGCCCGTCCGGGCGTCGCCAGAACAGCTTCACGCTGCGCCGCCTCAGGTCGATGGTGCAGACCGTGAAGCTCTCCCCCTGCGCCTCGACGGCCCGGCAGGGCTCGGCGGAATTCGAGGCGGCCCAGGCCGCCGGGGAGACGGCGACGACGAAGGCGGCCGCGCCGGCCAAGCGAGAGAGGATCGAACGCATCATCACCTCGGCACCATCGTCCTTCTGCCGTTCGGGTCGCGCCCTGTGCTTTTGAAACATGGCGGGATTGGCGCAAGGGGCTTCCGGCTTCGCCCCCTCCTGCACGAGACCGTGACCGCCTGACGCGCAGGCGGCACGAACCCTTTCCCGACTCATACGTTTCGCCTGTGATGGGGCATCGTTCAGTTTGGAGACGTGAGATGAAGGGTGCAGTGCTTGGTTCTGCGCTACTCGCGGCTGGCGCCCTGGCGCTCGCGCCGGTGAGCGCCGAGGCCCGCGGCTTCGGCGGATTTCATGGTGGCGGCTTCCACGGTGGCGGCTTCGGCGGATTCCACGGCGGTGGCTTCCGCGGCGCGGGCTTCCGGGGTGCAGGCTTCGGCGGCGGCTGGCGCGGCGGTTATGGCGGTTGGCGCGGCGGCTACGGCTATCGCGGCGGCTACGGCCGCGGCATCGGCCTGGGCCTCGCCGGCTTCGGCGTCGGCCTCGCGGCGGGCAGCCTCTATGGCGGCTACGGCTATGGCTATCCCGGTTACGGCTATGGCGGCTATGGCGGATACGGCTACGCCCCGGTCGGCTATTACGGCGGTGGCTACGGCTACGGCGGCGAGTGCGTGACCGTACCGCGCGTGCGTTGGACCCCCTACGGCTATCGCCGCGTGCTGGTCGAGCGCTGCTACTGAGACCGGGTTTCCGGTCACGACGACAAGGGGCTGCCCGCGAGGGCGGCCCTTTTTGTTGCGGAAGGACGCTCGGAAGCGTTGCACCGGGCGGACGACCGTGCCGATACTCCCGGAAAAGGGGAGTGAATCATGGATACAGCCGGCGGACGGGGTACAGCGACGCCCGATGCGGTCGAGATTCGCGATGCGAGTCTGACGGCCTTCTACCGGTCCATGACGACGCCGGAGCGGCACACCTTCTGGGCCTGCGCGGCGGGTTGGTGCCTCGATGGCATGGACTTCATGATCTACCCGCTGGTGATCGGCACGATCATCGCGCTGTGGAAGGTCGATCCCGGCACGGCGGGCCTCGCGGCCACCGTGACTTTGTTGGCCTCGGCGCTGGGCGGCTGGATCGCGGGCTTCATGGCGGACCGGATCGGCCGGGTCCTGACTCTGCAGATCACCATCCTCTGGTTCTCGTTCTTCTCCCTCGTCTGCGCCTTCGTGCAGAACTTCGAGCAATTGCTCGTGGCCCGCGCGCTGCTCGGCCTCGGCTTCGGCGGCGAATGGGCGGCGGGCGCCGTGCTGATCGGCGAGACGATCCGCGCCGAGTATCGGGGCCGGGCGGTGGGTTCGGTGCAATCCGGCTGGGCCATCGGCTGGGGGCTCGCCGTGCTGTCGCAGGCGATCCTGTTCTCGGCACTGCCCCCCGAGACTGCATGGCGATGGATGTTCGCCGTGGGCGCGCTCCCCGCGCTGCTCGTCTTCTACCTGCGCCGCCACGTGAAGGAGCCCGAGGTCGCCGCCCGCACACGCGCCGCCGCCGCCGCGACCGGCGACCGGCCGAAGCTGTGGGAGATCTTCTCCGGTCCGATTCTCGGCACCACCATCCTCGCCTCGCTGGCGGCGGCGGGCTGCCAGGGCGGCTATTACGCCATCACGACCTGGGTGCCGCGCTTCCTGACGACCGAGCGCCACCTGTCCATCGTGTCCTCGACGGGTTACCTCGCCGCGCTGATCATCGGCTCGTTCACGGGCTACCTCGTTGGCGCTTGGCTGGCGGACAAGCTCGGGCGGCGTCCGCTCTTCCTGATCTTCTCCGTCGGCGCCATCGCGGTCATCATCGCCTACACGCAATTGCCGCTCTCGAACGGCGTGCTCTGGGTGCTCGGCTTCCCCCTTGGCTTCTTCGCCTCGGGCTATTTCTCCGGCATGGGCGCCTTCCTCACCGAACTCTATCCCACCCGTCTGCGCGGCTCGGGGCAGGGCTTCTGCTACAATTTCGGACGCGGCATCGGCGCCCTGTTCCCCGCCCTCGTCGGCTATCTGTCCGAGCGGGTCGGGCTCGCCAGCGCCATCGCCCTGTTCGCGGTCATCGCCTACGGGCTGTTCTTCATCGCGGCCTTCGCCTTGCCCGAGACGCGGGGCCGCGTCCTACACGCGGATACCTGAGCATGAGCGAGATCCGCGACTGCCCCGCTCCCGATCCGCATCCCGGTGGCCCGACGCGCTACGCCGTGCCGCCGGGCGCGGTCGATACCCACGCCCACGTCATCGGCCTTCCGCCCGCCTATCCCTTCGTTTCGGAGCGGAGTTACACCCCGCCCGAGGCCCCCGCCGCGCACTATCTCGCCATGCTCGACGCCACGGGCATGGCCCACGGTGTCCTCGTGCAGGTGAGCGTCCACGGCACCGACAACCGCCTGATGGTCGAGACGCTGCAGGCGAACCGGCAGCGCCTGCGCGGCATCGCGGTCATTCCGCTGGGCTTGCCCGAGCGCGACCTCATCGCCCTGAAGGAAGCGGGCGTCAGGGGGCTCAGGCTCAACGTGCTGTTTGGCGGCGGCGTCGGGCTCGACCAGTTGGAGGATTACGGCGCGCTCGCTCGCGAGATGGGCTGGCATCTGCAATTCCTGCTCGATGCCCGCCATCTGCCGCCCATGACGGATGCTCTGTCTCGCCTGAAGGTGCCGCTCGTCTTCGACCATATGGGCCATATGCCCGCCTCGGCCGGCATCGAGCATCCAGGCTTCCAGACCCTGCTTGGGCTGGTGCGGGACGGTGCCTACGTGAAACTCTCGGGCGCCTTCCGGGTCTCGACCGAGGGGGCGCCCTATACCGACACGATCCCCTTCGCCCGCGCGCTCAACGACGCCGCGCCGGAACGCTGCCTTTGGGGCTCGGACTGGCCGCATGTCGCCGCCTGGGACGGGCCGCCGAAATTACCGGCGCTCCTCGACCTGATGGCCGAATGGGTGCCGGACGAGGAACGCCGCCGGATGCTGTTCGTGGACAACCCGAAGCGGCTCTACGGCTTCTAGCGCCGCCGGGTCTCGTCCTGAGGCAGGTGGCGGCCATAGACTTCCTGCTTCTCGGCGCGCTCGCGGATCAGTTCGGCATAGGCTTGGCGCATCTCCGGCGAGACGGCGATGCTCTTGCCCTTGCTCGGCTTGCGCTTCGGCGCCTTCTTGAAGGTATCCCCGGTCTCGCTCATGCGATGCCCTCTTCCGGATCAGGCGAGGGGAGCGGCCCCCGGCCTGCGAGGCCCGAAGCCAACGCAGCAAAGGCGTGATTCGGCAAGGGGATGGAACTGCGACAATCGGGGATGGTGGCCTGCCCCGTTGACAGCCGCGCCCGGCGCGCGTCCCAATCGCTCCGATTGCCGGAGACTTCATGCCCCTCGAACCGTCCCTCGCCGCCGAGATCGAATCCGCCGTCGCGGAGGGCTTCGCTGATCAGGTCGCGCACACGCAGAACCTCGTGCGGTTCGCAACGCTCCGGGGCGCCGAGCACGGCTGCCAGGATTACGTATTCGAAGCGTTCCGCGCGCGGGGCTATGCCACCGAACGCTTCGCCATGGACCGGGCGGCGCTCGCCGCCCATCCCGGCAGCGGGCGGATCGACGAGCGCCATTCCGAGGCACCGATCGTCGTCGGACATCACCGTCCAGCGGGTCAGGCGGGGCGTTCGTTGATCCTACAAGCCCATGTCGACGTGGTGCCGACCGGTCCCCTCGATCTCTGGCGCCACCCGCCCTTCGATCCGGTGATCGAGGGGGACTGGCTCTACGGACGTGGCGCGGGCGACATGAAGGCGGGCCATGCGGCCAACCTCTTCGCCCTCGACGCCTTGTCCCGGCTCGGCCTGCAACCGGCCTCCAGCGTCACGATCCAATCGGTGGTCGAGGAGGAATCGACCGGCAACGGCGCGATGGCGGCGCATCTGCGTGGCTACCGGGCGGATGCCGTGCTGATCCCCGAGCCGGAGGACGAAGCCCTGGTGAGGGCCAATACCGGCGTCGTCTGGTTCACCGTCGAGGTGCGCGGCAAACCGGTTCATGTCCGCGAGATGGGGGCGGGAGCAAACGCCATCGACGCGATCTGGCGTGTCGTCGGGGCGCTCCGCGAGGTCGAGGCGCGCTGGAACGCCGAGCGCACCCGCCACCGCCATTTCGAAACCGAGGCGCACCCGATCAACCTCAATATCGGACGGATCAGCGGCGGCGACTGGGCGTCCTCCGTGCCCGCCTGGGCGCGGGTCGAGTGCCGCATCGCCCTCTATCCCGGCACGCGGGCGGCAGACGCCGCCGCCGAGATCGAGCGCGCGGTCGCGGATTTCGCGGCGGGCGATCCCTTCCTGGCGCAGAGCCCGCCCGTTGTGACCTTCAATGGCTTCATGGCCGAGGGATATGTCCTCGCAGAGGGCTCAGAGGCCGAAGCCGTGCTCGGTCGCGCCCACGAGCGGGCGACCGGGCGGGCGCTCACGAGCTTCATGTCACCGAGCTACCTCGATACCCGCGTCCACGCCCTCTACGAGGGCATCCCGGCCCTGTGCTATGGCCCCCGCGCCGAAAACATTCACGGCTTCGATGAGCGAGTGAGCCTCGCCTCCGTGCAACGCAGCACCGTCGCGATGGCCCTGTTCGTGGCCGAGTGGTGCGGGGTCGAGCGGAAAAGCGCGCTCAGGGGATGAGCCTGTCGGCGCGGAGGCGCTCGAACAGGGCGAAGAACGCGTCGTCCGTGGGCTGGTAGGCGGTAAAGCCGAGACGGCGGCTGCGGCTCATATCCGTCACCACCTCGATGGGCCGTCCGAGATCGGCATCCGTGTGCCAGGGCGAGGCGAGCTTGCTCAGGTCCGGCTCTGCGAGCCCATGCCGTGCGGCGATCTCGGCCCAGAGGGGGCCGTCCCCCGCCATGCGCGGTTCGAGGGGGCGATGGGCGCCGTCGAAGGGCGCAGCCTCGACGCCGAACCAGTCCGCGATGCGGCCCCACATCCAACTCCAGCGGAAGACATCGCCGTTCACCACGTTGAATGCGAGGTTCTGCGCGCTCTGTTCGGTGCAGGCCCAGAGCAGTTGCCGCGCGAGAAGGGCGGCATCGGTCATGTCGGTGAGACCGTTCCACTGCATGGCCGAGCCGGGAAACACGAAGGGCTCGCCCTTTTCCCGGCAGAGCGTCGCGTAGCAGGCCAGCGTGGTGCCCATGTTCATGGCATTGCCCACCGCCTTGCCGATGATGGTGTGCGGGCGGTGGACGCTCCACGAGAAGCCGTCCCGCTCGGCAGCGCCGAACAGGGCATCTTCCTGAGCGTAGTAGAAATTCTCGACCGGCAGGCGACCCTGGTCCTCGCGGAACGGGGTCTGCGGAAGGGTGCCTTTCCCGTAAGCCTCGAATGGCCCGAGATAGTGCTTCAGCCCGGTGACGAGGGCGGCATGGCGCAGGCTACCTTGCGGGCGCAACACATCCAGCAGGGTCTCGACCATGCCGCCGTTGATGCGGATCATCTCCGCTTCCGTGTCCCGGCGCTGCCACGTCGCTAGAACCAGATGGGACGGGGCGAGATCCTTCAGTGCGGCTTCCAGCGAGCCGCGATCCTGCAGGTCGGCGGCGACGGGGATGACGCCCGGCTGCTCCACCGGCCGCCGGGCGAGGCCGGCGACGCGCCAGCCCTCGGCGGCAAAGCGCTCCGCCGCCGCGCTGCCGACGATGCCGCTCGCGCCGACGATGAGGACGGTGTTGGTCATCGGGAACCCTGTGGTGATACGCGGGGCGCGCTGGACCGCCCACCCCGCCCCAACCCCCGAGACCCGTGAGGGTTCAGGCCGCCCGGTCGATCGCCGCGCCGAGCACCTCGACCATCTCGCCGATCTGCTCCCGCTCGACGATGAGCGGCGGCGACAGGGCGATGATGTCGCCGGTGACGCGGATCAGCAACCCGCGCTGGAAGCAATCGACGAACACATCATAGGCGCGCTTGCCCGGCGCGTCGGGACGCGCTCCGAGTTCGATTCCCGCCACGAGGCCGAGGGAGCGGATGTCGATGACGTTCCTGCGCCCACGCAGATCGTGGAGAGCCGAGGCCCAATCCTCCGACAGGTCTGCGGCGCGGGTGAGGAGCCCTTCCTCGCGGTAGATGTCCAGGGTCGCGAGACCGGCGGCGCAGGCCACGGGGTGACCCGAATAGGTGTAGCCGTGGAACAGCTCGATCCCATCAGGCCCCTGCATCAGGGCGTCGTGGACCTGACGGCTCGCGAAGACCACGCCCATCGGCACGGTGCCGTTGGTCAGCCCCTTGGCGGCGGTCACGAGGTCGGGCGTCACGCCGAAGAAGTCGGTGGCGAAGGGCGCGCCGAGGCGGCCGAAGCCGGTGATGACCTCGTCGAAGATGAGCAGGATGCCGTGCTTCGTGCAGATCTCGCGCAGGCGTTCCAAATAGCCCTTCGGCGGCACCAGCACGCCGGTCGAGCCAGCGAGCGGCTCCACGATGCAGGCGGCGATGGTCTCGGCCCCATGCAGGGCGACGAGGCGCTCCAGATCGTCGGCAAGGTCCGCCCCGTGCTCGGGCTGGCCCTTCACGAAGGCGTTGCGCGCCAAATCGTGCGTGTGGCGCAGGTGGTCGGCACCCGCGAGTTGCGGGAATACCCGGCGATTCGAGACGATGCCGCCGACCGAGATGCCGCCGAAGCCGACGCCATGATAGCCGCGCTCACGCCCGATCAGACGGGTGCGGGTGCCTTGGCCGATGGCGCGCTGATAGGCCAGCGCGATCTTGAGGGCGGTATCGACCGATTCCGAGCCGGAATTGGTGAAGAATACACGGTCGAGCCCGCCGGGGGCGACCTCGGCGAGGCGCTCGGCGAATTCGAAGGCGATGGGGTGGCCCATCTGGAAGGTCGGGGCGAAATCGAGGGTGGAAAGCTGGCGCTCCACCGCTGACGCAATGTTCCGACGCCCGTGACCGGCATTCACACACCAGAGCCCGGCGGTGCCGTCCAGGACCGTCCGGCCGTCATCGGCCGTGTAGTGCATGCCCTGCGCGGACACGAGGAGGCGCGGCGCCGCCTTGAATTGCCGGTTTGCGGTGAACGGCATCCAGAAGGCGTCGAGCGAAGGCGTGTTGCGCAAGGGGTGGTCGGTCATGGTTGGGCTCCGGCTCCGTCGACCGCAGGGGATACCCAAT
Organism: Methylobacterium sp. NFXW15; assembly: GCF_049887755.1. Taxonomy (NCBI): domain Bacteria; kingdom Pseudomonadati; phylum Pseudomonadota; class Alphaproteobacteria; order Hyphomicrobiales; family Methylobacteriaceae; genus Methylobacterium; species Methylobacterium sp. NFXW15. The sequence continues at coordinate 85,167 of NZ_JAGEKG010000006.1, read as the reverse complement.
CGCGCGGTGCAACAAGTCCTTTTCTGTCCGACGCCAAGCCCTTGCCGAGACTGAGGTACGGGCGCCAATGTTGCGTCATCCGCAACACCCGCAACGGAGCCCGTCCATGAGCGTCGATGTCGGTGAACGCCTGCGCTTCGTGCGGGTGCGCCACGGCTTATCGCAACGCACCCTGGCCAAGCGGGCAGGGGTCACCAATTCCGCGATTTCGCTGATAGAGGCCAACCGGGTGAACCCCTCCGTCGGCGCGCTGAAGCGCATCCTCGACGGCATCCCGATCGGCATGGCCGAGTTCTTCGCCCTCGAACCCGAACCGGAACGCAAGGTCTTCTTCGCCGCGGAGGAATTGACCGAGATCGGCCGACGCTCGGCCAAGGGCGGCATTTCCTACGGCCAAGTCGGCGACAACCTGTTCGGCCGGAAGTTGCAATTGTTGAAGGAGCGCTACGAGCCCGGTGCCGATACCGGCCGGGTGCTCCTCAGCCATGACGGGGAGGAGGGCGGGATCGTGCTCACCGGGCGATTGGAGGTCACGGTTGGCGAGGAGCGGCGCATCCTCGGCCCCGGCGACGCCTACTGCTTCGACAGCCGCCGCCCCCACCGCTTCCGCTGCGTCGGCCCGCATCCCTGCGAGGTGGTGAGCGCCTGCACGCCACCGAGTTTTTGAGGAAGCCACACTCATCCCACCCACTGCCCTCATCCTGAGGTGCGGCGAAGCCGCCTCGAAGGAGGGCTCAAGGGATCGTGGAGACTTCTGGAGCCCTCCTTCGAGGCCCGCTCAGGCGGGCACCTCAGGATGAGGGCAGTGGGTGGGGTCAGTCGGGTGGGAGAGTTGCCGGGCGTCAAACCCTACCGCTTGCGCACGAATTCCGTGCGCAGGACCAGACCCTTGATCGTATCGTGGCGGCAGTCGATCTCGTCGGGGTCGTCCGTCAGACGGATCGAGCGGATCACCGTGCCCTGCTTCAGGGTCGTGCTCGTGCCCTTGACCTTCAGGTCCTTGATCAACGTCACCGAATCGCCGTCCGCCAGGGCGTTGCCCGCCGCGTCGCGGACCACGATCGCTGCGGGGGCCGAGGAGGCCGCGCCGGGCGGAAGCCACTCGCCGGTGGCTTCATCGTACACGTAGGATTCGTCGTCGCCGGTCACGTCTCGGGGCTCCCGCCGCAGCGTTCCCCGGAAGCGGCGAACACCTGTCAAGCGTCGCCGTTGTCGCGCCCCGCCCAGGCGTGGGCAAGAGCGGAGTACGCAGGGCAGCACCGCTTCCGGCGGTGCTGCCCCACGAGCGGCTTACCGCTTGAGCGGACCGGCCTCGATCACGTCCTCGACGGTCCGCAGACCGGCACGGGGCGAGTTCACGAGGCAGGCCATGTTGCCCGGCGGGTGCTGGTTCTTCCACATCTTGGTGTGCGCCTGGGGGATCTTGTCCCAGGGGAAGACCTCGCTCATGCACGGGTCGATCCGGCGGTCCAGCACGAACTGGTTCGCAGCGGAGGCCTGCTTGAGATGGGCGAAATGCGAGCCCTGGATGCGCTTCTGGCGCATCCACACGTAGCGGGCGTCGAAGGTGATGTTGAAGCCGGTCGTGCCCGCGCAGAACACGACCATGCCGCCGCGCTTCACCACCAGCGCCGAGACCGGGAAGGTCGCCTCGCCGGGGTGCTCGAACACGATGTCGACGTCGTTGCCCTTACCGGTGATGTCCCAGATTGCCTTGCCGAACTTGCGGGCTTCCTTGGTCCAGGCATGGAATTCAGGGGAGTTCACCTTCGGCAGCTGACCCCAGCAATCGAAGTCCTTGCGGTTGATGACGCCCTTGGCGCCGAGGCTCATCACGTAGTCGCGCTTCGACTCGTCCGAGATCACGGCGATCGCGTTGGCGCCGGAGGCCGCGCACAGCTGCACGCCGAACACGCCGAGGCCGCCGGAGGCGCCCCAGATCAGCACGTTCTGGCCGGGCTTCACCGTGTGCGGGGCGTGGCCGAACAACATCCGGTAGGCGGTGGCTAAGGTCAGCGTGTAGCAGGCGGCCTCTTCCCAGGTGAGGTGCTGCGGACGCTTCATCAGCTGACGCGACTGAACCCGGCAGAACTGCGCGAAGGAGCCGTCGCCGGTCTCGTAACCCCAGATCCGCTGCGAGGGCGAGAACATCGGGTCGCCGCCGTTGCACTCCTCGTCGTCGCCGTCGTCGCGGTTGCAGTGGACGATGACCTCGTCACCGACCTTCCAGCGCTTCACCTTGGGGCCGACCTTCCAGACGATGCCGGACGCGTCGGAGCCGGCGATATGGTACTCGCCCTTGTGCACGTCGAAGGGCGAGATCGGCTCACCGAGGCCAGCCCAGACGCCGTTGTAGTTGACGCCGGCTGCCATGACGTAGACCAGCACTTCGTCGTCGCCGATCTCCCAGACCGGCAGCACTTCGAGCTGGTGAGACTGTTCCGGCGGACCGTGGCGCTCACGCCGGATTGCCCAGGCATACATCTTGGCCGGCACATGACCGAGCGGGGGGATTTCACCCATCTCGTAGAGGTCCTTGACCTCGGTCCCGGCCGATTGGAGCGCAGCGCTCGCCGCCATGTCCCATCTCCTCACTGACTCGCGGTCTTATGAACTGCCGCGGTTCTGATGGCTCTGGCTATAGCTGCGTTGCGAAGAGCCTCCAAGTGGGCCGAAAGTCTGAGAAAGCAGGTGCTTCCCACGAAATTTGAGCGTCTCCGAAGGGAAGCGGGCCCATTTCAAAATCCGCTTGGGAAGACCGGAAAGATTATTCGGACAGATTCCTGCGTCAGAACGAGAAAAGGGCGGCCCGAAGGCCGCCCTCTCGATCGTCTCGCCTTCGTCCCGCTCAGCCGCGGGAGTTGATCGGCACGTAGTCGCGCTGGGCCGGGCCCACGTAGAGCTGACGCGGACGCCCGATCTTCTGCATCGGGTCCTCGATCATCTCGGCCCACTGGGCGATCCAGCCGACGGTGCGGGCCACGGCGAAGAGCACCGTGAACATGTCGGTCGGGAAGCCCATCGCCTTCAGGGTGATGCCCGAGTAGAAATCGATGTTCGGGTAGAGCTTCTTCTCGATGAAGTACTCGTCCTTCAGGGCGATCTGCTCCAGCTGCACGGCGACTTCGAGCAGCGGATCGTCCTGATGGCCGAGTTCCTTCAGCACCTCATGCGTCACCTTCTGCATCAGGCGGGCGCGCGGGTCGTAGTTCTTGTAGACGCGGTGGCCAAAGCCCATCAGGCGGAACGGATCGTTCTTGTCCTTGGCCTTCGCGACGTACTTTCCGACGTTCTCGGGCTTGCCGATCTCCATCAGCATCTTCAGCGCCGCCTCGTTGGCGCCGCCATGGGCAGGCCCCCACAGGCAGGCGATGCCGGCCGCGATGCAGGCGAACGGGTTGGCCCCCGAGGAGCCGGCCAGACGCACCGTCGACGTCGAGGCGTTCTGCTCGTGATCGGCGTGGAGGATGAAGATCTTGTCCAGCGCCTTGGCGAAGATCGGGTTGACCTCGTACTCCTCGCACGGAACCGCGTAGCACATCCGCAGGAAGTTCGACGTGTAATCGAGGTCGTTCTTCGGATAGACGAAGGGCTGACCGATCGAGTACTTGTAGGCCATCGCCGCCAGCGTCGGCATCTTGGCGATCATGCGGATCGACGCGATCAGCCGCTGGTTCTCGTCGGTGATGTCGGTCGAGTCGTGGTAGAAGGCCGAGAGGGCGCCCACCGACGCGACCATCACCGCCATCGGGTGCGCATCGCGGCGGAAGCCGGTGAAGAACCGGTTCATCTGATCATGCACCATCGTGTGGCGCGTGACGCGGTAATCGAAATCGGCCTTCTGGGCCTCGGTCGGCAGGGTGCCGAACAGCATCAGGTAGCAGGTTTCGAGGAAGTCGCCCTGCTCGGCGAGCTGCTCGATCGGGTAGCCGCGATAGAGCAGCACGCCCTCGTCACCGTCGATATAGGTGATCTTCGACTCGCAGGATGCGGTCGAGGTGAAGCCTGGATCGAAGGTGAACGCACCGGTCTGCGCGTAAAGCTTGCCGATATCGACGACGTCCGGGCCGATCGTGCCGGATTTGACCGGCAAGTCGATCTGCTTCCCGTCCACGGTGATGGTGCTGGTGCCGCTCATGGGACGTGGACCCTTCTGATGGGACGTGACGAGGCCGGACCTGCTCCCCGGAGGCAACCCCGGTCTCGCGAGCGCACCGCAAAATTTTTGCGGTTGCTCACAGAACCTCCGGTTAGCCGAACGGCAGTGCAGCGGCAACGGGGCGGGTGACAAAGCCCGTCAGCCGCAATGCGAAAAACGGGCCGGTGACGGGTGAATGCGCTCCCGCCCCCCCTCATCGGGAACGCGACGGGACGGAGCCGGTTCGCGCGAAACCTCCTACGACAGCTGATCGCCGAGTCGCGCGAGGCACTCGGTCCGGCCCAGTACGGCCATCACGTCGAACAGAGGCGGGGAGGTGGTACGGCCGGTCAGCGCCGCACGTAGCGGTTGCGCCACCTGTCCGAGCTTGCACCCGGCGCTCTCGGCGTGCTGGCGCACCGCGCCTTCCGTCGCCGCCGCGCTCCAATCGGGAAGCGCCTCCAGAGCCGGCAGCACCGCCGCGATTCGCGCACGGCCCTCGTCGGAGAGCAGGGCGCGAGCCTTGTCATCGGGGGCAAGCGGCCGGGCGGCGTAGAGATAATAGGCGCTGTCGAGCAGTTCGATCAGCGTCTTGGCCCGCTCCTTCAGGCCGGGCATGGCGAGAGTCAGCTTGTCCCGCAAATCGTCGGGGAGCGGCACGGGGATGCCGCGCTCGGGGCCGACCTGGGGGAGAATCGCCTCGATGTCGGCCACCAGTTCGGCATCGCCGCTGTTGCGGATGTAGAGGCCGTTGAGGTTGGCGAGCTTCACGAAGTCGAACCGCGCGGCCGAGCGCCCGACTGAGCCGAGGTCGAATGCGTCGATCATCTCCTGCGTCGAGAAGACTTCTTGGTCGCCGTGGCTCCAGCCGAGCCGCACGAGGTAGTTGCGCAACGCCGACGGCAGGTAGCCGAGGTCGCGATAAGCCTCGACGCCGAGCGCCCCGTGGCGCTTCGAAAGCTTGGCCCCGTCCGCGCCATGGATGAGCGGGATATGCGCCATCTTCGGCACCTCCCAGCCCAGCGCCGAGAAGATCTGGCTCTGGCGGGCGGCGTTGGTGAGGTGGTCGTCGCCGCGGATGATCTGTGTGACGCCCATGTCGTGGTCGTCCACCACCACCGCGAGCATGTAGGTCGGCGTCCCGTCTGAGCGAAGCAGGACGAGATCGTCGAGATCGCGATTCGCCCAGGTGACGCGGCCTTGCACCGCGTCGTCCACGACCGTCTCGCCCTCGGTCGGCGCCCGCAGGCGGATCACCGGCTTCACGCCCGCCGGGGCCTCGGACGGATCGCGGTCGCGCCAGCGCCCGTCGTAGCGCAGTGGCCGCCCCTCGGCGCGGGCCAGCTCGCGCATCTGCGTCAGCTCGTCCTGGCTGGCGTAGCAGCGATAGGCGCGGCCCGCCGCCAGCAACTCCTCAACCACCTGGCGGTGGCGCTCGGCGCGGGCGAACTGGAACACCACGTCGCCGTCCCAATCGAGGCCGAGCCAGGTCAGGCCTTCGAGGATCGCGTCGATGGCGGCCTTGGTCGACCGCTCCCGGTCGGTATCCTCGATGCGCAGCAGCATCCGCCCGCCATGGTGGCGCGCGTAGAGCCAATTGAACAAGGCGGTGCGCGCCCCGCCGATATGCAGGAAGCCGGTGGGCGAGGGGGCAAAGCGCGTGACGACGGCTGACGACATCTCTTGATTTCGGACTGGCGGAGGAAGGGCCGACTGAGGCCGGGACCCGGATTGCGGTGGAAAGCGCGGCGGCACGAGATCGATCCCGCGCGTCGTCGCTCCGGCGCGGTTCGCTATCGGCGACAGGGCATTGCTCGGCCCCCCGGGTCAAGTGCCTGGGGGCGAGTAAGTCTCATACCGCGCCCCGGACTGTCGCCCCGTCGCGTCCGCGCGCTAAGGATCGGAGGGGGCCTGCGGCATCGTGGGCCAGGATCGCGGACGGCGTGAGATGCGGGGACTCGGCGCAGGGACGGCGGAGGGCGCGGTGGCCCGCCTCCGCGTCCCCGGCCGGGCGCTGCCTGACCTGAGCGGACACGTCCGCGATGCCCTGGCGATCGAGGCCGGGCAGAGGCGACTGTTTCCGTGGCTCGCCGTCGCCTTCGGGGTGGGTATCCTCATCTTCTTCGCCGCAGCGGATGGGGCCCCCTGGCTCCCCGCACCGCTCATCGGCGCCACGCTCTGTCTCGGTCTCGCGACCCGCCTCGGCGGCCGACCGGCCCTCATGGCCCTGGCACTCGGGCTTGGATTCGCCAGCCTCGGCTTCGCCGCCGCCGCGTGGCGGGTGCATAGCGTGGCGGCCCCCATCCTCGCGCGGACCATGGTCGCACCGCTCACCGGGATCATCGAAGCCCTCGACGAGCGTGAGGAGGGCGCGCGCCTGATCCTGCGCGTCGAGCGTTTCGGCGCGCTGCCATCCGAGGCGATGCCCCGCCGCGTTCGGGTCTCGTTCCGCAAGGCGCCGCCGCTCAAGCCCGGCCTCGCCTTGAGCGCGACCGCCCGGCTGATGCCGCCACCGGAGGCGGCCCGGCCGGGGGGCTACGACTTCGCGCGGGATGCCTACTTCCAGGGGATCGGCGCGGTAGGATCCCTGGTGGGACCGATCACCGTGCGGCCGACGCAGGACCTGCCCCTGGCCTTGCGCTTCGCCGCAGCCCTGGACGATGCCCGCAATGTCCTGACCCGGCGGATCGCGGAGGGATATGGCGGCCAGCCCGGCGCCATCGCCGCAGCCCTCGTCACCGGCAAGCGCGGCCTCATCGGCCCGGCCGCCAACGACGCCCTCCGCGCAGCCGGCATCTACCACGTCGTGACGTGCTTGCGGGTTGGCCGGCAAAAATTGGATGTTGGGGTCGTTCTTAGTGATTGTAAGTCGATTGCTTCTTGAGCGTAGTGAACCGCGTTGATAGACCCCGCGCGGCAGGGGGTGGGGTTAGGGGCGCTTGGAGGCGGGCTTGCGACGCGCCGGCGGGAGCGCCGGGACACGGGTGATCTCGACCAGCGGAGCGACCTCAGTGCACTCGCCATCGATCATCATGCCCATCGGAGACTGGGCGCCAGCCTCGTTCGCTCGCCGCCCCTTGGTCCACCGGACCCAGGCTGAGTTGCAGACGCGCTGAGTATCCCCGTCGGACATCAGCTTCGCTGCCTTCCCGATGACAAACAGCTGCGTCTGCCCGCTTTCGTCGCCGTCCGGGCGGAACTCGACGATCCGGAAGCCCTGCTCGATGAGGCGAGCAGTGATGCTGTCAGGGGCCTCCTTGGCCCACGCCGGGCTTTCCTGGACTTGCCAGAAATTGCCCTGAAGCGACCCGATTCCCCCCGTTTTCGCCCGGCTGGAACCGATCATGACCGCCCGGCCCCAGGGGCGCACGCTCTCATGACGCTGGGTCGGAATGGCTCCCACAGTAATTTTGTCCCCCTCCTCTCCTTCGGCAGGGGCCTGCGAGTTGCCAGAATTGCCAGAACGCTTGCGCATCCCGCTCCCGCGCAACTCCGCCGGATCGATCACGACGGGGCCGGCCGGAAGCGTGCCGGCAGCGCGGGCGTTCCGGAAGAGGACGCCGCCGCTGAGCTCATCGAGCTCATGCAGGACGCACTCGATGGCGTTCCGAGCCAGCAGCAGGTAGCTGGGTCCGAACTTGCCATACCCGTGGTTGATGCTCCTCTCGCGGTGCCCCATCCACATCTTGACCTGCTCGTCCGGGACGAACGGGACGCCGTAACGGACATAGGCCTCCCGCAGCATCGTGGCGCCGAAATCCCTCACGCTCGACGGGATGAAGTCCGGACCCAGCCCGAGGATCGCTCCGGCGGCCTTGAAAGGCTTCCGAAGATCGTCGGCACTTTCGTCGATCCAGGGGCCGTCTCCCCAGCAGGAGATCTCGGCGAGGAGGGAGGGCGGGATCGGCAGGCTCGGCCGGTACTTGTTGTAGTTCTGGGGCCTGCCCTTGGGATTGAGGTGGTAGACGCCCTTGCGCAGGTCGATCTGCTCGGCGGTGGCCGACGCGGCCGCATCTGCCCGGCACACGAAACCAAGGACGAGCAGCATCCACCTCCGCTGGGCCTCGTGGTTTTGGATGAGCTTGAGGAAGGCCGCCGTCTCTTCGAGCGTCGCGTGATCGTTTCGGTCGCCAGGGGCGTCGACGCGCATGACGCCGGCCACGTCCTTCTTGGTGTTCAGGATGAACCTCTCCGGCACCTCACAGAGGATCCTGTCGTCGTCATCAGGGCGGCGTGCCCAGTTGATCGCCGACTTGATGAGGATCATGCAGTTCGAGACCGTGCCCGGGCCCATGCGCCGCCCGGCAGCGCCGGCCGCCAGCGCCTTGATGAGCGTCTTCTGCGCGCCCAGGGTGAAGGCGCCCACCTTGATACCGGGGAGCGCCGCCTCGATCCCGCGGAGCACCGAACCGGAGTGAGAGCTCCAGCTGTCACCCTTCCCCGGGCGGAGGAGATAGAGTTCGACCACGACGTCGAGCTCAAGGTCGGGCTTGTCCCTGAAGGCCTCGCCCGTATCGTCGGCGGCGAGGAGGGCGACCATGGTCTTCGCCTCCTGCTCGTCCTCCGTATCGAGGCTGACCTTGTCGTCGTAGCCCTTCGACGGATCGTACTTGGCGACGTACCACTTGGGGGACACGCCGAAACGCTTCAGCTTGAGCCCATCGATCACGAAGTGCTTGCCGGTCGCCTTCTGCTCGGCCTCGCCCATCGCGATGAGGGCGCGGACGATGGCGAGCTTCGGCGGGCGGACCGCATTCTTCCGCTGGCACCTCAGCGCGTTACGGATGGAAGGCGGCCCAGCCGCGCGGCCGCGCGCCGAAGCGACGCTTCGGACAGAGTGCCTGTGGCGGCGGGTCGAGCGGCCGACACGGGGCGCTCCGGGATCGACGAGGGCGTTCTCGGCCGCAACGATGGCGGCCTTGCTGACACTGGCTTCCATGGTTCCACGTACCCTTCCGTAAGTAGGTCCCGAACGAACTGTTCGAGTTCGTCTCTTCGGTATAAAATCCTACGCTTTCTGCGTAGGTACCCGATGCGGCGCTCCTGCCTGGCACGCCGCAACTGCTTGTCCTCAAGCACGTCGCCGTAGACCTCGTAGGCCTCCGTCTCGGTGATCAAGTCGCCCATCGAGATGGGAACCGCAGTGACCGTGGCCTGACCGTCATCCGGTCCTGGCCCGCTCATCGGGTGCCCCCATCCCAGCTCGGTTCGGGATCGAGCGCAAGGTCTATCCCTCGGCGACCAGGGCGCAAATCGGCGTCGTAGGCTCGCCGAGAGGTTATCGACGACCAGCTTCTCCGCGCCGTCCGAGGCTGATTAACCGTCCTGATCGGAGAGCCTTCCAAGCGGGTGGTTTCGGGCTCACCGGGCATCCGCGAGAGCCAGTCCGAGCGGCCTGACGGGGCGCCCCGATGGCCTCCTGAGGCGCTTAGGATTGAATATACGATCCTTGGGTCGGACGGCGTGTGAGCCCCGACAAAGCAAGGATCAGGACTTATGTCCTTACAGGACTCGTGCACAGATTCTTGATTTCGAGCAGCCCGGGGCAACCACGTCGCGCGGGCTCCGGACCCAGCAAATCGACGGTTGTTTCGGGATGACGGGGTGCCGAAAACGGGCCCCCGGGACCCCGGCCGAAACACCCAAAAGACGGGTGTTCGAGCCAGTGCCGAAGTCCGCTTAGAACCGCCAAAACGAGGCGGCTGCGACGTACCATCGCAGGGCCCAGATCGCCTGGGGATTGTTCCTGGACTCGGTTCGCGAGGGCTATTGACATGCATCGGAGCCTCCCCCGACCGAGTCCACGACGCGCAGGTAGACGACGTTGTCGCCCCCATGCCGATGGCGCGAGCGCAGGGCTCGGCGCTCCGCCTCGACCATGACTTCCGCTGCGATGGCCAGCCGGGCTCGCTCGACGGCCGCGTCGTAGACGGTCGCCCCAAGCTCCCTCTCGATCTCGGCCAGGGTCCCGAGCAATGCGAGGATGCGCTCATCCATGACGCTGTCCTCCCTGAACCGCCGTTTCGCCACCGCCTTGGGCTGAGGGGAGGGCGGGATCGACCTTGAAACCTTCGAGCGTTGTGACTGGGGCGTCAGTGACGTCTTCCGGGGGCGGCACGCCGACGATGTCGTGAACCTCGTCGCCGCCAAGGACGCGGCGCTCCATTAGGCGCCGAGCTAGCCGGTCGATGGTGCGAGCATTCGCTCGTACGAACCTTCTCGCCCTTTCGAAGAGATCCTGGAGGTCGGCCTCAACCACCTGCGCGAAAGCAGGATTTGTCCGGGTGAGCGACACGACCTCCGCCTGGTCCCCCCGGTAGAGGAGCGATCCGCCGAGGCCCCAGGCGCCGTGCTTGCCGGCAACCAGCGCAGTGGCGTGCGCGAGGTCGGACTGGCGGCTACCGCCGGCACCAGAGGTGATCCCGCCCCAGTGCTCATCCGCGGCCCTGCCGGCGAGGATCGACACCACCAGGGCGTCGAGGTCGGCGGCTGACATCATGTCGGTATCACGCAGACGCGCCGAGGTGCGACCAGCGTACCCGCCCCGCGCGACCAGGGACACGTTCGTGATCGTTCCGAGCCCGAGCAGGATCGTTGCCGAAGCGTGCGATGCCTCGTGCCTTGAGATAGCCCGGAGCAGGTCCGGCGAACGGGTCTCCGGCGGGGCGATCTGATCGATCAGGTCGCCGAGGACCATCTCACGACCGTCCTGCCTCGCCGCCATCCGGGCGCCCTTGGCCCACCCAGCGATCTCGGCGCCAGTGGCCCCCGCGCCGATGTTGGCGAGCGGCATCAGGTCGATGCCGGGCAGCGCGTCGCCGAGGTGCTGCCGGAGGATGCCGGCGACGGCGGGGATGTCCGGCCGCGGGATGTGGACGATGCGGTTGAGCCTGCCTGGCCGCACCAGTGCCTCGTCCAGGCGCTCGGGGAAGTTCGTCGCACCAATCACGATGAGACGCGAGTTTGCCCCAGAGACCGCAGAGTCCAACGCCAACAAAATATGGGAAATGATGGGCACCCAATAGTCTCTGTGGCGACTATCTACGGTAGCTCTATTAGGAATACTATCGCACTCGTCGAGTAGTATTACCACAGGACCGCCAATAGATGCGGCTCGGGCAAACAGGCTATCGACCGCCTTCACGATATCATTGAGATACCCGCCCGTGCTCGCGAACCACGTCGAGACGCTCGTCGCGATCAGGGGGACGCCCGCTGACTTGGCAAGGCTTCGGGCGAAGGAAGTCTTTCCTACTCCTGCATCTCCTGCCAGGACGATGTTGCGGTCCTCTATGGACGACCAGCTACGTGTATGACGACGATACTCTTCAATTGCGGAGACCAGCCGCAGCCCCCATTCCTGGGCCTCGCCATAGCCGAGGCAATCGGCGAGCGCCGGCACGGCTTCGAGCCCGACCTCCACATCGGTGCGCTTCGAGGCCGAGGCGGCCCGGAGACGTCGGACGCAGGCTGAAGGGGTACTGCCTCTACGGATGCAGGCGACGATCTCTGTCGGGGCGAGACCCTGCGCCAAGCCATCCGCGAGAGGCCTGGGAACGCGTCCAGTGATGATCTGGATCGTCCTACGGATCGCCTGCGTAGATGGATTACCGAGCGTCACCCGAAGGTCGGCGGCCGCCATCAGGGCTGAGGGCAGGTAGCGCTCGGGAGCGGTCGATACGCCGACGATGCTGCGCCCACCGCCCAGGGCGTTGGCGCAGGACTCGTTGCCGACCTCCGGACGGTCAACCGTCCGACTGCCGCCGTGGCGCTTGATGATGTCCTTCCATTCGTGCGCCCGGTAGAGAGCGTCCGCGACGGGCTCGACCCAGTCCACGGTCGAAACCGCGACGGTCATCGCGAGCCCCCGGCCCATGGAGAGCCGGCGGCGGTCGCGGGGTGTCATGGCTTCGTGCAGCATCGCCGCCGCGAGCACCGTCGAGACGGGGAGGTCTGCCGCCACGTCGGTCAGAGGGAGCCGGTGCTTGCCTCGGCTTGCATTGACTGCCTCAAACGCTTCGTCGAGTTCCTCCGCGGCGCTCCTAGTCTTCCGTAGGTTCTGGATCCGGCCCGGGGGCTTCGGTGTCGGGGTCTTCTTGCTCATGGCGGCCTCCATCGCAAGGCCGCCGCACGCGTCCATGCGCGCCGGTCAGGCCCCGGGGGGTGTCTCGGATCTGATCGAAAGGGTGTCGGCCGCGGTCAGGCGGCACCGGCGCCGTTCGGCGCGCGGTTTCGGTTTGAGGCGGAAGCGGCAGGACATCGGGCTGATCCTTCAGGATGACGGGCTACTCTGGAGGGCCGGGGTCCCAGGCGTCGAAGTCGACACGGCGGGCGGTCGCGCTGACCCTGATCCCCGGCCGGCTTGGCTCGGCGCGTTCTCGGAGACAAAGGGCTTGCGCCTCGGCCTCCATCAGGCAGGCACGACCCATGGCGACGAGCATCGCTCTGACGATGCGGGTGAAAGCCTCGCCCGGGTATGTCTCGCTGGCGAGCATCAGCCGGCGGAAGATCTCGCCGACGTGCCGGGCGCAATCTTCCGTGTCCGGAGGTGGCCCGGTCAGGGCGGAGCCCGCACAGGCGTCACACAGCCTGCCGGGTGGCTTCAGGGCATCGTTCATGAAGGCTGCCTCCGCACGGGGCAGCCGGCCGCAATCGATGGCGGCGGGTCAGCCCAGGAGGATGTCGGGCAGGCGCGAAAGCGCCCGGACGGGGGCGGCCAGGGAGGGCTGGCCTACGAGACAGCGGTTTTCCGGAGAGTGGTCGTCATCGGGAGCGAACCTTCAAAGGGCTTCCCGGGCGCGCGTGGCTATCCTCGGGAGGAATCGGCGTGGGCCGGTGCGGGGATCCCCGCCCGGAGCGCCATGCATTTGGTCTGCGCGAACATCATGTACGAATAAAAGGTAAACAGTTGGCATGGCAAGTAAGCAGCCAATAGCCTGCACAAGCATTATCCGACAAGGTTAACGCTGAGGACGGCCCCCTTGCCGCACTGGCTTCGGGTCGACCCGGTCGCGTTTCAAATCCGGATGAGTGTTTACCTGTCATGTGGCAACCTCATCGAAAGAGCTTGGCCGTATGAATTCCGTATGCAACCATAAAGCGAACCAAGGATGAATCGCTTGTGGGAGCGATGGGTTGGCCACGTTTTCGCCAGCTGACGCTTTCCACGCTGCATGCGATCATTGGCGCAGGCGGGTGGTCGGGCGATTCGTCAGATGCAGTCGAATTCGGTAATACACGTCGACCCCGTAGAAGATCATTTGAAGCGCAAGTTGCGGCAGCACTTCCGGGATCTCGGATTTTCGAAAGCTGAAGATGGCTCGCTCGTTCTTCCGGGCAGCGAAAAGGAACATGTGCGTCGGCTTCACGCGGCGCAAAGGAACGACCGTGTCTCCGGCAACCTCCGCTTCATCACGGAGCGGGGCGAGAAACTGCTTCCGCATTTTGCGGACGGTCGAAAAATAGATCCGTCGAAGATCAAGCTTCGGCTCATACGGGTGCCGCAGCGCGGCGTTCATGCCGAGATTTTTCGCCTGGCCTCCCTGACTTGGTCCGTGCCGGTTTCACTCGGGTTCGGTCGGAGGATGAGGTACCTCGTCTGGGACGACCACCACGACAAGCTGGTTGGGATCTTCGCGCTCGGTGACCCGGTCTTCAACCTAAGCGTACGCGACAAGCTCATCGGATGGTCGGCAACCGACAGGAAGGATCGGCTCGTCAGCATCCTCGACGCATACGTCCTCGGTGCCGTCCCACCCTACAACATGCTGCTGGGCGGCAAGGCCGTCGCCTGTGCCATCCGGTCGACGGACGTATTCGAGGATTTCGCGAAGACCTACGGCGGCAGCACCGGGATCATTTCCGGCAAGTCTAAGATCGCCAAGCTGCTGGCGGTGACGACCAGCTCTTCGATGGGTCGATCATCGATCTACAACCGCCTCAAGCTCGGCGATGATGCGTATTTCAGGAGCATCGGCTACACGACGGGCTGGGGCCACTTCCACATCAATGACCACCTGTTCACGGAGATGCGCAAGTTCCTGCGGCTTCGCGGGCATCGATACGCCGATGAGCACAGCTTCGGGCAAGGCCCCAACTGGCGGCTCCGCACCATCAGGGCGGCCATCGGCGAATTGGGATTGAACGAAGCCGTGTTGAAACACGGCATCCGGCGGGAAGTCTTTTACGCCCCTTTCGGCGCGAATGCTGCCGAGATCATGCGGACCGGACAGGGCACTCTCGACACCTCGAACCTGCTGACGGTGGCGCAGATCGGCGATCTCGCCCGCGAGCGCTGGATGGTGCCGAGGGCGGGAAGGCGGGACGAGTTCCGCGCGTGGGAGCGGCAGGGCATCCTTGACCTCGTCCACGGGTCGGGCCGTGTCGCCGCATCCGACGTGACCGGCATCGCGGCGGCGGGGTGAAGGAGACCTCGATGCTGGCAGACCTCAATCGTCGGCTCGACAGGCAATTCGCCACCCTGCGCACCCAGCGCGCCGCCAGCGGCCTACCTGTCTTCGCGTTGGAACACGGCTTGAGCGAGCCGGAGATCCATTCGCTCAAGCTCTTCCTGTCAGGTGAATTGAAGAGGAAGGGCAAGCTCGACCACGCCCATTGGCTCTGCTGGATCGCCGCCGCCGCCGAGGTGGGCTACTCCTTCGACGGCGTCGAGTTCTGGACCTCGTTCGAAGGGGCGGTTCCCGGCTGGTCGACGATGGGCAGCCGCACGACGATCCGGGACTGGTACAAGCGCTTCCGCGAGCGGTTCAGCGGGATCCGTCCGGAGGGTCCCTGGGCCGAGCACTTCTCCATCATCGCCTGGCCGATCACGCACTCGATCCTGCCCAAGGACCTGCAGTCCCAGTTCGCACGACTCCTCTACGAATGCAGGTATCGGCTCGCCAGCATCCAGGACCAAGGCGCTGACAAGATCGGCGAACTCCTGCGCAAGGCTGGCCCCGATACGAACACCCGGTTCGGGAATTTCCTTGAACAGGTCAACCTGACCGGCATGCTGTTCATCGCCCTGCGCGACGAGGGCATCGGCGAAAGGGTCTCGCCCATCGAGAAGGCGACCCTCTCTCGCATCATCGGCGACCTTGAGCAGCGACAGGCCGCCAAGGAGTGGCTGCGCGAGGCCCGACGGGTGATCCGAGAGGCCAGCCTCAAGCAGTCCCGTCACCTCGCGCCAGCGCCCGCCAAACCCAAGCAGGTTCAGGAGAGGCCCGTCGAAGCGGTGCCCATCGAGAGGCACGCTCTACTGACCGCACGTCGTGCCGGCGGTGGGTCATGGACCCTGAGGCTGCAACTTCCCGACTTCAGGCCGATCCTCAAGGCGGCGAAGATCGGCAATCCGGAACTCGATAAGACGAGGATCCGCTTCTTTGACGAGAAGGGCACATGGCGACCCGGACGTTCACTCCTTAGCCTCTCCAAGTCCGAACCCGCGATCACCCGCCTTCCGCCCACGGATCGGGTCATCGACTTCGAGACGAAGATGCCGGGTGTCGAGCAGGCCCTCCGCCGTGCCATCTCGATCCCCGGACCATCTCCCTGGCTATTGAGGGTGCAGGCAGACGGCGTCGCCCGGCAGGTCATCGGGCACCACGTTCGCGTCGGACAGACCTACGTGCTGGCGTCCACGCAACCGCTCGCCCGCACGGCGGTCGAGGAACTCAAGCTTGGCGTGATCCGTGAGGCGGAGGGATCCAACCTTTATGAACTGAAAGTCCCTGACGCGCTCAGCGGCACCCGCCTGGCGGCGTTGGAGAAGATCGGGCTGGGGTACAGCCTCGGAGCTCGTATCGACCCAGCCGGCATCGTGCCGAGCCTCGATCCTTCGACGGGCCAGTCGATCTGGTCGCCCGACGACGAAATCATCCTCAGGCTATCGGCCGACTACGCGGTACGTGAATATCAGGTGGCCGTCGGCTCCTCGCCGGCCGTCAGAATACCCGGTGACGGGCGGTCCGAGATCCTATGCACCTGCGGACGACTTCCCCTCGGCCCGGGGACGGTCACGGTTGCCGCGGTGCCGATGGACAAAGGCTTGGCTGAGCGGGTTCAGCCCGAGGTGCTTCGAACGCTCGTGCGGGCACCGCGTCCATGGTCGAAGGCGCCTTCCGAACGCTGCGGTTTGAAGGTCTCCGTCGACCCACCGGAGGCCAGGCTCGGCGAACTCCTGGCCGGGCAGGCACGGATCACCCTTATCGGGCCGCCGCGCAGGAAGGTCACGGCCAAGGCGGAGTTCTTCGACGTCAACGGTCACGTTCAGGCAGCCGAGCGCCTAGGCGAGAGGGAGCTCCCGGCCGACCCTGATTGGTTCAGGCGCGCCGTCGATCCGCTCAACAAGGAGAAGTGCTGGGACCTCATCCAGTCCTCGCCCAAGGTCGACATCGTCTTCGATGCCGGCGAACTCGGATCCGCCCGCGTATCTTTCCGCAATAAGGTCGAGCCGCTCCGCTGGAAGGTTTCGCGCGAGCGCGGGAGCATGACGGTTCGCCTGATCGATGAGGCAGACCGGCCCGAAAAACTTTCGGTCGAGCGTTACGACCTGATCGCGCCCGACGTGAAAATCGCGATGACACCCGACGCATGCATGGCCGGCGTCCCGCTCGCGGCGAAAGGGTCCATGTTCGTCGCCATGCTGGATGGCAAGCGCTACCGCACGGTGATTGCCCTCTCCCCATCGGGGAAGTCGACGTCGCTCGCTGACCTAGCTTTCGAGCCACCTCTCGATTTCGTCGGTCAGGATCCCCGACGGATCCCGCGGCTGATCAACCTGCAGCGCCTCTGGAAAGGCGCGAACTGTATGGGTCCCCTCGCGACAATCCGCAGGTGGCGGACCATTCAGGACCTGGACGCCAGGTTGCTGGAGATCCTGTGCGGTCAACATTGGCTGAGGGCCACGCGCGAGTTCACCGAGCGGCGTGTGACGAGCGACCGAACCCTGCAGCAAATGGTAGGGGTCCCCTCATTCGCCAAAGCGCTGTCGGAGGCTTTCGCGGGCAGGCCCGATGCGTTGCGGGGAGGGCTGCCGCTCTTCCGGCAGGCAGCCACCCGGTATCAGGTTTGCTCCGATGCCGATGCCATCAAGACGGCA
Organism: Methylobacterium sp. NFXW15; assembly: GCF_049887755.1. Classification (NCBI taxonomy): domain Bacteria; kingdom Pseudomonadati; phylum Pseudomonadota; class Alphaproteobacteria; order Hyphomicrobiales; family Methylobacteriaceae; genus Methylobacterium; species Methylobacterium sp. NFXW15. The sequence continues at coordinate 67,927 of NZ_JAGEKG010000006.1, read as the reverse complement.
TGGCAGATAGCCATGGAGCCTGCGGCTTTGTCCTTCGCGGATCCCCGCAGGGGACGCGACCTCTTCGAGGGCATCGCCGCTAATAAGGGCCTTGCCAGGGGGGCATTCCTCGTGCGCGCGGTGACTGCCGTCGATGCGGAGCCGGTGGCACCGAAGGAGGTAGCCGCATGACGGTCGCCGTCATCCCGCCGAAGGATGCGTTCACCCGGATCGCGTCATCCCTCTGCATTCCGGACCCAGGTCAGGACGCAGAACGAACCGTCGCCTTCATCTGCCAAGTGATCCGCCGGGCCGCGCTTGCGGTCACGCCCTGCGGTCGCGGGGCGCTGGAGGCCGTAGCCGTAGAGGCGCTCCGGGGCTTCTGGTCCGACAGGTCTGCGCTCGCCCTGGCGGTCGAGCAGGCCACCGAGGAACTGCTCGCCTACGGCGACCTTCTTGAGATGCAGGTGCCCGTTGAAGGCTCCGGCCGCGCCTCATTCGTCATACGGCCCGCCCCGCCGCACCACGTGATGCGGGGTGCGGATTCCTGTGTGATCCTCGGTCTCGGAAACGAGGAGATCACGCCGCTTCCCGCCTCGACCTTGGCCCGTGTCCACCACGTCGGCGCCTTGCGGTTCCTCCAGGGCGATGGATCCTCGGACCTAAGCGCCCTGCTCGCGGAGAACGGGTTTCCCTCCCTCGACCAGAAGGGTTGGCTTCGCCTGCCCCGTGAGGAGACCCCGGGGTCCTTCCTCCGTGTCTGGTGGGACAAGCTGGCGGCCCAGGACCGTAGCGGAGAGATCGACGGCCTTCACGTCATCTCGGTCGAGAGCAGCGTCCGTTACTACAAGGGTCGCTGGGAGGAGCCCAAGAAGCTGTCGGGTCGCTTCGTGGGGCGCAGGCCGCAGGCCTACGGGGCGGACCTCTGGTGCATCGTGGAACTAGACGGCGGCCGTCCGGTGCGCCTCCTCGACGTCACGTCCGCCGGCGATCTCCGGAGACCCTGCGACATCGCCTGGCGGATCCAGATGGCCCAGGACGCCCTGGCCGGTAGGCGGCAGGTGTTCCGGGTGGCCCGGAACGACGACGCCACCTTCTTGGAGTTCCTCTCGCCGCTGCCCTCCTGGGCACAGCGTCGCCTGCTCGTCTCGGGTGCCCGGGCCCAACGTCCCCGGTGCCTGATGGCGTTCGCGATCAGGCCCAGCGAACTGCCGAACGTCCTGGACTTCCTAAAGAACTGCCTGTGGCTCGAAGAAACGACGCACTGAGCGCCCGATGACAACCACCATCCAGCAGACCGTCGACGAACTCCGTCGGACCCTGACCGAGTATATCGAGGCCACCTACCACATCGGCCATCCCGGCATGGTGGACCAACGCCGCCGGCTGCTCAGCGAGGTGGGCAACATCCACCAAGTCCCGTTCCTCGAAAGCACGCCACGCTACGTTCCCGGCGGTCGGTACGAGGACATGCAGGGCGTGCCGGCGGCGGCCAAGGAGGCCTACTGCAGGCTGGCGGACACCTCAGAGGGCGATCCCCTCGTGTTCAACCCGCCCTACAGCCACCAGGCCACCGCCATACAGGAGACGCTGGGCAACGGGCGCAACCTGATGGTCATGACCGGAACGGGGTCCGGCAAGACGGAATCGTTCCTTCTGCCCATCCTCGGGAAGCTCGCCATCGAGGCGCGCGACAGGCCCAAGTCCTTCCGTCGCTACGACGCGGTGCGCGCCATCGTGCTCTATCCGATGAACGCGCTCGTCAATGATCAGCTCGGCCGCCTGCGCCTGATGTTCGGCGACACCCGCACGGTCAGGATGTTCGAGGAATGGGCTGGGCGCCCGGCACGGTTCGCCCGGTACACCAGCCGTACCCCCTATGCCGGCGTCCGGACCTCCGCGAAGGACGGCAAGCGGCTGGCCACCATCGGAACCTTCTTCGGCGCCATCGAGGACGCCGCCAAGGCCCTGCCCGGTACTGAGGGGCCGACCAGCGAGGAGGAGAACGAGCGCGCGGGCCACCTGCACGCCGAACTGTCGAAGCGGGGCAAGTGGCCGTCAAAGGAAAGCGTCTCCGCGTGGTTCGGCAAGCCGGGCACCCACTGGCCGGGCAAGAACAAGCAGTCCAAGCGCGGCGTGCTCCGCCCCCACGACGCCGAACTGATCACCCGCCACGAGGTCCAGGAGAACCCGCCGGACCTCCTCATCACGAACTACTCGATGCTGGAGTACATGATGCTCCGGCCCATCGAGCGGCCGATCTTCGACAAGACCAAGGAGTGGCTGCAGGACAACCCCGAGGAGAAACTCCTCATCGTCATGGACGAGGCGCACCTCTACCGCGGCGCCCAGGGCGCGGAGGTGGGGCTTCTCCTCAGGCGCCTGCGCGAGCGTCTCGGGATCGGCCCGGACCGGCTGCAGGTCATCTGCTCGACCGCCAGCTTCGATGACACAAAGAACGCTGACCGCTTCGGCGCGGCGCTCACCGGTGTGCCGAGGGAAAGCTTCGTTCCCGTGACCGGGACGCTGAACCACCGCAAGCCCGCCCATACGGGCAACGAGGCCGACGTGGCCGCCCTGGAAGGCGTCGTTCTGGACGACTTCTATTCGGCCGACCCCGACCTCCAGCGGCAGACCACGGCTTCGTTCCTGAAGTATCGCGGTCAGACACCGGAAGGCGACCTGGAGCCGAACCTCCATGCCGCCCTCAAGGATTTCGCCCCATTCAACATGCTCGTGAACGAGACGATGAAGGTCGCGCGGCCGCTGGGAGCCCTCGGCGACCTCATCTTCCCGGGCGTCGAAAGCCTCAGGGCGGACACGGCCATCACGTCCCTCCTCGCGCTCGGCAGCCGGGCCAAGCTGGCTCCCGACCAGCCGAGCCTCCTGCCGTGCCGCATCCACACGTTCTTCCGTGGGCTCGCCGGCCTTTGGGTCTGCATGGACCCGGAATGCTCGGCGCTGCCACCCGACGAACGAGGCGGGCCGGCGGGGCGCATGTATGCCCAGCCCCATGAACGATGCGACTGCGGCGCGACCGTCCTCGAATACTTCACCTGTCGGGATTGCGGGATTTCGTATGCCCGAGGCTATGCCACCCGCCCTGACCGTCCATCGGACACCTGGGCCGCCCCCGGCTCCCTGATCCACAACGACGAGGGCGGGGCCGAGGCGCTCCAGCCGTTCGACCTCATGCTTGAGGTACCGCCTGATCCGGACGCTCATCGCATCGCCGTTTACGACCTGATGAACGGCAAGATTGACCCTGAGATCCCGGGCAACCGGGTACGGCACGTGTACCTCGCTCCCGAGGCTCCGGAGGTCGTCGATGACGATAACGAACCTCGGCGCGCCACGCCTGGCCAGTTCGTGCCCTGCGGTTGCTGTGAGGGTAGAGCGGCCTACAACCAGTCCTCGGTTCAGGATCACCAGACGAAGGGCGACCAGCCCTTCCAGGCCCTGCTCTCGACGCAGATCCGCATCCAGCCGCCTGGGCCTCAGGATGCCTCCGATTTCGCGCCCCTCCGTGGGCGGAAGGTCCTGATCTTCTCCGATTCTCGTCAGATGGCGGCCCGCCTCGCCCCGACCCTGCAGACCTTCTCGTTGAGGGACACCGTCAGGGCGCTCGTCCCGGCCGGCCTCAAGATCCTGGGCGATCCCGAATTGCTTGGGAACAAGGTCACGCTTGATTGCGCCTTCGCGGGCCTGATGGTGGCGGCTCAGCGACACCGCGTTCGCATTCGGCCCGAGTTGGCCGCTGGCGAGACCATGCCGACGGTCGGTTCCGGCACCTTCGGAAGCGAGGTGGACAAGGATCAGGTCTACGAGTTGCTCGACGAGACCTGCCCCGAGAACCTCCTCTCGGCCATCGTCCGGGTGATCCGGGATCACCACCTCGGCCTGGAAGCCCTCGCCGTGGCGAGCGTCCGCGAGGCTGACAAGCATAAGGCCTTCATCCCGACCCTTCCTGACCTGCCGGGATTGGCCACGACACCTGAGGAGAAGGTCCAGGTCGTAAGGGCTTGGCTCCGGTGCTGGGTCCGCAAACCGGGAATCTGGTTCAAGGGCATGCCGGGGGTCTGGTGGCAGAAGGAGGTCAAGGGCCACGCGGGCAAGTTCGCTCCGATGGAAAAGGTGCTGGTCGCGAAAGGCACGCGCGCCGCGTTCGACGGGAAGTGGCTCCCCCAGTTGCTCCAGAAGTTCACCGTGACGGCCGATGACGGCGGCAGGCGGCTTCTCGCGAAGAACCTCATGCTGGAGTTCGGAGGGGACTGGCGGCGGTGCGAAACCTGCCGTTCGGTCCACCGTCCGATCAGCCGCGTCCCGACCTGCATCGACTGCAGTTCCTTGAACGTCCAGTCATTCGACCCCGGTGACGACAAGGTCTTCGAGGCTCGAAAGGGCTTCTATCGCAAGCCGGTCACCACCGCGATGGAGGACGAGGCTCAGGCCCCCTTCTCTCTGATCGCGGCCGAGCATACCGCGCAGCTCAACGCTGCCCAGGCCGACGACGCTTTCTCCCAGGCCGAGGCGCACGAGATCCGCTTCCAAGACATCAACCTCGCATGGAGGGGGACGGATCGGTCGGAGCCGGCCATCGACGTACTGTCGAGCACCACGACGATGGAGGTGGGCATCGACATCGGCGCGCTGTCCGGCGTCGCCTTGCGCAACATGCCGCCGGGCCGGGCCAACTATCAGCAGAGGGCGGGCCGTGCCGGTCGCAGGGGCAACGCCGTCGCGACCGTCGTGGCCTTCGGGAGCGTGGACAGCCACGACGACCATTACTTCGTCAAGCCGGACGAGATGATCACCGGGCCGGTCACCGACCCTCGCTTGACCCTTGAGAACGTGGACATCGCCCGCCGCCACGTCCGCGCGTTCATCATCCAGCGCTACTCCGAGGATCGCATCCCCGGTGTCGATCCCCTCACCAATGCGAACCTGTTCTCGGTCCTAGGGAAGGTCGACGAGTTTCGCGGCGGCGGGGTTCTCAACCGCAATGACTTCGCTGCGTGGCTGCAGGAATCGAAGGGGAAGCTTGAGAGTGCGCTCGACCGGTGGCTCCCTAGTGAGCTTACGCCGGAGGATCGCGCCCTGCTCATCGCCACCCATGGCGATGACGTCCTCAAGAACGTCGAGGACGCCATCGACTGGACTGGCGACGCCACCGTGGACGATCAGGGTCCGACGCTTCCGGTCGAGGCGCCGCCCTTGGAGGAAAACGAGAAGGACCCCGAGGAAGTCGCTGAGGTGCCCAGCGCGGATGACGAACTGGCTGACCCCGGTTCGGACAAGCTGCTGGATCGATTGCTCTATCGCGGCAAGCTTCCGCGATATGCCTTTCCGACGGACGTGGCCTCGTTCCACGTGTTCGATCCGAATTCCACCTCGTACAAGGCCAAGACGCTGTTTGCCCCATCGCAAGGCTTGAACATCGCCCTGTCGCAGTATGCACCCAACAAGCAGATTTGGATCAAGAACAAGCAGTACACGTCGAAGGCGATCTACTCACCCTTCGAGGAAGAGCGCAAGAAGGCATGGCGTGGGCGCAAGCTCTACTACGAGTGCGACGTCTGCCACCACGCGAAGACCACGGACTTCGACCGGGAGCGGCGGAACGAACGCATAGCCTGCGAGGCTTGCGAGACCGAGGGGTCTTTCGGGCCCGCCGTCAGTTGGATCCGTCCGCCTGGTTTCGCCCACCCCTTCAGCATGGTCGCGACATCCCAGCCGGATGAGAAGAGCGAGACCGCGTACGCAACACGGGCAAAGCTGGTCATGTCCACTCCGGGAGATGCGGATGGCTGGGTAGCCGTCAACGACCGCGTCCGGGCATTCCCGACGCGAAGAAACCTACTCGTCTCGAACACGGGCCCCGGCGAGGACGGGTACGTCTACTGCACGGCCTGCGGTCGCATCGAGGCCGAGAAAGACCAGGACGAGAACCTGGGGCAGCCCCACAAGCCTCCCTATCCGGACTCCGACGAGGAACTCTGCCTGGGAAATCGGATCGCGAGGCATGTGGTGCTCGGCACCGACTTCATCGCGGACATCTGCCTTTTCTCGATCCGGCTGGAGATGCCCCTCCAGTTGCGGCCCGGGAACACGGAGACAGAGACGGCCCTTCGAACGGTGTGCGAGGCGATGGCCAAGGCCGCCTCGAAGCTCTTGGAGATCGAGAGCGGGGAGATCCTCGCGGAATACAGGCCGGCCCTGACCCCTGCCGGGGCTCATGGCAAAGAGGTGGAGATTTTCCTTTACGACACCCTCGCCGGCGGCGCTGGTTTCTCGCCCCAGTTGGCCCATCGCGCCGGAGACCTGTTCAAGACGACGCTCGCCATCCTGAGCGAATGCCCGGAATGCTGTGACGCGTCCTGCTACCGGTGCCTGAGGAGCTTCAAAAACAAGTTCGATCATCCATTGCTCGACCGCCAACTTGCGGAACAGCTCCTGCGCCATGCCCTAGAGGGGGGCATCCCGGACTATTCGCCCAAGAGAGCCGCTATCTCGTTGGACGTCCTGTTCTCGGACGTGACGAGGCAACTCTCTGACAGGTTCATGTTCGAGCGGGGCGTCGAGAGAACTGCTGCAGGCAAGAAGGTCACCGTACCGATCCTTGCCACCAACCGGGAGACGGGCGCGGAGCATTGGATTGCCCTGGCCTCACCCGTCGCCATCAAGATCCCGACCGACAGGGCGCTGAGGGAACTCCCGTACGCGCAATCCGAGCCGATCATCTGCGTGAACGACCTGTTGGTGCGAAGGAATCTTCCGGCCGCCGTCAGGATGGTCGAGGAGAGGCTCGGGTAGCGATGTACGTTTGCCTCTCGTCGGCTTCCCGCGTCCGGTACCTTGAGGATGTCGCCCGTTCGGTATCCATGCCGCCTGGGGCGATCATCCGTTTCAGATATGCGACCAAGATTGTCGATCCGAAGGTTCTGGCCGCGGCGTCGACAGGAAAGCTTCACGGGCAACGGACGCTGATCTGCTTCCTCGACGCCTCGAAGATGGAGCTGTTCCCCAGCATCGTCCCGACACGGTTCGCAAGCATCGAGAAGGTCGAGGTGGTCGGAGGGTTCATGACCCTCGACCTCAAGCTGTCGGACTTTCCCGACATCGACGAGAACGTCGATGTTCAGGACAGGTTCGGGGGATTGGACCGAGAAATCCCTGTCCCCAGCGGGCAGTCCGCGTCCAAGTGGGAAAGGGTGAGATACTTCTTCGGGCAAATCGAAGACCCGAAATTTCAGTCGTCGAATTCCGATCATGCCTGGCAAAGGATCGTCACCAAGCTGGCAGGCTCCGACGGCTTCAAGGATGCCAAGTATGGACGCTTCTTTCGGGTGTATGGCCTCAGCCAGGACGCTGCAGGGCATCAGGACTACCGAACGGCCATGTCCCTCAGCGCTGGCGTACCGTACTACATCCAAGTCAGCTATTTCTCCCCGGCTGCAGTCGAAAACATTGACGTTCTCAGCATCTCCGCCAGTTCCGATGCTATCAAGGTCATTTCGCAAAGCGCGATGACCCTCGATTCTGACTATGACAAACAGACCTTTATTGTGCAGGGCACAGGGCCGGAAGTGCAAACGGCCTCCTACCTAAATTTCGTGCACGAGCCTTCACCAAGCGCTGAGGACAAGCGCAAATGGAAGCTGCGGTTCGAGCTTCCAGTCATCGCTGAGGCCGATGGGCTCAACAAGATAATTCGTGCAGCACTTGCGGCCGCTTCACCAGCGGCCGCAGCGTTGTTGGGCATTTATGCGGCCGGAAAGCTAAACTTCGGCTACGCTTTCGTTGTAGTTGGGGTATATATCGTTTTCGGATTTGCAAACTTTATGCTCGCTAAGCAAAAATGAAAGATCGAAGCGCATGAAAATTATCGATGAAAGCCGCAGTAATTCGATTGGTAGAGAATTGTTTTTCACGTCTACAAACAAGAAGGGGCAGATCTGCAGTCCCCATCGGTACGCAGACGGTTCGTACAGAGCTGTTCGATATGAGGTGGGCAATCCTCAATGGAAGGCTGTAACCCGATCGTTTGCTTTTACCGACGATGAAATGCCTGCCGTGATGGCGGATCCTGAACTGTATGTTCGGATGTCACCTATCAACGATCCGCGTAGCCCTGCGCTCTTTAGGACTGTAAACATTTCGAAGAATGCGGATTGAACCATCACAGAAGAAGATAAAAAATTGCTGGAAAGCGCACCAGTTCATCTGAGCCATTCAATCACGGCGCAACTTTCAGAGGCATAAAGAATGGCACATAACAAAATTGTCTTTGTCAACATTGGATGGATGAAAGACTACGCCGGTGTTTCGGTCAATGATCAGGCTGTAGGTGGCCATGGATATCTTAAGCAGGGCAACATTGGGCACGAGGTATGGAACTTCATGCCTCTTAAGGGCAAGGTTTACGGGTATGTGCCACGGTCTGCACGGATCAATCTCAAAAATCTGGGTGGATCGAGAATCGACGAGTTTGTGTATCCGGCTACGGTTGTTTGGATCGCTCGAAATCCCAGTAACAAAAAAACATTTATTGTGGGATGGTATAATAATGCTACTGTATACAAAGAAAATGAGCATATCAAACTAAAAAGGAAAGGCGGATTCGAGGTAGGATATCAAATTGTGGCGCAGGCCGATGATGCAACGCTTCTGCCAGTAGATCGCCGGTTGTATCCTATACCCACAGCGAAATCCAAGGGCAATCTTGGGCAAAGTCCTGTATGGTACGGCGTAGACCAAGGTTTTCGTGATGCCGTGGAGGATTACATCGACTCTGGAGGAAATTTTCCTGCCGAGAAGAAGGCAAATTCGAAATCGAAGTACGCAAATCGACAGACCGACCCCGAACTTCGCAGGAAGATAGAACTAGCGGCAGTCAGGCATGCGACCGCCTACTATGAGTCGGCGGAAGGCGGATCACAGGTCGTCGACTCAGTCGAGAAGGATGGTGTTGGCTGGGATTTGAACGTAACGGCACCGACCGGTGCGATTCTTAAGGTCGAAGTGAAGGGCCTAAGCGGTAAGGACGTCGTGGTAGAGCTCACACCAAATGAATATAAAAAAATGAAGCATAGTGATCATCGATATCAGTACGTAATCTATATTTTAACTGAAGCATTGACGCCGAATGCTCGTAGCCATGTGTTTCGACACAATGCTGAAGCCAGTAAGGGAGGTAAACTTGTCTGGGCTGCTTCCGATGGCCGCCAATTGGAAATTGAACCCGTCATTGCTGCACGACTTTCGGCATCTTTCGCATAGTACGAACCAAAATCTGAATTTGTTTAGACGCGCTTCGCTAACCAATCGCCAAGGCCTAGTCGAACCACGAGTTCCGAAACCTTCGCGCCATCCCATACCTGGACCGGATCTCCATCTGGTGCGGTGATCGCGCCTTTCGGCGAATGCACTGCGAAGATCATGCGATGATATCGTTCGCGGCGGGCCCTAAACCTGGCGACGTAGTCGTCGAGGGTGGCCTGCCCGGCCTGGCCCTTCACCTGCACGAAGGCGATCTCGTCGATGGCAGGGTTCTCGACCTCAACGTCGATGCCCTCCGTCGCCCCGCCGATCTTTGCGATCCTCGTCCAGCCTGACCGCGAGAGGATCAGGTCGACCAGCACCTCGAAGTCCCTTGGCCCAAGCCGTGCGACGAGTTTGCCCACGGCCGCCTGGTATGCAAGCCGCGCCGACATGGCGGCGGCCGTGTCGGCATCTTCCTCATCACGGATCAGGCGAAGGATCTCGCGCCACCCCTTCGGCTCGCAGACCGTTCCCTTGAAGCCGGCGGTCGTCGTGACGATGCCGGGCAATTCCGACATAGCCAGGTAGCGGCCGGCCAGGGAGCGATTGTCCCAAGGCCGGTCGAGATCGAGCCAGAAATGGCCCTGTTCTGCCGTCTCGTTCGACGGGCTGACAGTGATGCCATCGCGTACGGTGGCCCACCACAAGAAGCCATCTTCGAACGTGACCCACAGGTGCTGGCTCGGTCCTTCCAGTAGTGTCCGAAGCGCGTTGAGATCCTGGGTTGCACCGGGCCTGGCGCCGTATTGCTCGCGCAGGATGGACCCGATGGAGGCGATGTCGCTCTCTCGCAGTGTCTCGTCGGGTATCTGATCCCAGCCGGCGTGCAGACGCGACATGCTCTTGGCATCGGGCCACCAGCGGCCACCCGCCCCGTTCTTCACGTAGCGGACCGAGACGGGGAGATCGGACACGACGGACTCCATGCGGCTCATCCGGGCGGCTCATACCGCCAAACGAACTGCAACATCGTAAGCTCAACGAGCCTGCGGTCGGCGCGGTACGTCGTGATTGACCGGGATCACGAATTTCCTGTAGCGATGCCGTCGGGCTTTTGGCACAGTCATTTGTGACGGCGGGATTGACCGCTATCACGAGGAAGACAATGGCCACCGCCGACACCTTGACCGACCCCGATCTGCTCCGCGAACAGTTTCATAGCCAATACGGCAACGGGTACGACTTCGAGGGGTCGACACTCATCGACATCGTGGTCGGCACCGGCCGATTGCTGGCCGAGATCGTCGGGTCGGAAAACGCCGACGTCGGCATGGCAGCCCTAGTCAGGCAGCTCGGTTACCGCGTTGAAGCTCCCGAGGATTGGGCCGAGGTCCTGAAGGATGATGCGTTCGGTGACGCGTTTTCCTGGAAGCTCGGAGAGACGTTCCATAACCTGAACGCCTACGCCTACTACGGCATCGCGCTAACTGGAGCGTCTGCGCCGCAGGACCGGGAAGCCTATCTTAAGAGTGAGATCGCGCTGGCCGGCGCCTTCATGGACAAGGTGCCGTTCGCGTCTTGGGAGATCGATCCGGCCGATGCGGGTCGCACCCTGCGGCTGGCGCGCGGTCGCTTCGCCCTCGACACGGGTGACCTCATCGAACCCTGGGCGCTTGCCGAATTCGGTGGCGTCAGCGAGCGGCGCATCCGCAACATGATGGCCGGAGGCGAGCGCGTCTTCGAGCCGAAGGACGGCGGGGTGCCTGCAGCACAGGCCCTGGATTGGCTGAAGCAGCGCAAGCTGTTCCGCCCCTCCTCCTGGCGCGATCAGAACACGTTCGAGGATCTCGCCAGGGTCGACCGCCACGAGTTGGACGAGGAGATGCTGTTCGTTCCCGTCGCCGCCGACGGCTCGACCTTCCATCCCGGCGTCGGTCGTGAAGATGGCTTCACGACCGGTCCCACGGGTCGGGAGAAGACCTGGCCGAGCTTCGAGGAAGCGCTGTCGGCGCTTCAAAGGTCGCCCGAGCCGATCTGGCGGCGCCCGACGCCGCGCGGACTTCGGACCCAGGCACGTGGGGTCCGGTGGGAGCGAACCACCCGGACGGCCCTCGACAGGATGGCCACGGACGCCGCCGCACGACTCTGACCGCCAACGAAAATCGAATCGCCAGCAGCAAAGGATCACCCCGATGAGCCTCGACGCCTCCAGCCGTGCCCAGATCGAGCGCGTACTTACCGCCCTGACTTCCCGTTCCGCGGACGAGATCTCACGCAGCATCGACGCGGCGGGCCATTCGCCCTTCCGGGACGACTTTCTCGGTCTCGGTCGGGAGGGACGCTTCAGCGCCTTCTATGCCCCATTCGACTGGATCAATGACCAGGCAGACGTCGTCATCGTTGGCGTCACTCCGGGAAGGCGCCAGGCAAAGGATGCCCTGCTGGCGCTCCGTTCGGCCGCCTTGAAGGGTGCTTCGGTCGAGGAGGCCGCGGCGGCCGCCAAGTCCACCGCGTCCTTCGCCGGCATGCGGGACTTGGGTGCCCGCCTCATGGATCATCTCGGCCTGCATCAGGTGTTCGGCGTGCGCAGCACCGCCGATCTCTTCGGCTCCGCCTCGTCACGCGTCCACTCGACGTCGGTGCTGCGCTATCCGGTCCTCAAGGACGCTTCGAACTTCGCCGGGGATCGACGGATCATGTCACGTCCCTTCATGCGTCGCATGGTCGAGGATAACCTCGTCCCCGAGTTGGCCCGCTTGTCGAACGCCTGGATCGTTCCATTCGGCATCAACGCCCTGCTGGTGCTGGAAAACCTTGCCGCCCGTGGGCTGATCGATGGTGACAGGCTCCTGGGCGGAGTCCTGCACCCGAGTGGGCAGCAGTGGAACCGGTACAACGTTCAGCTTGGGATCACGACCGGGGCGGCCATCCGGGACGTTCCTGGCGGCGTCGAGGTGCTCCGCAGGAGCGATCTCCTCCGCGACAGAGTGAGCCAGATCGTGAGCTTTCGGCCGGCCGCCTGAGGATCAACCGCACTCGACGACGAGGCCAGGCAGAAAACCCGTGACCTCGTCCGCGTGCCCCCGCGGATTGCAGACTATACGCGTCCGCCCGACCCGATAGTCGGCTGCCCGGTGCACGTGACCGTGGATCCAGATGTCGGGTCCGCAGTCCAGGATCAGGTCCGTCATGTCCGATGCATAGCACCACGCCAAATCGGCATGCAGTCCCGGCAGGCTGGACGGGTGCGGGGCGTGATGGGTCACGACCACGGTCGGGCCATCGTGCGGCCGGGTGAGCTCGCCTTCGATGAAGGCTTGCGTCGCCCGGTGCATCGCCAACACCTCGCCTGGTTCGATCCTGTTCCGGGAGCGGGGCCCCGTCCTGATGCGCCGGTAGTCCAACATACCATTGCGGCCCTGGGCGGTCCTGAGGGCGTGCGTGAGCCCGAAAGATCCCAATCGGAAGTTCGTCCATAGGGTGCCGCCGAGGAATCTCGTGCCGCCGATCACGACCGCATCGTCGAGCAACAGGTGAATGCCGAGCGCGGTCGCCCGCTCCCGTCCACGCTCCATCTGGTCGTAGATCGTGTAGCGGTCCTCGCTCCGGTCCCACCAGAAATCGTGGTTGCCCGGCACGTAGACGACCGGGACGCAGGGCATGCGCTCGCCCAGCCAGTCGAGGGCTCGGGTTAGGGGCATGTGGACGTCGCCGGCAATCACGGCGACATCGAAGCCGCCGGCGGGCGCAGGGGCGGCCGGATCCCAAGCGTTCTCCGCGTGCTCCTGATGCAGGTCACTGAATGCCCACAGGCGCAACGGCTCGGCTCTAGGGCTACAGTGGTTGGCGGTGCTTACAGGGATGTTTGTAGGCATTCGAGCCTCGCGAAAACGCGGAGGCTCCGCACCCAGCGGGGCGCTCCTGGATCAGTCGGATTGGGTTTCTGCGCGGCGTTTCACGATTAGGGCCTCCTGAGATTGCCGACCGATCGCCTGGGCGACGCTGCAGGGCAAGGGATCAGTGTGGCCTTCCACAACACATAGGTACCATATACCGGTACTTGGTACCCTGGGTGCTCAACAGAGTCTTAGGCAAACGGAGGCACCTTAATCACGGAGGAGAGGTGATGCCGTGCCGACGAAAGAAGAGGTATTTCGAGTCGCCGATGAGCTCTGGGCAGCGGGCCAGCGTCCATCTAGGCGCAACATTCAGGAACGTCTCATTAACGGTGGCTCGCCCCGGGATATCCTTGCTCACCTCGATGCATGGCGGGACGAGCGTGCCTACAAAGCCGACCTGGGCATAAAGGATGTTCCAGAACGAATTCGTGTGAAGCTGGCAGAATTCGCAAAGGACGCCTGGAAAACGGCGCAGGTCGAGGCGGCTTACGCATGGCAGCACGAGCGCGATGCCCTCCAAACCATTCGGCGTGATGAGGCTGAGGACCGAGAGAACTTGCTCGGCCAGTTGGATGAAGCGCAGGCGACGGTAAACGGCTTGGTCGCACGGCTTGCCGCGGCAGAGGAGGAGGCAAAACGACTGCAGTTGGCCCTCGACAAAACCAGCAAGCTATTGAGTGATGCCCGCGCCGAAGCCTTCTGGGATCGTGTGATGCAGGAAGTTCACTCTCTCCTGCCGCCGGAGGGGTCAATCACGGCCGAAGAAATCCTGGCCCAGCTTAAACCGTGGACCACCCGAGGATCTTCCATGGCGAAGGAGAAGTTGACGCCTAGCACCCTCAAGGAAAAGATGAAGGTACGCGCGAAATATGGGAGGTACCTGCGTGTGCTCGACGATGGCAGCGTAGCCCGACCAGCTGCCTAAATCCTCAGGATGGAATCCCTGCCAGGTCTTAAAGGGTCTCTCCGTTTCTGAGCTTGATCTGGGGTACATGGCGATGGGCTTGCTCTAGCCACTGCGCCCGGCGCGCCAACTCCGCCCTGGTGGCGCGATATGGGATACCGGTCATCGCGCCGACCGATGGCACCCAGATACGGTCATCGTCGTTCCACCAATATCCATCCCGGAAGAGGTGGTAACCTCTGTCGATGGTGAAGATCTCGATGCAGCCGTCCGGATAGCACCACATCGCCTCGAAGGTGTCCCGGATGATCTGCCGGATCCGCATCCTTGCCGCGAAGATCTCCTCATCGCTTGCTCCCAACCTATGGAGGTCCCTTAGACGGTCGATGGCCGCAGAGCGCACGTCATGACCGCCGTCGAGCCTCAACGCGGCGATCTTGCCAGTGAGGTCGGCCATGGCGGCCTCGCATGCCTGCACCTTGGCCCGTATCTCGGCGAGGTGTGCCTTCGCGAAGCGTTGATCCTCCTCGAATTCCCGCACGATGGTCTCACCTCGGACCTGAAGCTCGTCACGCTCGGCCGCCTTGCTTCGCAAGGCTTCCTCGTGCCTTGCGAGCTCGCCGGGCGCGCCGCCAGTCAGGTCGAGCTTCACCAGCCAGAGAAGGATCGCGGCCTCGGTGTCGTGATAGGGGATGCGGTAGTCGTTGGTGCAGGTACCGGCCCGCTCCGACGAGCACCGCAGGACCGGCGTCGAGCGCGGTCCACGGTCGCGGTAGTTCATTGGCTTCATGCATACTGCGCATGTAGCGACCGCACCGAACAGGTTGGTGACCCGTGTGCCCTGCCGGCCGCCAGCGTTGGGGGCACGTCCAAGGCGCCTCTGGTTGGCCTTTACGCGGGCCGCGGCCCAAAGCTCGTCGCTCACCGCGCGAGGGAAATAATCGGGTATCGGGTCACCCACAGGCACTCGCTTTGCGACCCGGATACCCGCCCGTTCCGAGTGCTTGAGCATGTGCGGCTGGAACTCGCCCAGCAACGCCTTGTTGTCGGTGATCTTCTGGACGGTTCCCCCGTGCCAGGAACGGCCGTGCCCCCAGCATTCGACGTTGTTCGCGTTCAAGTGCCTAGCTATGCGGTCGCGGCCCCAGCCGTCCGCGAGCAGTTCCATGATCTCCTTCACCACGGCGCCGCGCTTCGGGTGCACTTCGAGGACGCCATTGACCTCGTGCAACCAACCCGGGACGCGGGAGGTCAGCCTTCTGGTCCCGATGTTCCTCCGCTTCTCCTCCCACGTCTCCTTGAGACGCTTGGACTTCATCAATGATTCCTCGTGCGCCCGCATGAGGGACATCACCGAGACTAGGAAGGCGGCTTGGGAGGTGAGATCGTCCGGGGCCTGCCGATATGTCATCCTGTCTGAGATCGACACGACGATGATGCCGGCGTTCACCAAGCTCAGTAGCATGTGCTGCGCAACCGGGACGCTCGCGCGCGAGATCCGGTCGAGGCTTTCGACGAGCAGGTAGCTGCCCTTGGCGATGCGCCCCTCATCCACCGCCTGCTGGAACAGTGCAAGCTTGCCGTCGCCGCCCTTTGCGATGTTGGCCATCGTGAAGGCGGACACGCCGATGTCGTGGAGAGAGAACGTAGTGTCGAGCGTGAGATGTGGGTGGGCGGCGAGATACTCGTCGCGGAGGGCGATCTGGCGCCTCAGGCCATCACGATAGGCCTTCTTATCACCAGTATTCGACTGACGCTTCGAGCTCAGCCGTATGTATGAATAAGCGGTTGCCGGGGCCGGCTCCGCTTCGCTTCCGCCCCTGTCAGCCATGTCACCGCCCAGGCTTTTCCATCACGCCTGTTCGTAAGACGAATGCCGGCCTACCCGCAACCATGTCGCAATGTCTTCAATATCGTTATGCAGCTGCATTTGAAGGTAGGGTCGACGTCACGTCCGCAATAGTCTGGAACTGCTCAAGAATTTCGGGATAGTTGTCGGTCAAAAATTGATACACTGACCGATTAGCTAGCAATTTCTTCAGGTATCCTTTGGCAACCGTCAGATGTAAATTATCGCGGCTGAACGATTCCTGCACCTCGCCTACGGCTGATTGCAAATTGTCTAGCTCCCGCTCCAGCCGTGCCATCGCGGCCGGAGTCACATTCTTGGGCGTTGGCTTCGTCCCGCCGACAAGGTCTGCCACCGGGGTGCCAGTCAAAATGGCGGACGCGTAGGCCACGCTAAAATTGTTGTGCTGAATCATCAGCTCTGCGGCAGCCATCTGGCGCAATGGCTTCATCTTCCGAAGGATATCGAACACAGCGAGCGGACAGTGCCTATCATTGAGCTGCGAAATGGCCTCGGCGCAGATGCCGTCGAGCATCTTCACGCGCCGCTTCACGCTGGCCGCCTCCAGGGACATCGCGGCAGCGATCTTCGCCTCGGGCACTCCTCGTTCCAAGGCGCGCAAGATCATAGCTCGCTGCATCACCGGTGAGATCCGGTTGACGCTTCGATTATAGGTCATGGCCTCATCATCAGTAGACACAAGGCACTCGACGTCAATCCGGCCCTGGTCTTTGAGGACTTCAATTCGAAGATGACCATCGAGAAGCAGGTAGCGGCCCGGAGTTGCTGGATCTCGGGCGATAACAGGGGGCTCCACTAGGCCGATCTCCCGGATTGATTGGGAGATTTGGGTGTACATGTGGCTTGCCTTCAACGTGGGCCGCAACGTCTTGACCGGCATCAGCGCAGCGATCTGGACTACGAGCAGTTCGGGCTCGAATCCCAGGATGAAGTCTCGCGTCCCGACCACGCTCATGCCCGCCTCCCGGAAACGCGGGCGTCGAGGTCAGACGGCATGCTGTCGAGGTTTTCGGTGCAAAGCAGTGTTACGAAGTTTCCGTCCTCCTTGAGCTGACGCAGGGCCTCGACCACGAACATCAACCGGGACTGTGTGACCTCGGCCTTTTTAACAAAAACCCGCTGACGGTCAGCCTCTTGCTGGAAGACGCGTAGCAGCGCAGCGGTCGAGGTTGGACGCCGGGGCTGGTGCTTCTTGCCATAAGGATTGTCGTCAGCCTTACGCCCCCGTCTGCTACGGGCTTCAAGGAGGCGACGCACCTTGACGAGCTTGCCACCAGAGAGCTTCCCCTCAGCGTAGGCCTGCGAGAGAAGACCTTGCAGACCTTCTTCGTCGGTCCGCGCAATTTCTGCGGCGACACGTAGCGGGAGGACGCCGCTCTCGACCGCGGCTAGGAGGCGTTCCTCCCCTCTCTCGATCAGGCCACCGACCATGCTAACCCACTGCTGTGTGAATCCGATCTTGGCCGCGATCTGGGTGTCAGAATAGCCACGCTTGCGCATGGTTCCGACGTCGTGGAGTAGGTCTGCGGGGCGGTGCTGCCGCCGGGCACAGTTCTCCACCAAGCTCATCACTAGGCAGTCTTGCTCGCTGGCCTCTACGACCACGGCAGCGACCTCGGTCTGTCCGAGGGCAACGCAAGCCTTGAGGCGCCCCTCGCCGCATACGACGCCGTAGGCGGGGACCCCGTCATCCGACGGAATGCGTGTGACCGTTATTGGGCGCTTCAAGCCCACTGCACTAATGTTCTCGACGATTTCCCTAAATTTGCGCTTTTCGCGAGCACGAGGATTCAGCACTGTGATCCGGTCCACGGGGATCATATCAACCCGCCTGCTCACGACTTCCTCCATCATGCAGCCTCCGTGAGCTTGACCCTTGCAGCTAGCGAGAAGAAAAATTCGAGGTCATCAAAACGGTATCCGTCGAGCGAGAGCCCGTTCCACTCAGCTAGGCGCAGTTGCGGCTCTGTCATGTCGATGCGCGGTAGGATGTAGTAGTCGAGCGGCGCGGTGTTCCCCGGCCCCATACGCACGGCGACGGTGACATCGGGGGCGAGGCCCGCATCGAAGCGTATCCGCCACCGCGCCGATCCAGCAGCTGTCTCTTGATACCGGACGATCACAACCGAGGCGGTGAACTCGCCGTTGCACTCAAGCAGGTCCGTAACTGGATCGCGGAATACCTCGCCGCCCGCGTCCTCCAGCCCTGCGACAACCATCGCTACCACCTCGGGATGAAGCGAACGAAGACGACGGTTGACCTCCAGATAGCGGTAGTCGCGGTCAGGTGCGTAGCCAACGAGTTGGTAAGCTCGCAGTAGGCTTCCGAAGCGGTGTCGGTAGACGCTGCTCGACGGCATGTCGTCGCGCTCGTCGATGACGAGGCTCGATAGGGCCCCCGTGACGTGCAGAAGTTCGGTCAGTAGAGCCAGAAGCTCCCCGTCGTCGAACCTACGGCTGCGTTCTTCGACAATCGCTCTGGCACGTGCGAATACGGATGCCTCGACCAGGGGCGCGAACGCGCCCTTGGCTACGACCCACAGTGAGGGGTCGTTCGTGGTTCGGCACTGCCTCAGCTTGCACGACACACGATTAAAGACGTTGTCGCCGACGTACTTGGGGTTTGTGAGCACTTGGTGGACCGTGCCTCTCGTCCAGGCGCGACCAAGGTCCGTCGCGATCCCGTCGCGATTAAGTTCGTCAGCAATCTCGCGCTCACCCACCCCCGAGGTGAACAAGCGGTACATGCGCTGCACCGTCTCCACCTCTTGGCGCGGACCAGGGACGAGGATGACGCGATCAGTCTGGAGGCTCTTCCGCTCGCCGCGAGCGAGTTCCGCCTTGGTGTCCCCATGTTCGTCAACGAGTAGACGCCGTAAGCCGTAGCCGGCCATGCCGCCCTGCCGGTAGCCGCGCTGGACCAGCCTGCACTGGCCAGCGAAGACTTTGACCGACAACTCCCGGCTGTATTCGCCAGCCATCACGCGCTTGACTGCTTTAAGCAGGGTAGATCCAATGCTGCCGTCGTTCTCAAACTGCTCGGCGCAGTAGTGCACGCTGATGCCGGCGCGGCGGCAGACGTGCTCGTGGTAAGCCCCCTCATCTGCGTCCTGGAAGCGGCCCCATCGGCTTACGTCGTAGGCTAGGATGGCCTGGAAATCGGGGTCACCAGAGGTAACGTCCGCCATCAGCCGCTGGAGCGCCTCGCGCCCGTCGATTGTGAGGCCGCTGCGGCCGGCGTCCTCATAGATCCGGACAATCTCGAAGCCCCGAACCTCAGCAAAGCGCCGGATGCGGTCGAGCTGATTTTCGGTCGAGTACCGCTGAAGATCAGTCGACATTCGCACGTAGGCAACCGCGCGGACTGCCTCGTCTCCCGAGTTGCCCTTGGCCCTGCCCAACCGCACGCCTCGCTCCCTCGCAACCTTTCCCTCGGGACGCCAGCCGGAGTCCGCGTCTTGGCGTAGCTAGGCACAGGAGCGTGGAATGTCATTTCCGAAGACGGGCAAGTATTTTCGTGGCAACGACGAGGTGTCGTTCGCCGAGATGGTTTCTACTGTGCTGAGAGGGGCGCTGGGCGACCGCCCAGCATCAGTCAAGCTGGTTGCGCGATGGACGGGAGCCGGCGAGAGGACCGTCAAAAACTGGTTTTCGGGATCTTGCGCGCCACGTGGCCATCATTTTCGCGGCCTCGTCCAACATTGTCCGGAAATGCTAGAGGCGTTTCTTAACTCCGCCGGTCGCGCAGACCGGTTCGCCTTTACCCGGGTTGAGGAGGCACGCCAGCGACTTCGCCAAGCTCTCGCAGTTCTGGATTTGATGGCGCAAGACGAAAACTCACCAACCTAACCGCAGCACGCGCGGTCTGACCAACTTCCTGCGAAGACATGTCGTAGCGCGTCGTTACAGCTCGCTGCCACGCCTTCTGGGTGTGGCAGCGAGGTCTGCAGGCTTTCGCGCTGGCAGTCCTACAACCCTGCACAAACTCAGAAGCCCGACGAAGCTCGCGGTACCTGTGCGCACCTACGACAGCGGCTACGGGAAGCTCGCTCTCGACCAACCGCAACGCTCAGCCACGCGACCTAATCGCCGGCCAACACGCAACATTGTTGTGTCGATCTCGGGCCTGCACATGGTGCTGGCGGCGGGCGTGGTGTTCTGGCTCGTCCGGGCCCTGCTCGCCCTGGTGCCGCACCTCGCACTGCTCTGGCCCATCAAGAAGATCGCGGCCGGGGCGGCCATGGCGGGGGCGACCGCCTATTGTGCCTTTTCCGGCTGGGACATCGCCGCCGAGCGCAGCCTCATCATGACGCTCATCATGCTGGGGGCGATCCTCGTGGACCGTCCCGCCCTGTCCCTGCGCAACCTCGCGCTCGCGGCCCTGGTCTGCCTCGCGCGCGAACCGGAGGCCCTGCTCGGCCCGAGCTTCCAGATGTCCTTCGGTGCCGTGGCGGGACTCGTCGCCTGCGCACGACTCATCGATGGCAGGCTGTTCCTCAGCCCCGGCGCAGGCCGGGTCGGACGAGTGGCGGGCGTCGTCGCACGGGGGATCGTCGGCACGCTGGCCACGACCCTCGTCGCACAGGTCGCGACAGCCCCCTTCGCGACCTACCATTTCCAGACGGTTCAGCCCTTCGGCGTACTCGGCAACGCCCTGACACTCCCCCTCGTGTCACTGGTCGTGATGCCCTGCGCCGTGCTCGGGACAGTGGCCTATCCCTTCGCCCTCGATCACCCCGTCTGGTGGGTGATGGGGCAAGCGGTGGCCGGGATGCTCGCCATCTCCGAATGGATCGCCGGTTTCGGACGCTCCGTGCTGGTGGTGCCCGCCTTCGGCACCGGGGCGCTGCTGCTGCTGGCGGCGGCGCTCCTGCTGGCCACGTTGCCCGCCTCGCGCCTGCGCCGCTTGGCCCTCCTACCGGCCCTGGCCGGGCTCGCCCTCGCGGCCTTTCCGCAACGGCAGGATCTCTATGTCGATCGCCAGGGGACGGGCGCTGCCCTGCGCGGCGCGGACGGACACCTCACCCTGCTCGGCAAGCCCTCGCGCTTCGTTCTGGAGCAATGGCTGAAGGCCGATGGCGACGATCGCCGGGCCGCCGACCTCCTCGCCGCGTCCCAACCGGGCCGCTGCGACCGCCTCGGCTGCACCGCCCACCTCACGGATGGACGGGCGATCGCGCTGGTGAAGGACAGCCGCGCCTTCCCCGAGGATTGCGCCCGCGCGGCCATCGTCATCACGGCGCTGACGGCCCCGTCGAGTTGCGCAGCGCCCCTCATCCTCGACCGGCGACGCCTGTCCGATCAGGGCGCCGCCTCGCTAAGCCTGAGTGGCGGCTCCCTCGCGCCGCTCCACGCCCATGCGTCCGGACGCCATCCACCCTGGCGACCCACCCCCGCCGCAAAGCCCGCCGAGGAGACGCCGCCGGAGTGGGAGTCCCCCGTCGATCAGTAACGCCGCACGAGGCTGACGAGGCGGCCCTGGATCCGCACCCGGTCCGGTCCGAGCACGCGGGTCTCGTAGGCCGGGTTCGCGGCTTCGAGAGCGATGGAGGAGCCGCGCCGACGAAGACGCTTGAGGGTCGCCTCCTCATCGTCGATCAGCGCGACGATGATGTCGCCGGTATTGGCCGTCTCCTGCTTGCGGATGACCACGAGGTCACCGTCGAGGATGCCGGCTTCGACCATCGAATCGCCTCGCACCTCCAGGGCGTAATGCTCGCCACCCGCCAGGAAGTCCGGCGACATGGTGACGGAGTGGCTCTGGTTCTGGATGGCAGCGATGGGCGTGCCCGCCGCAATCCGCCCCATGACGGGAATCGAGACCCCCCGGAATTCCTCGTAGGCCCGTGGCTGGGCCGGGGCAGGGGAGGCAGGCGGCTGCTTGGACAGACCGCCCTCGACCACGCTCGGGGTAAACCGGCGCGGCTCCGGTGCCGAGGCGGCGGCAGCCTCGGCGGCCTCCGGACCACGCCCGAGGGCGTCCGGCAGGCGGATCACCTCGATCGCCCGCGCCCGATTGGGAAGACGGCGCAGGAAGCCCCGCTCCTCCAGCGCGGTGATCAGACGGTGGATTCCGGATTTCGACTTGAGATCGAGAGCGTCCTTCATCTCGTCGAACGAGGGCGGCACCCCACATTCCTGCATCCGCTGCTGGATGAAGCGTAGGAGGTCCAGCTGCTTACGCGTGAGCATGATCAGGTCTCGCAGAATGGCGGCGGGCGCGTTGAAACAAATCGCGAACACGTTAAGCGTTCCGCAAGTGTTCTGCAAGAGACAAGCTTGGCATTAAGGGTGGCGGGCGGATTTTCGTCGGTGGCGGCGTGTCATCGCTCGTTGGCGTGTCGCCGACCGGATGGATGCTGCCAGCGTCGTCGCGAACCGTCGGCCGCCCTCACGGCTGCCGGGTGATCAACACCTCGACACGGCGGTTGCGCGCGCGGCCTTCCGGCGTCGCATTCTCGGTGATCGGCTCGTCCGCGCCGCGCCCGCCGACAGTGATCCGTCCGGTCTCCGAGAGGGCAGGGCGGATCAGGGCGGCCACCGCCTCCGCACGCGCGAGGGACAGCGCCTGATTGTCCCGGAAGATCCGCGCCGACCGGATTGGCTGATCGTCCGTGTAGCCTACGATACGCACCGGC
Source organism: Methylobacterium sp. NFXW15 (assembly GCF_049887755.1). Taxonomy (NCBI): domain Bacteria; kingdom Pseudomonadati; phylum Pseudomonadota; class Alphaproteobacteria; order Hyphomicrobiales; family Methylobacteriaceae; genus Methylobacterium; species Methylobacterium sp. NFXW15. The sequence goes on along the minus strand of NZ_JAGEKG010000006.1, from coordinate 45,376 downwards.
CCCTTTTCGGCCTGAACCACGTCGGCAATTTTGCGTAGGATCGCCAGACTGGCCGGTATGACGTGCGGCTCGCCGGAGGCGAAGACGACGCCGTTGCTGATGCGCACGGCGATCCAACTGCCGAACGGCTCCACTGCCACGGATCCGGCGGCGATCTCCTCGGCGAGGGCCGCTCGGATCCGGTCCAGCTGGCTGGGCTTCGAGCCAAGCGACACCGTGATCTGCGTGGGTACGTCGACCTTCGGCGCGGGAAGCATTGACGGAAAGATGAGCGCCAATAGACAGACAAGACCCACAATCATGATGCTATAGCAACCGATCTGAAAATATCGATATCGAATATTCGCACTCAACTGCCATTACATCCTATGCCAACCGCCGGCGCCGACGATACCGCCGAAGAAGCGAGCCGGGGACGATCGAACCGTCTTCCCGCAATGTAAGTCCCTTATGCCTGCGCATCATCCATGTAAGTTTTGTGACGCATCACGCATTTGAGATACAACCAAAGAATTTGTTATCAAAATTCTAGATACATTAAGTTGCGTTGTTTTGATCTGACTACACGGATTATACGCAAAACAGATTTTTTGTATCAGCCACCGAATTTCATAATGCCGGTGATTGCCGTGAGAGTTGCATTTGATACTAAGTTGCTCAATAATGTTGTTATATCTGGTAGATTATAGACTAAATAGCCAAATTTACGACTACTAATCCAAATTTTGATATGGATCTGTCGGCCTAAAAGCCTGTTCGTCACAGCAACGTCATCGAATGTGGACAGTGGGTTCGAAAGGACAGGTGGGCAGCTTCCAACGACAGTCGACCGGTGCAAGAATCTCACACGACATTCTCGGATCCGCGGATCGTCATCGGCGCCTCGGACTTCAACAAGGCCGGTGCCGCGTATGACTTGCGCGATACGCCGGAATACGAGGATCTCGAATCCCGACTTCATGCAATGGAGGCGGAGGGGCCTGCGGCCGTCGATTGGCCGGAAGTCGTGCGCCTCTGCCTGTTCATTCTCGAGAGCTACGGCAAAGACCTCGTGGTCGGCTGCTGGTTGGCTTACGCGCTGTTCCGGGTGGAGGGGTATCGCGGCCTTGCCGCCGGGCTCGGTCTTCTGAGAGAGATGATCGGTCGCCATTGGGCGACCATGCAGCCGCCCGTCTCACGAAAGCGCGCACGGATCGGCGCCCTCGAATGGCTGGCGGGTCGCGCGGCGCATCTCTGCACGGCAGCGCCGGGCGAGGACGACGCGGCGGCCATCCTCTATGCCTTCGATGCAATCGGCGACATCGACCAGCTCGTGACCGAGCGGATGACGCGGGACACGTTCTCGCTGCGCGAACTGACCCGAGCCTTGGCGGCTCATCGGGATGCCATTCGCCGCGCCCTCGCCGAGGCCGAACGGCAACGTGAAGAGGAGGAGGCAGCCCGGAACCGGCTTCCTGTTCCAACGCCCTCCACACCGGCGAAGGCGGCCCCGCCGCCGGTGGATCCTGCCACAGGGCAGCCCGACGGAGGAGGGTGCGGTCGGCCTGCCGACGGAGGCAGCCAGCGCTATCGATCTGACGATCCGGCACTTCATCCAAACCGAGATCATGCCGGCCGGAGCGCGCGCGCAGTGACGGTGAAACGCCTTCGGCCACCCGTTCCATTGCGGCGCGATCTGTGCGGCTGGCTGGCGGCCGGGATGGTAGCCCCATGGGTCAGCGCCTGCGCCGTGACCCCCGCCTCGGAGAAGACGACCGCGCTCGCTTTCACCCTCGATGCGGATGACGAGATCAACACCAACGAAAGCGACGTGCCGTCGCCGGTGGTGGTTCGCATCTACGAGCTCAAGGCCACGAGCGTCTTCGAGCAGGCGAGTTTCTTCGAACTGCTCGACAACGATACGGGCAAGCTCGGACCGGATCTCGTAGCCAAGCGCGAATTCGAGCTGAAGCCGGGCGAGAAGAAGGTGTTCACGCGGGAAACACCGTCCGCGACCCGGCACATCGGCGTCATCGCCGGATTTCGACAGATCAGCGCCGCTGAGTGGCGGGCCACGGCCGATCTCGCGGAGGGACGCGACAACGCTTTCCTCATCAAGATCAATGCGACGACGGTGACGCTGACCCTCCAGCACACCTCGAGCAAGTACGGACTCTTCTAGTCGAACGATGATTAGCCTTCCTGCACTTAGGATCTGCCACCGGAGCGCCGGGCGATGACGGTGGTGAGCAAGCCGCTCTGGTCGGAGGGGATGCTGGTCCGCCCCCAGCATTTCCAGCAATACGACCGGTGGATCGAATCTCTCGTCGAGGGTCGGGTCGGCGGGCTCAGCGCCTTCGGCTGGGGTGTCCGGCGGCTCGTCCTCGCCAGCGAATTGCTGCCGCTCGGCCGCTTCGCCCTCCGCTCCGTCAGCGCGGTGATGCCCGACGGCACGGTGATCGAGACCGAGACGGGCCTCGTCATCGAGCCGCGCGCCATCGCACCCCAGGCGCGCAATGTCCTCGTAAAGCTCGCGGTCGGCCTGCGTGCGCTGGGCGGCGAGACCGGCAACCGGTACCAGCCCGTTGAGCAGATGGCGCGGGATGTGACGGCGCCCGAACGGCAACCCGTCAGCCTCATGGTGGGCCAGCTCGCGGTACGGCTGCTCCTCGACGGGGAGGCGGAGGACGGCACGGTCACGCTGCCCATCGCGCGGATCGCGGAGGTCGATGCGGCCGGAGCGGTGATTCTCGACGAGAGCTATATCCCGCCCTGCCTCGATGCCCATGCCTCCCCACGCCTGATGAGCATCGTCGAGGAGATCCGCGCCCTGTTGCGCAGCCGGGCCGAGACCCTGGCGGGGCAGGCGGAGACCGGCGTGGCGAGTACCGAGAGCGCGAGGCTGGTCGATCTGATCGCCCTGACCGTCATCAACGGGCAGGAGGCGGTGTTCGACCACTTCGCGACGACGCCGGGCCTGCATCCGGAGCCGATCTACCGGGCCGCCTTGGCGCTCGCAGGCCAGCTCTCGACGTTCCATGAGTCCCGCCGCCGCGAAGACGACTTCCCCGCCTACCGGCATCTCGCCCTCGACGGGGCGTTCCGCCCGGTCCTCGACCGGTTGAGGCAATGGCTGACGGTGGTCGTGTCCCGCACCGCCGTGGCGCTGCCGCTGGAGGATCGCGGCTACGGGGTGCGCACCGCCGCGATCAGCGACCGGACACTGTTCCAGGATGCGCGCTTCGTCCTGATCGCGATGGCCAGCATGCCGGCCGAGACCGTGCGGAGCCAGCTGCCGGTCTCGCTCAAGATCGGCTCTGTGGACGTCATCCGCGACCTTGTAAACCTGCAACTGCCCGGCTTGCCCTTGCGGGCTCTGCCCGCCGCCCCTCGGGAACTACCGTTCATGCAGGGTGCCGTCTATTTCGAGCTCGATCGAACCGGCGAACTCTGGCGCGGACTGGTCCGCTCGGCGGCCTTCGCCTTCCACGTCAGCGGCGATTACCCGGATCTCCATCTTGAATTCTGGGCCATTCGGGGCAAGCGGCCATGAGTGCCTCGCTCGAGTTCGATCCGCCGACCGTCATCGGCTACCGTCCGGCGCGATTGTCCCCCCCGGGCGGGCCGGGCCTGCCGGCAAACGGCCTCCTCGACGGTCTCGATCCCGCTTCCCCGCGCCTACCGGCGTCCACACCTCCGTCCGCCGGGATCGACGCGACGGAGGCCGCCGCTCAAGCGGATTCGGGCGCGCCGTCGCCGGATGCCCTGGTGGCCGCAGCATCGCCGCTCCTCACCCTCGTCGCCCGCCTCGCCGGCGGCGTTGCCCAAGCGGACGTGGCGAAGCTGCGCAGCGAGGTCATCGACCGGATCTATCGCTTCGACGAGGCGGCCGCCCGCACGGGGGCGCCGCCGCAGCAGGTGCAAACCGCGCGCTATATCCTGTGCGCGCTGGTCGATGAGGCGGTCATGACGACCTCCTGGGGGACGACCAGCGATTGGTCGACGAACTCGCTGCTGAACCGCTTCCACGGGGAGACCTGGGGCGGCGAGAACGTCTTCGCCATCCTCGAACGGGCGAAGCGCGATCCGGCGACGAACCTTCCACTCCTGAAGCTCATCGAAGCGGCCCTCCTACTCGGGTTCGAGGGGCTGTACCGCGTACGCGAGGATGGCCGCGACCGCCTCGACGCCCTGCGCGAGGATCTGAGGCATCTCCTGGCACGGCACCTGCCGCCGCCGCCCGCCGAATTGTCGCGCGGCTGGCGCGGCACCGGTGCCGACGCGACGCTGCGGGATTTTCTGCCCCTCTGGATCGTCTTCGCGCTGGCGGGCTTCTTCCTCGTCTGCGTCTACAGCTATCAGCGATACAGGCTCGCGGCCGAGGCCGCGCCGGTCGTGGCCACGATGCAGGCGCTCGAACGCAGTGCTCCCACACAGGGAGCCACGCCGTGATCCGCGCCTATCTCCTCGGCTTCGCCAGCCTTCGCGGATTGCTCGCCCTCATCGGGGTCGCCGCTCTCTGCGCGGCGATCTGGCTCGGCGGGCCGTTCCTCGTCGTCGGATCGTGGGCGCCCCTCGTCCCGGTGGAGATCCGGGCGGGAGCGATCGCCCTGATCCTGGTCCTGTTCTTCGGCGGCACGTTACTGCGGCTCATTCTCGCCCGTCGGGCCAATGCCCGGATGATCCGCTCGCTTCTCGACAGTGGCGCGACCGCCACCGCCGCGGATGCCCTGTCCGACCACCAGCTTACGCCCGCCCGCTCACGGGAGCTGATCGACGCGCGCTCCGCCGCCCGCCGCGCGCGCGACGCGGCGAAGCAAGAGAAGCGTGCCGAAAATCTGGCCTGGGTCCAGCACCGCCAGTTGGCGCAATCCGGCCTGCCGCCCGCCTTATGGCCGTCCCCCCCGGGCGTGGGACCGGACGAGCCCGAACTGCCCTTGCCTCTCCCTGAGGAGATCGCAGCCGGAGAGATCGATCTTGCGGCGTTGCTCGATGCGTTGGAGGCGGTCCATCGCGACGCCGAGACCCGTCTCGCGGACGTGCAGGCCGAGTTCGAGCCGAAGCGCCAAGCCCTGGCCGCCCTGAACGATGAGCAGGCGGACCCGACTGCGATCGACCGTCTGTTTGACGCTCTCGATCAGCCGCAGCTGCCCGCCGAGCTCGACGCGGCCCTCGCACACCTTCCCGCCCCCTCGTCCCTGCCTCCGGCGGCGCGAGACCAAGCGGATCTGGTCGCGACGCTGGAGGAGGCGAAGGATTGGCGCCGGAGCATACTGGCGGCGGCCCGTCCGGCCGTCGATGAGAGCGCTCAACTGGCGCTCGCGCGGGCACGTTTCCTCGGCCTACCCGAGGGTCGCCCCTTCGCAGGCCTGCTCGCCGGCCTGGACGGGCTGAGCATCCCCGAGGGTGGCGACTGGGAGCCTCTCGGGCGGACGACCGAAACGAAGCCTCCCGCAGACGCCCCCCTCGCCGAAATCCTTGATCGTCTCGACAACGATCCCGCCCTCCCGGAGGGTAGCGCGACGACGGTGAAGAGCGGGCTCGCAGAGATCGACGCCGCGCTTCGCCGCTCCTACCCCAACCTCGACGCTCCTCCGGGCGGGGCCATGGCGGCCGTGTCCGCGCTCATTGAGGCGTCAGGTCCGGCGCGCGATCCATACGCTACGCCCGCCGAGGCGCTGGCGCAGGCAAGGGCAGACATGGCCTCCCTGTCCGCCGACCTGACGGAGAGGATGGCGGCGGCGGAAGACGCGAGCCTCAAGGCTGCGGCTGCGATGCGGCAGGCGTCGCCGGTGCCGACCCGGCCGGAGGAACCGCTCACCCCCGCCGTGGCCCGCTCCTTCGGCGATCTGATCCTCGATGAGGCCCACAACGGTGTTTCGCTGGCGGGGCGAGATCTCGCGGGAGCCGACCTGTCCGGAGCCGACCTCTCCGGGTGCGACCTTTCGGGGGCGTTCCTAGAGAGCGTGCGGCTCGATGGGGCGTCCCTGATCGGGGCGCGGCTTTCCGGGGCGACCCTGTGCGGCGCCTCGCTCGTCGGCACCGATTTCACCGGCTGCGATCTCGGCTCGGCCAATCTCGCCGCCGTGGACGCGACGCGGGCTAGGTTCGTTGGCGCGCGCCTCGCCGACGCAAACGTCGCCGAGGCCCGTTTCGCTGAGGCGATCTTCGACGAGGCCGAGTTGTCCGACGTCACCGCCATGGGAATCGCGCTCGAGGGCGCCTCCTTCCGGAGGGCACGGGTCTCGGGCTGCATCCTCACACGGTGCGCGCTGTCGGGAACGGACTGGACCGGCGCGTCCGTCGAGCGGATCCAGATCCTGGACAGCGACTGCGCGAACATCGCCTTCCCCGGATCGCGTTTGACGGAGATCGGCTTCCTGATGGTCCGCGCGGAGGGAGCCGACTTCAGTGATGCGACGCTCACCCGGGTGACCTTCGCGGGCGAGGTCGATCTGCGGGGCGCGCACTTCACCCGGATGAAGGCTCAGCGGTTCAGCGCCCAGACGACGGACCTACGCGGGGCGTCGTTCGAGCGCGCCCGGCTCGACGGTGCCTGCTTCGTGGAGTCGAGGCTGTCGCAGGCGAACTTGCGGGCGTCGTCGCTCAAGCGGGCGATCCTGTCGCGCAACGACCTCGGCGGGGCGGATTTCAGCTTTGCCAACCTGTGGGAGGCGCAGCTCAACCGGGCGGACCTGCGCGGGACCTGCTTCGCCTCGGCCAACCTCTATGGCGCCGACCTTGCCGATGCTCGTCTCACCGGCGCCGATCTCGCCGGTGCCAATCTCGGCCGGACCCTGTTCGAGGTCGCGAGCGATGATTGAGGATTGGCTCGCCCATCTCGCCCACGACCATCCCTACCAAGGCGGAACCCTCGACGGCGCTGCCTTGGCCGGGGCGAGACTGACGGACGGCACGGTGCTGACGACCAGCCTTCGGGGCGCCGACTTCACCAATGCCCACCTCACGCGGATGACCTTTTGCGACTGCGACCTGACCGGTTGCCGGTTCGACGGGGCCAGCATGGGGAACACGACCTTCGTCCGCTGCACCATGCCGGACAGCACGTGGCGCGAGGCCCATCTGCACGGGGCGACCTTCACGAGTTGCACCCTGACGGGATCGTCCTTCGCCGCCGCCGCGCTGACACGGGCGAGCCTGCTCCGCTGCGACCTCGCCGCGGCGGCGCTCGCCCGCTGCAGGTCAGAGGAATCCGTGTTCTTGGACTGCATGCTCCAAGGCATCGATCTATCCGGGGCGACACTCGTCAACGTGGCCTTCACCAAGGCCGACCTGCGCCAGGCGGTTCTCACCGATCTACGCTGCGACCTTGTTCTCCTCGCCGAGTGCGACCTCACTGATCGGGATCTGCGAGGACTCACCCTGACGCGGATGAACCTGCTGAGGGCGAAACTCGACCGGGCGAACCTGTCCGGTGTCGACCTCACCGGCTCGGGCTTCATGGACGCGAGCCTCATGGGCGCGACGCTGAGGCGGGCCAAAGCGTCATCCACCATCTTCGCGGGGGCGAATCTCAGCGGTGCGGATTTCACTGGGGCGCACCTCGACAACGCCGTGTTCCAGGATGCCCGTGCGGCGGGAGCCTGCTTCGACGCGGCCCAGCTTCCTTGCACCGTTTTTCACCGTGCCGAGGCGGAGGCCGCGACCTTCCGTGGGGCCCGGCTCGATGATGCGCAGTTCCACCATGCTGACCTCGCCCGGGCGGATTTCAGCAACGCCCACTTCCTGCGCACCAATTTCCACTGCGCGCGGACCGACGGCGCAATCTTCCACGGCCACCGCGGCACAAGGCTCGACACAGTGAGCGCACGCGCCGTTGGCGAACTCTACGATCCGAGCGTCGTCCGGGCGCTCGCCGCCAAGGTGTGAAGCGATGTCATTCTGGAATGCGAATGCAGGCGGCATGAACCTGGGCTGCATGGACGTGTGCAAGACGCCGATCGGCCCGATTCCGGTCCCGATCCCCTATGCCAACATCGTCATGCTCTGCACCGCAGTCCCGAGCCAGTACCATGTGTTCGCTCTGAACCTGCCGGTCCACAACCTGTGTACCGTGATGCCGATGACGATGGGCGACAGTCCCGGTGTCCTGATGGGCGTCATGTCGGGGCTCGTCATGGGCCCGGCGGGTGCGATGATGGGCTCGAGCAACGTATTCGTGTGCGGATCGCCGGTCGCGAAGTTCGGGATGCCCGCGAAGCAGAACGGTCTGTGTCCCAACGTGATCGGGATCACCGTCGCCCCATCGCAGATCAAGGTCATGGCGATGCGCTGAGGCCCATGCCGAGAGAGGAGGTGCCAATGACGAACACGACGCAAAACGACACCGGACGGGCGGGGCGCCCCTTCCTGCGCTTGTTGCAACCGGAGCAACCGAACGCCCCGTTCAAGGACTCTTCCTATTTCCGCCTGGGAAGCTACGTCGCTTACAACAGTGAGGAGACCCCACTGGTCACTCACTTGGCCACGACGCGGAGCAAGGTGTCGGGCACGCCCGCGATGCAGGAAGAAAGCGCGGCAGACGGCGTCGGCCTCATGGGCCCGGACTACTCCGCCTCCTTTGGTGCGCCGTCGTCGGGCGCCCTTTCACTGGAAGCGATCCCGTCCGCCCCCATCGCGTCCTCGAACGACGGCGTCCTGCTCTACACCGACCACGACCTCAACGAGACCGTGGGCGGCGCCGTGCTGCAGAAGTACGGGCAGGGCCACGTCACCCAGGTCACCGATTGCGACTCCGCCTACTCGGTTCTGAACGGCAAGCACGACCTGTTCGCGCAGAGCGGGATCACCCTTCACGCCGGGACAAAGGCGGCACCCAGCAACATTCATATCGTTGCGGAAGGGCATATGACTCAGGTCGCCTTTGGAGACTTAAAAGAAAAGGTTTCTGGAAATACGCACAAAGTCTTTGTTGGCGCGAAATCAGAAGAATTTCTCGGCCTTAAATCAACGCTGATGGTCGGTGCCGAAAGTGTCGTAAAATTATCGGCATCGCACACGATTATAGTCGGCCTCGATCAATATATTAGGCTTGGAGGTCGCCTAACACTGACAATTTCAAGCGATAGAAATTATACAATTGGCAGGCAGGAGAACACAATAAATGGCACGAAGAAAGACACGATAATTGGGATTGAACATAAATTTAATTTTGGAAATACGTTCAAGACGGTTACGGGCCTCGATCAGAAAAATGGCGTCAATGACAGAAAGTTCCTGTCCGACAGCGACTTCAAAGTTGTCGGCCAGACCGATCTAAAATTTACAAACAAGAGCATATCGATCAACAATATATCTATTACAAAGAATCACACAGATTTGGAAAAATCAGATTTCAAAGACTCGAAGAAGGATATTGAGACAAAGGCCGGCAAACTCATGTCGGAGAAGGTCGACGCGATCAAGAGCGTCCAGGCAGGGATGACGATGTTCCTATGAGCACCCGCCAATTGCGCCGTGTGGCGCCCGCCTCCATTCCCGTGCCTTCGTTCACCCGTGCGACGGTCATCGCGATCTCCGAGACCGGAGAGAGGCTCGACCTCAACGAAGAGGGGCAGCTCCGCTCCGCCAGCATCGCTTTCGGCTGCCTGATCCGCCCCCGGCCCGGCGATTCCGTTCTGGTGCTCCGCGAGGGCGGGGACAGCTTCGTGCTTCAGGTGCTCCAGCGGGACGGTTCGACCGGGGCAGTCCTGGCGCTGCCCGGCGACGGGGCGATTGCCGTCGCGGGTGAAACGCTGACCCTGACCGGCCGCCGCCGCCTCGCGCTCAGGGGCGACCGGCTCGATCTCCAGGGACGCAGCCTCGCGCTCATGGCCGAGACGACGACGTGGCTCGGCAATGCCATCACCGGCGTCGTCGAGCGCTTCACCCTCTCGGCCCGCTGCCACGAGACCAGCGCGGGGACGCTGATCGAGAAGGCGGGCGACCGTACGGCCATCGTGGATGGCACGGACTCGCTGCGGGCGGAGACGCATCTCGTAAAGGTCACCGGGATCGCCAGCGAGACGGCACAGAGCAAGGTCGTCGCGGTCTCGGAGGATCTGCGGATGGACGGCAAACGCATCTCCATGGGCTGAGCGACGCCGGTGATGAACGTGTCTACCGAAGGGGCGGCACAGCTCGGCGAATGGCTCGCGGCGGCGAGCCGGTTCCTGGCGGCCGGGTCTACCCAGGAAGCTGCCGCGCTGATTGAGGCGGCCCTTGCCGTATGCCCAAGCGACCCCGACGTGCTGAACGCCTACGGCAGCCTGCTGCTGCTACGCGGCGATCTCCCGCGGGCGACGGACGTCCTCGGCGCCGCTGCCACGGCCTATCCCACTCATGCGAGCCTCTGCGCCAACCTCGGCGCGGCGTACCAGATGGCAGGGCGTCACATGGAGGCGCGGCACTGTTGGCAGCGCGCCGTCGTGCTGGCGCCGGATGCGCAGAGTCCTCTGCTCGCACTCGCGCGGGGGCGTCTCCTGGCGGGTGATCCGGATGAAGCGGGGGAGGCCGCCGCCGCGGCGCTGGCCCGCAACCCGGACAACGCGGAGGCGACCGAGCTTATCGGCCTCGTCGCCCTGACCCGAGGCGACCATTCTGAGGCGGAGCGACGGTTTCGCGAGGCCCTGGAACGCGGCGCCGGGGATTCCGCTCTCCTGCGCGGTCTGTCGATCTGCTGCCTGCACCGGGGAGCGACAGGGGAAGCCCTGGCGCTGGCCGAACGCGCGTGGCTGGCAGATCCCCTGGATCGGGACGGTCTCGATCATCTCGCCCGCTGCCAAGCCGAAGCCGGGCGTCTTGCCGACGCGGAGGCGACGTGCGCGAAGCTTCTGGCTTTCGCGCCGAACCATGTGAGCGCCCGTGCCCTCCTGGCCCGCATCCGCCTCGTGCGGGGTGAACCCGAGGCGGCGCTCGCCGACCTCGCGGCGTTCGCGAAGGCCAATCCCGGCTCCGCCGCCGCCCTGAGCGCCCTCGCCGACACCGCCAGAGAGAGCGGGCGGCTTGCCGAGGCCGAGGCGCTCTGCCGCGAAATTCTTCGGCGCGAGCCGGATCACGCACCGGCCCTGAAACTGTCGGAGGATATCGCCCTGGCGCAGGGCCGCTTCCCGCCGCGCTCAGGGAGCGCGGTGCCAATCGGGGTTCGCATCGACGTGCCGCCGGACATGCTGGCCGGCGAGTTCATCCTGCTCAGCCGCTTCCTGCCCGCCTTGGCGGACGAAGACGGCCGGGTGAAATTGCACGCACGGGAGCACTTCCTGCCGCTCGCCGCCCACCTGCCGGTCGGCTTCGAAGAAGGGCCTCCCCAGCCCGGCGAGGCAACCCTGCCGCTTCCCGGCATGCTGCGGTGCTTCGATCTCGACCGCGACTGGCTCGCGGACCCGCGCCCCTACCTGACGGCGGATGCCGCACTCGCGGCACGCTGGCGACACGCGCTGCAAGAGCACCCGCGCCCGTGGATCGGCTTTACCTGGAGCCTCGACGCGCAGGGCCTCGCGATGGAGGACGTTCGGGCCGCCATTCCTCCCGGCGCGACCCCCGTCAGCCTCATGATGGGGGAGGGGCGGCACGCCCTCGCGCGCTGGCCCGAGGCCCTCGATGCGGGTTTGCGCCTCGAGGGCTTCGCCGACATGATCGCAGCGGTCGCCTGCCTCGATTACATCATCGGGCCGGACACCGCCGCAACGCATCTGGCGGGCGCCGTCGGCCGGCCGGGGATGGCGGCGGTCGGTGCGCATCAGCCTTGGCACTGGGCGAGTCGCGGCGAGCGGGCGCTCTGGTACCCGACGTTGCGCGTCGCACGGCAGACACGGCCAGGGGACTGGTCAGCCGTCGTCGCAGCACTGCGCGGCGCCTGCGCGTCTATCGTCGCAGATTTCGGCGATCCTGCAGGACTGCAACCGGAGATCGCAAGTTTCTGATCCTGCGATGAAGTCGCGGCGTCGCGCGTTGACCGGCGAGCGGGCGGGACGCTAACCCATCGGCCCGGCGCGGTTCACCCCCGGGATGGGACCGCCGAAGGAGAGATCATCCATGCGTGTCACTGCCCGAGTCGTGCTGCTCTGCCTCTCGCCGCTCCTGGCCGGCGGTGCGGCTGCCGAGGATTTCACCGCAGGCTCGCTCAAGATCGGCCAGCCCTGGTCGCGGGCGACGCCGAACGGCGCCAAGGTCGCGGGCGGCTATCTCACCGTCACCAACACCGGCAACGAACCCGATACCTTGACCGGTGGCACCTTCGACCAGGCGGGCAGCGTCGAGATCCACTCCATGTCGATGGAGGGCGGCGTGATGAAGATGGCTCCCGTCGAGAACGGCCTCGTCATCAAGCCGGGCGAGACGGTGACGCTCAAGCCGGGCGGTCTCCACCTCATGTTCCTCGGTCTCAAGGACCCTCTGAAGAAGGGCGAGAGCGTGAAGGGTAGCCTCTCCTTCGCCAAGGCCGGGTCCGTGCCGGTGTCGTTCACGGTGGAGGCTCTGGCCGCCAAGGCACCGGGCAGCGCTGCGCCTGAAGCCGGACATGGCGGCTCCCACCACCACTGAGCGGCGGGCCTATCCGGCAACCTCGAAAACACAACCATCAGTCCGCATAAAAGTAAAATTGCAATTTATGCGAACTATATTCTTGGAATTTGTCATTCAATATTGTCTTGGCGGCGCACGAACTCTGAGCTAGAGCGCGTTGGATCCGTGTGGGCCGGCACAGGCTCGCACGGATCGTCCGCAATCACGGAGCAATCGACGCGATGGCCGAACCGGCCCCCACCCGCCCAGGCCTCTTCGTCGCCACCCCAGTCTATGGGGCAGCGTGCTACATGCCCTACGTGACGGGGCTTCTGTCCCTTCAGCGGGCCTGTGCGGCAGCCGGCATCGGGTTCGAGTACTTCTACGTGAGTGGCACGGCGCTGCTGCACGAGCACCGCAACGTCGCTGCGGCTGCCTTCCTGAACCACACCGACCTGTCGCACATGATCTACATCGACGCCGACATCGGCTTCGAGGGGTTCGATATCGTACGGATGTTCGCCGAGCAGCGGGACGTCGTCCTGGGTCCCTATCCGGCCAAGCACATCAACTGGACTGCGATCATCGAGAGCGCGCGCCAGAGGCCCGACCTGACGCCTCAGGAGCTCTCGCTGCACATGGCCGATTACAGCACGAACTTTTACGGTCTGGACGGCAACTCGAGCTTCAGCGGGGATGGACTCAACGAGATCCATGGCGGCGGAGCGGGGCTCATGATGATCTCGCGCTCCGCCCTGATCAGCCTGGACGCAGCCTATCCGATGGCGCGGAGCCGGTTCCCGGATGCCTACCGGCACCTTGTCCCGAACGTCGAGACGCTGGTCGAATTCTTCGGCTTCGACCGTGAGCCGGATGGGCGCCTCCTCTCGGAAGATCTGACCTTCTGCAAGCGGTGGCGGGCTATCGGCGGGCCGGTCTACGCGGCCCCGTGGGTGCGAGCGACTCATGTCGGCCCGTTCTACTTCCAAGGCGATCTGCCTGCCCTGCTCAGTCCGAAACCGCCGGCCCCATCCGCTCCGGCACCCGACGATCCAATCGTCGTCCCCGAGGAGACCCTCAAAAGCGATCCGGCGGAAGCCCTCATGAAGCGCCGCCGCCCCGGCAAGGCCTCCAAGACGGCTCGTCTCAACGAGGAAGCAGGCCCCATCTAGAGCCGTCTTCGACTAGTTGGCTCACGTCCCTGCGTCTTTGCGAGCGTCAGCAAAGCAATCCAGGGGCAGCGGGGCGCTTCAGAACGGTGCGCCTCCCTGGATTGCTTCGCTGCGCTCGCAAAGACGGCCGAGAATCTGACGGAGGCGGCTCAACTGGGTGGGATACGGCTCTAGCTAGCGCCTTCGTTGACCGATTCACGGATCACAGGCGATGCGCCGTACCTTGGGAGCCGTCTCGTCCGCCGAACCGACCTCCATCTCGGCGGACGAGGCTTACGGATCTCAGCGCGGCTCGGCGGGGGCGACGGCGACGCGGTCGAAGCCGCCGAGACGATAGACGAGGGCGGAGAGCAGCCATGCGGCGGCGAACAGGCCAACGATGGCGAAGCCCAGAACGCCGAAATGGTCGTTGACGGCTCCGATCCAGCGCCAGAAACTTCCATCGAGGCCGAGCTTGTCGCCGATGAGGTTCAGGGCTTCCAGGCTCCCCACGCCCAAGGCCACGACTACCGAGAGCGCCGTGATGGTGAGGTTGTAGAACAGGCGGCGCATGGGCTGCACGGTGGCCCAGCGATAGGCGCCGAGCATCAGCACGCCGTCGGCAGTGTCGACGAGCGCCATTCCAGCCGTGAACAGGGCGGGGAAAACGAGGATCGACCAGGGGTCGGCCCCGCGGCTCGCCTCGGCCGCCGAGAGGCCGAACAGGCTTACCTCTGTGGCGGTGTCGAAGCCGAGGGCGAAGAGGAAGCCCAGCGGGTACATGTGCCAGGACCGCGTGACGAGGCGGAACAGCGGGCGCAGCAAGCGGGCGAGAAAGCCCTGACCGGCGAGCATCCCGTCGAGGTCGGCCTCCACGTAACGCCCGGTGCGTCGCACCTGCCGGAAGCTGCGCCACACGCCGAGCAGCACCACGAGGTTCACGAGCCCGATCACGATGAGGAAGCCGGCCGACACACTGGTCCCGATGAGATTGCCGAGGCGCCGGAACTCGTCGGAGGCAGTGAGAAGGCTGGTCGTCGCCAGGGCTACGGCGGCGGCGGCCGCAACCACCACGGTGGAATGGCCGAGCGCGAACCACAGTCCTACCGAGACCGGCCGCTGTCCGGCCTGCAGCAGCTTGCGCGTCACGTTGTCGATGGCGGCGATATGGTCGGGATCGACGGCGTGGCGAAGGCCGAACACGTAGGCGAGCAGGGCGGTCGAGAGCAGGGTGGGGTTGTCCGCGAATGCGGTCCAGGCCCAAAGCCACGCTCCCGCATTCGCGGCGAGCAGCAACACGGCCAGAATGGTGATCCGCCGGCTGAGGCGGGATGTCTCGGAGGGGGAAGGGACCACTGTCACCCGTCTGACCGGAGGGAGGCGTCGCCGCGTAGATAGGGCGCCTGAACCCTGGCGGCCCGTAGCGCCGCCCGAAGGTAGCGATTGCGCAAGTCCGGTCCAGGGGGAGGGGCAGTCCCCGCTTCGGCGGCGCGCTTGGCGGCCACGAGGGCAGGATCGCCCCAGCTGCTCAAGAGGGTCTGGAACGCATCATGCCGCGTCCGCTCGAAGGGGATCGTCCGGCCGTGCGCATCCTTGCACGGATGCGGCGGGTGGAGCGCACCGCAGGGAACATACCCCACCGGGATCGGCGCCGTCGCGGGATGGGTGCGCCCGGCTCGCAGAACCGGCTTCTCGATGAAGACGCGCTTGTCCCTCGGTGTGTCCTCGGGCTGCGGATAGACTTCGATCCGCCCGATCCGCGTGAGGAAGACGACCGGCTGATCCGCGATCGCCTGCGCCAGCGTCGGCTCATCCCGCGCCCGCAGCAATACGAGGAGGGCTGGATCGGACACGCGGAGACAGGCGTCCACGGCGCGCAGGCCGAGGCCGAGATCGAACAGGATCGCCTGGCGGTCCTCCGCTCGTGCGGCCTCCCGATCGGGTCCGAGTTCGGTGACGACGCGTCGCCCCGCCATGGCGCATGCCTGTTCCGGCAGGCACAGGGCGATCGCATGGCTCCAGCCGGAGGCGAAGGCCGTCTCATAGGCCAGCGGACGCAGTTCGGGGCAGGGGGTGAGGATGATCGCCCCCCGGCGCGTGACGTGTCCGAGACGGCCATCCGGCACCGGCATCCCAACCTCGCCGGGATCGCGCCGGAACTGTGCGAGGGCCCCGAAGCTGCCGAAGGTCCAGACGGTCTCGGGGTCCTCCAGTGCGCCGCGGAGCAGCGCGTGGACCGCAGCGTCCCTCGCCTCGTGTGCCGTCCCCCTCACGCGGTGGTGGCGCGGACGGGCGTGGACGAGGCGGTTTCGTCGTCGAGGTCGCGGTCGCGGGTCTCCGGCAGAACCATCGCGGCGATCGTACCGACGAGGCTGAAGGCTGCGAGGTAATAGGCCGGGGCGAGCCGGTCCCCCGTGGTGGTGACCAGCCAGTTGATGATGAAATTGGTGCTGCCGCCGAAGATCGAGACCGAGAGGGCATAGACCAAAGCGAGCCCGGTGCTGCGCACCGAGCGCGGCAACGATTCGGGGATGCCGACGATGATCGCGGCGGCGTTGATCGAGGACAGCGCCGAGAGCAAGAACGTGACGGCAAAGATGGCGGTCGGCCCAGGGGCGTGCAGCAGCCAGAGGAAGGCCGGGACGGCCAGGACGAGGATCGCCGCCCGGGGCCAGATCATGACCGGACGGCGGCCATACCGGTCCGCAAGCCAGCCCCCAAGAAGCGGGAAGCCCACCGAGGCGAGGCCGAGGGCGATGGGCACCGCCGTCGCGACGGTCGTGCTGAGGCCGAGCGTCGCCCCGGCATAGACCGGCATGTTCGTGCCCACCGCATTCGAGACCGTGGAGGCCGCGATGACGAGGAAGGTCAGTGCCAGAAGCCGCCCGTGCTCGCGCAGGAGACGGCGGACGACCTCCCAGGCGGAGCCGGCGGCCTTCGGATCCTCCCCTTCGCCTGCCGTCTCGGGCAAATGGCTCCGGATGACGAGGCCGACCGGGACCACGGCGAGCCCGAGCAGGAACATCACGCGCCAGCCCCATTCCGCCATGGGAGCCTCGCCGATGGCGAAGGCCAGGATCGTGGCGACGAGGCCCGCGAAGAGCGCGGCGCAGCCCTGGCTCGCGATCTGCCAGCTCGTGACGAAGCCACGATGCCGGGGCGGCGCGGCTTCGAGGAGATAGGCGGTCGAGGGGCCGACCTCACCGCCCAGCGCGAGCCCCTGGATCAACCGCCCGGCAATGACGATCACCTGCGCCCAGCCGCCGATCTGCGCGTAGCTGGGGCAGGCGGCGAGCATCAGCATGCCGATGGCCATGAGGGCGATGGTCACGAGCATCGCGGGCTTGCGGCCCGCGCGGTCGGCCAGCGCGCCGATCACGGCGCCGCCGATGGGTCGCATGACGTAGCCGACCCCGAACAGGGCCAGGGAGGCGAGCAAACTGTGGCTGGCATCCGTGGCGGGAAAGAACGCCTCGCCGATCGCCTTCGCGAAGAAGGCGTAGACGGTGAAATCGTAGAATTCGAGGGCGTTGCCGAGGACGACGGCCCCCACGGCCTTCCGGTCGAGATCATGCCGCGGAGCGGCGGGGGGCTTGGGGGTAGCGGACTTGGCGGCGGCAGACTTGGCGGCGGCGGACTTGGCCAGATCCATGCGGCAGACGCTCCGGCCCGTTCGGCGCCGGAGCCGCACGGCCCGAACCCATCCGACGGGGTCACGCCGACTTAGCGCAAGCTCTGCAAAAGGGGAGGGTGCTCCCACGCGGGCATCGTGTTCGTTGCCATCGGAAAGAAGCGCACGAAGAGGCTGGACAGGAGCCTCGGCACCCCCTATACCCCCGCCGTCCGCAGCCGAAACGGCCCGCGTCGACGCCCAGGTAGCTCAGTTGGTAGAGCATGCGACTGAAAATCGCAGTGTCGGTGGTTCGATTCCGCCCCTGGGCACCATCAGTCCGCTAAGTGACTGAGCAAGAGTTAATAGAACTCACCCCAGGCAAGTGTTAGAAGCTGTTTTTATTCAGGCGTTACATGCGCTTGGACGATCGCCAGCTCTCGAACGAGTTCTGCAAGCCATCTCTGCTCACTGCGATATTCCCAGGCAGCGGCCTTGGGGGCCCCTCGTTGGCCAACGAGCAAGGGCAGGCGGCTTCAGTGGCCTCGCATCAATGGGATGCGAGGCCGATCGCGATGGCGCCCTCAGACAATTCCCGTGAGATAGTAAACCGCAATCACCACGAAGACCGCTGCTGTCTTGATGATGGTGATGGCGAAGATGTCGCCGTAGCTCTGCCGGTGTGTGAGGCCGGTCACCGCGAGCAGCGTGATCACCGCGCCGTTGTGCGGCAGGGTATCCATGCCGCCGCTCGCCATCGAGGCAACCCGGTGCAGAACCTCCATGGGGATGCCCGCCGCCTGCGCTCCCTGGATGAAGCGCTCGGACAGCGCGGCCAGGGCGATCGAAAGCCCACCCGACGCGGAGCCGGTGACACCCGCCAGCACGTTCACGGTGATCGCCTCGTTGACGAGAGGGTTGGGGATCGCGGCGAGCCCGTCCGAGATCGTCTTGAAGCCCGGCAATGCCGCGATCACGGCACCGAAACCGTATTCCGTGGCCGTGTTCATGCCCGCGAGGAGAGAGCCCGCGACCGCCGCCTTGGACCCTTCAGCGAAGCGGCCCTGAATGTTCCTGAAGCCGAGGATAAGCGTCGCCAGAATCCCCAGGATCAGCGCCCCCTCGACCGCCCAGATGGCCGTCACGGCCTTCACGTCGACGGTGACCGGATGGGCAGCCATTTCCGGGCTCAGGGCGACGCTGGCCTGCGCGCCGTAGGCCGACGCGATGACCCCCAGGAGAATCTTGTTGCCGAAGCCGACGATCAGAAGCGGCAGAAGGGCCACGGCGGGATGGATCGGCCTCGCCACCTCGACCGCCTCGGGCTCGTTGGTGTGTCCGGTTCCGTAGCCCTCTCCATGTCGGGCGGCGGCGCGGCGGCGCCATTCGAGATAGGCGATCCCCACGCTGAAGATGAAGAGCGAGCCGATGATGCCGAGGATGGGCGCAGCGTAGGCGTTGGTCTTGAAGAAGGTCGAGGGGATGATGTTCTGGATCTGCGGGGTGCCCGGCAGCGTGTCCATCGTGAATGTGAAGGCCCCCAGCGCAATGGTCCCGGGGATCAGCCGCTTCGGGATATCGCTCTGGCGGAACAGCTCCGCGGCGAAGGGATAGACCGCGAACACGGCGACGAACAGGGAGACGCCGCCATAGGTCAGAATCGCGCCGACCAGCACGATGGCGATAATCGAGCGGCTGGTCCCGAGGAGACCGGTCACCGCGCTGACGATCGCGCGGGCGAAGCCGGAAATCTCGATCAGTTTTCCGAAGACGGCGCCGAGGAGGAAGACGGGAAAATAAAGCTTCAGAAATCCGACCAGCTTTTCCATGAACAGCCCGCTGAAGATCGGCGGGACCGCGGAGGGATCGGTGATCAGAACCGCGCCCAGTGCCGCCAGCGGCGCGAACAGGATGACGCTGTAGCCGCGATACGCGACGGTCATCAAAAAGAACAACGCAGCGAGACAGATCACGAAATTCATGCGGCCGACCACGTGAGACGTTCAGGGCACTTTCAAAGACGAATGTGCCTGCACGACCCACTTGGCAGCCGAGCTTAGCCCGTCAAGCTGTGAGGATCGCCTTCAGAGTGCAATCTCCGGGGCGCTGTCATGGCTCGATTTCGATAGAGAGCTAAAATATAGGGCACAATATTATTATCGCTCACGCGATGGGACGCACGGACTCCGCGCGCGTCCCGCACACTTTCAGTAGGCTAGGCCGTTGAAGGCCTGGAAGAGGAGAACCGCCGTGCTCGGCATGACGGCCTCCTCAGGTGTAGGAGCCGAGCTTGCAGCCGAACAGGTCGGGCGGGTTCATCACGCTCTCGCCCTCGACCACGTCCACGATCTCGTAGAAATCCTCCGGGCCCTTCATCGCGCCGGGCGCCTTGCCCTCTCTGCGTCCGGCGACTCAGCCATCTCCAAAAGGCTCGACCGGAAGGAGAGCAGGCACGGATTGGGATTGTCCTGCCGCCATGCCAGCAGGAGTTTGGGTCGCGCCGCCTCCGGTGCCGCGATGGGCCGCAAGACGATATCCGTCATGCTGATGCCGACGGCGCTGTCCGGAACCAGGGCGACCCCGATCTCGGCGCCGACGAGCGCCAGCATCGCGTGCAGTTGGTTCACCCGCTGCACGACCCGCGGCCGGATACCGGCCTCACTGAACAGGCTGTCCAGCAGATCGATGAAGTAACGCCCGCCGCGTGGCGACCACGTCACCAAAGCCTCCCCATCGAGATCGCGGAGGGTCGGCTCATCCCCGCTCGCCAGGGGATGGCGGCGCGGAATGGCGAGCAGCAACTGTTCGTGCGCGATGGCGGCGGTCGCAATCGGCGTGCAGGCATCCTGAAGCGCTGGACTGGGCCTCAGCACGCCGACATCGATGCGGTTCTCCTCCAGGGCCTGGATCTGCTCGTCGGAGACCATCTCCTCCAGGACGAGATCGATGGCTGGCAGCTTCGCGCGAATATGGGCGACGATGCGGGGAAGCGTCCTGTAGGCAGAGGCCGCCGTGAAACTCAGCCTGATCGTGCCGCTCTCCCCGCTCGCGGTGCGGCGGGTGAGACGGGCGGCGCTCTCGACTGCCGCCAGCACCCGATAGGCCTCGGCCAGGAAAGTCCGGCCCCCCGGGGTCAGGCGCACCGCCCGCGTCGTCCGCTCCAGCAGCGTGACGCCCAGCGACTGTTCCAGCATCTGGATCTGCCGGGACAGGGGGGATTGCGTGAGGTTCAGCCGCGCTGCAGCCCGGCCGAAATGCATCTCCTCGGCGACGGCGATGAAGCTGCGTGCGTGCCCCAGATCGAACATTGATGCACGATGTGGGATAATTGAGTTAAAATCAATGTTGGACGCATTAAAGGCACCGACCTATTCCTGTCTCGACGCCGGAAAGGTGCGAAACAGGGAGTGAGACAGATGTCACGGATGACCCCCGTGGAGATGGCGCAGGTTCTCGGCTCCGGCCTCCTGTCCTTCCCCGTGACGCATTTCAACGACGACTACTCGGTCAACGAAGCCGCCTATCGCGATAATCTCAGCCGCCTGGCCGATTACAAGGTCTCAGGCCTGTTCGCAGCGGGCGGCACCGGCGAATTCTTCTCGCTGACCCCCGCCGAGATCGACCGCGTGGTCCGCGCCTGCATCGAGGAAACCCGTGGCCGGACGCCGGTCATCGCCCCCGCCGGGCAGGGGACGGCGCTGGCCGTCGAACTCGCCAAGGCGGCCGAGGCTGCGGGCGCGGACGGCATCCTGCTGCTGCCGCCCTACCTCGTCGGCTCCGAGCAGGCCGGTCTGGCTGCTCATATCGAGGCGGTGTGCAAGGCGACCTCGCTCGGCATCATCGTCTACAACCGCGCCAATGCTCAGTTGAACGAGCAGACCCTCGCGGGCCTGTGCGAGCGCAACCCGAACCTCGTAGGCTTCAAGGACGGCGTCGGCGACGTCGAACTGATGACCCGGGTCTATGCCGGGCTCGGTGATCGCCTGACCTATGTCGGCGGCCTGCCCACCGCCGAGACCTTCGCCCTCCCGTACCTGGAAATGGGCGTCACCACCTATTCCTCGGCGATCTTCAACTTCCTCCCCGAATGGGCCCTGTCCTTCTACGACATGGTCCGCCGCCGCGACCGTGACGGCGTCTACCGGGAACTGCGCGATTTCGTGCTGCCCTACATCGCGATCCGCAACCGCAAGCGTGGCTACGCGGTGTCGATCGTCAAGGCGGGCATGACCGCCGTGGGCCGTCATGCGGGCCCCGTCCGTCCGCCGCTCACCGATTTCGACGCCGCCGAGATCGCCGAGTTGAAGGCGCTGATCGGCGACCGCCGCTAATCGGCCGATCCGAACGAACGACCGCCGAAGCAACGGCGGCACGACTGATCGCCCGGGCTCAACCGGGCGGCGCCCATCCAGGGAGAACGTCCATGAGTGCCTCTACGAGCGGCACCACGAGCGCGACGCTCGTCGGTGCCGACGCGGCGCGCCGCACCCGCGTCCGCATCCTCATCGTGTTGATGCTGTTCGCAGCCACCACGATCAATTACGCCGACCGCGCCACCATCTCCATCGCCGGGCCGTCCATGGCCAAGGAACTCGGCCTCACGCCGGTCCAGATGGGCTATGTCTTCTCGGCCTTCGCGTGGTCCTACGTCCTCGCCCAGATCCCCGGCGGCTGGCTCCTCGATCGCTTCGGGGTGAAGTGGGTCTATGCGGCGGCCATCGCCCTGTGGTCCGGGTTCACGCTGGTGCAGGGCGCGGTGGGCTTCTTCACCGGCCTCACCGCCGTCGTGATGCTTTTCGCCCTGCGGCTCGCGGTCGGCCTCACCGAGGCGCCGGTCTTCCCGGCCAATGCCCGCATCGTGGCCGCGTGGTTCCCCACCCGCGAGCGCGGAATGGCCTCGGCCTTCTTCAACTCGGCGCAGTACTTCGCGACCGTCCTGTTCACGCCACTGATGGCGTGGATCGTCCACACGTTCGGCTGGCACCATGTCTTCACCAGCATGGGCATCCTCGGCCTCGCCTTCGCCCTGCTTTGGCTTCAGGTCATCGACAGCCCGAAGAAGCACCCGATGATGAACGCGGCCGAGCGCGACTACATCGAGGCGGGGGGCGCCCTCCTCGATATGGACGGGCAGGGAACCGCGAAGCGGACCAATACCGGCAAGACCCTGCGTGAGCTGCTCTCCAACCGGATGCTGCTCGGGATCTATGTCGGCCAGTACTGCATCACGGTGCTGACCTATTTCTTCCTGACGTGGTTCCCGGTCTACCTCGTGAAGGAGCGCGGCCTGTCGATCCTTCAGGCGGGTTTCGCGGCGGTGCTTCCGGCTTTGTGCGGCTTCATCGGCGGCATCCTCGGCGGCGTGATTTCCGACATGCTCCTGCGCCGCGGCTACTCGCTCACCGCCGCCCGCAAGATCCCGATCGTCGGCGGCATGCTGCTCTCCATGAGCATCATCGGCTGCAACTACGTCCAGGCTGATGCATTGGTGGTCGGGCTGATGGCGCTCGCCTTCTTCGGCAAGGGCATCGGAGCGCTCGGCTGGGCCGTGGTGTCCGACACCTCGCCGCGTGAGAGTGGCGGCCTGTCCGGCGGCCTGTTCAACACCTTCGGCAACACCGCCGGCATCACCACCCCGA
Organism: Methylobacterium sp. NFXW15; assembly: GCF_049887755.1. NCBI lineage: Bacteria > Pseudomonadati > Pseudomonadota > Alphaproteobacteria > Hyphomicrobiales > Methylobacteriaceae > Methylobacterium > Methylobacterium sp. NFXW15. Next base: position 22,496 of record NZ_JAGEKG010000006.1, on the reverse strand, counting down.
TCGCCATCGGCTACATCGTCCAGTCGACGGGCTCGTTCAACGGCGCCCTGGTCTTCGTGGGCCTGAACGCCCTGGTGGCCTGCTTCTGCTACCTCGTGGTGGTCGGCGAGATCCGCCGCGTCGAACTGAAGGGCGTCTGACGCCTTCCGGGGCCGGCGCGCGACGCCGGCCCTCCTCACCCGAAGCTTTCGGCCCGCGCATCCGCAGGAGGAATGCCATGTCGCTCGAGCCCCGTCACGCCGCCCGCAACACCCCGACCGTCACCGACATGAAGGTCGTGCCCGTCGCCGGGCATGACAGCATGCTCCTGAACCTTTCGGGCGCGCATGGCCCGTTCTTCACCCGCAACCTCGTGGTGCTCACCGACTCGACCGGCGCGACCGGTCTCGGCGAAGTTCCCGGCGGCGAGGGCATCCGCAAGACGCTCGAGGATGCCCGCGACCTCGTCATCGGCCAGCCCCTCGGCGCCTGGAACGCCGTGCTGAGCACCATGCGCCACCATTTCGCCGACCGCGATGTCGGGGGCCGGGGCCTGCAGACCTTCGATCTGCGCATCACCATCCACGCGGTCACGGCGGTCGAATCCGCCTTCCTCGACCTGCTCGGGCAATATCTCGACGTGCCGGTGGCCGCGCTTCTGGGCGAGGGCCAGCAGCGCGACGCGGTCGAGATGTTGGGCTACCTGTTCTACGTCGGCGATCGCACCAAGACCGATCTCGGCTACCGCGTCCCGACCGCCCGCGACGGCTGGTTCCGCCTCCGCGACGAGGAGGCTCTGAGCCCTGAGACCATCGCCCATCTGGCGGAGGCGGCCTACGAGCAATACGGCTTCAACGACTTCAAGCTGAAGGGCGGCGTCCTGCGCGGTGAGGAGGAGATCGCCGCCGTCACCGCGATCCACGAGCGCTTCCCGCAGGCCCGCGTGACCCTCGATCCGAACGGCGCGTGGTCCCTCGAAGAGGCGATCCGCCTGTGCAAGGGGCAGGGCCATGTGCTGGCCTATGCCGAGGACCCGTGCGGTGCGGAAGGCGGCTTCTCCGGCCGCGAGATCATGGCCGAGTTCCGCCGGGCCACCGGCCTGCCCACCGCCACCAATATGATCGCCACCGATTGGCGGCAGATGAATCACGCGATCCAGCTCGGCGCCGTCGATATCCCGCTCGCCGATCCGCATTTCTGGACGATGGCCGGATCGGTGCGTGTGGCCCAGCTCTGCCGCGACCACGGACTCACCTGGGGCTCGCACTCGAACAACCATTTCGACGTGTCGCTCGCCATGTTCACCCATGTCGCGGCGGCGGCGCCCGGCAACGTGACCGCCATCGACACGCACTGGATCTGGCAGGACGGCGAAGGCCTGACGAAGGAGCCGCTCGCGATCCGGGGCGGCCTCGTCCGGGTGCCGGAGCGGCCCGGCCTCGGGATCGAGCTCGACTGGGCGGCGGTCGAAGAGGCGAACGCCCTCTACCGCGATCATGGCCTCGGCGCCCGCGACGACGCGGCGGCGATGCAGTTCCTGGTTCCGAACTGGACCTTCGACAACAAGAAGCCCTGCCTCGTCCGGTAGGGTAAGACCCTGCCGACCCTTCGAACCGGAGCGACAGCATGACCTTCAGCAGCGACAACCTGATCGGCGGCGAGCGCATGCCGGGTGCCGGGGCGCCGTGGCGCGCGGTCGAAGCCGCCACCGGTTCCGCCCTGGAGCCCGCCTTCGCCTCGGCGACGGCCGAGCAGGCCGAGCGCGCCTGTGCCTTGGCGGCCCAGGCCTTCGACACCTATCGGGAGACACCGCTCCAGGCCCGCGCCGACTTCCTCGACGCCATCGCCCGCAACATCCTCGATCTCGGCGACGACCTCGTCACCCGCTGCATGGCGGAGACCGGCCTGCCGCGCCCGAGGATCGAGGGGGAGCGCGGACGCACGGTCGGGCAGTTGCGGATGTTCGCGGAGGTGGTCCGGCGCGGCGCCTTCCTCGGCCTGCGTGTCGATCCGGCCCAGCCCGAGCGCAAGCCCCTGCCGCGCCCGGACCTGCGCCTGCGCCGCATCGCCGTCGGCCCCGTGCTGGTCTTCGGCGCCTCGAACTTCCCGCTCGCCTTCTCGGTGGCGGGTGGTGACACCGCCTCGGCGCTGGCGGCCGGGTGCCCGGTGATCGTGAAGGCGCATCCGGCCCATCCCGGCACCTCGGCCCTGGTCGGAGGCGCGATCCAGAGGGCGGTGACCGAATGTGGCCTGCCAGCGGGCGTGTTCGCCCTGCTGTTCGAAGAGGGCATTGCCATCGGGCAGCGCCTCGCCGCCGATCCCCGAGTCACCGCGATCGGCTTCACCGGCTCGCGCCGGGGCGGCACCGCCCTGATGCAGATCGCCGCCGCGCGTGCGACGCCGATCCCGGTCTACGCCGAGATGAGCAGCATCAACCCGGTCGTCCTGATGCCGGCGGCGCTGCAGGCGCGCGGCGCGGAGATCGGCAAAGCCTTCGTTGCCTCGCTCACCCTCGGCTCGGGCCAGTTCTGCACCAATCCCGGCCTCGTCCTCGCGGTCGACGGCCCAGGCCTCGACGCGTTCCTGGCGGCGGCCTCCGAGGCTCTCCCAAGCGTCGCGGCGGCGACCATGCTGACGCCCGGGATCCACAAGGCCTATTGCGAGGGCGTCGCCGCCCTGGAGAGCAACCCGGCGGTCGAGCGGGTGGCGCAGGGACAGGAGGGCACCGGCCAGCAGGGCCAGCCGGTTCTGTTCGCCACGACCGGCGCCGCCTTCCGTGCCGACCACCGCCTCGGCGAGGAGGTGTTCGGCGCCGCCTCCCTCGTGGTGCGCTGCGCGGACGCGGACGAGCTGCGGGCGGTGCTCGAAGACCTCGAAGGCCAGTTGACCGCCGCCCTGCACATGGATGCCGCAGACCACGCCGAGACGCGCGGCCTCCTGCCCGTGCTGGAGCGAAAGGTCGGCCGTATCCTCGTCAACGGCTTCGGAACCGGGGTCGAGGTCGGCCACGCCATGGTCCATGGCGGCCCGTTCCCGGCGACCTCGGACGGGCGGACCACCTCGGTCGGCAGCCTCGCCATCGACCGCTTCCTGCGGCCGGTCAGCTACCAGGACATGCCCGAGGCGCTGCTGCCCGAGGCCCTGACCGACGCGAACCCGGCGCAGCTGCCGAGGAGCGTCGACGGCGCCTGACCGGCGCCTCCTCGGCCCCCTCGAGCCAGCGGTCCTTCACACGCGAGACAGCCCATGAGCGCGGTTTCCACCCCCACCTTGACGGGTTCCGCTGGCGACGTGCCCCGCACGATCCGCCTGCGGGACGACGACAACGTCGCGATCGTGGTCAACGCCTTCGGGCTCCCGGCCGGGACGGTCTTTCCGGACGGGCTGACGCTCACGGAGTTCGTGCCGCAGGGCCACAAGGTGGCGCTCGCCGACATCCCGGTGGGCGGCCATGTCCGCCGCTACGGCGAGGTGGTCGGCATCGCGCTGCGCGACATCCCGCAGGGCTCCTGGGTCGAGGAATCCTGCGTCGAGACCCCGACGGCGCCCGCGCTCGACGCCCTCGACAAGGCGACGCGGGTGCCCGCGCCCCTGCCACCCCTCGAAGGCTACACCTTCGACGGATTTCGCAACCCGGACGGCAGCGTCGGCACCAAGAATATCTTGGCAATCTCGACCAGCGTGCAATGCGTGACCGGCACCCTCGATGTCGCGATCAAGCGCATTCGCGAGGAATTGCTGCCGCGCTTCCCCAACGTGGACGATGTGATCGGCCTCACCCACGCCTATGGCTGCGGCGTGGCGATCAACGCGCCCGAGGCGGTGATCCCGATCCGGACGTTGCAGAGCCTCGCCAAGAACCCGAATTTCGGCGGCGAGGTGATGGTGGTCGGCCTCGGCTGCGAGAAGCTCGTCTCCGAGCGCCTCGTTCCCGAGGGCAGGGGGACGCCCGAGGACAGCGTGGTCCGTTTGCAGGATGAGCGCCACGACGGCTTCGGCAGCATGATCGACAGCATCATGGCGATGGCCGAGGCGCGTCTGGCGGTGCTGGACCAGCGCCGTCGCGAAACCTGCCCGGCCTCCGACCTCGTCGTCGGCCTGCAATGCGGCGGCAGCGATGCCTTCTCCGGCGTCACCGCGAACCCGTCGCTCGGCTTCGCCGCCGACCTACTGGTCCGCTGCGGCGCCACGGTGCTGTTCTCCGAGGTGACGGAGGTGCGCGATGCGATCCACCTCCTGACACCCCGCGCCGCGACGCCGGAGGTGGCGGACGCGCTCATCCGCGAGATGGCGTGGTACGACGATTACCTGGAGAAGGGCGGCGCCGACCGGCGTGCCAACCCCTCGCCCGGCAACAAGAAGGGCGGCCTCAACAACATCGTCGAGAAGGCTCTCGGCTCGGTCGCGAAATCGGGCACCAGCGCGATTTCCGGCGTCCTCGCGCCGGGCGAACGGGTGCGTGAGAAGGGCCTGATCTTCGCTGCGACCCCCGCCAGCGATTTCGTCTGCGGCACGCTGCAACTCGCCTCGGGCATCACGTTACAAGTGTTCTCGACCGGCCGCGGCACCCCCTACGGCCTCGCCCAGGCCCCCGTGATCAAGGTGGCGACCCGCACCGAACTCAGCCGACGCTGGTCCGACCTGATCGACCTCGATGCGGGCCGCGTCGCCACCGGGGAGGCGACCATCGAGGAGATGGGCTGGGAATTGTTCCACCTCATCCTCGACGTGGCGAGCGGGCGAAAGCGCCCCTGGTCCGACCGCTGGGGCCTATTCAACGACCTCACACTGTTCAACCCGGCGCCGATCACCTGAAGCCTCCCCGAATACCATCCTTTGACGTTTGGTATTTGGTATGCCATGAATGGCCGCGTGCTCGATTGGTGTCGCTGACCCGTGGCCGCAACAGGCCCGATGTCGGCCCGGTGGGGCACGTCACGGAGCAAGGCGAACAAGCCCCCGTGAATTGTCGTCACCCAGGTCGACACGAGGGAGGAAGCCATGATGGGCGCGCCGCTCGCGGGCGTGAAGGTTCTGGACTTCACGCATGTTCAGTCCGGCCCGACCTGCACGCAGTTGCTGGCGTGGTTCGGGGCGGATGTCATCAAGATCGAGCGCCCCGATGGCGGCGACGCGACCCGGCAGCAATTGCAGGACATCCCGGGCGTCGACAGCCTCTATTTCACGATGCTCAACCACAACAAGCGGTCGATCACGATCGATGTGAAGCACGCGACCGGCAAGGACGTGCTGTGGCGCCTCATCCGTGAGTGCGATGTGCTCGTCGAGAACTTCGCCCCCGGCGCCCTCGACCGGATGGGTCTGACCTGGGACGCGATCCAGGCCGCCAATCCGCGCCTCATCCTCGCCTCGGTGAAGGGCTTCGGACCCGGCCGTTACGAGGATTGCAAGGTCTACGAGAACGTCGCCCAATGCGCGGGCGGAGCGGCCTCGACGACCGGCTGGCGCGGCGACAAGCCGATGGTGACGGGCGCCCAGATCGGCGATTCCGGAACGGGCCTGCACCTTGCCCTCGGCATCGTCACCGCCCTGTATCACCGGGTGCAAAGCGGACGTGGGCAGCGCGTCGACTGCGCGATGCAGGACAGCGTGCTCAACCTGTGCCGGGTGAAGCTGCGCGATCAGCAGCGTCTCGCACGTGGTCCCCTCGCGGAATACAGCCAGTACGGCGAGGGGATTCCCTTCGGCGATTCCGTCCCGCGGGCCGGCAACGATTCGGGCGGGGGACAACCCGGCCGCATCCTGAAATGCCGTGGGTGGGAGCAGGATCCGGACGCCTATATCTACTTCATCGCGCAGGCGGCGGTCTGGAAGCCGATCTGCGACATCATCGGTGAGCCGGACTGGAAGACGGACCCAGACTATGCCTCGCCGCAGGCACGGCTGCCGCACCTGAACGAGATCTTCACGCGCATCGAGGCGTGGACGATGAAGCACGACAAGTTCGAGGCGATGGATATCCTCAACGCCTACGACATACCGTGCGGACCGATCCTGTCGATGAAGGAGATCGCCGAGGACGAGGCGCTGCGCGCCAGCGGAACGGTGGTCGAAGTCGATCACCCCACACGCGGATCCTACCTGACGGTCGGCAACCCCGTGCGTCTCTCGGCCAATCCGGTGACGGTCCAGCGGTCCCCGTTGCTGGGGGAGCATACGGACGAGATCCTGCGCGACGTGCTCGGCTGCTCGGCCACCGAGATCGACGCCATCATGTGGTCGGGCGCCATCGGCTCGACGCCGAAGATCGCGGCCGAGTAGGGCCGCCGCGCCGCGGCGCGTCGGCCCTCTCGATCAAGTCAGAGGGTCGGCTCAGGCGTACTGGGCCTGGCCAGCCGCCGGGCGCGCGGCACTCTTGGCTTCCTTGCCGCCGGGCGTGAGCTTGTCGGCGAGCTGAACCACGAGCAGGCCCTGGACGGCGGCGAAGAAGACGAAGGCGGCGAGGGTGGTGACGATCATCGTGTTCTCCTGGGTTTATGTTGCGCTGCGATGAGAGCGATATAGATCCAGGCGTATTGTATACCAAGTGCAAAATGCCAAAGCCCCATCTGCGATTTGTGCATGGCACAAAACGCGTTCAGCGGGAGGGCAGGCTGCGGAATCCTCCGGCGCCGAGAGTCAGTTCGGCCGTAAGCGGTGATGAATCCGGCGAGAGGCCCGCCTCGACGCCCTCCGCGAACAGACCGATGGCCTCACAGGTCGCCCGGGTCGTCGCATCCGCGCAGGCGCGATCGAGCCCCTTCCGGTCGAGGGCGACCAGCCTACCGCGCTCGAACCGGGCGTAGACGCGTCCGGTCTCGCGCTCGGCGAAACGGACCTGTCCGAGCCGCGCGAGGCAGGCCCGCAGGAAGCCGACATTCCTCTCCGGCGACGGGTCACTCCCGGCATAAACCTGCTCGCGCGTCTGGGCGTAGACGTTGATCTTGCGAAACCGCTCGATGGCGAGGAGGGCGGCCGGGTCGAGGACGGTCATCGCGTCGTTGCCGCCGAAGGCGATGGTGCGCGGTACCTCGCCGTTGGGCACCGTGTTGTCGAGGAACTCGAACGCGACGACCTTGTCGCGACACAAAGCCCAGAGGAAGAACAGGCGCGGAATGCCTGCGAAGGCCTCGACATTGTGGGCGAGCAGATCCTCGACCGCCTTGTAGCGGCCGAACTCCTCGCCCCGCTTCCAGGCGCGCTCCACCGTCTCCTCCGGCGGCGTCACCATGAACTGCAGGTAGATCGTGTGGCCGAACCGGGTCAGCAATTGGCCAGGGCGGTCAGACGCGGCATCGACCGCGAAGCTGTCGAAGCGGAAGCGATCGATCAGCAGATGCGAGATCCGGCCCTCCGTCGCCTTCTGGGCCATGTAGAGGTCGAGCTTCTCATCGACGATCTCCACCTCGTAGCCGGTCAGCGGCCCGGCATAGCGGCGGTCGGCGCCGAGGCTGTCGTAATCGAGCAGGAACTTGCGCCACACGTCCGGTGTGATGACCGCGAAATCCTGCCAATCGGCGCCGGTCCGCTCGGCCAGCGCCCGCTGGTAGGGACGGATGGTACTCTTGCCGGAGGCCGAGGCGCCCTTGACGTTCATCACGACGGGACGGTCCTGGGCCCGGACCCGGCGATAGCCCTCTCGCACGACGATGGCCTCGAACCAGGGCTCGATCATCGCGCCGATGCGGCGGCTGCCGTAGCCGTTCGAGACGAGGATCATCCCGAGCCTGCCCAGCAACGCGGCATCCCGAGGCAGATAGCCGTGCCGGGCGGTGAGGCTCGCGGCGATGGTGCGCAGAGCGTCCTGCACCGCCCGCTCGAGGCCTGCAGGCCGTTCGTCCGTGCTGGCCGGACGGGGCGGCCCGTCCTGGTCCGCAGCATGACGCGGGGTGCCTGGCGTGGCCGCACACAAGCCGAAGGTGAGCCGGTCGAGCCAGCCCCGCTTCAGCTGCGCGGGCGCCGGATCCTGAGCGGGTCCGTCGAGGAGCAACGCGATCTCGCGGCGAAGCATCACCTCCGCCTCGTCGCGGATCGCGCGCATCGTCTCCCGGATCTCGGGCAGGTGCGGGTGAATCCCCTCGCTCAGGATCGTCGCCACCATGCGGCGGAAATTGACCCCGAGATCGGCGTAGACCGTACCGAGGGGGATCGAGAGATCGGCCATGACCCGCACCAGCAGTTCATGGACGACGAGGCGGTCCGCCCGGAACAGGCTGAGCCTGCTCGCCGGCAGACCGCAGAAGTCGCTCAGTTCCTCGCTCTCGGCGAAACGCGTCTCGACATTCTCGGTGCGGAAGACGGTCGCCAGGGGCCGGACGTGGCGGGGCAGGCCCGAGGTGAGGCCGGGATTCCAGGCGTGGAAGCCGGGCTCGGCCGACACCGGTTCAGGCGTTTGCGGCGGCGTCGATCGGCTCGAACCGGATCTGATACTGGTCGCCCCAGATCGCGTCGGCCTTCTCGGACCAATCCTTACCGAAATAGCGCTTGGCGAGGAACTCGCTCGCCCAGATGCAGACCGAGGTGATCCTCTCATCGAGCACGCGGACGTGCTGACTTTCGAGACCGGACGTCACACCGAAGCGCGGCAGCATGTCCTTGCTGGCGAGGGCGTGCTCGTTCTCAGCCGGATAGACGACCGGGCATTCGACAATGGTCAGGTATTTCATCGGGGCGCTCGCCGGCTCGGTTACGGGATCGTGCGGACGTTCGCTCATGCCGTCCGCACCTTCGGATGGGCTTCGGCATGGGGATGTCGGCAGTCGGATGGGGATCCGGCGCGGCGGGCCGACGGGGCGGCCATGGCGTCGTGCGTCCGGCCTAAGGCGCTGGCCATCACGCTCCTCCTTAGGGTCCGCGATTATGGAAGCGGTTCCCGGCGATTACTTTGGTATACAGAATACCGCTCGTCAACGTCTGTGAGGCGTCTCGGCCCTGATGGCCTCTGGTCGACAGCTCATAATCTTTTTCTCACGCGCGCCCTGTCGAGGAACCAGCGACTGCTTCGCCGGAAAGCCCTCTGGACTCGTATCCGACCGAGTTGAGCCGCCCCCCGTCGATGGCTTCCCGGCCGTCCTTGCGAGCGCAGCGAAGCAAAGACGAAGGCACGCGAGCCAACGCGGTCGAAGACGGCTCTAGCCGACCCGACGATCGGCACGTCGACGGTCCACCGGGGCATGCGCGGCATGGTCGGTCGAGATGTCGGCCAGCATGGCGCCGATCAGGTCCATCTGATCGACGATGCCGATCAACCGGCCATCCGGCCCGACCACCGGCGCCTGATGCAGACCCGCCTGCATCATCACCCACGCGGCCTGTCCGGCAGCGGTGTTCTGTTGCAACGTCACGGCACCCGTCGTCATGACGTCGGCGACGACGCCGTGCGGAGCGCGACCGCGCTGAAGCATGAGGGCGATCCGTCGCCCGAACCCGAGGCGCGGTACCCGGCGCTCCCAGCCGATCGTCTTGTCGAGCACATCGTTCTGCGTGACGACGCCGAGCACCCGCGCGCTTTCGTCCGTCACCGGCACCATCGTGGCGCGGTTGTGGCGCAGGGTCGCCAGGGCGTCGCGCAGGGGGGTATCCGGTGCGATGGCCCGCGTGCTCCGCCTCACCAGCGCGCCGCAGGTGGTCTGGCCGGACTGGCGCAACGAGGCGTGGACCTGCGCCCGGCGCAGGATGGCCTGAAGGTCGCCGGGGTCAATGTCGATCACCTCGTCGAACTGCGCCAGTGCCGCGTCGATATCGGCCGCCGTCAGGCTCGAGCCCATCGCCGCGCCCGGTTGGCTTGGCGCTGCGGCGACATGCGGATAGCTGCGTCCGGTCAGGTTGTTGAACAGGAGCGCGCAGATCAGAAGCAGCAGCGAGTTCGCCCCAACGGGCCACAGGACGAAACCGTAGCCGAGGTCGCGGATCGCCGGGCCGCCCAGCACGGCCGTCAGCGCGACGGCGCCGCTCGGGGGGTGCAGGCAGCCGAGCAGCATCATCAGCGCGATGGCGACCGACACGGCGACCGCGCCCGCGAGCATGGCATCGCCGAGATGGGCGGCGGCGGTGACGCCGACCAGCGCGGCGACGATGTTGCCGCCGAGGATGGACCAGGGCTGCGCCAGCGGGCTCGATGGCACCGCGAAGAGCAGAACGGCGGAGGCGCCCATCGGGGCGATCAGGATGGGCAGTTCCGCGCCCGAGCCCACGGCGGCGCGGGCCACGAGGCCGGTGCAGAGCAGGCCGAGCAGGGCGCCGCTGGCCGAACGGGCACGCTCGAGAAGGCTGACTTGGGCCACGCGCGGGACGAAACGGTCTCGGAAGCGGCTCATCATCGTACCGTGTCTTCGCACCGGGGATGCGCCGCTGCAAGGGAAGGGCGGGGGCGGAGCCGCCATGGCGGCTCCGCCCCGTCACCGTGGCGCGTCGACTTGGAAGTCTTCACAGAACTCCCGTTCACCGGGAGTTCTCCCCCTGGCCTCGACGGCGCAGGGGGAGGTTCGTGAGAGGCTTTTAGACGGCCTTGGCGTCGTGCAGCTCGGCGATCTGCTGCTGCGAGTAGCCGAGCTGCGAGAGGATGTCGTTCGTGTGCTCACCGAGCAGCGGCGAGGCTTTGATGTCGACCTGAAGATCGGAGAACTTGATCGGGCTTCCGACCGTCAGGTACTTGCCGAGCTTCGGATGCGCCACCTCGACGATCGTGCCGCTCTCACGCAGCGACTTGTCCTCGGCGATCTCCTTCATGGTGAGCACCGGCGAGCACGGGATGTCGAACTTGCGCAGGATGTCGACCGCCTCGAACTTGGTCTTGTCCGCCAGCCACGCTTCGATCGTGTTGAAGATGTCGAAGATCTTGTCCTGGCGAGCGCGAGCCGTGTTGTAGGCCGGATCTTCGATCCACTCCTCCTTGCCGATCGCCTTGCAGATCGGCGCCCAGGCATGACCCTGGATGGTGAAGTAGATGTAGGCGTTCGGGTCGGTCTCCCAGCCCTTGCACTTCAGCACCCAGCCCGGCTGGCCGCCACCGCCCGCGTTGCCGCCACGTGGCACCACGTCCGTGAACTTGCCGTGCGGGTATTGCGGGTATTCCTCGAGGTAGCCGATGGCATCGAGGCGCTGCTGGTCGCGCAGCTTCACGCGGCAGAGGTTGATCACCGAGTCCTGCATCGACACGGCGACCTTCTGACCCTTGCCGGTCTTGGTCTTCTGGTGGAGCGCCGTCAGGATGCCGATGGCGAGATGCATGCCGGTGTTGGAATCGCCGAGGGCGGCAGCCGACACGGTGGGCGGGCCATCCCAGAAGCCGGTGGTCGAGGCCGCGCCACCCGCGCACTGCGCCACGTTCTCGTAGACCTTCAGGTCCTCGTAATGGTGGCCATCCGAGAAGCCCTTGACCGAGGCGAGGATCATGCCCGGGTTCAGTTCCTGGATCCGCGCCCAGGAGAAGCCCATGCGGTCGAGCGCGCCGGGGCCGAAGTTCTCGACCATCACGTCCGACTCACGGATCAGCTTCTCGAGGACTTCCTTGCCCTGCTTGGTCTTGGTGTCGAGGGTCAGCGAACGCTTGTTCGAGTTCAGCATCGTGAAGTAGAGGGCATCGGCATCGTCGATATGACGAAGCTGGTTGCGGGTCACGTCGCCCGCGCCGGGGCGCTCGACCTTGATCACGTCGGCGCCGAACCACGCGAGGAGCTGCGTGCAGGCCGGACCCGCCTGGACGTGGGTGAAGTCGATGATCTTGATGCCTTCGAGCGGCTGGGTCATTTCAGTTCCTCCCGTTGATCGAAACACTGACACCGAAAAAGACTTCGTCTTCTTAGGAAGACTTGGCCTCTCAAGACGAAATGCGCTCTTTGCTTTCGGCTTCTAAGTCCGAAATTCGCTGGCGAAGACGCTTCTCTTCGCTCCAGCGCTCGGTTTCGTCGCGGATGACGGCGACGATCCCGGTCACCACGCCGTCCTCGTCCTTGAGGAGGCCGACGGTGAAGGCGATGGACAGGCTGTGCCCGTCCTTGTGCAGGGCCGGCACGCGCAGGAGCTTCGTGCCGTACTTGGTCACCCCCGTGCGCATCGTGTTGGCATAGCCGTCCCAGTGACGGCGCCGATGGCGGTCGGGGGTGATCAGATCGAGGGGCTGGCCCAGGGCTTCGGCGCTGGTGAAACCGAAGATCCGCTCAGCGGCCGGGTTCCACACCACGATGGCGCCATCGGGATCGGACACCACGACGGCGTCTCCGACGGCATCCACAAGCCCGGACAGATCGACATCGGCGGCCATGGTGGCGCTCACGCGCGCGGCCGGACTACGATGCTCGGCTCGGTCATGGCGTTCTCTCCCTTGCTTCCTGAACGAGAGGCTCTCCCTCCCGCCGGGTGACTCGGTGATTGGTATCTGGTATGCCACATGTAGAATGGCAGTCAAGCCAGTTCTTCGCGCGACGTTGCGATGACCAGCGAGAAGGCGGACGGCATGACGCTCGCACCCAGCATCACGATCACGCAGATCGAGGCTTTCAAGTTCGTGGTCGATTTCGGCGCGGCCTTCCCGGCGCTGGAGACGGACGAGCCGGAGCCGATCGGGCTCGGGTCGGGCCCGTCACCCGAGCAATTGCTGATTGCGGGCGTGAGCAACTGCCTCTGCGCCAGCCTCGCCTTCGCGCTGGGCAAGTTCGGTCAGGACGGGCGGGGTGTCAGTGCACGGGCCTCGGCGGCGATTGTCCGCAACGCGGACAGGCGCCTGCGCATCGGCGGGATCAAGGTCGACATCACGCTCGGTGCCGCCTCCGCGTCCTTGCCACGGATCGAGCAGGTGCTCGCCCAGTTCGAGCGATTCTGCACGGTCTCGGAGAGCGTGAAGGTCGGCATCCCCGTCGCCGTGTCGGTGCGGGACGGGAACGGGGAGCGGCTTCGGTGAACGACAGGGAGAACACAATGGCAGAACACGCGCGGGACGGCGCCAGGGAGCCGGGCGAACTGGCGGCCCTGTTCAACACACGCGCCAATGCGGGCGACGTGGAGGGTCTGGTGGCGCTCTATGAGCCCGATGCGGTTCTGGCGGCGGGTGAGGTCGTCGCCACGGGCCATGGCGAGATCCGCCGGTTCTACACGGATCTTCTCGCCAGAAAGTCGGACTTCCCGCAGGCGGAGGTCTTACCCGCCCTGGTCAAGGATGGTCTCGCACTGACTTTCGCACGGCTCGCCAACGGCGTCCTGTCCGTCGAGGCGGCGCGTCGGCAGCCGGACGGAACCTGGCTCTGGGCGATCGACCAGTTGAAGATCAAGCCGCGCGGGGATGCTCCGGCTCGCTCATGAAGAAATCGACCGCGCGCCGCACGACCGCAGGGTCGTAGGCGTGCGGGCCGTCGTACTCGACATAGGTGACGTCGTAGCCCGCCTCGCGCAGCAGCGCCGCATGGGTGCGTCCGCTGCGGTCGATGGGGATCTGCTCGTCCCGCGTGCCATGCGAGAGGAACACGCGCGGCGTGCCCTCCTGCGTCTGCACGGACATGAAGCCCGCCGATGACACGATCACGTGGCTCACGAGGTCTCCGTTGGTGAGACCGAGGGAGAGAGCATAGCTTCCCCCGTCCGAATGGCCCGCGAAGGCGATGCGGCCTGGATCGAGCAGAAAATGCGAGGCGAGGGCGTTGAGCGCGTGTTCCAGGCGGTCGCGATCCGGGCCGTTGCCCGCGATGACCAGATCCCAGGTCGGATGCAGCGATTGCGGAATCAGAAGCAGGAAGCCGCGCGCCTCGGCATGGACCGCCAGCATCGGCATGATCTTCTCGGCGCTGCCGCCTCCGCCGTGGAACAGCACCACGAGGGGAACGGGTCGGCGCGGGGCGAGCCCCTGCGGCACGTAAAGCCGCGCATCGCGCTCGGCGAAGAGGCCGAGGATGTGGGTTCCCGGCGGAAGAGGATCCTCCGTCGGGAGCCGGAGCGGGACGCTGAGCCGTCCTGCGAGCTTGGGGTCGATCATGAGAGGTCCCCGTTCCGCCGTACCGTTCGGGAGTCGGGAGCGGGGATCGTTGTCCAACCCGGCTACCACGCCTGATCCCACCCACTCCCTCATCCTGAGGTGCTGCGAAGCCGCCTCGAAGGAGACCTCCAGAGATCGCTGGGAGTTCTGGAGCCCTCCTTCGAGGCCCGCCAAGGCGGGCACCTCAGGATGAGGTCAAGGGCGGGATCAATTGCTGTCTCATCCCGAACGAAGAGCTCCCCGTTACTTGCGCTTGATCACGCTCTGCGGGTTGAGGCTGCCGATATTGCCGCTCTCGCTGCCGGCGGACGGGTCGATGACCGCGTTGATCAAGGTCGGCTTGCCGGAATCCATCGCCGTCTCGACGGCGCGCCTGAGCTCGTCCGGGGTGAAGACCTGCGCGCCGACGCCGCCGAAAGCTTCCATCATCTTGTCGTAGCGGGAATCCGGCACGAAGACGGTGGTGCCGGGATCGCGACCGGTCGGATCGGTGTCGGTGCCCCGATAGATGCCGTTGTTGTTGAAGATCACGATGCAGATCGGCAGCTTGTACCGGCAGATGGTCTCGACCTCCATGCCGGAGAAGCCGAAGGCGCTGTCACCCTCGACGGCCAGGACCGGCTTGCCGGTCTCGACGGCCGCCGCGACGGCGAAGCCCATGCCGATGCCCATCACGCCCCAGGTGCCGACATCCAGGCGCTTGCGCGGCTGGTACATGTCGATGATGCCTCGGGCGAGGTCGAGGGTGTTGGCGCCTTCGTTGACGAGGATCGCGTCCGGACGCTCCTTGATCACCGTGCGCAGGGCACCCAACGCGGAATGGAAGTCCATCGGCGCGGTGTTCTTCATCAGCTTCGGGGCCATCTTGGCGATGTTGGCCTCGCGCTTGGTGCGGATCGTCTCGACCCACTCGGCCGGCGCGCCCTTCCACTCCTTGCCCATGCCGTCGAGCAGGGCGGCGACACAGGAGCCGATATCACCGACGACCGGGGCGACGATCTCGACGTTCGAGTCCATCTCGCGCGGCTCGATGTCGATCTGGATGAAGCGCTTGGAGCCCGGCTCGCCCCAGGTCTTGCCCTTGCCGTGCGAGAGCAGCCAGTTGAGGCGGGCGCCGACCAGCAGGACGACATCCGAATCCTTCAGCGCGGTCGAGCGCGCGGCGCCCGCCGAGAGGGGGTGCGTGTCCGGCAGGAGCCCCTTGGCCATGCTCATCGGCACGTAGGGGATACCGCTGCGCTCCACGAGTTCGCGGACGAGGTCGTCGGCCTGGGCATAGGCCGCGCCCTTACCCAGCACGATCAGCGGGCGCTTGGCATTCTTCAATTCGTCGAGGGCGCGGGCGATGGACGAGGGTGCGGGCAATTGCGCGGGGGCCGCGTCGATCACCTTCACGAGCGACTTCGCACCGGCTTCCGCATCCATGACCTGCGAGAACAGCTTGGCGGGCAGATCGAGATAGACGCCGCCGGGGCGGCCGGAGACGGCGGCGCGGATGGCGCGGGCGACGCCGATGCCGATATCGCAGGCGTGGAGCACCCGGAACGCCGCCTTGCACAGGGGCTTGGCGATGGCGAGCTGATCCATCTCCTCGTAATCGCCCTGCTGGAGATCGACGATCTCACGCTCCGAGGAGCCGGAGATCAGGATCATCGGGAAGCAGTTCGTGGTCGCATTGGCGAGCGCGGTGAGGCCGTTGAGGAAGCCGGGCGCCGAAACGGTGAGGCAGATGCCCGGCTTCTTGGTGAGGAAGCCCGCGATGGCCGCCGCGTTGCCCGCGTTCTGCTCATGCCGGAAGGACAGGACGCGCATCCCCTCGGCCTGGGCCATGCGTCCGAGATCGGTGATCGGGATGCCGGGCACGCCGTAGATCGTGGTGATGCCGTTGAGCTTCAGGGCATCGATCACGAGGTGGAACCCGTCCGTCAGCTCCTGAGGCGAGTAGAACTCGGAGATGGCGGCATCGGCGGCCGACGTATCGATCTTCTTCGCCAGTGCGGTAGCGGTCATTAGGGCCTCCCAGCTTTATGGTTTGGGGTCGATGCCATCACGCCCGGTCACAGGCGGAGGATGGTTGCGCCCGGCTTGTCCTGCCGGATTTGGTATATGGTATGCCAGATTTCTGGACAAGGATTTTCGAGGGTCGGGATGCGCGCCGGCCCCTCGGGTCGGCGCGCGGCCTTGCTCAGGCCAGGCGGGTCGCTTGGCCCTTCGCCGTTTCGGCAGCTTTCATCGGCTCCTCGGTGAGGTAGCGGCGACGCAGGGGCTTGAGCACGAAGATCGCCAGGGCAGCGGCCACGATGTTGAGACAGATGATCAGGGCGAAGACGGCCGACCAGCCGAAGCTCGCCGAGATCATGCTGGCGAAGGGGACGAGGAAGGCGGCCGTGCCCTTGGCGGTGTAGAGCAGCCCGGCATTGCTCGCCGCGAACTTGGACCCGAACGTGTCGCCGCAGGTGGCCGGGAACAGCGAGTAGATCTCACCGAACACCCCGAAATACACGGCCGTGGCGAGGATGAAGATGTAAGGGTTGGTGCCGAGGTTGAGCAGGACGATCATCGCCGTCGCCGCGATGCTGAAGGCGATGAACATCGTGTTCTCGCGGCCGATATTGTCGGACACCCAGCCGAAGAACGGGCGGCCGAAGCCGTCGAAGACGCGATCCAGGGAGATCGCCAGGGTGAGGGCGGTCATCTGAAGGCCGAACAGGCTGACCGGGACCCCGGCGACCTTGAAGTCATGGGCGATGGGGGCGATCTGCGCCGCCGCCATCAGGCCGCCCGAGGCGACCATGACGAACATGGCGTACATCACCCAGAAGACCGGCGTGCGCACCGCCTGCTTGGGCGTGCGGTCGACCTTGGTCTGCGGCACGCGCACGCTGCGCTTCTGCGGCGGGGCGACCGAGGACGGCTTGCGCAGCAGGAACGACAGGAGGATCACGACGAGCCCCTGGCCGATTCCGAACGTGAGGAACGCGGTCTCGTAGCCGCTCGACGCGATGGTCTTGGCGATCGGAACGACGGTGATGGCCGCGCCCGCGCCGAAGCCGGCCGCCGTGGCGCCCGCCGCGAGGCCGCGACGATGGGGGAACCACTTCAGCGCGTTGCCGACGCAGGTGCCGTAGACCGAGCCCGCGCCGATGCCGCCGATCACCGCCGCGACGTACAGCATCGCGAGAGAGTCGGCATGGGCGTTCAGCACCCAGGCGAGGGCGATCATGAAGCCGCCGAAGCAGACCACGATCCGCGGACCGTAGCGGTCGACGAACCAAGTCTCGATCGGCACCAGCCAAGTTTCCGTCGCGACGAAGATAGTGAAAGCGATCTGGATGGCCGCGCGGCCCCAGTGGTGCTTGCTATCGATCGGGTCGACGAACAATGTCCAGCCGTATTGCAGGTTGGCGATCATCGCCATGCAAAGGACGCCGAAGGCGAGCTGCCACCACTTGGCCGATTCGGCATCTTTGGGCCCATCCGGTTGGACCACCGGTGTACCCAGGGCTGGACGGTGTACCATTGGCTTCCTCCCTGGCGGCTTCTGCGAGCTCGCACGGCTGCATCCTGCATGATCTACGCAGGTATGCAATATACCAGAGGCAAGAAAGCGCGAGACCAGCACTATGGTGCCGCCGTCGGACGCGCTCCAAGGGCGCGGATCGCAGGACAATTTTGAAGGCAAGCCGGGCGTCCGGCTACGTCTGCGTCGCAGCGCGAGGGACGAAGCCATGACGATTCGGCCGGAGCGTTCTCCGGCCGGGAAGACGCGATCACAGTCGCACGAGGGCGCTATTTGCGCAGGGGAACGCCCTTGGTCGTGAAGCGCGGCGCGCCGCGGTGGGGCCGGTTCTGGCCCGCCGTCTTGCCCGCGCCGGCGCCAGTTCCGGGCGGTTGTAGAACGGCACGAGTTGATCCGGCCGGGGGCCGATCAAGTCGGCCCGGCCCATCTCGCGCAGGGCTTCGCGGAGGATCGGCCAGTTTTCGGGATCGTGGTAGCGCAGGAAGGCCTTGTGCAGCCGCCGTTGGCGCATCCCCTTGATCGCCTCGACAGGCTCGCTGTCGCCGCGCCGTACGCCCCGCAGCGGGTTGATCTCCGTGTGATACATGGCCGTGGCCGTCGCCATGGGCGAGGGCAGGAACGTCTGCACCTGATCGGCGCGATAGTCGTTCTTCTTCAGCCAGAGCGCGAGGTGCATCATGTCCTCGTCGGTCGTGCCCGGATGGGCCGCGATGAAGTACGGAATCAGATAGTACTTCTTGCCGGCCTGCTTGGCCGCTTCGTCGAACATCTCCTTGAAGCGGTCGTAGGTGCCGATCCCCGGCTTCATCATCTTGTCGAGGGGGCCGCGCTCGGTGTGCTCGGGAGCGATCTTCAGGCGACCGCCGACGTGATGGGTCACGAGCTCCTTGACGTATTCGGGGCTCCTGACCGCGAGGTCGTAGCGCACGCCGGAGGCGACCATCACCTTCTTGACGCCCTTCACCTCGCGAACCTTCCGGTACAGCCGGATCAGGTCGTCGTGAGAGGTGTTCAGGTTCGGGCAGATATCGGGGAAGACGCAGGACGGCAGGCGGCATGCCGCCTCGATCTTTGGGTCCTTGCAGGCCATCCGGTACATGTTGGCCGTCGGCCCGCCGACATCCGAGATCACGCCCGTGAAGCCGGGGGTCTTGTCGCGGATCTTCTCGATCTCCTTCAGGATCGAGCCCTCCGAGCGGTTCTGGATGACGCGTCCCTCGTGCTCGGTGATCGAGCAGAAGGTGCAGCCGCCGAAGCAGCCGCGCATGATCGTCACCGAGAACTTGATCATGTCCCAGGCGGGGATCTTCGCGTCCCCATAGGACGGGTGCGGAGCCCGGGCGTAGGGCAGGTCGTAGACCGCATCCATCTCCTCGCTGCTCAGCGGGATCGGCGGCGGGTTCAGCCACAGGTCGCGGTCGCCGTGGCGCTGGACCATGGGGCGCGCATTGCCGGGATTGGCTTCCCGGTGCAGCACGCGGGAGGCGCGGGCGTAAGCCTCCTTATCGTCCTTCACCACCTCGTAGGCCGGCAGCCGGATCACGGTATCGCCGGGTTTGCGCGAGGCCGCCTCGTCCGTCGACTCGAGATCGTCGGCCGGAAGCTCGGTGTAATGGGCGGGCACGCGGCGGAACAGGGCGACGCCCCGGATCGAATCGAGCTCGTGCGGCGCCTCGCCCGCCGCCATGCGCTGGGCGACCTCGACCACGGCGCGCTCGGCATTGCCGTAGATCAGCAGATCCGCCTTCGCATCCGCCAGGATCGAGCGGCGCACCTTGTCGGACCAGTAATCGTAATGGGCGATCCGGCGCAGCGACGCCTCGATGCCGCCGAGCACGACCGGCACGTCCTTGAACGCCTCACGGCAACGCTGCGTGTAGACGATGGTACAGCGATCCGGCCGCTTTCCGCCTTCGCCGCCCGCCGTATAGGCGTCGTCGTGGCGGAGCCGCCGATCCGCCGTGTAGCGGTTCACCATCGAATCGAGATTGCCGCCGGTCACGCCGAAGAACAGCCGCGGCTTGCCCAGCGCCTTGAACGGCTCGGCCGACTGCCAATCCGGTTGGGCGATGATGCCGACCCGGAAACCCTGCGATTCGAGCAGGCGGCCGATGATGGCCATGCCGAAGCTCGGGTGATCGACATAGGCGTCGCCCGTCACGAGCACGATGTCGCAGGCGTCCCACCCTAGCGCCGACATCTCGGCGAGGCTCATCGGCAGGAACGGCGCCGCCTTTCCGAAGGCAGGCGGACGGCAGGTGAGGGCCGACACGGGTTGTTCGGCGTGAGTGCGGATCTCCATCGGCCATCCATAGGCCGCCGGGAGCGCGATCTCAACGAAGGGCAGGGTTGCCTGTCGAGACTATAGAGATCCCGGCCGTGCGCGATGATACGCACGTACCATCATCCTAACATAAATTTTGGAACCGCCTTGCGCGCAACCTGTTCTTGCGTCGCTGCCGTTTGGGCAGCGGCGAGACGACAGGGCGAAGCGAGCCGTGACCGCGGGCGTCGACAGGCATGAACTCCGGCAGATCATCGCCGGGTTGAGCGAGGGAGTGATCCTGGTCGAGCCCGACCAGACCATCGCCTACGCCAACGAAGCCGCACTCGCGATGCATGGGGCGGGCAGCCTCGCCGAACTCGGGCCTACGGTCGATGAGTACCGCGAGCGATTCTGCCTGCGCTACCGCAACAACGTCACCCCGAATCACTACCCGATCGAGCGGGTCGTGGCGGGCGAGAGGTTTCACGATGTCGTGGTCGAGGTCCGGCGCACCGACCGGCCCGAGCAGGACTTCGTGCACAGCCTGCGCAGCCTCGTCGCGACCGACCGCGACGGCAAACCGAGTTGCCTCGCCCTCATCCTCAAGGATGTCACCGACCAGTTCGAGGCGGAGGACCGGTTCGAGGCGACCTTCAACGCGAATCCGGCTCCCGCGATCATCACCCGGCTGTCGGACCTGCGCCACCTCAAGGTGAATACCGGCTTTCTGGAGATGACCGGCTTCACCCGCGACGCCGTGATCGGGCGCAGCGTCTACGAGATCGACGTGCTGGCCGAAGCGCGCAACCGCGACCTCGCCATTTCGCGTCTGAAGGAAGGCGGCACCATCCCGCAGATGGAGGCGTGCCTGCGCACCCCCGACGGAGGCAGCCGCTTCGTCATCGTGGCGGGCCAGCCGATCGAGATGGGTGACGAGCCCTGCATGCTCTTCACCTTCGCCGATCTCGAACTGCGCCGAAAAGCCGAGACGGCCCTTCGCCAAAGCGAGGCGCGCTTCGCCAAGGCGTTCCGGATGACGCCGGTCCCGACCGTGCTGGCGCGCGGCAAGGATTCGCGGATCACGGGTATCAACGAGGCCTTCACCCGCGTCTTTGGCCTGGGCGAGGACCAGGTCCTGGGGCGCAGCCTCGACGAGGCCAATCTCTGGGCAAACGACGCCCAGCGGCTGGAGATCGAGGCGGCGCTCGACAGGCAGGGCTACGTGCTCGGCGCCGAGGTGTGCCTGCGACGCGAGGACGGAGCAAACCTCGACTGCCTCGTCTCGGCCGAACGCATCGAGATCGACGACGACTCATTCCTGCTGCTGGTGATGCAGGACATCACCGACCGCAAGCATTCCGAGCGCGAACTGTTCGACGCCATCGAGACGGTCATGGCCGACACCTCGTGGTTCAGCCGTGGGCTGATCGAGAAGCTCGCCAACCTACGCAGACCCGATCCGGGGCGGACGGACGCCGCCGTGCTCAACCTGACCGTGCGCGAGCGCCAGATTCTGAACCTGATCTGCTCGGGGCTGGACGACGCGGCGATCGCCCGCAAACTCGACCTGTCGCGCAACACCGTGCGCAATCATGGGGCCGCTCTCTATCGCAAAATAGGCGTCCACAAACGCAGCGAGGCAGTGGTCTGGGGACGAGAAAATGGCTTCCCCCTGCAATCGACCGGAACAAAATGATCTTATTACCAGTATAGATTGCTCATTGAAGACCAAGATCGCCGCCTCATCTTCCGCTCGGTCCATGGTTTCTCGAACGCGATGGAGCACCCATGCCCGAAGACAGGAGTTCGACTTCCGCCGAGCATCTCAAGGGCTCGGTCAAGGAGGCGCTCGGCAAGCTCACCGGCGATGCCGGGATCGAGGCTGAAGGCCGGCGGCAGAAGCGCGACGCCAACGCCTCCGAAGCTTCGAAGGCGGCGCAAGACGCCGGGCAAGCCTCCGGGACCAAGCCTTCGCGCTCGGCCCGGGACTGACGCGGGTTTCACGGGACGCGCCGAACCGGGCGCCACCCCATCACACACCACACCGACAGGAGAACGACATGGTTGATACGGATCGGATCACGGGTGCCGCCAAGGAATTCGGTGGCAAGGTGCAGGGCGCGGTCGGCGACCTGACCGGCTCGAAGCATGACCAGGCCGAGGGCCGGGCTCGCGAGGCCGCCGGCAAGGCCGAGAACCTCTACGGTCAGGCCAAGGACACCGTCCGCGATGCGGCCGAGACCGTCGCCGACACCGCTCGCGACATCGGCGGCCGCATCCGCGACACGGTGGGCGGTTTCGTCGGCTCCGACGATGTCGAGGATCGCGCCCGCCGCGCACAGGGTGCCGCCGAAGACCATTACGACCGTGCCCGTCGCTCCGTCCGCCGCGCGGCGGACGACGCCTACGACTACGCCGAGGATGCCTACGATCGCGGCTCCCGCGCCCTGCGCCACAGCCATGGCGGCGTGAGCGGTCAGGTCGCCGAGTACCCGCTCGCCTCCCTGCTCATCGCCGGTGCCGTCGGCTTCGGTCTTGGCCTGCTCGTGAACGCGACCCGCGACTGAGCCCACGCCCAAGACCTGTGAACAACCAAATCCCGGAGTAGAAACGTGAGCACCATCCAGACCACCGGTTCCCCCCTGGCCACGGAGGCGCATGCCGACACCCGTGCCGTGCTGCTCAACCAAGTGTCCTGGGGCGCCATCTTCGCGGGCGCCGTCACCGCCCTGGTGACGCAGGTCGTCGTCAACCTCGTCGGCGTCGGC